>CP119326.1:1978068-2637424 GCA_029202665.1 Candidatus Brevundimonas colombiensis
GGCGTGGTAGCCCGACGAAAAGCCGATCAGACCGGTCATGCCCACGTCATAGGGATTGTCCCACTCGACATGCTCCTTGCCGCGCAGGGCGTGGACGACGGGGGCCTGGAGCGCCTCGGCCAGGGCCAGAACCTGGTCGTGGGCGCCGGCGCAGCCGCTGCCCGCCAGGATGGCCACCTTTTCGGCCCCGTTCAGCAGCTGGGCGGCGCGCGCCACATCGGCGACGGCGGGGGCGATGCGGGGGCGGGCAGGGGCGGACCATTCGGGCGAGGCGCCGTCCGGCGCGCGGGCCAGGGCCACATCGCCGGGCAGGACGATCACCGCCACGCCGCCCTTGCCGACCGCCGTGTTCAGGGCGCGGGCCAGGACGCCGGGAATCTGGGCCGGACTGGACACCAGCTCGCAGAAGTCGCTGCATTCGCGGAACAGCTCCTGCGGATGGGTCTCCTGGAAATAGCCCAGACCGATCTCTGACGACGGAATATGGGCGGCGATGGCCAGGACCGGAACCCGGTTGCGGTGACAGTCGAACAGGCCGTTGATCAGATGCAGGTTGCCCGGCCCGCAGCTGCCGGCGCAGACGGCCAGCTCGCCGGTCACGGCCGCCTCGGCCCCGGCGGCGAAGGCGGCGGTCTCCTCGTGGCGGACGTGCATCCACTCGATCTGTTCGAAGCGGCGCAGGCTGTCGTTCAGGCCGTTCAGGCTGTCGCCCGTGACGCCCCAGATGCGTTTCACCCCGGCCGAGGCCAAGGTCTTGGCCAGAAGGTCCGCGACGGTCATCGCCATAATGATATTCCCGGTAGGTCTGCTGTTTTCGACGACCGGAGCGACACGTCCGGCCCAGCTTAACAATGCGCGGATCGCCATTCGGCTGCGTGCGATCTGTCGCGCTGCAGCAAAGCCGCTATGGTGCGACGATGACTCGGACCGCGGCATGATCAAATACATCGGCTCCAAGCGCGCCCTGCTGGGTCATGTGACGGGGGCGATCATCGGCGTCCTGCCCCACGGCGGGCGGGTCTGCGACCTGTTCTCGGGCACCGCGCGGGTCGGTCATGCGCTGAAGAAACAGGGGTTCCAGGTCTGGTCGAACGACGTCAACGCCTATGCCCACGCCCTGGCGACCACCTATGTCCAAGCGGACCGGGAGCGGTGGATCGACCGGGCCGAGGCGGTGCTGGCGGAACTGAGGACCGTTGCGCCCCAGGCGGGCTGGTTCACCCAGGCCTTCTGCCGCGACGCCCGCTACTTCCACCCCGACAATGGCGCGCGCATCGACGCGGTGCGCGACCGGATCGAGGCGATGGGGCTGGAGCCCGAGCTGAAGGCCATCGCCCTGGTCAGCCTGATGGAGGCGGCGGATCGGGTCGACTCCACCGCCGGGGTGCAGATGGCCTATATGAAACAGTGGGCGCCGCGCGCGCTGAAGCCGCTGGAGTTGAGGACGCCGGATCTGGCGCCGGCGGCGGCGGGCGGACCCTGCCGGGCGACCCAGGGCGACGCCGTCGAGATCGCCGATCAGATCGAGGCGGACCTGGTCTATCTGGACCCGCCCTACAACCAGCATTCCTATCTGGCCAACTACCACTGCTGGGAGAGCCTGGTCCTGTGGGACCGGCCCGAGACCTATGGGGTGGCCAACAAGCGGGTGGACGTGAAGACCCGCAAGAGCCCCTTCAACAGCCGTCCCGGCATCGGCCCGGCCCTGCGGTCGGTGATCGAGCGGGTCAGGGCGCCCAACCTGATCGTCAGCTTCAACGACGAAGGCTATCTGAGTCGGGACGAACTGGTCGAGATGCTGTCGGCGCGCGGCCATGTGCAGGTGATCGAGGTCGCCCATCCCCGCTATGTCGGGGCGCGCATCGGCATCCATAATCCCAAGGGCGAGAAGGTCGGCCAGGTGGGGCGGCTGAGGAATGTGGAGCAGCTGTTCGTGGTCACGGATCGGCCCGTGGCCCTGCCGGTCGCCGCATAATCCCAATCAAAACAACCTCGGCCGGGCGGGAACGCGAATCGCGGTCTTCCGTTGGGGAAGCATGGAACCCCGCGCCGACACCGTTCGCATCAAGACCGACGCCGACCGGAGCCGCGCAGGCGACCGGAGCGTACCGGCCGAGGCGCGCTCGTGGGCGCCGACGGCGGATGCTGCGCGCGTCGCGGCGGCGGACTGGGGCTGGCCCGCGCCGCCGATCGACAACCGCCCGACCTTCACCCACAACGCCGCCCGCTATAGCCGCCCGGCCGAGGCCCCGACCCCTGTGGAACACCTGGACCTGGAGCCTGAACTGTCGCCGCCGCCGCGCTGGATGATGATGGTGGCGGGGGCCGCCGTCGCCGCCCTGATCGGCGCGCTGCTGGGCGGGCTCATGCATATCTGAGGCGGCTTCAGGCCTCCAGCAGCAGAGCACGGATCGGCGACCAGCTGCGCCGATGGGCGGGACAGGGGCCCAGCGTCTTCAAGGCGTTCTGATGGATGGGGGCGTTGTAGCCCTTGTGGCTGGCGAAGCCGTATCCGGGATATTGGGCGTCCAGTTCGATCATCAGCCGGTCCCGCGCCGTCTTGGCCAGGATGGAGGCCGCCGCGATGGACAGGGACAGGCCGTCGCCACCGACCACCGTCTGGATCTCGCACGGCAGCTTGAACCGATAATTGCCGTCGACCAGGGCCGCGACGGGCGTCACCTGCAGCGCCTCGATGGCGCGGCACATGGCCAGGCCGGTGGCGTGCAGGATGTTCAGCTCCTCGATCTCCTCCACCGAGGCGAAGCCGACGCCCCAGGCGATGGCGCGGGCCTTGATCTCGGGCTCCAGCAGGGCGCGGCGTTTTTCGGTCAAAGCCTTGGAATCGTCGATGCCGGGCGGCAGGTCGTCCGGGTTCAGGATCACAGCCCCCGCCGACACCGGCCCCGCCCACGGCCCGCGCCCCGCCTCGTCCACGCCGCAGACAGGACCGTTGACGCGCTGGATCAACACGGTTTCCAGCGCCAGGGTCGGGAAGGCTTTCGGATTTGCGGGAGCTTTAGCCATGGCCCGCCATCGCACGAACCTCGCCATGGCGGAAGCAGGTGTTCTGGTGGTCGTTGATCATGCCGACGGCCTGCATGAAGGCATAGACGATCACCGGGCCGCAGAAGTTGAAGCCGCGCTTCTTTAATGCCTTGGCCATGGCCTCGGACTGTGCGGTCTTGACCGGGGCGTCGCGGTAATCGGCCCAGTCGGTCTGGATCGGTTCGCCGCCGACGAAGGACCACAGCCAGGCCGAGAAATCCTCTCCGTTGTCGCGCATCTCAAGCCAGATCTGGGCGCCCCGGATGGCGGCGTTGATCTTGGCGCGCGAGCGGATGATGCGGGGATCGTTCAGCAGACGCTGGATGTCATCCTCGCCATAGCGGGCGACGATCTCGGGATCGAAATTGTCGAAGGCGTCGCGGATGCCCTCGCGTTTCCTCAGAATGGTGATCCAGGCCAGACCGGCCTGAAACCCGTCCAGGATCAGCTTCTCCCACAGGGCGCGCGAATCGCGTTCCGGCACGCCCCATTCGGCGTCGTGATAGGCGATGTAGAGCGGGTCGGTGGTCCCGCACCAGCCGCAGCGGCCTTCGGCGTGTGAATCGATCATGGGTCTAGGTTGCCCGTATGTTCCGGTCGGGGGAAGGACGGGTTTGAGATGTCGCGGCGAAAAACACCGTCTGAATCGTCTGAATTGTCTGAAATCGGGGGCGGGGCGAAATTGCACTGCACCTGCGAAAACAGTGCAAAGTGCAAGAAAGTGCAATTCGGGCTGGGGTTTATGGGGTCTCCGCAGTGAAACCCGCATTATAGGCGCGCTGGGAGGTGTGGCGGGTTGATTGACGCTGGCGGTCGTTAAGGTGCTGAAATCCCGGTGAATGTCGCGGGCGAGTAGGATGGATGAAATGGGGAGGGGGACCGCCCCCGGGTCTCGCCAAAGGCGAGCCCGAGGACAGGCTAGGCGGTGGAGGCGCTCTTGAAGCCCACAGGCGCTGGTGATGCGGTAAAGAGCCCCTCCGTCACGGCGCGAAGAGGCGCCGCGCCACCTCCCCACACGTGGGGAGGAGACGGTCGTCATTCAGTCCCGAACCAGTCCGCCGTCGACCACCAGGTTCTGACCTGTCACGGCGCGGCTCCACGGCGAGGCGAAGAACAGGACGGCGTCGGCGAATTCCTCCGGCGTCGTGACCGAGCGCAACGGCGTCATGCCGGCGATCAGGTCGAACACGGCCTCGGGCGTGGCGGCGCTGGCGTCGGTGGTGCGAAGCAGGCCGCCCGAGACCATGTTGACGGTGATCCCGTCGGGGCCCAGGTCGCCGGCGGCGGTGCGGGTCAGCGACAGCAGGGCGGCCTTGGCGGCGGTGTAGTCGTGATAGGGCACGACCGGATTCTGGAACAGATTGGTGCCGATGTTGACCACGCGCCCGAACCGGGCGGCGGCCATGCCGGGCGCCGTCGCCTGGATCAGGTTCAGGGCGCCGCGCACGACGGTCGAGAACTGGCGGTCCATCTCGTCCCAGCCGATGGCGGTCATCTGGGACCGGGCGTCGCCGTTGAAACTGTAGTCCAGGGCGTTGTTGACGACGGTGGTGACGGGCGCGCCGAAATGGGCCTGAGCGGCCGCGACCATGGCGTCCACGGCGGCGCGGTCGGTCACGTCGGCCTGAAAGGCGAGGGCGCGCTGGCCGATCTCGGCGGCCAGGGCGTTCGCCGCCTCGCCGCTGTTCCTCCAGTTGATGACGACGCGGGCGCCTTCGCGGGCGAAGGCGCAGACGCTGGCGGCGCCGACGCCGCGCGCGCCGCCGGTGACGAGGACGATCTGATCGGCGAGCTTCATGGGGCGGGTCTCATGCGTCGGAGGAGGGGAGAACGTCCTCGCCCATCCAGGCGGGTCTGCGCAAGCGCACGGGGCGTCCGTCCACCGTCAGGTCCCCATCGAGCCGGTCGACCCGCAGCAGGGCCATGACCGAACCGTCCTGGCCCGACAGCACCTCGCCCGCGCGCAGTTCGCCCTTCAGCACCTCGGCGCCGAAGGCGGGGGCCGGGCCGTCGAAATCCAGCGGCAGCATCCGGTTCTTGATCGCGCCCCGGCGTTTCATGCGCGAGGTCGTCTCCTGGCCGACGAAACAGCCCTTGTGGAAGTCGATGCCGTTCAACAGGTCGAAGTCCGCCTCGATCGGATAGGTCTTGTCCTGCGGCGCGTCGGCGGTGGCATCGGGCAGGCCGACGGACAGGCGATGGGCGTCATAGTCGGCCTGAACCGCGTCCGGCGTCGCCTCGCCATAAAGGCGGCCGCCCATCAGGGGCGTGCGCGGGTCGGGGATGAAGCCGGGCGGCGCATCGGGCCAGGCGGCGAAGACGGGCCGGTCGTCGGCGGCGACCTCGACCCTGGCGCGCAATTTATACATCGACAGCCGCTGGATCAGGGCCTCGCGGCGGTCGGCGGCGACGTCCAGCAGCACGCCGCTCCCCTGGCCCAGGATGAACAGGTCGAACAGCAGGCGTCCGGGCGGGGACAGGAGGGCGCCGAAGCGGAGCTCGCCGTCGGCCAGCGTCTCCACGTCCTGGGTCAGCAGATTGTGCAGGAAGGGTCTGGCGTCATCGCCGGTGATCGAGATCAGGGCGCGGCTGGAAAGGCGGGCGATGGGCATGGCGGCTAGATAGGGTGTTGAGAGCGTTTCTCAAACCACCGCGTAACGCGCTGTGACGCCGTCGGGCTGGAAGTCGTGTTCGGCCAGCCTGTCCAGCGAGCGGATCACGCGGGTCACGAAATCCTGCGGGTCGCCGTCCTCGACCGCCGGGCGCAGCCAGTCGGTGACCACGGCGCGGGCCGGATAGGTTCCGACCGGGCCGGGGACGGACAGGGCGACCTCGATCCCCTCGGCGATCCAGCCGGCGACGGTGACGAACATGTCGGTCGAGGCCAGGAAGTCCGAGCGACGCAAGACATACAGGGTGATGATCCCGTCCTCGATCCCGTCGGGGCGCACGATGACCCCGCTGCGATCCGGCCGCCACGCCTCGTCCAGCTCGATCACCCGCCACAGGCAGAACCAGACGCGGCAGGTGTTCGGACGGACCTCGTGCACCGAACAGCCCGCGCCGTCGACGCAATAGGCGCACAGTTCGCCGGTCGGCTTGGCCAGCTCCGGCAGGGCCAGCGGAATGACCCGGCAGCATTCGACGCAGCCGCCGCAGGTCCGGCCGGGGAGGAGGGGCAGGCTCACCTCTCGGCGTCAGTCTTCTGCGCGCGCTCCAGCTGGGCGATGCGGCGGTCCATGTCGGCGACCATCTGTTCCAGCCGCGCCTTTTCGGACGCCATATCGACCGGCGTGCCGTCCTCGTAGGAGATCACAGCCCCCTTGGCGATCAGGTCCAGCCGATAGATGGCCGTGACGCGCTGGGCCTTGAAGCGTTCGAGGGCGGCGACGGCGGCGGGATCGGGTGTGGAGGGCGGCTGGCTCATGCGCGTCGCTGTAACGCAGGACGTCCGCCTGTGGAAACAGTCGTTTGGCGCTGAACCTGCGATAGAATCCCTGTATTCCTGACGTCATGAACGGGCGGTTTCCCATCCTGTACATCGCCGAGGCGGACGCGGAAGACGCGATCCTGTCGTCCGGCGTGCTGGCGCATCTGGTCGACAGCCTGCCGCAGGCGACCTTCACCATCGTCGGATCGGCGGCCTCGGCCCCCCTGTTCGCCGACACGCCGCGCCTGGCCAGGACCATCGTGCTGGAGCGCGAGGGCCATTTCGAATGGATCGCCCTGTGGAACCAGGTGCGCGGGACCAAATGGAGCCTGGTCGTGGACATGCGCGGCTCGGACCTGTCGGGCAAGCTGAGGCGCGAACGGCGGGCGGTGCGCGGCAAGACACCGGACGGCCTGCACGCGGTAGAGGCCGCCGCCGCCGTGCTGAAGCTGGAGCCGGATGAGACGCCGGCCCCGCGCCTGTACTTCTCCGACCAGACCCTGGGCGAGATGAGGGCGCTGTTTCCCGCCTCGGGCGGCGACGGGCCGATCCTGGCGGTCGGGCCGGGCGTGGAATGGATGGGCAAGCGCTGGCCCGCCGAACGCTACGCCAAGGTGGCGACCAAGCTGCTGGCCGACGACGGGCCTCTGGCGGGCGGGCGTCTGATGATCGTGGGCGAGGAGGTGGATCGCGAGGCGGCCCACACCATCCGCTACGCCGTGCCGCGCGCGCGGGTGATCGAGCTTCAGGGCAGGCTGACGCGGCTGCAGACGGCGGCGGCGATCTCTCAGGCGGCGCTCTACATCGGGGCGGATTCGATCTGGACGCATTTAGCGGTGGCGGCGGGCGTCCCGACCATCGCCGTCTTCGGCCCCTCGGACGAGACGACGCGCGGCCCGTGGAAGGGCCATGTCGTGCGCGGACCGCGCACCTATCAGGAGTTCAAGACCCTGGACCCGCGCCTGAACCAGGCCATCCAGCACATGATGGACCTGCCGTGGGAACGGGTGCTGAAAACGGCGATGAAGGTGTTGGCGGCGCGGGGTTGAGCGGTCAGTTCGCCGACGGACAGGCGACCAGCGCGCTGGGCTTGCACGGCGCGGGATCGGCCAGACGCACGGATCGGTCGCCATGGTCGGTCGCAGAGAAGCTCGCCATCCAGGCCTTGCGCTCGTCAACGGTCTTCAGGGCGCGATAGGCTGTGATCTCTTCCGGCGTCATCGTCGTCTGAAGATAGCCCCGATCGGCCATGCATCGCTCATAGGCGGCGCGTTGGGCCTGTCCCTTGGCCAAGCCTTCGGCGAATCCGGCGCCGAAGGCGGCGGCGGCCGGCGAACTCAGCGCCGGGTTGGGCGTGGTCGATCCCGGCGGAACATAGGTCCCGGTCCTGGAGAGTTCCTGACAGGCGGTGGTGTCGGCCAGGATTTGATCGCCCGTGGCCCCCAGAAGCGTATGCGCGAACGGCGGTCGCGTCGCGCAGCCCGTCAGGGCGAGCAGGGTCGCCAGCAGTATCGTCTTCTTCATCTCGACGTCCCCCAAGACACAACGACCAATAGTCATGATGGTCGCACAGCGGTCAAGCTTTGAGCACCAGATCGCCGCGAACGCCATAGAACGTCTTTCACCCGCAACACCGCAAATGTAGAAGCAGCCTGCCGTCCGTGGCCATGCGGAGGGTGCGATCCTGGGACAGTCCCCAGGTGACAAGCGATATGTGCCTGGAGCCCTTGTGATGACCCAGACCTATGACCTGATCGTCCGTGGCGGCGAGGTGGCCAATCATGCGGGGCGCGGCATGGCCGACGTGGGCGTGATCGACGGCAAGATCGCCTTCATCGGCGACCTGTCTCAGGCCTCGGCGGGTGAAACCTTCGACGCGACGGGCCTGACCGTCCTGCCCGGCGTCATCGACACCCAGGTCCATTTCCGCGAGCCGGGGCTGGAATGGAAAGAGGATCTGGAGACGGGCAGCCGCGCCGCGGCCCTGGGCGGCGTCGTCGCCGTGTTCGAAATGCCGAACACCAATCCCAACACCACCGATCCCGACACAATGGCCGACAAGCTGGCGCGGGCGAAGGACCGGATGTGGACGGACCACGCCTTCTACATCGGCGGCACGCACGAGAACGCGGACTATCTGGGCGATCTGGAGCGGTTGCCCGGCTGTTGCGGGGTCAAGGTCTTCATGGGCGCCTCGACCGGCGACCTGCTGATCGCCGACGACGAGGGGGTGAGGAAGGTTCTGTCCAATGTACGCCGCCGCGCCACCTTCCACTCAGAGGACGAATACCGTCTGGTCGAGCGGCGGGGTCTGGCCCGCACCGGCGACTGGACCAGCCACCCGGAGGTGCGCGACGCCGAAAGCGCCATCCGCTCGACCCGCCGTCTGGTCGGTCTGGCCAAGGAGACGGGCGCGCGCATCCATGTGCTGCACGTCACGACCCGGGACGAGATGGAGTTCCTGCGCTTCCACAAGGATGTCGCCACCGTCGAGATCACGCCCCAGCACCTGACCCTGGTCGGGCCGGAGGCCTATGAAAGGCTGGGCAGCTACGCCCAGATGAACCCGCCGATCCGGTCGCAGGAGCATGTGGACGCCCTGTGGTTGTGGGGGATGCGGCAGGGCGTGGCCGATGTGCTGGGATCGGACCACGCGCCGCACACCAAGGAGGAGAAGGCCAAACCCTATCCGGCCTCGCCGTCCGGGATGCCGGGGGTGCAGACGCTGGTGCCGCTGATGCTGACGCACGTGGCCAATGGGCGGTTGAGCCTGGAGCGGTTCATCGACCTGACCTCGGCGGGGGCGCAACGGGTGTTCGGCACGGCCAACAAGGGCCGGATGGCCGTCAGCTATGACGCCGACCTGACCATCGTGGACCTGAAGGCGAAGAAGACGATCACCCACGACCAGCAGGCCACGCGCTGCGGCTGGACCCCGTTCGACGGGGTGGAGGCGACCGGCTGGCCGATGGCGACCATCGTGCGCGGACGGGTGGTGATGCAGGACGGCGAACTGATCGGATCGGCGCACGGGCGGCCGGTGCGGTTCATGGAGACGCTGTGAGTTCGCTTCGCTCCGCCTTCCACCTCTACGCCGTCATCCTCGGGCTTGACCCGAGGACCGGAGGGGCCGCCGCATTGCGTCAGCGGCAGGCGCACAGCCCGATCCGCGCCCGGTCCTCGGGTCAAGCCCGAGGATGACGGTGAAGATGGATAGGGCGGCGGTGGATGTGGCGAAACCCCGTCTCGGCCTGATCGGCTATGGCGCCTTTGGGCGGTTGACGGCGCGGCATCTGTCGGCGTGGTTCGAGGTCGTGGCCTATGACCCGGCGGTGTCCGAGGGCGACGCCCATGCGACCCTGACCGATCTGGCGACCGCCGCCGCCTGTCCGACGGTGGTGCTGGCCGTGCCGGTCGAGGCGCTGGAGGCGACGCTGAAGGCCATCCGTCCGCATCTGACGCCTGAGCCCCTGATCATCGACGTCGGCTCGGTGAAGGTGAAGCCCGCCTTGGCGATGCAGGCGGCCCTGCCGCCCGGCGTGCGGATCGTCGGAACCCACCCCCTGTTCGGCCCGCAGAGCGGCAAGGACGGCATCGCGGGCCTGCGGATCGCCGTCAGCGAGGTGCGCGGAGCAAGAGACGCCCGCCGCGTCGCCGCCTTCTGCCGCCATGCGCTGAAGCTGAAGGTCTTCCAGGTCACGCCGGAAGACCATGACCGCGAGGCCGCCGTGGTTCAGGGCCTGACCCACCTGATCGCGCGGGTCCTGCTGAACATGGAACCGTTGCCGACCCGCATGACCACGGCCAGTTTCGACCGGCTGATGCAGGCCGTCGACATGGTGCGCCATGACAGCCCGGCGGTGTTCCGCGCCATCGAACGCGACAACCCCTTCGCCGCCGAGGTCCGCGACCGCTTCTTCGCCCTGGCCGATCAGGCGCGGCACGACGTGGACGCGTTGTAGGCGCCCAGGCGCCCTTTGTCCTGAGCCAAGCCGCTCTTGAACACCGTCCGCGCCCGAATATATGATACGCATACGAAACGTATATTCTCAGGAGCGCCAGTTGGGCATCGTCAATATCGAGGATGAGCTGCACGAGCAGCTGCGTCGGGCCAGCAAGGCGTCGTACCGCTCCATCAATGCCCAGGCGGCGTTCTGGATCAGGATCGGCATGTTGTGCGAGACCAATCCGGGCCTGACGTTTCAGGACCTGGTGGCGCGGGAGCTGAAGGCGGCGGGGGTGGACGCCAGCAGCACGCCTGTCGCCACAGCATGATCAAGACGACGCAAGAACTGGCGCTGATGGCCGAGGCCGGGCGTCTGCTGGCCTCGGTCTTCACCCATCTGGACGGGCTGAGGCTGGAGGGCATGACCACGCTTCAGATCAATGATCTGGTCGAGGCCTATATCGTCGATGAACTGAAGTCGCGTCCCGCCTCCAAGGGCCAGTACGGCTATGGTTTCGTGCTGAACAGTTCGCGCAATCAGGTCGTCTGCCACGGCGTGCCGTCGGCGGATGAGGTGCTGATGGACGGCGACATCGTCAATCTGGACATCACCCTGGAAAAGGACGGCTTCATCGCCGATTCCAGCAAGACCTATCTGATCGGCAATGTCGGCCCGGCGGCGCGGCGTCTGGTCCGCACCACCTATGAGGCCATGTGGAAGGGCATTCGCACCGTGCGGCCCGGCGCGCGGCTGGGCGACATCGGCGCGGCCATCGAACGCCACGCCAGACAGGCGGGCTATTCGGTCGTGCGCGACTACTGCGGCCACGGCATCGGGCGCGAGATGCATGAAGACCCGCAGGTGCTGCATTTCGGCAAGGCGGGGACCGGCATGGCCCTGCGTGAGGGCATGGTCTTCACCATCGAACCGATGCTGAACCAGGGCACGCGCAAGGTCGACACCGAGGACGACGGCTGGACCGTGGTGACCGAGGATGGAAAACTGTCGGCCCAGTTCGAACATACCGTCGCCGTTGCGCGTGACGGCGTGCGTGTCCTGACCCTGCGCCCGGACGAGGCCCGGGCGGGGCGGGTCTAGATCGCCGCGTCCGCGACATAGCGGGCGGGGGGCTTGCCCAGGGCGGACTTGAACATGGTGATGAAGGCGCTGACGGATTCATAGCCCAGATCATAGGCGACCGTCTGGACCGAGGCGCCTTCGGACAGGCGCTGCAGGGCGATGAGAATCTGCAACTGCTGACGCCAGCGGCCGAAGCTCATGGCGGTCCTGCGTCGCACCAGTCGAGACAGCGACCTTTCGCTCATGGCGACGCGACGCGCCCATTCCGACACAGGCGCGCGGTCCCGCGGGTTCTGGATCAGACCATTGGCGATATGGCGCAGCGCGGGGTCGTCGGGGATGGGCAGGTGAAGCGTGCTGACCTGCATCACGCGCAACTCCTCCAACAGAACCTGGACGAGGCGGTGCAGATGATCGCCCGGCCGATAGGCGGCGGCGGGACGCTCCGCCAGATGCCTGACCAGTTCGACCACCAGAGGCGTCAGGGTCAGAGAGGCGCAGCGATCCGGCAGGCCGCCGACCTCCGCATCGATGAACAGCAAGGCGACGCGGCCGTTGGCGGTGATCTCGTTGCTGTGTCGGATATGGCCGGGAACCCAGACGCCATTGCCCGCCGGCACCATCCACAGACCTGTTTCGGTGCGGCAGATCACGCCGCCGCGCAGGGTGACGACCAGTTGTCCCTTGCGGTGGGCGTGCATCGGCGCCTCGCGGTCATGCGCCGTCGCCTCCAGATTCATGGCCGTCACCGGCAGGTCGGTGGCGTCAGGGTCGAATGCGTAGGGCGGCGGATCGGACGGGGACAAGAGGATTGGCCGATTTCGGAAATTGTCTGACTGAATAGCCAAATCCGGCAAGCATCTCCATTGCTATCTGGTGGGCGCAAAGATCGGACACGCCATGCCTCATCGTCACAGCCTCCACCCCGCCTGGATCATAGTGGGCGTTCTTCTGTTCGCCACCAACCTGAGGGGGCCGTTCACGGCGGTCGGGCCGGTGCTGGAGGTGATCCAGCAGGCCTTCCATATCGGCGCGGGTCAGGCGGGGCTTCTGATCACCCTGCCGCTGCTGATCTTCTGCGTCGTGTCGCCTTTCGCGGCCGTGTTGGCCAAGGAATATGGGCTGGAGCGGGTGCTGTTCCTGGCCCTGATCGTGATGATGGTCGGCATCGCCGTCCGCTCCATCGGGCCGTTGTGGAGCCTGTATTTCGGCACGGCCGTGCTGGGGGCGGGCATCGCCATAGGCAACACCCTGGTGCCCAGCCTGCTGAAGCGGGATTTCCCGAACCAGATCGCGCGGCTGACGGCGATCTACGCCATCACCATGGGCGTCGGCTCGGCGGTCGCCTCGGCGGTGGTCGCGCCCCTGGCGGCGGCCTACGACTGGCGGGTCGCGCTGGGCGCCTTCATCATCCTGCCGGTGGTCAGCGCCATCGCCTGGCTGCCGCAACTGCGCCGCCATTCGGCCCCCGCCGCCGGAACCGCCGAGCCGCTGCATTCCGGCAGCATCTGGCGTTCAGGTCTGGCGTGGCGGATCACCCTCTTCTTCGGCTGCACCTCCTTCACCTATTACGCCGTGGCCGCCTGGTTGCCCTCGATCCTGGTCAGCCAGGGGTATTCGGCCATCGCCGCCGGGTCGCTGCACGGGGTGCTGCAACTGGCCACCGCCCTGCCGGGGCTGTTGCTGCCGCCCCTGATCGGCCGCCTGAAGGATCAGCGGGCCATAGCGGCGGGTCTGGGCGCGATGGGACTGGTCGCCTTGCTGGGCCTTTTTCTGGCGCCGGCCTGGGCGGTGGTCTGGATTGGCCTGTTCGGCGTGGGCATCGGCGGCGCCTTCATCCTGGCCTTGACCTTCATCGGTCTGAGGGCGCGCAACGCCGACCAGACCGCCCGCCTTTCCGGCATGGTACAGGCCGTCGGCTATCTGATGTCGGCGACCGGACCGGTGGCGGTCGGCGCCCTGCACGATGTCACGAACGATTGGCTGTCGTCCTTCATCGCCTGCGGCGTCCTGTGCATGGCCATCATCGTGCTGGGACTGGGGGCGGGCCAGGCGCGCCACGTCTAGGGGCGCGGGTGCGCCTTGATGAACCCCGCCACATCCGCGACCACGCCGGGCGCCAGCGGCAGGGCCGGATCGGCGTAGGTGGCCAGGTTGGCGGCGCGGTCGGCGGGGGCGGTCTTCAGGACGTGGTTGACGCCGGGCCACAGTTTCAGCGTCGCCCTGGGGTCGGAGGCGGCTAGGGTTTCGGCGTCCGTAACGCCGATCTGGAGGTCGTCGGTCCCCTGGCCGATGAACACCGGCCCGTCATAGGCGGCCAGCAGGGCGGCGGGATCCAGCGGCAGCCACGAGGTCAGATAGGGCTGGACCGACGGACGGAACAGGGCGGCCAGGGCGGGCGGCGCATCGGCGACGGTGCGGCCCGCCTCAAGCTCGGTCAGGATGGCGAAGGCCTGGGTCTTCAACGGTTCGGGCAGGCCGTTTTCCAACTGTTCGCGTAACACCACACCCGCCGGGCGACCGGCGCCGGAGAGCAGGATCAGGCCGCAGATCTTGTCGTTTCCGGCGTTCGGGCCGCCCGCGACCGCCTTCAGGGCGACCAGGGCGCCTTCGCTGTGGCCGATCAGCCAGGCGCAGGGCTTGCCGGCGCGGGCGGCGGCTTCGGCGGCCCAGGCGCGGGCGTCGGCGACATAGGCGTCGAAGCGCAGATCGGCCTCGGCCGGGCCGGCGGCGGCGCTGGCGGCGATACCGCGCTTGTCGATGCGGAGGGTGGCGATCCCCTGGTCCGCCAGCCCCTCGGCCAGCAGGCGATAGGTTCCGGCCGCCACGCCCATCGGACTGTTCCCATCGCGATCCGTCGGGCCGGAGCCGGGCAGGATGACCGCCACGGCCACGGGGGCGGCCACGGCGTCGCGCGGGGTCAGCAAGGTTCCATGCAGCTGCGCGGGCTGGGACGGCAGGGCGACCTCGGTCGAGACCGGGGCGGCGATCAGGGCGGCGACTGTGGCGGCGAGGCTGAGCATGGGCGGTCTCCAGGCGGATCAGAAGGGCTGGCGGTTCGGATCGGCGCGCCACACGCGCCAGCTTTCGAAGATCGACAGACCGGCGGCGACCAACGCCCCGCCGACCAGGCCATAGGTTCCGGCGGGCTGGCCGATCCAGGGCGCGGCCATCAGACCGGCCAGGCCCAACAGGCAGAACAGACGCCCGGCCAGACGGTTGGAGCGGTCCCAGGCGAGGCGGCTCTTGTAGCTCCAGGGCGTACGGACTCCGACAAGCGGATTGGGCGCGACGCGACCGAGGAAGGCGCCCATGACCAGAAGGATCAGCGACACCCCGCCCATCATGACGACGGGGCCGGTTTCCGTCGTGGCGTGTCCAAGCCCCGCCCAGCTCATCAACAGGCCGATGGCGGTGAAGACGAACAGGGCGACGCCCTGACCGATCCGCATCGAACGGCGACGCGCGTGATCGCCGGCCGCCTCGGCGCGCAGGGCGGCCAGACCGAGACCGGCGCTGGCGATGAAGCCGATGACCGACAGGCCGCCCAGGGTGGCGGCGAACTCGACGCGGCTGCCCCAGCGGTCGACCTGCCAGTCGTCGTTCCAGTGCAGCGGGATCGGCGTGGTCGGTCCCATCAGCGCGACATAGACGGCGAACCCCGCCTGCACGACGAAGACGGCGATGGTCAGATGGTCCAGCGGGGACAGGCGGGCCTTCACCGGCGCGGCGCCTTGGTGGTGCGGGGCTGGTCGACGTGGGGCAGGGCGGCGGCCTCTCCGGTTCCAGTGATGTCCATCAGGAAGGCCATGGCTTCCTCGATGGCGGAAATCTCCAGGCGATAGCGGATGGTCTGGCCCTCACGCTCGGGGCTGACCAGCCCGGCCTCCTTCAGGGCGTTGAGGTGGCCGGTGATGGTGGGCCAGCTCATGTCGAAAGCGGCGGCGATGTCGCCGGACGCCAGAGGACCGGCGCGCAGCATGGCGACGATGCGGCGGCGGACGGGATGGGACAGGGCCTTGAACAGGGTGTTCATAGGCGTATCCCTAATTAGGAAGTACCCTAAATGCAAGTCGCGGATTGGCGGTCGTCGGACGCAGATCCTCTAGATCAGATCGAGAAGCTGACGCCGCAGCCGCAGCTGGAGGCGGCGTTGGGGTTCCTGACCACGAACTGGGCGCCGGCCAGTTCGTCGACGAAGGCGATCTCGGCGTTCTTCAGGAAGGGGACCGAGACGGGGTCGACCAGGGCGGTCTGGCCGTCGCATGTGATGCGCAGGTCGTCGTCCTCGGCCGTCTCGACCAGCTCGAACCGGTACTGGAAGCCCGAGCAGCCGCCGCCGTCCACCGCGACGCGCAGCATCAGCGTCCTGCCCTCGGCCGCGCCCAGCTTCGCCAGGCGTTTGGCGGCGCTGGGGGCCAGGACGATGCCTTCCGGCGCGCGCGTGGCGACGGTGAAGGCGGGTGTGGACGGTTCTGTGGATTGGACGGTGCTCACGGCTGTCTATATGAGGCGCGCAAGGGCGTTCGCAAAGGGCCGCCCGCATCAAAGCAGCCTCAAAGTTGATGACTTGAGCCAGATCGAACTCGCCACCTACGCCGAACGGGCCGGCCAGACCCAGGGTCGTCGGTTCTTCGAGCCCCCCAGCCGCACGCGCACCGCCTTCGCGCGCGACCGCGACCGCATCATCCATGCGACGGCGTTCCGGCGGCTGAAGGAGAAGACCCAGGTCTTCGTGGCGCACGAGGGCGACCATTACCGCACCCGCCTGACCCATTCGCTGGAGGTGGCGCAGATCGCGCGGTCCCTGGCCCATGCTTTGCGGCTGGACGACGATCTGGCCGAGACCATCGCCCTGGCCCACGACCTGGGCCATCCGCCGTTCGCCCATGCGGGCGAGGACGAACTGGTGGTGCAGATGGCGGGCTATGGCGGCTTCGACCACAATGTCCAGAGCTTCCGCGTCGTGACCGAGCTGGAGAACCGCTATCCGCAGTTCGACGGGCTGAACCTGAGCTGGGAGACGGTCGAGGGGGTCATCAAGCACAATGGCCCGGTGTCGCACCGGCTGGACGAACCGGCCTGGTCGGTGGTGCGGCCCTATGCGGCCAAAGGCTTGGGGGGCGGCGAGGCGGGCTGGGACCTGCGGTTGGACACCTTCGCCTCGCTGGAGGCCCAGTGCGCGGCCATCGCCGACGACATCGCCTATAACAACCACGATGTGGACGACGGGGTGCAGGCGGGCCTGTTCACCCTGGCGGACCTGGCCGAGGTGCCGCTGATCGGGCCGATGTTGGCGCAGGCGCGGCGCGACTGGCCGAACATCGACGAGCGGATGCTGCGGATCGAGGCGGTCCGGCGCATGATCGGGGTGATGGTCGAGGACGTGCTGGCCGAGACGCAAGCCCGGCTGGAAGCGGACCGGATCGTCACGACCGAGGATGTGCGCCTCGCCAAACGGACGATGGTGGATTTCTCGGCCGGGATGCACGCCGATCTGGCGATCCTGAGGAAGTTCCTGTTCGAGCGGATGTATCGCCATTACCGCGTCAACCGCACGCGCAGCCAGGCGCGACGGGTTCTGTCGCAACTGTTCGAACTGTTCATGGCCGAGCCGGAGGTGATGCCGCCGGAATGGGGGGCGCCCGCCCTGACCCAGGACCGCACCCGGCGGGCGCGCGCCGTCTGCGACTACATCGCCGGGATGACCGACCGCTATGCGATAGAAGTCCACCAGAAACTGTTCAGCCTCGACCTCGCGCTCGATCTGTGATTCGAAAGACGGACGCGGGGGCGTAAAGTAGATGTTCGGCGCCCGATTCGCGCCGGACAGACGGCGGAGCGCGACCATGTCATTCGAAGACGACAACAAGCCGGGCCGGGGCGCCTATACGCCCCCCACCGACGACGACCTGCCGTTCCGTCGCAATTCTTATGATCCGCGCAGCGGCCGCAATGTCGGCGCGGGCGGGGGCAAGGCGCCGCCGGTGACGCTGATCGTCAGCGCGGTGGTCCTGCTGCTGCTGATCGTGGCGGTGATCTTCTTCTATCGCTCAGGGATGCGCGCCTCGACCGACGCGCCGCCGGCGGTGGGCCAGCCCGTGGGCGAGATGAAGACCGCCCCGCCCATCGACGCCCAGCCGATCGACCCGGCCGAGGGCGTGCGCGTCTATCGCGACGAGACCGAGACGACCGAAGCGCCCGTGACCTTCACCCCGCCGCCCGAGACGCCCCAGCCGCGTCCGACCGCCCCGGCCCCCGTCGCGCCGACCGGACAGGGCCTGGCGCCCGCCAAGCCCGCGACGCCGGTCCCGACGACGCCTGCGACGCGCCCGACGACCCCGACACCCGCGCCCGTCGTCGCCGCGCCGACGACCAAGGCCCCGGCCGCGACGGGCGGTTCGGCCTCGGTCCAGATCGGCGCCTTCTCCTCGACCGAGATCGCGGACCGGGAATACGCCGCCGTCGCCGGCCGCTTCGGCCAATATGCGTCGGGCGCCGAAAAGCGTGTGACCGAGGTGACGACCTCGGGCGGATCGACGCTTTACCGCACGGCCTTCTCGGGCCTGTCGCGCGAGCGGGCCACGGCCTTCTGCAATGCGCTGAAGGCGGCGGGCCGGGACTGCATCGTTCGGTGACGTCCGCCGCCCTCTACGGCTGCGCCGGGCATCGGCTGACGCAGGACGAAGGCGCCTTCTTCGCCCAGGCGCGGCCGTGGGGCTTCATCCTGTTCCGGCGCAACATTGACACGCCGGATCAGCTGCGGGCGCTGACCGAAGACCTGCGCGCCGCCGTCGGCGATGCGGACGCGCCGATCCTGATCGATCAGGAGGGCGGACGGGTCCAGCGGATGAGGCCGCCGCACTGGGCCAAATATCCGCCGGGCGACGCCTATCTGAAGGCCGCCGAAGACCTGCACGGCGCGCGCGACCTGGCGCGGCTGGGGGCGCGGCTGATGGCGCACGACCTGCGCGAGGTCGGGATCACCGTCGATCTGCTGCCCGTTCTGGACGTGCCGGTTCCCGGCGCTCACGACATCGTCGGCGACCGGGCCTATGGCCGCGATCCCCAGACCGTGGCCCTGCTGGGGCGGGCGGCGGCGGAAGGCTTGCTGGCGGGCGGGGTTCTGCCCTGCATCAAACACATGCCGGGCCACGGCCGGGCCTTCGCCGACAGCCATGAGGACCTGCCGACGGTCCATGCCGATCTGGAGACCTTGGACGGCTGGGACTTCGCGCCGTTCAAGGCCCTGTCGGACATGCCGATGGCGATGACGGCCCACATCGTCTTCACCGCCATCGACCGCAAGCGCCCGGCCACCCAGTCGAAGAAGGCGGTGCGTCTGATGCGCGACCATCTGGGCTTTTCCGGCCTGATCCTGAGCGACGACCTGTCGATGCAGGCCCTGAGCGGATCGCTGGGCGAGCGGGCGCATCGGTCGTTGAAGGCCGGATGCGACGTGGTCCTGCACTGCAACGGCGATCTGACGGAGATGCGGGCCGTGGCCGATGCGACGTGCAAGCTGAAAGGCAAGGCCAAGGCGCGGGCCGAGGCGGCGCTGGCGCGGATCGTGCGGTCGCCCGAGCCGCTGGACGCCGCGGCCGGGCATCAGCGGTTGTTCGAGGCGATGGGCGGACGGCTGGATGCCGCCAGGGGCCCGGACGTGGGAGAGGCGCAGGCATGAGCCGCCTGGACCGCCTCGGACTGAAGCCGCGCGAAGCGCGGTAGGCCAAGACAATGACCGACGCCTTCCAGCCCAATCTGGACTTCACCGCCGTCGCCGAGGTCGAGGACCGCGAGGCCTTCGTCGTCGATCTGGACGGCTATGAAGGGCCGCTGCACGTCCTGCTGGCCCTGGCGCGGAACCAGAAGGTCGACCTGCTGAAACTGTCGATCACCCAGCTGGCGGAACAGTATCTGGCCTTCGTGCATGAGGCGCGGCGCAGGAACTTCGCCCTGGCGGCCGATTATCTGGTGATGGCGTCGTGGCTGGCCTATCTGAAGTCGCGGCTGCTGCTGCCGCGCACCGACAAGGGCAAGGCTGAGGAGCCGCCCGCCGAGGAGATGGCCGCCGCCCTGGCCTTCCGCCTGCAGAAGCTGGAGGCGATGCGAAAGGCGGTCGAACAGCTGATGGCCCGGCCCCAGCTGAAACGCGACGTCTTCACGCGCGGCGACCCCGAAGCGACGGTCATCGTGCCGTCCGATCGGATCGACGCCAGCCTGTACGAGCTGATGAGCGCCTATGTGGTGCAGCGTCGGCGCGAAGAGGCGCGGCGGTATGCGCCGGGCCAACGCGTCGAGGCCTTTCCGCTGGAAGCCGCGCGCGACTGGCTGCGGGAAATCATGCCCAAACTGGCCGACTGGACCCCGCTGGAAAAAGTGGCCCCCCATCGCCAGGACGACGACGGCCCCAGCCAGGCCAGCTATACGGCCTCGACCCTGTCGGCCAGTCTGGAGCTGGTGAAGGAGGGGGCGATGGATATTCGCCAGGCCCAGGCGTTCGCCGACCTGTATCTGAAACGGCGCGGACCGGGACAGCCGTTGGAGTTGACGCCTTGACCCGCCGCCTTCCGCCCATCCCCGCGAAGGCGGGGACCCAGTGCTTTGGGCGAAAGAGGCATGCCGCAAAGCCTGTGTGGTCAGCCCACGCGCCGGTGAGGCGAAAGAACTGGGTCCCCGCCTTCGCGGGGATGAACGGGGGGGCGGATGTCTGACCTGTCCTTCCAACCCGACGAGGCCGAGATCGAACGCCGGGTGGAGGCCCTGCTGTTCGCCGCCGCCGGACCGCTGACCGCCGCCGAGATCGCCGCCCGCCTGCCCCAGACCTGCAATGTCGCGCGCGCCATCGCCGGGCTGCGCGCCCGTTACGAGGGGCGGGGGGTCGAGCTGGAGTGCGTCGCCGACCGCTGGCGGTTCCGCACCGCGCCCGACCTGGCCTTCATGATGACCCAGGAGCGCGAGGAGCCGCGCCGCCTGTCCAAGGCCGCGCTGGAGACCCTGGCCATCATCGCCTATCATCAGCCTGTCACCCGCGCCGAGATCGAGAGCGTGCGGGGGGTGTCGATCTCCAAGGGCACGCTGGACCTGCTGCTGGAGATGGGGTTCGTGCGGCTGCGCGGGCGTCGGCGAACGCCGGGGCGGCCCGTCACCTATGCGACCACGGACCGGTTCCTGGAGCATTTCGGCCTGGCGACCCTGTACGACCTGCCCGGCGTTCAGGAGATGAAGGCGGCGGGCCTGCTGGACCTGTCGCTGCCGGTCGGGTTCGAGGTGCCCGATCCCAGCCGCGCCTCGGAGGCCGACGACGAGGATGGAACCCTGCCCATAGACGACGAGACGCCCGAGTTCGCCCAGGATTTCGTCAACGACGACCGCTGATCCGGATCGGGGGCGGGGCGGCGTTCATCTTGTCTTATCGCGCCGATGTTAGCGCTCGATCATGTCTCGTGGCGTTGCTTCACCATCCGGCCCTCAGGCGTGGGCCGCGTTCCGTATCGCGGCGGTGCTGCTGATCGGATCGATGGCCGGAATGATCGGCGTGCTGGCGGTGGTCAGCCAGGCGATCGACGCCCACCAGGCCGTCAAGGAGCAGAAGCTGGTCGAGCGTCGCGTCGCGCGCGCCCTGCAGGCCATAGGCGAGGACCTGACCTCGGCGTCGGTCTGG
Organism: Candidatus Brevundimonas colombiensis; assembly: GCA_029202665.1. Lineage (NCBI taxonomy): Bacteria > Pseudomonadati > Pseudomonadota > Alphaproteobacteria > Caulobacterales > Caulobacteraceae > Brevundimonas > Candidatus Brevundimonas colombiensis. The sequence goes on from CP119326.1 coordinate 1,999,238, forward strand.
GACGACGCGGTCGACCATATGACGGGCGGGGGCGACGTCGTCTGGTGGGACCGCCACCTGGGCGGATTCTACGAGGCGCAGAGCAAGCTGCCGATCACCCTGGGCTATGACGACGCGGGCAATCTGTTCCGCATCTCCAAGAACGGCGGGCCAGCCGGCGCCGACGCCGCCGACCCCTTCGCCCGATCCGCCCGCCCCATCGTGGACGCCCTGAGGGCGGCGGCGGCCCGGCGCGACCGTTCGACCGTGGCGCTGAACGCCGTGACCCTGAGGCCGGCGATCGTGAAGGTGGAGGGAACCGTCTATCTGATGGGCACGTCGACCATCGTGCGCCACACCCTGAAAGGACAGGTCCCCGCGTCAGACCCGGCGGTGGCGTCGTTCAAGCGGTTCGACAGCCTCATTCCACAGATTCACGATCGTCTCGGCCTGGTCGATCCGGCCTTCTCCGTGGGCGACGCGCCGCCGCCGCCGGGGCGCGGAGCCGTGGACATCCGCGATCCCAACGGGGTCCTGCTGGGGCGTATCCTGTGGACGCCCGAGCGGCCGGGCGCGGACATCCTGCGTCATGCCGGGCCGCTGCTGCTGATGCTGGCGACCCTGCTGCTGGTCGGCGGCGGCGCCCTGCTGTGGCGGGTGGCGCAGGACATCCGACGCCTTCGCGCCTCGGAAACGGCCCTGTCGATGGCGCTGGACAAGGCGGAGGCGGCCAACCGGGCCAAGACCCGCTTCCTGTCCAACGTCAGCCACGAACTGCGCACCCCCCTGAACGGCGTCCTGGGCATGGCCGAGGTGATCGGCGCCGACGCGATCACGCCGCAACAGCGCGACCGGCTGGAAATCCTGAAAGCCTCGGGTCGCCAGCAGCTTCGGCTGGTCGAGGAGCTGCTGGACGTCGTGCGGCTGCGTGACGGTTCGGTGATGCTGGAGACGCGGCCCTTTCGCGCCGACAATCTGTTGCAGCGGGTCGCCAATGATTTCGAAGGCGCGGCGGCGACCAAGGGGCTGGTCCTGAAGGTCGAGGCGGTCGAGGGCGAATGGCTGGGCGACCCCGTGCATATCGAAAAGCTGCTGGCGGCCCTGGTCGACAACGCCGTGCGCTTCACCCGGACCGGCCAGGTGACGCTGCGCGCCCTGGCCGGCCGCAATCTGGTGCTGGAGGTCGAGGACACCGGGCCGGGCATGACCCCCGACGAGGTGGCGCGCCTGTTCGACGCCTTCACCCAGGGTGACGAGAGCAGCACCCGCACGGCCGAGGGGCTGGGGCTGGGCCTGACCGCCGCCCATGGGCTGGCGGTGCTGATGGGCGGCCGGATCGAGGTGGTGTCCACCCCGGGCGTCGGCAGCCTGTTCCGCGCGCCCCTGCCGCTGGCGCGGACCTGACGGTTCGAGGATCAGGCGCGCGGATGGGCGCCTGGGAACACGGCCATGCCTTGACCACCCGACCTGCGGCGGTTCAGGCGGTCAGCAGGCGCGGCAGTTTGAAGGTCACGGTCTCGCGCGCCCCAGAGTCCTCGGTCACCGTGGCGTCGAACCGGGCGCGGATGGCGTCGACCAGGGCGGCGATCAGCGGTTCGGGCGCCGAGGCGCCGGCGGTGACGCCGACCGTATCGACCCCGTCGAACCAGGCCCAGTCGACCTGAGAGGCGTCGTCCACCAGATAGGCGGCGAGGGCGCCCGCGCGCATCGCCACCTCGACCAGCCGGGCCGAGTTGGACGAGTTCCTGGACCCGACCACCAGCACCAGTTCGCAGCCCTCGCCCAGCGCCTTGACCGCGTCCTGGCGATTGGTGGTGGCGTAGCAGATGTCTTCCTTGTGCGGGTCGGGCAGTTCGGGGAAGCGGCGCTTCAGCACCCTCAATATGCCGGCGGTGTCGTCCACCGAAAGGGTGGTCTGGGTGGCGTAGGCCAGGGGCGCGTCGCCGGGCCGTTCGAATCGCTCGGCGTCTTCCTCGGTCTCGATCAGGGTGATGGCGCCGGGCGGCAACTGACCCATGGTGCCGATCACCTCCGGATGGCCCGCATGGCCGATCAGGACGATGTGGCGGCCCGCGTCATGATGACGCTCGGCCTCGACATGGACCTTGGAGACCAGGGGGCAGGTGGCGTCCAGGAACAACAGCTCGCGCGCACGGGCGCTGGCGGGCACCGACTTGGGCACGCCGTGGGCCGAGAAGACGACCGGCCGGTCGTCGGGGCATTCGTCCAGCTCCTTGACGAAGACGGCGCCCATGGCCTTCAGGCGTTCGACCACATGGCGGTTGTGGACGATCTCGTGGCGCACATAGACCGGGGCGCCGTATTTCTCGATGGCCCGTTCGACGATCTGGATGGCCCGATCCACCCCGGCGCAGAAACCGCGCGGCGTCGCCAGACGGACCGAGATCGGGCGGAGCGGAGCGGCGGGCGGCGGGACGTGGGCGTTCATGGCGCGGAACCTAGTCGTTTCCGCCTCGCATCGCCATGTCGAGGCGGCGCGCATGAGGCGGGATTCTGGCGGTTGCGACAGCGGCGCATCGTCACGGCTTGTCCACAGGCGCGGAAAATCGTGCATTTCCGACGACTTAGCCGGTGATCACGACGCCTTGACCTGATGGCCGCTCACGATTAGTTTCCGCGCCGAATTCAGACCCGTTCGGACCACCATCCGCACGCTGAGCACACAGGTCCTGTCCCCTATGTCGGAATCGCGCGAAGAGGCGATCAAACGCCTCCAAGAGAGCGCATCCGCATTGGAGGCGCGGACCACGGTGGAGAAATCCGCCGAGCTGACCGGCCAGCAGGTGTCGGGTCAGGCCTATAAGATCATCGCCGAGCTTCTCGGCGGCGTCTTCGTGGGTCTGGCGTTCGGTTTCATCGCGGACTGGGTCTTCGGGACCCGCCCGTGGGGTTTGATCGGCGGGGTCCTTCTGGGCTTCGCCTTGTCGATTTACATGGCGCGTCGCACAGCCAACCGGCTGATGGCGCAGGCCAAGGCTTTGGGTACGTCGGCTCCGGCCGAACCCTATGTCGAGGCCGACGAAGACGGGGAACGATAGGGCTTCATGGCCGATCCGATTCATCAGTTTCAGATCCAGCCCATCCGGGGTTTGGATTTCGGCATGGTCGATGTGCCGGTGCTCGGCCCGGTCCATCTGGCGGTGACCAATTCTCACGTGGCCATGACCGTCGCCTTCCTGCTGATCGTGGGCTTCCTGACCGCCGTGACGTCGAACGCCAAGATCGTGCCGGGCCGCCTGCAGGCGGCGGGCGAGGGCGTGTTCGGCCTGATCGACAATCTGGCCGATTCGATCATCGGCCATGACGGCCGCAAATATTTCCCGTTCGTCTTCACCCTGTTCATCCTGATCCTGGGCATGAACATCCTGGGCCTGTTCCTGACCTTCACGGCGACGTCGCAACTGGCGATCACGGCCACCTTCGCCCTGATCACCTTCGGCCTGGTCCTGGTGGTGGGTTTCGCCAAGAACGGCCTAGGCTTCTTCAAGCTGTTCTGGCCGATGGGCGCGCCCCTGCTGCTGCGCCCGGTCGTGGGCCTGATCGAGTTCGTCTCCTTCCTGCTGCGTCCCGTCACCCTGGCGCTGCGTCTGTTCGGCAATATGCTGGGCGGCCACGTCGCGCTGAAGATCTTCGCCGGCTTCGTCGTGTCCCTGGGCCTTCTGGGCCTGGGCGGCGGCATCGGCCTGCTGGCCTTCCCGGTCGCGGCCCTGTCGCTGGGCATGGTCGTCGCCCTGACCGCGCTGGAGTTCCTGGTGGCCTTCCTCCAGGCCTTCGTCTTCGCCGTTCTGGCCTGCATCTATCTCAACGATGTGGTCAACCTGGACCACGCCCACTAAGGGCCGGACCAGTCTTTTCACCCCAACCACCAACGACTTTAATCTAGGAATACAATCATGGACGCTGAAGCCGCAAAATACATCGGCGCCGGCCTTGCCACCCTCGGCATGATCGGTTCGGCTCTGGGCGTGGGCAACATCTTCGGCCAGTTCCTGGCCGGCGCCCTGCGCAACCCGTCGGCCGCCGCCGGCCAAGTCGGCAACCTGTTCGTGGGCGCCGCCCTTGCCGAAGCCCTGGGCATCCTGGCCTTCGTGCTCGGCATCCTGATGATCTTCGGCTGATATCAGTCGATAACGGCGCGCGGGGTTCGCCCGCGCGCCGCTTCATCTGATCCAGCAGCAGACGGTTCATGGCCAGCACCCACACTACAGCCGCAGTGCCCCCTTCGGTAGAAGCGGACCTGCACGCCGAGACGGCGACCGCGGCCGAGCACGGCTCGGGCGGCCTGCCGCAATTCCAGTTCGAACACTGGGCGGGCCAGATCGGCTATCTGCTGATCCTGTTCGTCGTTCTGTATCTGCTGGTTTCCAAGGTCTTCGCGCCTCGCCTTCGCAAGGTGATGGATGAGCGGGCCGACACGATTTCCAACGCCGTCGCCACCGCGCGACAGGTCCAGGCCGAGGCCGCCGGCCAGGCCGCCGAAGCCCAGGCCGAGGTCGCCAAGGCCCGCGCCGACGCCCGCGCCATGGCCGCCGCCGCCAAGGCCCGCGTCGCCGAAGAGGCCAACGCCCGTCAGGCTGCGGAGGAGGCGGTCGTCAACGCCCGCATCGCCGAGGCCGAGGCCGCCATCGGCAGGACGCGCGACGCCGCCATGGGCAATGTCTCCACCATCGCCGCCGACACGACCGCCGCCATGCTCGAGCGGCTGACCGGCAAGGGCGCGACCGCCGCCGAACTGGCCGCCGTCAAGGGAGCCGCCTGATGAACCTGATCTTCGAGCACGGCATCTGGAGCTTCGCCAATGCGGAGATCTGGGTCGGGATCGGCCTGATCCTGTTCTTCGCCATCCTGGTCGCCGCCGGCGTGCCCAAGATCGCCGCCAAGGCGCTGGACGCCAAGGCCGTCAAGATTCAGTCCGACCTGGACGAGGCCGCCCGGCTGCGCGCCGAGGCCGAGGCCCTGCTGGCCCAAATCCGCAAGGAGAAGGCCGAGGCCGAGGCCCAGGCCGCCGACATGCTGGCCCAGGCCGAGGCCGACGCCCGCCGTCTGGAGGCCGAAACCAAGGCCAAGCTGGAAGAGACCCTGGCCCGTCGCCAGACCATGGCCGAGAACCGCATCGCCCAGGCCGAGGCCCAGGCCTCCGCCGAGGTGAAGGCCGCCGCCGCCGATCTGGCCGCCAAGGCTGCGGAGCAGATTCTGGCCGCACGCCTGGCCTCCGGCGCCAAGGACCCGCTGCTGGACGGCGCCATCGCCCAGATCGGCGACCGCCTGAACTGAGGCCGGTGCGTCAAGGAAACAAAGGCCCCCGACGGCGACGTCGGGGGCCTTTTTTCTGCGCGTCCCGGACGGGGTTCAGTGGGCGGGTGCGCCGCCGACGAGGGTTGCGCCCATCCGCTTTTCGCGGCTGACCAGCCGGGCATAGACATTGCCCAGCACGATGCCGAACACCGCATGGGTGACCAGCAGCCAGGCGAAGGTGCCGAAACCCGCGCCCGCGGTGAAGGTGCGATAGTTGCCGAACATGACGATGGCGCCCATCATCAGAATCCAGGCGCCGACCGCGAAGACGATGCCCTTGGTTTCGGGCGTATCGGTCGGCAGTCGGGGACACAGGATCGCGAACAGCGGTCCCAGGATGAACACCCCGCTGATCAGGTGGATCACCCAGCCCATCGTCAGATTGCCGGGCATGCCGATCATCGAGGCGATGACGCCCTGGAACGGATCGAACCAGTTCAGGAACATATTGGGGATTTCGAGCAACGAGGCGGCCGCCGTCGCCGCAACCCCGGCGATCAGACCCTTTTGTACGCGTGACATCATGACCTTAGCGCCTCCCAACGCCTTGAGTGGTTCTCTGATAACGCAGGGTCACGATACGCCTGTCGCCCGGCGGCCGGGTTCACGATGCCGTGGTTAGCGGTTGCAGCAACGCAACCGCGAGACAGCCGTCAACTAGCGGAACAGCTTGCGGAAATAGCGGCGTAGCTGTTTGCGGGCGCGCGACAGCCGACGGCCGGAGCGTTTGACGACCACCTTTTCGGCCCTGAGCGCCTGCTGCCAGAAGACAGGGGCGAACTCCGGCTTCTTCCGCATCAGACGGCGGAAGGGATAGATCCATTTGGGCCGCGCGTACTGGGCGCGGATGAACTGCCGCTTGGCCCAGAACGAGCTTTTCAGGATCAGCACCAGACCGACGGCGATGACGGGAACGCCGCCCGGGCCGGGCAGGGGGGCGATCAGTATGCCCAGCAACACGACCAGCAGGCCGCCGATCATCAGCGCCCAGCGTCGAACCGTCCGCAGCGCGCGGCTGCGGGGCTTGGCGAATGGGGGTAGGACGACGGGCAGGGAGGTCACGAACACGCCAGATGGGAAGCAGCAGTCGGTGTGACAACGATCGCCCCGGTCGCGCGATCCCTCGTCGGGAAAGGAAAGGGCGACCGTGACGACCGCGCCACAGCCTATTCAGGCCGGGACTCGGTGGCGGATCGGTGTCCGTCGAATGAAGCTTTGGTCATGATCCCGCTGGTCCGGGACGTCATTCGGGTGTCGGGCGGGCGCGAGATCCCAGGGACAAGCCCTGGGATGATGAGTGAATATCTACGCCGCCTGGTTGGAGCCTTCCGGCGCCGACCAGCGCAGCACCGGCGAGCGGGCGGCGCGGGTTTCGTCCAGGCGACGCATTGGGGCGTGGAAGGGCGCGCCCTTGAAGCGGTCGACGTCGCCGGCTTTAGCTGCCTGGGCCAGCAGGCGCATGGCCTCGATGAAGCGGTCCAGTTCGGCCTTGGACTCGGTTTCGGTCGGCTCGATCAACATGGCGCCGTGGACGACCAGCGGGAAATACATGGTCATCGGGTGGAAGCCCTCGTCGATCATCGCCTTGGCGAAGTCGAGCGTGGTGATGTCCGTGCCCTTCAGCCATTCGTCGTCGAACAGAGCCTCGTGCATGCAGGGGCCATCGGGGAAGGCCGCGCTCATCAGGTCCGACAGGCGGGCCTTGATGTAGTTGGCGTTCAGCACCGCGTCCTCGGCCACCTGACGCAGGCCGTCAGAGCCGTGGCTCATCATGTAGGACAGGGCACGCACATACATGCCCATCTGGCCCTGGAAGGCGCACAGGCGGCCGAAGGCCTGGACCGCCTCGTCCTCCTCGCGTTCGATCAGGCGATAGCCGTGGTCGTCATGCACGACCCAGGGGGCGGGCGCGAAGGGCGCCAGGGCCTCGGACAGCACCACCGGACCCGCGCCCGGACCACCGCCGCCGTGGGGCGTCGAAAAGGTCTTGTGCAGGTTGATGTGCATGGCGTCGACGCCCAGGTCGCCCGGACGCACCCGGCCGACGATGGCGTTGAAGTTGGCCCCGTCGCAATAGAAATAGGCGCCCGCCGCGTGCGTCAGGCGGCTGATCTCCAGGATGTCGCGCTCGAACAGGCCGCAGGTGTTGGGGTTGGTCACCATGATGGCGGCCACGTCGTCACCCAGCTTGGCGGCCAGATCGGCGACGTCCACGCGGCCGTCCTCGGTCTGGGCCACTTCCACCACCGAATAGCCGACGAAGGCGGCGGTGGCCGGGTTGGTGCCGTGGGCGGAGGTGGGCACCAGAACCTTGCGGCGTTTCTCATGCTGGCCCGAGGCCTCGTGCGCGGCGCGAATGGCCATCAGGCCGCACAGTTCGCCGTGCGCGCCGGCCTTGGGCGACAGGGCCACGGCGGGCATTCCGGTCAGGGTCTTCAGCCAGTGCGCCAGCGTATCCATCAGCTCCAGCGCGCCCTGCACCGTCGAGATCGGTTGCAGCGGGTGGATGTCCGAGAAGCCCGGCAGACGCGCCATCTTCTCGTTCAGACGCGGGTTGTGCTTCATCGTGCACGAGCCCAGCGGATAGATGGCCAGGTCGATGGCGTGGTTCTTCTGCGACAGGCGCACATAGTGGCGCATGGCCTCGGGCTCGGACAGGCCGGGCAGGCCGATCGGGTCCTGGCGAACCAGGTCGCCCAGGTCGGCGCCGTCCGTCTTGGGTTCCGGCAGATCGACGCCGGTCTTGCCCCAGCCTTCGCCCTCGAAGATCAGGGCCTCGTTCTGCAACAGGCCGCGACCGCCGGTCAGGGTGGCGGGCTTTGTGGTCACGGCGTTCGGGGCGGTCGGGCGGCCGACGGTGTTCATGGTGCTCATTGGCTTTCTCCCGCCAGCGTCATCTGTTTGAGGGCCGACATCCGCCCCTCGCACTGTGAGTTTCGTTCAGTCTGATGGTCGTCGGCTTCTGCAGTCGAAGCGCGTTCGGCTTGAGCTGATGCGAAACTCGGTGGCGAAATGTGGCCCGAGTAAACATCAGCAATCGCTTGCGCGAGGTGCTCGTTCTCCGCCACAGCATTCAGGCAAACATGCTCAAGCGGTTGAAGCTGGGTACGAACATCTCGGCAGATTTCCGAAATACGCTTCGCTTGCTGCGCGGCCTTCTCGTTGGGACTTTCACGACCTGCGGCAATGCTCAACACAAACAGGCCAGCGCTTTCTGACAGGCAGGTTTGAGCCAGCTGATCCGCGGGAAGTGCGGGCTGTTCAGCCTCATCGAGTCCGCCGCCAATGATCGCAAGCCCAGTTGAAAGGACAGCTAGGATCATGCCGCCAGCACCTTCGACAGCGACTTGGCGAGGATCTGGATGTCCGCATCCAGCGTCGTCTCGGTCGCGGCGACCAGCAGGACGTCGTCCATGCCGGCGTCGGGCGCGAGGCGGCTGTAGGGCACGCCCGCCAGGATGTGATGATCGGCCAGAGTCTGCACCACTTCGGCGGCGCTCTTGCCCTGGGGCAGGCGGACGGCGAACTCGTTGAAGAAGCGCGGCGTCAGGACCTCTACGCCCGGAATGGCGGCCAGGGCGTCGCGCGCGGCCACGGCCTTTTCGTGGTTCAGCAGGGCCAGTTTACGCAGGCCCGTCTCGCCCAGCAGGCTCATGTGGATGGTGAAGGCCAGGGTGCAGAGGCCCGAGTTGGTGCAGATGTTCGACGTCGCCTTGTCGCGGCGGATATGCTGCTCGCGCGTCGACAGGGTCAGGACGAAGCCGCGTTCGCCGTCGGCGTCCACCGTCTCGCCGGTCAGGCGGCCGGGCATCTGGCGGATCAGCTTCTCGCGCGTGGCGAACAGGCCGACATAGGGACCGCCGAAGTTCAGGGCGTTGCCGATGGACTGGCCCTCGGCCGCGACGATGTCGGCGCCCATTTCGCCGGGCGATTTCAGCAGGCCCATCGACACCGCCTCCGTCACCACGACGATCAGCAGGGCGCCCGCGGCGTGGGCGGCCTCGGCGATCCGGGTCACGTCGGTCGCCGTGCCGAAGACGTTGGGGGTCTGGACGACGACGCAGGCCGTGTCAGGCCCGATCTGGTCGATGACGGCGGCCTCGGCGTCGAAGGCTGGGGTCAGCACCTGGGTCTCCACGCCGACGGCGTGAACCACGGTCTCGGTCGCCTTGACGTAGTGGGGGTGAACGCCGCCCGAGATCACCGCCTTGTTGCGGCGGGTGACGCGCGTGGCCATCAGCACGCCCTCGGCCATGGCGGTCGAACCGTCATAGAGGCTGGCGTTGGCGACCGGCATCCCGGTCAGGTTCGCGACCTGGGTCTGGAACTCGTACAGATACTGCAGGGTCCCTTGCGCGATTTCCGGCTGATAGGGGGTGTAGCTGGTCAGGAATTCCGAGCGCTGGATCACGTGATCCACCGTCGCCGGGACGTGGTGCCTATAAGCTCCCGCGCCGCAGAAGAAGGGCACGGCGCCGGCCGTGGCGTTCTTGGCGGCCATGGCGGACAGGGCGCGCTCGACCTCCAGTTCGCCCGCCACGCGGGGCAGATCGACGGGACCGGCCAGACGCGCGCTCTCGGGCACGTCCACGAACAGATCGTCGATGGATTTCGCGCCGATGGCGGCGAGCATCGCCGTGCGGTCGTCGGGCGTCAGGGGGAGGTAACGCATGTTCTAATCCGCTCATCCCCGCGAAAGCGGGGACCTAGTGCTTTGGGCGACCGATGTGGCCGGAGGAGTTTTCCGCTCGTCCCAGCCCCGTTCTCGCGAAAGAACTGGGTCCCCGCCTTCGCGGGGATGAGCGGAAGGAGAAATCAGAGCGTGGCCAGGAAGGCGTCGTAGGCGGCCTGGTCCATCAGGGCGTCCAGTTCGGCGGCGTCCGAGACCTTGATCTTGGCGAACCAGCCGCCGGCTTCGGCGGCGGAGTTGACGGTTTCCGGGGCGGTGGACAGGGCGTCATTGGCCTCGATCACCTCGCCCGAAACGGGGGCATAGACGTCGGACGCGGCCTTGACGCTCTCGACCACGGCGAAGCTGTCGCCCTTGGAGACGGTCTTGCCGACCTCGGGCACTTCGACGAACACCACGTCGCCCAGGGCGTCGGCGGCGTGTTTGGAGATGCCGACGGTGGCGATGTCGCCGTCCAGGCTGACCCACTCGTGATCCTTGGTGAACTTCATCTGTCTTCTCCATCTTCCACCCCGTCATTCTCGGGCTTGACCCGAGGATCGTAAGGCGGATCGTTCTCTGCGTTGATCCCGACGCAATGCGGCGGATAATCCGGCCCTTGGTCCTCGGACTTGATCCGGGGGCCGAGGGTGACGGGGTGAATGTTACGCCTTCGGCTTGCGGTAATAGCGTTGCGCCACGAAGGGCATGGCCACGACCTCGGCGGCGGCGGACTTGCCGCGCACGATGACCTTCAGCTCTGTGCCCAGCGCCGCGAAGGCGGGCGGGACGAAGCCCATGGCGATGTTCTTGCCCAGGCTGGGCGAGGGGCCGCCCGAGGTGACCTTGCCGATCACATTGCCGTCGGCGTCGGCGATCTCGGCGCCTTCGCGGGCCGGGGCGCCTTCCTTGACGATCAGGCCGACGCGGACGCGCGTGGGACCATCGGCCAGTTCCTTCAGGATACGCTCGGCGCCGTTGAAGTCGGCGCGTTCCTTCCTCGACTTGGACAGGGCGAAGGTCAGGGCGCCTTCGACCGGGCTGGTGGACGCATCGATGTCGTGGCCGTGCAGCGGCAGACCGGCTTCCAGGCGAAGGCTGTCGCGGGCGCCCAGGCCGATCGGCTTGACGCGGGCGTCTTCCAGCAGGCTGTTCCAGATGCGCTCGGCCTGGTCCGCCGGGACCGAAATCTCATAGCCGTCCTCGCCGGTATAGCCCGAGCGCGACACATAGCAGTCGGCGCCGAACAGCATCAGGCGGGCGGTCTCCATGAAGCCCATCTCGGCCAGAACCGGCTCGTGCGCGGCCATGACCTCGGCGGCCTCCGGGCCTTGAATGGCGATCAGGGCGCGGTCCAGCACCGTCAGCTTGGCGTCGCCTTGCAGATTGGCGGTCCAGAAGGCGAAATCCTCGTCCTTGTTGCCCGCATTGACCACGACGAACAGGCCGTCGTGGTCGGGACGCCCCGCCATCAGGTCGTCGATGACGCCGCCGTCGGTGTTAAGCAGCAGGCTGTATTTCTGCTTGCCCGCCTTCAGGATCTCATAGTCGCCGGGCACGAAGCGTTCGAACTGGGCCGTGGCGTCCGCGCCGGTGATCTTGCACTGGCCCATGTGGGACACGTCGAACAGGCCGGCGTGCTCGCGGGTCCAGCGGTGTTCGGCCAGAACGCCTTCGTACTGGACCGGCATGTCATAGCCGCCGAAGCCGACCATGCGGGCGCCCAGCGCACGGTGGGCGGCGTTCAGGGGCGTGGTTTTCAGAACTTGGTCGGTCATGGTCCAGACTTTCGCGGTCGCGTGTTGTGGCGGAGCTTCGCCGCCGTCCTCGCGCCCCCGCTGTCCTGAAGCCTGAGAGATTCCGGCGTTTCCGCCTTGCTCCGTCGGCGCGCCCGTGAAGGGCGGCTTTCCAGCGTCCGTATGCTGTCGCGGTCCGTTTGCCTGAGCGTTTCCGGGGCGGTTGCGCCTTCGGCGTCGAAGCCGGTCGCCCGTCCCCGAACTCTCCCGCGAGAGCGATCGACCTAAGGCATCGACTCCCATGCCAAGTCAAGCGTCGGCGGAACAAGGTCGGCTGGCGTGGGTTGTCCCCCCGATCCCCCGCTTGAACCCCAGGAAAACGAAAATGTCGATTATAGACAAGCTGTTCGGCGACAACGACACGCCGCGCGACACCCCCGCCAAGGCCGACGGCCCCATGCAGAAGGTGCTGGATGAACTGGCCTCTCTGGGCGGCAAACCCATCGAGACCCTGTCGCCGGCCGAGGCGCGCCAGCAGCCGACGCCCACCGACGCGGTCCATGCCCTGCTGCGCAAGGCGGGCAAGGAGCCCAAGGCCGACGATCTGGGCGTCAAGACGACGGACATCACCATCCCCGGCGCCGACGGTCCGATCCAGGCCCGCATCTACAGGCCGCACGACCATTCCGAGGACAAGCTGCACCCGGTCGTCGTCTATTTCCACGGCGGCGGTTTCGTGATCGCCGATCTGGACGTCTACGACGGCGGGCCGCGCGGCGTGTCCAAGATGGCCGACGCCATCGTGGTGTCTGTCCATTATCGCCAGGCGCCGGAACATCATTTCCCCGCCGCCCATGACGACGCCCTGGCCGCCTATCGCTGGGTGCTGGACAACGCCCAGAGCTTCAACGGCGATCCGCAGAAGGTGGCCGTGATGGGCGAGAGCGCGGGCGGCAACCTGGCCATCGGCGTGTCGATGATGGCGCGCGACGCTGGGCTTCGTCTGCCGATGCATCAGGTGCTGGTCTATCCGGTCGCGGGCGTGGATATGGAAAATGAATCCTACGTCGAGAACGCCGACGCCAAGCCGCTGAACAAGCCGATGATGAAGTGGTTCGTGAAGCACATCTTCGAAAACGAAGCCGACGCCCATGACCCGCGCATCAACATCGTGGAAAACGCCGACCTTTCCGGCCTGCCGTCCTCGACGGTGATCTGTGCCGAAATCGACCCGCTGCGTTCGGAGGGCGAGCTTCTGGCCGAGAAGCTGGAGCAAGCGGGCGTGGATGTGCGCCACAAGACGTTCCACGGTTCGACGCACGAGTTCTTCGGCATGGCCATGGTCGTGCCCGACGCCATGGCGGCCCAGACCTTCGCCGCCCACGAACTGAAGCGCGCCTTCGGCACGGCCATCCTGCCGATCTGATCCTGCGCCACCACACCCGTCATCCTCGGGCTTGTCCCGAGGATGCATAGGCCCGCTGTTGGGCCTGGGATGGCGGCGGCAGGGCTGAGAGAGGGTTTTTCTTGCGGCGGCGCCTGTCGCCCGCCAAGAACGGGCGACGCCACAGCCGCACCGGACCGACCGCATGACCCGCACCCCCCTCGACGCCCATATCGCCGCCCTGGACATCCCGGACGGCCTGAAGTCGGTCTTGACCATCGTGGGCCGGACCTGCGCCGAGATCAGCGAGGTGGTGGCGGGCGGCGCCCTGGCCGGGGCGCTGGGCGCGTCCGGCCAGATCAATGTGCAGGACGAGGAACAGAAGAAGCTGGACGTCATGACCGACGACATGCTGACCCAGGCGCTGCTGGCCTGTCCCGCCATCGCCGGGGTCGCCTCGGAAGAGAAGGACGAGGCCGAGATCGCGACCAATCCGGCGGGCGAATATCTGGCCCTGTTCGACCCGCTGGACGGATCGTCCAACATCGACATCAACGCTCCGGTGGGCACCATCGTCTCGGTGTTGAAGTCGCCGTCCGCCGCGCCGACACAGGGCGACTTCCTGCAAACGGGCCGCCATCAGGCCGCCGCCCTCTATGCCGTCTATGGGCCGCAGACCATGCTGGTCCTGACCACGGGCGACGGCGTGAAGGGCTTCACCCTGGCGGGTGACGGCCAATGGTTCCTGACCCACGACGCCATCGCCATTTCGCCGGACACGAAGGAATTCGCGATCAATGTCTCGAACCAGCGTCACTGGGCCGAGCCGGTGCAGCGTTATGTGCAGGCCCTGCTGCAGGGCGAGGAAGGTCCGCGCGGCAAGAACTTCAACATGCGCTGGGTCGCGGCCATGGTCGCCGATGTCCACCGTATCCTGATGCGCGGCGGCGTCTTTTTCTATCCGTGGGACAAGCGCGAGCCGAACAAGCCCGGCAAGCTGCGCCTGATGTACGAGGGCAATCCGATGGCCTTCCTGATCGAACAGGCGGGCGGCAAGGCCACCACCGACGGCGTCCAGCCCATCCTCGACGTCCAGCCGACCCAACTGCACCAGCGTATTCCGGTCGCCCTGGGTTCGGCCAACGAGATCGACGCCTTCGCGGGCGCCTGATCTGGAGTCTGAGCCATGATCATCAGTCCCGCCGACGCCCTTCTGGTCATCGACCCGCAGAACGACTTCTGCGAGGGCGGGGCGCTGGCGGTTCAGGGCGGGGCGGGGATCATGCCCCTGATCAACCGGCTGGCCGAACGGTTCGGTCGGGTCGTCGTGACCCAGGACTGGCACACGCCGGACCAGATTTCCTTCGCCTCCAACCACCCCGGCGCGGCCCCCTTCACCGAGATCGAGGTCGCCTACGGCCGCCAGATGCTGTGGCCCGATCACTGTCTCCAGGGTTCAGTCGGCGCGGATTTCCACCCGGAGGTGAAGCCGACCCTCGACCGCGCCGTCGCCGTCATCCGCAAGGGCTATAATCCGGCGGTCGATTCCTATTCCGGCTTCTTCGAGAACGACCACCGGACGCCGACGGGCCTGGCGGGCCTGCTGCGCGATCTGGGCGTGAAACGGGTGTTCCTGGCGGGCCTGGCCCTGGATTACTGCGTCCGCTTCACCGCCGAGGACGCGGTGCGCGAAGGGTTCGAGGCGGTCGTCATCGCCGACGCCAGCCGCGCCATCGCCCCGCAAACCGAAACCGCCGCGCTGGACAGTTTCCGCGCGCTGGGCGTCACCGAGATTAAGGCCGACAGGCTTATCTGATCCTTCCCTTCGTCATTCCGGGCGAAGCGTAGCGAAGACCCGGAACCCAGCGGCGCGCGAGAGCGCGAACCTGTCGCGGAATCTGATGTTTCAGGGGCGTGCGGCGGACGCATTTCGCCTTCGGCGCCGCTGGGTTCCGGGTCTTCGGGCCAAGCGGCCCTTCGCCCGGAATGACGAAAAGGGGAGGGGTCAGCGCTGCGCGTAGGCCTCGACCTCGGCGATCCGCGCGGCCTTGTCGGCGTCGTTCAGGAACGACCCCTCGAAACTGTTCTTCGCCAGTTGCGTCACCTGGTCGCGCGTCAGGCCGACCGCGTCCGCCAACTGGCTGTAGTTGGCGTTCACATAGCCGCCGAAATAGGACGGGTCGTCAGAGTTCAGGGTGACGTGCAGGCCCCGGCGCAGCATCTCGGGGATCGGGTGGTCCTTCAGATCATCGACCACGCGCAGTTTCAGGTTCGACAGCGGACAGACGGTCAGGGTCATCCGTTCGGCCGCCAGACGTTCGATCAGGGCCTTGTCCTCCATCGAACGGTTGCCGTGGTCCATCCGGTCGATGTGCAGCAGGTCCAGCGCCTCATGCACATAGGCGGGCGGGCCTTCCTCGCCCGCGTGGGCGCACAGTTTCAGGCCCAGCTCACGCGCGGCGGCGAAGACGCGCTGGAATTTCGACGGCGGATGGCCGACCTCCGACGAATCCAGCCCCACGCCGATGAAATGATGCAGATAGGGCTTGGCCATTTCCAGCGTGGCGAAGGCCTCGTCTTCGGTCAGGTGGCGCAGGAAGCTGAGGATCAGGCCGCTGGTCACGCCCAGCTCCACCCTGGCCCGGTCCATGCCCGCGATCAGCCCCTCGACCACCACGCCGAACGACACGCCGCGATCCGTGTGGGTCTGAGGGTCGAAGAAGATTTCGGCGTGGCGGACGTTGTCGGCGGCGGCCCTCTGGAAATAGGCGAAGGCCAGATCCTCGAAATCCCGGCGCGTCAGCAGGACGGCGGCGCCCGCGTAATAGATGTCCAGAAAGTCCTGCAGGTTCGAGAAATCATAGGCCGCCCGCACCGCCTCGACGCTGTCGTAGGGAATGGAGACGCCGTTGCGCCGGGCCAGTTCGAACATCAGTTCCGGCTCCAGACTGCCCTCGATATGCAGGTGCAGCTCGGCCTTGGGCAGGCCGGCGATATAGGCGTGAAGGTCCGTGTCGAGTTCGCCGGTCATAGGCCGTTCTCCTGCGCATAGTCGTCCAGGCTCATGACTTCGATGTTCGTCGCGTCCGATGCCCGCACCTTGCCGATCAGCTTCTTGTCCGCCGTCAGAAACGGGACACCCAACTGTTCGGCGTGGGCGACGTAGAAGCAGTCATAGGCCGGATGTTCCAAGGCGATCGCCAACTGCACCGCCCTTTCGATCAGCCTGCGACCAGGTTCCACATAGAGGTTCATCGTCTCGATCAACTCCACCGCCTGCATCGCTTGATGGCTGGTGATGTCGCCCATCCGGCAGCGCTTCCAGATGATGTTGGCGCATTCCGACAGGATCAGATCGGGCGCCGACCAAGGTTGGGCCCGAAAGGCGGCGACGGCGATGGGGCTGTCGGGCTCATGCAAGGCGACCTTGATCGCAACGCTGGCGTCCACGACGATCAACGATAATCCCGATCTTCGCGGATCAGGATTTCGGAGGGCGTGCTGAGCTTGCCCTCGGTGGCGTCACGAAGGGCGGCGGCGCGGCGTTCCCATTCGGCGTCGATACGAGGCGTCAAAGCCTTGCGGAGAATCTCGCGATGTTCCGCCTCTGCCGAGCGATTGTTCTCGTGGGCGCGCTTTTTCAGAGCGATGGCGATGTCGTCGTCGATATTTCGGACGTGAAGGCTGACAGGCATGTTCGCGTTCCTCGTGCTAGCACATATAGCACGCGATGGGCGTCGTCGCTACATCCGCTCGGGCGTCTCGATGCCCAGCAGGTTCAGCGCGATCTCAAGCTGGCTGAGCGCCGCCGCCGACAGGGCCAGGCGCGAGCGCTTCACGGCCTCGTCCGGCGCGACCAGCACGGGGCAGGCGGCGTAGAATTTCGAGAACGACTGCGCCACGCGATAGGCGTGTTCGGCGACCAGATGCGGCATCCGCTTGTCATAGGCGTCCGACACGGCCGTCGAGAAGGCGTCCAGCGTCAAAGCCAGATCGCGTTCGGCCGGTTCGGCGATGACGATGGGACCGGGGGCGACGCCCTGTTCGGCCGCCTTCCTCAGCAGGGATTTGATCCGCACCGACTGGTACAGCAGATACGGCCCGGTCTTGCCTTCGAAGCTCATGAACCGGTCGAGGTCGAAGACGTAGCTGGTGGTGCGCGCGTTCGACAGGTCGGCGAACTTCAGGGCGGCGATGGCCACCTTGTGGGCGATGGCCTCGAATTCTTCCGGCGACAGGTCGTCGCCCAGTTTGGCCTCGTGCAGGCGTTCGCGCGCCTTGTCCGTCGCCTGATCGATCAGGTCGCGCAGCTTCAGCACCCCGCCCGCGCGGGTCTTGAACGGCTTGCCGTCCTGCCCGTTCATGGTGCCGAAGCCCAGATGCTCCAGCGACTTTTCGGGGGCGTAGCCGGCCAGATAGGCGGCGCGGAACACCTGTTCGAAATGCTCGGCCTGACGTTCGTCCACGACGTACAGGATCAGGTCGGGGTTGATCGACTTCTTGCGGTCCAGGATGGTGGCCAGGTCGGTCGTGCCGTACATGGCCGAGCCTTCCGAGCTGATGACCAAGAGCGGCGGGGGCGAGGGCGCCTCGATCACCGAACCGTCGGCCAGCTTCTTCTTGCGGGTCTCGCCGTCGCGGGCGACGTGGACCACTTGGGCGCCGTCGTCGGGGACCAGCAGGCCGGTTTCCTTCAGATGCGCCAGCATTTCCGGCATCACCGGATCGGCGTCGCTCTCGCCGTTCCACAGGTCGAAATCGACCGACAGGTCGCCGTATTCCCGCTTCAGCGCCTCGCGGCTGACGGCCACGAAATGTCGCCAGAGCGCGCGATAGCCGGGACGGCCGTTCTGCAGTTCGGCCGTCGCCTTGCGGGCGCGGTCGCGGAACTCTGGGTCTTCCTTGGCCTTGCCGGCGGCCAGAGGATACAGCCGGTCCAGATCGGCCAGCGTCACCGGGCTTTCGGCCGGGAAGGGACCGTCGCCCTCGACCATGAAGGCGTCGGCCAGAGCCTCGTCGCCGCAGGCCACGATCAGCAGCCCCATCTGGAAGCCCCAGTCGCCGAAATGGGCGTCGCCGGTGACATGATCGCCGCGGAAGCGGAACAGGCGTTTCAGGCTCTCGCCGATGATGGCGCTGCGCAGGTGGCCGACGTGCATCGGCTTGGCCACGTTCGGGCCGCCGAAGTCGATGACGACCTTGCGCGGATCGGCGACGACGGCTGCGCCCGCATGATCGACGTCGGCGGCGACCGCCTCGGCCCGCTCGGCCAGCGCCGCGTCGGCGATCTTCAGATTGATGAATCCGGGACCGGCGACCTCGACCGAGGCGAAGCGCGGATCGGCCGAAAGGCGTTCGGCGATCCGGCCGGCCAGTTCGCGCGGATTGGCCTTCAACGCCTTGGCGGCGGCCAGGGCGCCGTTGGACTGGAAGTCGGCCAGGTCCGGACGGTCGGACGGGGTCACGCGGGCCAGGGCCGCGTCCACGCCTTCGGCGGCGAAGGCGGCGGCGACCGCTTCGCTGAGGACGGTCTTCAGATCAGCCATTACGGGTTCGGCGCCGTTGTCGGGGCGGAGGTCGACGCGGAGGCCGGGGCGGGCGCGGCCGGCGTCGCGCCGGCGTTGACGCGGAAACGGCTGCCCGAACGGTTGAACTCGGCCATTTCAGGCGTCACGTCGAAGCCGACCAGGATTTCGAAATTGCTGCCGCTGGTGGTGGCCTCGGCGCGCGGAATGGTGATGGTGCGCGCCTCGGTCACGGACGCCGTGCGCTGACCCTGGAAGTTCACCGGCAGGTCGAAATATTCCTTGGACAGGATGGCTGTGTTCCGTTCGGTGACCGCGATCCAGTAGCGATAGGTGCGCTGGTCCCCGGCGGCCTGGGCGCCGCGCCCCAGATTGAACAGCACGTTCATGTCCACGCGGATCGGATCGTTCTCACGGTATTCGCAATCGGAGGACACGCCCTCGATCTCGCCGGTGTAGCCGACATTGGCCACGGCGGCGCGGCCGCCTTCGATTTCGACGTAGCGGGCGGCGTCGTACAGCACCTTCACATAGGGGCAGGGACCGGCGTTGACGCGGCGGCGCAAGGGCGCGATGCGCGGCGTGCGGCGCGGGGCGGCGTCATCGCCGGACGCCTGCTGCTGCTGGCCCCCGCGTTGGCGTTGACGTTGGGATTGGGCCTCGGCGGCGACCGGCAGGACGGAGGCCGCAATAGAGAAGGCGGCCAGGGCGGTGAGGACGCGACGCATCAGCTTATATTTCCGACAGCGAAAAGGGGCGCGCGACGATCGGCGGCCGACCGTTGAACGCTCGCCGCTGATAGCGGCTAAAGCGAGGCGCGGCAAACGCTTGCTGGCGGTCTAACGCTCCATCACCAGACAGGTGGAGGTCGCGGTGGCGTACAGCCGCCCGTCCAACCCCCGCAGATCGGCCTCGGCGAAGGCGGCGCGGCGGCCGGCCTGGACGATTCGGCCCTCGGCGCGGACGGGCGTGCCGGCGCTCAGCGCCTTGTGAAAGACGGTCTTCAGCTCCAGCGTCGTATAGGTCTGGCCCGGCCGCAGCGTCGAATGGACCACGCAGCCACAGGCCGAATCCAGCACGGTGGCGATCCATCCGCCATGCACCGACCCCAGGGGATTATAGACGGCGGCCGTCGGCACGGCCTCGAACACCACCCGGCCTTCCTCGACCTCGGTCAGGTCGAACCCGACGGTGCGGGCGATGGGCGCGACGAAACCGCCGCTGAGGCCCAGGCGCAACTGTTCGACCCCGGACAGGGCGGCGATATCGAGGGTTTCAGTCATGAGAACGGCTCCATCAGGTCCGTTCACAATAAGGACGGACGCCGCCGTGGCAAGCGTCCGATCCCGATGCGGCCCTTACAGGCCCGGCAGTTTGAAGCCGCCGCTGCGGCGCGGCTGGATGGTGATGGCCTGATGGCCGCCGGTCAGGGCCTGCAGGCGCTCGGCCTCGGACGCGGCGTCGATGGTCTTCTGGCCCTCGGCGGTCTGACGCACGGTCGCCGTCTGGGTCGAGGGATCGTTCTTGCGCCAGAACATCAGGCGGTTGGCGAAGCTTTCGTCCTTGTGCGCCAGGTCGCCGAACTCGTCGTCGACGACGTAGCGGGCCAGGGGATCGGCCTGTTCGCCGCCGGCCTGGGCCACCAGAACCTGTTCGCCCGGCGTGCGGGTGACGGCCTGGCGCTGACCTAGCAGGATCTGACGGGCGGCGCTTTCGGGGGCCAGCTCCTGCGGACGCGGCTGGCCGGGCGCGGGCGGACGAAGACCGTATTCCGGCGGCACGCTGAGCGGGGCGGTCGAGACGGTGACAAACTCGTCCGGCACCACCTTGGTCAGGCCGATGCCCTGCTTCAGGCTGCCGCAGGCCGAGACGGCCAATGCGGAGGAGGCGACGAGGGTCAGGACGGCGACACTGCGGATACGCATGGTTTCAGGCTCTGGTCGGCTGATGCACGAGGCGCCGCGAGGGCGCCGTTGGCATAGTGAAGACGGGGTGATTACGACTTTTCGGGGGCCGCGCCAACCTAGAGCCTGATCGTTCGAGGCGGGCGACCCCGCCGAAACCGTGAATCAGGCTCGAGACCAGCGAAAGCCGCTCAGGCTTTCTTGGGCTTGTCGGACATCAGGCTGTCCAGAATCAGCAGGATCACGCCGATGGTGATGGCGCTGTCCGCCACATTGAACACCCACGGAAAGACGCCCGTGCCCGAAAAGTCGATGAAGTCGACCACATAGCCGAAGCGGATGCGGTCGATCACATTGCCGAGCGCCCCGCCCATGACGAAGCCGATGGCCGTGATCAGCAGGCGCCGGTTCGACTGGGTCGCCCACCAGGCCAGGCCCGCCGAGACGATGATGGAGAAGATGGCCAAGCCCCAGCGCGCCTCGCCCCCGCCGAACAGGCCGAAGCTGACGCCGGTGTTCTCGACCCAGCTGAAGTTCAGGATGGGCGGCAGCACCGCCACGCGCCCGACCTCGTGCAGGCTCAGGCCGCTGATGACCCAGGCCTTGGTCGCCTGATCCAGCAGGATGATCAGAAGCGCGAAGACATAGGCGGTGACGGCGAGGCGGGTGATCTTCATGCGGGGCCGGTTAGCAGGAAGCGCCGCCGGGGCGAAGCGGAAAACGGCCGCGACCCGCCCCCCGGTCGTCATTCCGGGACTGAGCGAAGCGAAGAACTCGATGGTCGGCGACCGACGCTAGAACAGGCTTCCCTGATCCGCAGCAGGCGGCTTCGGCTTCGCAGGCGGACGCGGCGGGGCGGGACGGGGATCGGCGCCGTCGATGACCGCCGGCCGGGCGCCGTCGCCGAACACCAGCCGGACCGCCTGACCCGTCTCCAGCGCGGCGGCCGAGGTGATCCAGCCGCCGTCCGCATCCTCGACGCGGGCGAAACCGGGCTTGGGGCGGCCGGGGTCCAGGGTGGCCAGGGCCCGCGACAGGGCCGCCAGACGGTCGGCGTCCCGCTCCAGCCGACGCGGCATGACGGCGTCCAGCCGCGTCGTCGTCGCCTGAAGACGAGCCTCGCGCTGGTCCAGTCGCCGATACAGCGGCGCGGGCGACAGACGGGCCGCGACCTGCAGCAGCCGCCGCTCGCCGCGCGCGACGCCGGCCTGAAGCGCCGAACCCAGCCGGTCGCCGGCGCCGCGCAGTCGGTCCTGGCCGCGTTCGATCCGCGTGCGCAGCAGGGTTGGGCTCAGCTTGCCGCCCGTCACCGCCAGATGCCGCTCGTGCAGGGCGACATTGCGTTGCAGCCCCGATCCCAGACGGCTCGACACATGGTCCAGTCGCTGTTGCGCCAGGGCCAGCAGGTCTTCGGGCCGCGCCGGCAGGCCGCGCGCCACGGCCCGCAGCCGCGTGCGCCGATCCTCGATCAGCCGCCCGCCCGCCTGGACGATGCGCCGGTCCATGTCGGCGACGGCGTAGCGCAGGTCCGCCAGCACCGGCGTCGCCATCTCGGCCGCGCCGGTCGGCGTCGGCGCCCGGCGGTCCGACACGAAGTCGATCAGGGTGGTGTCCGTCTCGTGCCCCACGGCCGAGATGATCGGGATGAGCGCCGCCGCCACCGTCCGCGCCAGACCCTCGTCGTTGAAGCACCACAGGTCCTCCACCGAGCCGCCGCCGCGCGCGACGATCAGCAGATCGGGGCGGGGAACGGGGCCGCCCGGATGCAACGAATCGAAGCCGCGAATCGCATTCGACACCTGGCTGCAGGCGGCCTCGCCCTGAACCACCACGGGCCAGACGATGACGCGGCAGGGCCAGCGTTCGGCGATCCGGTGCAGCACGTCGCGGATCACCGCGCCGGTCGGGCTGGTGATCACGCCGATCACGGCGGGGAAGGCGGGCAGGGGCTTCTTGCGGCCCGGTTCGAACAGGCCCTCGTCGCGCAGGCGGACCTTCAACCGCTCCAACTGAGCCAGAAGGGCGCCGGCGCCCGCCGCCTCCATGCTCTCGATCACGATCTGATAGGACGACCGCGCCGGATAGGAGGTGATCTTGCCGGTGACGATGACCTCCAGCCCCGCCTCGGGCTGAACCCCCAGACCGCGCGTCGATCCCTTCCACACCACGCCGTCGATGGCCGACTTGTCGTCCTTCAGCGTCAGATAGATGTGGCCCGAGGCGTGGCGGTTGACCTTGGAGATCTCGCCGCGCAGCCGCACATGGCCGAACCGGTCCTCCAGCGTCCGCTTCAGCGCGAAGGACAGTTCCGAGATCGACAGCGGCGGATTGTTGTCGCGCGGGGCGGGGGCCTCGGCCGGGCCTTCGAACACATAGTCGTCGCTCATCGGCGCACTCTAGCCTGCGTCGATGCGTCCGGGAACGGGGGCTGCGTCGCCTCGTTGAGACGGGATGGCCGCCGACCCCCCAAACACAGACCCTTCCGACCGGGACCCGCACGAGCGCGACCTGATGCGTCGCTCGGGCGAGGGCGGCGCCATGAGCCCCTGGCTGATCATAGGCTGCATCGCTCTGCTGGGCCTGGGCGCCTATATCGTTTTCGCCTTGGTTTGACGCCGTCAGGACATCGCATGACCCGTATGCTTGCGCTCGGCGCCGCCCTGTTGATGACCGTGACCGTCGCCGCCTGTTCGGACCGGGACGACGACGCGCTGCAGGCGCCCGCATCGCCGCCCGATAGACAGGCGGATGTTGCTGCGACCGACGCCGCCGTGGCCTTCGGCATGACGCGCGACCAGTTGGAGGACGCCGACGTCGTGTCGCGCGCCAATGCCGATCTGGGCGACGTCGAGACCCTGGTGCTGGACGCCTCGGGCGCCCTGACCCATCTGGTGGTCCAGCTGAACGGGCCGGGCGGCATGAAGGTGCTGGTTCCGGTCGCCGACCTGGCCCCCATCGACCGCAACGGGGACAAGGATCTGGTCACCGACCTGACGCCCGGCCAGTTGCAGGCCCTGCCGGCCTGGACGCCGCCCGCACGCTAATTCCGCATTAAGCCTGACCGATGCTTGACCGGCCCGCGCGGGGCGGTCATTGCCGGGTCTCATGAACATTCTTCTCGTCGGATCGGGCGGCCGCGAACACGCCCTGGCCTGGAAGATCGCCCAGTCGCCGCTGGTCAAACGCCTGGTCGCCGCGCCCGGCAATCCGGGCATCGAGAAACTGTGCGAGCTTCGCGCCGTCAAGGCCGACGACGCCGAGGGGCTGGCGGCCCTGGCCCGCGAAATCCGCGCCGACCTGGTGGTGGTCGGGCCTGAGGTGGCGCTGGCCGCCGGTCTGGCGGACCGTCTGGCCTCGGCCGGCATCCCCTGTTTCGGACCCACGGCCAAGGCCGCGCAGCTGGAGACGTCCAAGGCCTTCTCCAAGGCATTCCTGGAACGGCATGGCATCCCCACGGCGGGTTACGGCGTCTATGACACGGTCAAGGACGCCAAGGCGGCGCTGGAAGCGTTCCGCCCACCCTATGTCATCAAGGCCGACGGGCTGGCCGCCGGCAAGGGCGTGGCCATCAGCCCCGACCGCCCCGACGCCGAGGCCGAGATCGAACGGATGCTGGGCGGCCGCTTCGGCGCGGCCGGCGCCCGGGTCGTGATCGAAGAGTTCATGGACGGCGAGGAAGGCTCTCTGTTCGCCCTGTGCGACGGCAGACAGGCCCTGCTGTTCGGCGGCGCCCAGGACCACAAGCGCGCCTTCGACGGCGACCTGGGGCCGAACACCGGCGGCATGGGCGCCTATTCGCCCGCGCCCGTCTTCACGCCCGACCTGGTTCAGCAGGCCGACGACCTGATCGTTCAGCCGACCATCCGCCATATGGCCGAGGAAGGCGCCCCCTATCGCGGCGTGCTGTACGCGGGCCTTATGGCGACCGAGGACGGCCCGAAGGTGGTCGAGTTCAACGCCCGTTTCGGCGACCCGGAATGCCAGGTGCTGATGATGCGGTTCGCCGGCGACATCGTGCCCTATCTGCTGGCCTGCGCGCGCGGCGACGTGTCGGGCCTGCCGACCCCGGCCTTCAAGTCCCAGACGGTGATCTGCGTGGTCATGGCCGCCAAGGGCTATCCCGACAGCCCGCTGGAAGGCTCGATCATTCGCGGCGCCGATCAGGACTTCGGCCCCCATGTCCAGGTCTTCCATGCCGGCACCAGACGCCGCGACGACGGCCAGCTGTGCGCCTCGGGCGGGCGGGTGCTGAACGTCTGCGCCGAGGGCGACGACATCGCCCAGGCCCGCGAACGCGCCTACGCCGCCATCAAAGCCATCGACTGGCCCGGCGGCTTCAACCGCTCCGACATCGGCTGGCGCGCGCTGGAGCGGGGCTGACCGGATCGGCGGGACGTGGTAGGGTCCGGCCCATGGCGCATCCCGCACCCTATGATGACGACGAAGAGCCTGGCGTCTTCGATATCCCCGACGACGAGGCGGACGAGGCGGCGACACTGCGCGGTCTCGCGGACGCCGAGGCGGGGCGGGTGGTCAGCCATGAAGCGGTGAAGCGCTGGCTTCTATCGTGGGGGACGGACAATCCGCTCCCGCCGCCGAAATGCGGCGAGTAGTCTGGACCGAGCAAGCTCGGGAAGACCTGATCGCCATTCAATCCTATGTGCAGGGCTTCAGCTTGTCGGCCGCGATCCGCTTGGCGGTTCGTCTGATCGATCTGGCCGAAAGTCTGGACGTGTTTCCAGACCGGGGGCGACCGATCCGGCATGGACTGCGCGAAGCGGTGTCGATCCGTCCGTATGTGATACGCTATGCGATCATGCCGGACGAAATCCGCATCATCACCATCCGGCACTCCGCCCGAAGGCCAAAATTCTAGCGCCTAAGCCGCCGCGAACAGCAGCCGGCCTTCGCCCATGCGTTCGCGCAAGCCGGGCAGGTCGGTGTGGGCGACCGAGAAACAGCCGTAGCTGCGGCCCAGTTTGCCTTCGCGCGCCAGGAAGTCGGGGTCGGCGTAGTCGGCGCCGTGGATGATGATGGCCCGTTCCCGCGCCTTGTCGTTGGTGTATTCCAGCCCGTCCAGCAGGACGTTCGGCCCCTGCTGGCGGCCCCAGTTGGCGCCCGCGGTGGCATAGGCGCCGACCGATGACATGTTGGAATCCGGGGTGTTGGAGAACCTCTGGGCGTAGCCGCTGTGGCTGGGGTCCGACCCGCGACCGTGGCAGGTCCGCAGGACCTTGACCTCGCCGGCGACCAGATCGACCTCGTACAGCCGCTCCTCGCCCGAGAATTTCTTGAAGTCGACCAGATACATCCGGTCGCGCAGCGGCAGGCGGTGGTGATGGGTGTCCAGCGCGGTCATGG
This sequence comes from Candidatus Brevundimonas colombiensis, assembly GCA_029202665.1. Lineage (NCBI taxonomy): Bacteria > Pseudomonadati > Pseudomonadota > Alphaproteobacteria > Caulobacterales > Caulobacteraceae > Brevundimonas > Candidatus Brevundimonas colombiensis. The sequence continues at coordinate 2,025,112 of CP119326.1, forward strand.
CGCGCTCCATCAACTCCTTGCGGACGTGGCCGCGTGGATCCAGCGGCGGCGGCGTCAGGGTAGCGGTCTGAATGGTCGGCAGGCCGGCCAGCGGCGCCGCGACGGGGGATAGGGTCTGGGCCGTGGTCAGCGGCGGGGTTGCGCTGGCGCTGGCGCATCCGGCCAACATCGCCGATCCGCCCAGGATCAGCCCTCGTCTGGATAGCCGCATGCGACGCCCTCGTTGCGGTTGGTCTTGAGGCGTGGTTGTTTCAAAAGGTTACGGGCGAGGCAACCTGAGCCTTGTGGGGCATTATTGCGGCCGACGCGTCGCGGGGGGACATCGATGAGGCGTTTCGGAATCGCGCTGGCGGCGCTGATGGCGTCGGCCATGGGCGCCAACGCGCAGCAAACCCCCGCTGGCGCTGGGGTTTCGGCCGAACCCACGACAACGTTCGTCGAGGCCGGAAGGTTGCTGGCCGATCCGTCGAACGGCGTCGTGCAACGCGATAAAACTCTCGTGATCAGAGGGAACCAGGTCGTCGAAGTGCGCGACGGCTTCGTCGGGGACGCCTCTCAGGGCAAGATCGTGGACCTGCGGCGGGCCTTTGTCCTGCCCGGATTGATCGACAGCCACGTCCATCTGACGGGTCAGCAGAATCCGAATTCGCGTCTGGAAAGCGTGACGCTGTCGGACGCGGATCAGGCCATGGTCGGGGCCCGTTACGCCCGCCGCACCCTGATGGCGGGGTTCACGACCGTGGCGGACCTGGGCGCGTCGAACCAGGCGATCTTCGCCCTGAGGAACGCCGTCCGGAACGGCGACGTGCCGGGGCCGCGCATCATCGCGGCGGGATCGGCGGTGTCGATCCACGGCGGCCATGGCGACATCAACGGCTATCGCGACGACGTCATGCATCTGCTGTCATCCGAGAGCGTCTGTTCGGGTCCCGAGGACTGCATGCGCGCCGTCCGCACCCAGGTTCGCGCGGGGGCCGATATCGTCAAGATCACCGCAACGGGCGGCGTCCTGTCCAACACCGCCGCCGGCCTGAACCAGCAGTTCAGCGACGACGAACTGGCCGCCATCGTCGGCAGCGCCCACCGGATGGGCCGCCAGGTGACGGCGCACGCCCATGGCGTGGACGGCATCAACGCCTTCCTGCGGGCGGGCGGCGATTCCATCGAACACGGCACCTATCTGGACGACCAGTCGATCCGCCTGTTCAAGGCGAACGGCGCCTGGCTGATCCCCACTCTGCTGGCGGGCGATTTCGTGGCCCGTATCGCCTCTGGTCCAGACAATTTCTTCACCCCGGCCCAGACGGCCAAGGCGCTGGAAGCGGGCCCCAAGATGCTGGACATGGCGCGGCGCGCGCATGAGGGCGGGGTTCGGATCGCCTTCGGCACCGACAGCGGCGTTTCGGCCCATGGCGACAACGCCCAGGAGTTCGCCCTTCTGGTGCGCGCCGGTCTGACCCCGCTTGAGGCCATTCAGGCCGCCACCGTCGGCGCCGCCGAACACCTGCGGATTTCGAACGAAGCGGGCCGGATCGCGCCGGGAATGCCCGCCGACATCGTCGCCGTCTCGGGCGATCCGCTGAGCGACGTGACCGAGCTGGAGCGGATGCGGTTCGTGATGAAGTCCGGCGTGGTCTATCGCGCCGACTGAATCCGGTCGTTCAGAAAGGCGGTGAAGGCCGCCTCGTCCTCGAACCGGGCCACGACGGGCCAGGCGACGACGTGGGCGCGCTGGTCGGGCGTCAAGCGAACCCAGTCCTTCTCTGTCGTCACCAGCCCGGCGCCATAGACGGCCGCGCGGTCGGTCAGGAACCGCATGGTCTCGGCGCTGTAGGCCGCGTGGTCGGGGAAGGGGACGAAGTCGACCAGATCGCAGCCCGCCGCCTTCAACGACCGTTCGACCTTCCACGGCTTGGCGATGCCGGCGAACCCCACCTGCGGTCCCGACGGGGGCGGCCCCTCGGCCGTCAGGCGGGCGATGAAGACGGGCAGGCCGGCGAACACCGCCAGCAGTTCGGGATCGGCGGCCTCCACATCGGTCGGCAGCATGATCACAACAGCGTCGGCCCGCGCCAGCCCGGCCTTCAGCGGCTCTCGCATCGGGCCGGAAGGAAAGACCGATCCGTCCCCGAACGGCCATTCGTCGCCGCGCGTCTCGCCGTCCACGACGATCAGGCTGACGGTCTTTGTCAGGGCTGGATTCTGATGGCCGTCATCCAGCACCAGGGCCTGGGCGCCGTCCGCGACCGCAGCCTTCGCCCCCGCGACCCGATCGCGCGCGATCCAGACGGGCGACCCTTGCGCCAGCATCAGGGGTTCGTCGCCGACGTCGTCCGCCGTGTGCGCCGCCGGATCGACCCGGACCGGTCCTTCCAGTCGCCCGCCGTATCCGCGAGACAACCCGTGCGCCTCGACGTCCGCCGCCCGCAACAGGCGCAGGATTTCGCGCGCGACCGGCGTCTTGCCCGATCCGCCGACCGTCAGATTGCCGACCGAGACCACGGCGCAGCCCGGATCGACGGGCGCGGCCCTGGCGATGCGTCGCGCCGTGACGCCCGCCCACAGCCAGCCCAGCGGTTTCAGCACGGTGCGGGTCATGCGCGCATGATTGCTGTCGCGCACATACCACCAGCGGGGGGTGTTCAGCTTCATCGCCCGGCCCGCGTCGGCGTCGGGGAGGGCGCCGGGGAGGGTGTCAGGGGCTGCAGCGCGGCCCACAGGCGTTCCAGCCCGCCGCCGGCCTCGGCCGCCGCGCGCCGCGCCCGCTCGCCCATCGCCTTGGCCGCCGCCGGGTCCGCCAGCAGGGGCGCGACGGCCGCCGCCAGATCGGACGGCGCCTGAACCAGGATCAGGCCGCCCGCGCCGCTCAGCGCCGCCGTCACCGGCGCCCAGTTCGAGGCGTCCGGTCCCGTGATCGCGGGCCGCCCCAGTCGCGCCGGCTCCAGCGGATTGTGCCCCCCGACCGGCGGCAGGCCCAGCGCCGGGGCGAACGATCCGCCCATGATCACCACATCGGCCAGCCGCAGGAACAGTCCCATCTCGTTCAGGGTGTCGGCCAGATAGATGTCGGTGTCCGGCCCGATGGTCTCTCCGCGCGAACGCATGGCGAAGGCGTAGCCCTCGCGCGCCAGACCCTGCGCGATATGCGGTCCGCGCTCGGGGTGGCGGGGCGTCAGGATCAGGCATACCCGGTCGTCCAGACCGTCCAGGGCGCGCACGATGGCGATCTCCTCGCCCTCATGGGTGCTGGCGGCCACCACCACCGGGCGGTCGCCGATGGCGGCGGACAGGCGGCTGAAGGCGGCGGCGTCGTGCGGCAGGGCCTCGCCCGACAGTTTCAGGTTCACCAGACCGTCGATCCGCGCGCCCATGGCCTCCAGCCGCCGGGCCGAGGCCGCGTCCTGGGGCAGGACCAGGTCGAACGCCCCCGTCACCGCCCGCGCCGAGGCCGGGAACCGCGCCCAGTTCCCGACCGTCTTTTCCGTCAGGCGCGCGCTGACCAGTGCCAGTCTGACGCCGCGCCGATGCGCCTCCAGCAGCAGATTGGGCCACAGCTCGCTCTCGACGAACACCGCCAGGGCCGGGCGCCAGTGATCCAGAAACCGCGCCGCGACCGCCGGCCCATCGACCGGCGCATATTGGTGGATTACGCTCGCCGGCAGCCGCTCGGCCAGAATCTGCGCCGAGGTGACGGTGCCCGACGTCACCAGCACGGTCAGGTCGGGGCGCGTCTTCACGAACCGCTCGACCAGCGGCAGCAGCGACAGGCTCTCGCCCACGCTGACGCCATGCAGCCAGACCAGATCGCCGTCCGGCCTTTTCGTGCGCGTGAAGCCCATCCGTTCGTCCACCCGCACCGGGTCTTCCTTGCCTCGACGCGCGCGGGCGTCCAGCAGGCGCGGGGCCAGCGGCTCCAGCGCGCGGGTCAGCAGGCGATAGGCGATCAGGGGCAGGGGCGTCACGGCTGCTTTCTCACGGCTTCAGGCCGGTGATCTGATCTGCGCGCGCCTCGACGGCGTTCAGACGGGGCGTCCAGTCGGCGACCACCTCGGCGATCTCGGCGCCCTCGGGATAGTCGGCGCGGTCCCAGACGATGGCGCCCTTGCCGAAGGGCAGGGGCAGGACCGCCCTGTCCCAACTGTTCAGCCGGATCGCCGGACTGCACGACATGCCGATGAACAGCACCGGCGCCTTGGACAGTTTGGCCATCAGCGGCAGCCCCTCGGCCATGACGTTGGCCGGGCCGCGCGGGCCGTCGGGGGTGATGGCCAGGGCGCCGAGCTTCAACTGCTTCAGCCCGTCGCGCAGGGCCTGGGTTCCGCCCTTGGCCTTTTCCGCCTTGTCCTTGTTGGCCGACGACCCGCGCACGGCGGGAAAGCCCTGACGCGCCACGGCCTTGGCGATGAATTCTCCGTCGGCGGACAGCGAGATCAGGGCCTTGGCCGGCTGCGCCCGATCCAGCGGCCAGCACACCGGCGACAGGCCGATGCGAGAATGCCAGAAGACGCACAGCACGCCGCCGCCCTGCGCCCAGACCGCCTCGGCCGTCGACTGGTTCTCATAGGTCCAGCGGATGGTAGCGAAGCAGAACTGCATCCACTTGGCCAGGGTCCAGGCCAGGGCCGACTGGACGGCGGGTATGCGCAGGGGCCTCACGCCACGGTCTCAATGGCGACGGACGCGCCGTCCAGCGACTGCTGGCGCGCCAGACGGGCGTAGAGGCCGCCCCTGGCCACCAGGGCCTCGTGCGATCCCTCCTCGACCACCTTGCCCGCCTCGATCACATAGATGCGGTTGGCGTTCTTCACGGTCGACAGGCGGTGGGCGATCATCAGGGTGGCGCGGCCCTCCATCAGCCGCTCCAGCGCCGCCTGCACCAGGGCCTCGCTCTCGGTGTCCAGGGCGCTGGTCGCCTCGTCCAGCAGCAGGATCGGCGCGTCCTTGACGAAGGCGCGGGCGATGGCGATGCGCTGGCGCTGGCCCCCCGACAGGCGCAGGCCCGCCTCGCCCGCGCGGGTGGCGTAACCTTCGGGCAGGGCGGTGATGAAGTCGTGGGCGGCGGCGGCGCGGGCCGCGTCCTCGATCTGGCCTTGCGTCGCGCCGGGGCGGCCATAGGCGATGTTGGCGGCGATGGTGTCGTCGAACAGGAAGGGCTCCTGCGTCACCAGGGCGATATGGTCGCGCAGGTCATGAATACGCAGCGCCCGCACGTCGCGTCCGTTGATCGTCACCGCCCCGCCCGTCACATCGTAGAAGCGCGGCAACAGGCTCAGGATTGTGCTCTTGCCCCCGCCCGACGGCCCGACCAGCGCCACCGTCTCGCCCGGCGCGACCCGCAGGGACACCTCGTCCAGCGTCGGCGCCCCGCCGGGGGCGTAGGCGAACGACACATGCTCCAGCACCACCTCGACCGGACCGGCGGCCAGGGGCGCCGCATCCGGCGCCTCTCGAATTTCCGGCTCTATGTCCAGGGCGGCGAACAGACGGCGCGCGGCGGTGAAACCCTCGGCCAGCACCGTCGCCAGATTGGTCACCTGACGCAACGACTGGCCCGCCGCCAGCAGCATGGCGATGAAGGCGGCGAAGCCGCCCACCGTCATGGCGCCCGACTGCGCGCGCCATCCGGCATAGGCCAGCACGGCGGCCACCACGACATAGGCCACCATGTCCGACGCGGGACCGGCGAAGGCGCGGGCGTTGGCCCCCTTTATGACGTGGCGTTGGCGCCGGGCGACCACCTCGGCGACGCGGGCTTCTTCGGCGGCTTCGCGATTCTCGATCTTGATCAGCCGAACCCCGTCCATGTTCTCCATCAGGGCGGTCGACAGGTTCTCGGTCTCGGCCATGGCGCCGCGCGCGGCCTTGCGCGTGCGCTTTCCGAACCGGCGCAGCACCAGCGCTACCAGCGGCACGCCCAGCAGCACCACCATGGCCAACTGCCAGTCGTTGAAGAACATGAAGACGATGGTGCCGATCAGCATCAGCAGGTTCTGGGTGTAGGTCACGACGCCCGAGGTGAAGGCCTCGCGCACCAGATTGGCGTCGAACAGCACCGACGAGACGAAACCGCCCGAATGCTGGCTGCGCAGACGCGCCAGGTCGGCGCGGATCATGCGGCCGAACAGCCGAACCTGAATGTCGCCGACGATGCTGTGGCCCAGGCGGTTCACCAGCCACGCCTGCAACAGGGCTGCTGCGGTTCGGATCAGCGCCACCGCCAGAATGGCGACGGGGATCGCGATCAGCGCGTGTCGCGCCTCGACATGAATATAGTGGAACAGGGTGATCGGCTGGTCGCCGTTCAGGAACAGGCCGTTCACGGCGGGCTGAAGCAACTGCAGCAGCGTGACCGTCAGAACCCCCGTCAGCGCCGCGCAGACGATGGCCGTGACCAGGGTCCAGCGGTGCAGGGACAGATAGTCACGCCAGATCCGCGCCAGCAGGGCGCGAAGGGGCATGGAGGGGGCGGGTTCGCTCATCGGCCTTCGGTCGTCCGAGCAGGCGTTCAAGTCAAGGCTTGTCGGGCGACGAGACGAGGGCCTTCCATCGAACATTGAAATCCAACGCCCGAACGCCTGGGCGGTTGAACAGGCCGCACAGCTTTTCTAACTAGGGGCTGCGGGTTCGCCCGCGTTGTTCTCAGGGCGGGGTGCGATTCCCCACCGGCGGTAAGGCGGCGACGCCAAGCCCGCGAGCGCTCTCCCCGCTTGGAGAGGTCAGCAGATCCGGTGTGATTCCGGGGCCGACGGTATAGTCCGGATGAAAGAGAACGGGACCAGCGCCTCGCCGGCGTTCGCCGCCCCTCGCCGGGCGGCGGCTCGGCGCGTCGTCGCCCGTAACCCTGGGGAAGCTGGTTACGGAAAGGACGACCATTGAACCAGATTTCCTCGCCCGGCTCCGCCGCCGCCTCCATGGGCGCGCTGTCGATGCTGTCGGCCAGCCTGGTGTTCGCCGCCGCCAATACGCTTCAGTCGATCCTGCCGCAGCAGTTCGCCATGAGTTCGACCGGCATGGCCTTCTGGCAATATCTGATCGCCTCGGTGCTGATGGCGCCGGTGGTGATGCGGATCGGGCTGGGCAAGCTGAAGACACGCCATCCGCTGGCGCACCAGGCCCGCGCCTTCGCCTCGGCCCTGGGGGTGCATGTGTTCGTCTATGGCTTCGCCTCGGGCGTGCCGATCTGGCAGATGGTGACGCTGCTGGCGACCGGGCCGCTGTTCGTCATCGTCGGTTCGACCCTGTTCCTGGGCGAGCGAGTGTCGGGCGCCCGGCTCGGCGCCGCCCTGGCCGGCTTCGTCGGCGCGGTGGTGGTGTCCGGCGTCGGGGCCGAGCGGCTGGACTGGCCCGCCCTGACGCCGATCCTGGCCGCCGCCCTGTGGGCCGCCACCGACGTCCTGACCAAGGCCCTGGCGCGCGAGGAAAGCCCCGAGACCCTGACCGTCTCCCTGCTGGTGCTGATCACGCCCAACCATCTGGCGATCCTGCTGTTGGCCAACGCCTTCGCCTTCGTCCTGCCGGCCGGCGTGGCGACGGGCCTGCCGTTCGCCTTGCCGCAAGGGATCGGGCTGCTGCTGCTGCTGGCGCTCGGCGGGCTGACGGCGGCGGCGCAGTATCTGCTGGCCTGGGCCTACAAGCGGGCGGACGCGGCCTATCTGCAGCCGTTCGCGGACCTGAAGGCGCCATTGGCCGGCCTGATCGGCTGGTCCCTGCTGGGCCAGACGCCGTCGCCGTGGTTCTGGCCGGGGGCGGCCCTGATCGTCGGCGCCTCGGTCTTCATCTTCTGGACAGAGAACCGCGCGCCGCAAACGCGCGCGGCCCCGGCCGTCGGCGGAGGATGACGCGGCGGCCCCGGACCGCTATCTGGCCTCCATGTCGCGTTTCGATCTCACCACCGCCTGGGGCCGGTTCAGGGCCCATTGGGACTATTTCTGGGCGGACCATGCGTTTCTGCGCCTGGCCTTTTCCAACGCCCACTGGCTGGGACCGGACCTGGTACGGACCAATCAGCCGTCGCCGCGCCAGTTGGCCTATTGGAAGTCCAAGGGCGTCAAGACCGTCATCAATCTGCGCGGCGAACGGGACGAGGGCTATTACTGGCTGGAGAAACAGGCGTGCGAGCGTCTGGGCCTGACCCTGATCGACGCCCCGCTGGATTCGCGCGATCCGCCGCAACGCGACCGCATCCATCGCGCGCGCGACCTTTTCAAAACGATCCAGTATCCGGTGCTGATCCACTGCAAGTCGGGCGCGGACCGGGCGGGGATGATGGCGGTCTTCTATCGCCACTTCCATCTGGGCGAGCCGATCTCGGTCGCCATGAACCAGCTGTCCAAGAAATACCTGCACTCGCGCGAGGGGCTGACGGGCGTGCTGGACTATACGCTGGAGAAATATGTCAACGAGGTCGAACCGCGCGGGATCAGCTTCATCGACTGGATCGACAGCCCCGACTACGACCCTCAGGCGATCCGCGCCGAGTTCAAGGCCGGCTGGTGGGGCACGCTGCTGACCGACAAACTGCTGCGACGGGAGTAGGGACTGCCTTGTCCGTCATTCCGGGGCTGAGCGCAGCGAGGAACCCGGAAGCCAGGGACGCATCCCCGGCGCCGACGACTTCAACAGACGGATGTGCCCCCTGGGTTCCGGGTTCGGCCTGCGGCCGCCCAGGAATGACGCCCGGAATGACGGACGTGTTCGCTCAGCCCCAGGGGCCGGTCTTGTCGGTTTCGCCGCGCTCGCGCGCCTCGGCGGCCAGTTCGGCGTCCCGGCGGGCCTTGCGGGCGGCCTCCCACGTCTTGAACCAGCGCGCATAGTTCATCTTGTCGCGCAGCGAAAAGCAGAACAGCCCCAGCACGGCCAGCATGCTGATCAGTTGAAAGGTCTGTTGCGGTTCCAGGTTCATGGTCGTCCTCGACTACAGACCGAACGTCGGATCGGGGCGCCGGTTCGAGCGCCCCGATGTCGCACGATCAGGTCGGATTTTTAGGCGACGTCGGCGCGCGGGTCGATCAGCTTGTGGGCGTGCAGGATGAAATAGCGCATGTGGGCGTTGTCCACGGTGGCCTGGGCGCGGGCCTTCCAGGCCTTCTTGGCGTCTTCATAATTGCCGAAGGCGCCGACGAACTCGACCTGCGACAGATCGCGGAACACCGGCTCGTTCAGGTGGCGCATCTCGCCGCCGATCACGAGGTGAAGCAGTTGCGACGGCGCGGCGTTCTGATCGGTCATCGGAAATCCTGAAGGCTGGGGGAGGAGGTTTGCGCGCGGCATAGGCCGAGAACGCCCCCGGATCAATGTCGGCCGGGTTTTTCCGCCCCTGACTTAGGTCGAAAACGGCACGTTTCTACAGCGCCGCACGATCATCGGCTGGATCAGCGGCGCGGCGCAGACCAGGCTGGCCTGGCGCGGATCAGGCCGGTTGAAGGCCCACGGCCGGCCGTGATGGTCGCTGACCCTGGCCCCCGCCTCCGTCGCGATCAGCCAGCCGGCGGCGACGTCCCAGTCCCATTTGGGCGTCAGGGCCAGCGCCGCGTCGAACGCGCCCGACGCCACCAGCGCCATGCGGTAGGCCAGGGCGTTGCGCTTTTCGAACCGCATCGGCGGCCACGGCTCGTCGAACCAGGGCGCCTGGATCAGCCGGGCGTCGCCCAGCACCGAGGCGTCCTCCAGCGTATCCACGTCCGAGGCCTGGATCGGCCGGCCGTTGCGCGTGGCCCCGCCGCCGCGCACAGCGGCATAGGTCTCCTCCACCTCGGGCGCATGGATGACGGCGGCGACGACCTGACCATCCTCGACCACGGCGATGGGCGCGCACCACCACGGCGTCCGCTTCATATAGGCGACCGTGCCGTCGATGGGATCGACCACGAAGATGCGTTTTTTGGACAGCCGATCCGGCGAATCCGCCGTCTCCTCCGACAGCCAGCCATAGTCGGGCCGGGCCGCCAGCAGCCGCGCCTTCAGCATGGCGTCCACCTTCAGGTCGCCGCTGGTCACGGGCGAACCGCCGGGCTTGGACTGGATCTTCAGCCCCGCTTCGCGCTCGGCGATAGCCAGGGCGCCCGCGTCGATGGCCGCCTGTCGGATCAGATCGAGGTCGGCGTTCAAGTCCGTCATTTGCCGGCGATGGCCACCGCGTCGAACATCAGGCTGGGCACGTTGAAGCCGCCCCGGAACTCCAGGTCCGAGCCCCGCTCGATCCGCAGATAAAGCTCGGGCAGCTTGCCCGCCACGGTCACTTCGCTGACCGGATAGGCGATTTCGCCGTTCTCGAACCAGAAGCCCGACACCCCGGCGGACCAGTCGCCGGTGTTGCCGTTCAGCGACGGGCCGAACATCGACGTGACCAACAGGCCCGACCCCGCATCGGCCATCAGACCCGCCAGATCGCGCTCGCCCGGCTGCATATGCAGATTGTGGGTCGAGACGCCGGACGGCCCGGCCAGCCCCCGCGACGCATGACCCGTCGATTGCAGGCCCAACTGCCGCGCCGAGGCGCTGTTCAGCAGCCAGGTGGTCAGGACGCCGTCGTCGAACAGGGCGCGCCGTTCGACCGCCACGCCCTCGTCATCGAACGGGGTCGAACCCATGCCGCGCGGGCGGAACGGATCGTCGATCAGGGTGACGCCCGGCGCGAACACCCGCTGGCCCAGCCGGTCCTTCAGGAAGGAGGTGCCGCGCGCGATCGACGGACCCGATATGGCCCCCAGCGCCGGCGACACGATCTGGCCGGCCATCCGGTTGTCGAAGATGACGGGGGCGGTGGTCGAGGCGATCTTGCGCGGTCCCACGCGGGCTGTGGCGCGTTCCCCAGCCGTCCGCCCGATCACCTCGGCGCCCGGCAGGTCGGACAGGTGGCGGGTCGAACGGCTCTCGCCGCCGCGCTCCATCGCTCCGTCCTTTTCGGCGATGACGCCGACGCCCAGAGAGAAGGCCGACCCCTCATAGGCGCCGTCGAACCCGTGCGACGTGACCAGCCGCCAGCGGCTGGACGACCAGGAGGCGTGACCGCCCTCGGATCGCGCCACGCCGGTCACGGCCAGGGCGGCGGCCTCGGCCTGGGCGGCGGCGGCTTCCAGCGCCTCGGCGCTGCGCTCGCTGGCGTCGAACAGGTCCAGGTCGGGCAGGGGGCCGCGCGCCAGCCGGTCCTGCGGCGCCAGACCCGCGTTGGGGTCTTCGGGCGCCAGACGCGCCATGGCCACCGCGCGCTCGACCAGCCGCGCCTGGGTCGCGGGCGACAGGTCCGACGCCGACACCGACGCCTGACGCTGACCCACGAAGACCCTCAGGCCCAGGTCGCGCGATTCCTCGCGCTCCACATCCTCCAGCCCGCCGTTTCGCACTCCGACCGACAGGGACCGGCGGTCGGCGCTGACCGCCTCGGCCGCGTCGGCCCCGGCGCTCAGGGCCGCCTTGACGATGTCGTTGAGAAGATCGGTGGAAACGGGCGCAGCCAGGGTCTCGGTCATGCCCCGATATGGCGGACGCCCCGCTGCATCGCAACCTGTCGCGTTCTTGGCGTCAGACCACGGCGAAGGCGATCAGCCCCACGGCGGCCGTCAGCAGCGCCACCCAGGTCAGCAACATCCCGATCACCCGGCCCAGCGACGGCCCGGTCTGGAACAGCAGGCCCAGGGCATGACTGATCCGGCCGACCAGCAGGGTCGCCCCCACCCCATGAACCATCCAGGCGGGCCCGCCGACGGCGGCCAGCAGCAGCATGGCGATCATGCCCGGCGTCCCATATTCCACCAGATTGCCGAAGGCGCGGCTGGCCGCCATCAGGTCGGCGTTGCCGCCGTCGCCCAGCGACACCATGTGCTTGCGCCGTCCGCTGACCACGATGCCCGACAGCACCAGCATCATCAGGATCAGCAGGCCGCTCCACAGGGCGGCGGCCTGGATGGCCAGCATCAGGGGCGAACTCATCGATCAGTCCTCGCGCCCGATGGGATAGAGCAGATAGTGGTCGTCGTAGAAGGGCGTGCGTTCATAGAACCAGGCCAGACGCGACTGCGGATCGGCGGCGAAGGCGGGCTCGGCCGCCAGTTTCGCCTCGAACGCGGCCTTCAGCGCCGGATCGGCCGCCAGCATCGTCTCGGCCAGCGGCGCGATGGCGTAGGCCTCGATATATTCGACCCGGCTCATCACCTCGGGGAACATGCCCCAGGCGAAGAAGCTCTCGTTCGACTGCGGCTCCAGCAGCAGGATGGCGACGTCGCCCAGCGGCTGGTCGGTCGGGACCCGCACCGATCCGGTGGGGAAGGTCCAGTCGCGACGCTCGGTCTTCACCGTCTCGACCGATGCCTGAACATGGCCCTCATTGGCGCGGGCGGCCAGTTTGGGCGACACCAGACGCAGCATCTCCACATTGACCACGCGCGGCGCGGCGACCGTCTCCATCTGCACCCCGTGCGCCCTCAGCCGCTCGATGATGTCGGTGCGGTAGCTGGGAATCCAGTAGGCCGTCGGCCGTTGCAGGGTCAGGGTCGGTTTGGACCCATAGAAGGGCATCTGCCATAGGTCGGGATCGGGCTGGCCCGACCAGCGGATTTCGTTGCGGCCCGAGGCGGGGCTGAAATAGGTGTCGAACAGCACGCCCTTGAACGGCCGGGTGGAGGCGGGGGTGTCCTCCTGCTCGAAATTGGCCAGGATTTCCGCCGGGCGCAGGGCGCGGTCCTGCTCGGTCGCCGCCCTCAGCGCCGAACCCTTGTCCGCCAGCAGCCGCAGCGCTTCCTCGATGAAGACATATGTCCCAAGCACGCGCTGCTCATGCGGTTTCAGGCTGTGGTTCTCGATCAGGATGGTCGGGACATGGGCCGCCGCGCCCCAGCCGTTGGAATAGCGTTCGCCCAGACCGCCGTCCGACAGACCTTTCTTCGGCTCATCGTCATCGACGCCGAACACCAGTTCGCCGGGAATATGGCCCTGGCGTTCCAGCGCCGCGTTCATGGCGGGCTTGAACACCGAATCCAGCCACTGAGACCCATGCGGCGAGCGGCTGAACGACCCGTCCTCGCCATTGAAGCCGAAGGTGACGTCGTACTGGTAATCCATGCCATCGGTGACATGGACGTCCACATAGAGGTCCGGCCGGTAATTCAGGATCAGGCCGCGCACGGCCCGCATCTCGGCCTGGTCCAGCTTCAGATAGTCGCGGTTCAGGTTCTGGTTGGTTGCGGTGTTGCGCCAGCCCTGGATGCGCGGTCCGCGCTGGTTGGGGCGGGAATAGGCGCTGGCCCGCTCGTGCCCGTCCACGCTCAGGATCGGGATCAGGATCAGGTTGACCCGGTCCAGCAGCCCGTCCTTGCCATAGAAGGCGATGTCGCGAAGCAGCATCATGCCCGCATCCTTGCCGTCGATCTCGCCGGGGTGGATGCCGGCCTGGATCATCAGCACGGGCTTGGCCGGATCGAAGGCGGCGCCATCCTTGGAGGCGATCACCGCATAGATGGGCCGCCCCTCCGGCGATGTGCCGAACTGTTCGATGCGGATCAGGTCAGACGCCGCATCCAGCCGGTCGAACCAGGCGCGGGTGTCGGCATAGTCGGGGCTGAAATCATGGGCCGGATCGGCCTCGAACGCCGTGACCCACGGATCGGACGCGCCCCGCAACAAAGCCCTGGACGCCCCGTCCCACGCGGGGGCGGGCGGCAGGAAAGGCTGGTCCCAGGGGGCGGCGTTGGAAAGCGACGCAGGCGGGGTCTGGGACATGGCGGGGCTCACGCTACAGGCAAGGGCGGCGACCAGCGCCGTGACCAGAAGAGGGGATCGCATAAGCCCCTTCGTGAGCCGATTGCCGCATTGTGACAAGTTTCAACCGCGTCCAGCGTGGCGGTTCGCCGATCCGTCCCCGTCACGGTCGCCATGACGGGGACGGCATCGCGATCAGGACGGCAGTTCGACGTCGTCCATCCGGTCGATGGCGCTGTTATAATCGCTGACGATGCTCTCGCGCTCGTAGTCGGACTTGCTCTGCTTGTAGTCGCGCCACGAGCCGACCATCGAATCCAGCCGGTCGGCGATGGAGCTGAACTCGGACTTGTTCTCCGCATCGGCCGCCATCTTCGCTTCGGCTTCGCGCACCTTGGCCGTCGCCTCGACCAGGCCGGGCAGCAGGCGGTCGGCCTCTTCCGGCTTGTCCTCCAGAACGGCGGTGGTGAAGTGATCGGCCTTCTGCATGGCGTCGACCAGGCTGGCTTCGGCCGTGTGGCCCGACTTGGTCAGGGCGGCGATCTGGGCGGCGTTGCGGGCGCGCTGATACTCCGACAGGGCCGCGTCCAGTTCGCCGATGCCGGCGACCGAACTCTGATAGGCGGCCATCAAGGCGGGGTGCGCCGCCTTGGCCTTGGCCAGGCCGTCGTCGCGATAGGCGCGAGATTCGAAATAGGGGTCCAGCGTCTTCCATTGCCCCAGCAGGGCCTCGAGTTGGGGGATCAGCTTGTCCACCGCCGCGTCGGCGCGCTGGCTCTTGCCGCCGCCGGACAGGGCCCGGCCTTCCTTCAGCTTGGCGATGGCCTGTTCCAGTGTCGTGATGTTCTCGGGGAAATAGATCGAACTGCTGGGATTGGCCGTCGGCAGGTTCAGCTTCTCGTATTTGCCGAAGTTTTCGGGCACGCCCCAGTGCTCGTCGATCAGCTTGTTGAAGGCCTCGGTGTAGAGGCCGAACTTCTGTTGCGTGGCCTCGTCGCCGGATGCGGCCCTCACGGATTCGGTCTTGCCGTTGGGGCCGGCCTTGCCATCGCCCTGTCCGCAAGCCGCCAGGCCCATCGTCATCGCGCAGACCAAGGCCATCGCGCTAACCGCTGTCCGAGACTTCATAGGTTTTCCCTTCCATAGCGAGCCGAGTTCCGCCTCGGCTCAGAGCAAGGGAAACGTCACGGTCAAGGTTGGGTTCTCAAAAAAACGGCTCCGCTCGCTGACGAAATCGCAAGTCATTGAAGGCGCATCATTTCCAGATCGGTTTGCCGTCGCCGGGCAGGCCCAGACGGTCCCATATGTCGGAAACCCGGTCGATGACGGCCTGATCCATGCGGATCTCTTCGCCCCATTCGCGCTTTGTCTCGGGCTCCCACTTGTCGGTGGCGTCCAGGCCGATCTTGGAGCCCAGGCCGCTCTCGGGCGAGGCGAAGTCCAGATAGTCGATGGGCGTCGACTCGATCACGGTGATGTCGCGCGCCGGGTCCATCTTGGTCGAGATGGCCCACATGACGTCCTTCCAGTCGCGAGCGTCGATGTCGTCATCCACGACGATGACCCATTTGGTGTACATGAACTGGCGCAGATAGCTCCACACGCCCAGCATCACCCGCTTGGCGTGGCCCGGATAGGCCTTCTTCATCGACACCACGGCGATCCGATAGCTGCATCCCTCGGGCGGCAGCCAGAAGTCGACGATCTCGGGAAACTGCTGGCGCAGCAGGGGAATGAAGACCTCGTTCAGCGCCTCGCCCAACACGCTGGGCTCGTCCGGCGGCCGGCCGGTGAAGGTGGTCAGATAGATGGGGTCGCGACGCATGGTGATGGCGCTGACCTGAAACACCGGGAACTTCTCGACCGAGTTGTAATAGCCGGTGTGGTCGCCATACGGACCTTCGTCCTCGAACGCGTCCAGCAGGACATGGCCTTCCAGCACGATCTCGGCCTGGGCCGGCACCATCAGGGGCACGGTCTTGCACGGGACCAGTTCGGCCTTGGCGCCCCGCATCAGGCCCGCGAACTGATATTCCGACAATGTGTCCGGCACCGGCGTGACCGCGGCCAGGATCGTGCCCGGATCGGCCCCCAGAACCACGGCGCAGGGCAGGGGCTCGCGCTTTCCGGCCTTCTTGTGCCGGGCGTAGTGTTGCGCCCCGCCCCGGTGCGCCAGCCAGCGCATGATGGCCCTGTCCTTGCCCAGCACCTGCATCCGATAGATGCCCAGGTTGAAGTCGTCCTCGCGGTCGTCCGACGGCCCCTTGGTCACCACCAGACCCCAGGTGATCAGGGGCGCGGGCTCTCCGGGCCAACACGACTGGACGGGCAGGGCGGTCAGGTCGATCCGATCCCCCTTCAGCACCACCTCCTGCACCGGCGCCTTCTTCACCGTCTTGGGCCGCATCGACATGACGGTCTGCATAAGCGGCAGCATTTCCATCGCGTCGCCAAGCCCGCGCGGCGGTGTCGGATTCCTCAGGAAGGCCAGCAGTTCGCCGACTTCGCGCAGCTCCGCCGTCGTGGTGCGCGCCTTGCCCTCCAGCGTCACCCCCATCGCCACCCGCTTCACCGTGCCGAACAGATTGGCCAGGCAGGGGATGGGGCTGATGGTCCCGTCCGGCATGACCGGCTTTTCGAACAGGACCGCCGGGCCGCCGTTGCGCAGCAGCCGGGTCTGGATCTCGGTCATCTCCAGCACGGTCGAGACCGGCTCGGACACCCGCACCAGCTCGCCGTCGGCTTCCAGTTGCTGGATGAAGTCACGCAGGGATTTATAGGCCATGAGGCGTGGCTTAGGCGGCCCGCGCGCCGCTGTCACGCCCCGTGCGGCCGAACACTCGATCCAGCCCGACCAGCCCCAGACCGACCACCAGGAAGAAGGCCAGCAGCCCGCCGAAGATCGCGATCACCCGGCCCAGCCCCAGCGCGTCCACATCCACGAACCCATAGGGCCACCAATGGGTCGTCAGGCCGTGAACCAGCGTCCATCCGCCATAGACCAGCGGAAACGTCAGCCATTTCACCGGGTCGATCCAGCGCAGCCGTCCCTTGGCCGTGAACCACAGCCAGTCCAGCACAAAGGCGGCGGGCATGACGTAGTGCAGCACCAGATTGACCCCGTACAGCAGGCCCTGGGGTTTCCAGTGCGGCGCGATCAGCAGGTGATACACCACCCCGACCACCACGATGTACAGGGTGACCGCCGCCCGCACCCCCTCGCTGGCGCTCCACCGGGCCAGCCGCCGGTCGGCGTCGATCAGCGGGCCGGTGAAGGCCAGGGCGACCAGGATATTGGTCAGGATGGTGAAGAAGCTGAAATAGTTGACGGTCCGCTCGACCACGCCCCAACCCTGCATCGGGCCGACCATCAGGATGTACTGCAGGACCAGCGCCGACCAGCCGACGACGGCGAACGTCGCGCGCCACAGCCGCGGCCGGTCCCTGCGTCTCAGCATCCGCCTGTCCCCTGACGCTCAGGCGCCCGTCTTGTCCCACTGGAACGCCGGATCGATCCAGTCGCCGAGGCGCTCGCCCCGATCCAGGGCGTTCATCCGCTGCATCTCCTCGGTCGACAGTTCGAAGTCGAAGATGTCGAAGTTCTCGCGCGCGCGGCTTTCCTTGGAGGTGCGCGGAATGGCGATGATGCGGTTCTGGATCAGCCAGCGCAGCGTCACCTGGCCATTGGTCTTGCCGTGCGCCTTGCCGATCTCGCTGATCGTGGCGTCGTCGGCGATCTTGCCCTGGACCAGCGGCGACCAGGCGGTGATCGACGACCCCAGCTCGGCCGCCGTGGCGACCAGCCGGTCGACGCCCAGATAGGGGTGATGTTCAACCTGATCGGTGATCAGCCGCGCCTTGGACAGGGCCTGCGCCTGACGGAATTCCTTGGACGGGAAGTTCGACACGCCGATCGACCGGGTCAGTCCCGCGTCCTTGGCGGCGTTCAAGGCGCCCAGAGTCTCCTCGAACGACGGCGTCGTCTTGGGCCAGTGCAGCAGCAGCAGGTCGGGAACCGTGCCCAGGCTGTCCGCCGATTCCTGCGCCTGACGCAGCAGGCCGTCATGGTCGAAATGCTCGACCCAGATCTTGGTGGTCAGGAAGAAGTCGTCGCGCGCCAGACCGGAATCGCGAATGCCTTCGCCGACCGCCTTTTCGTTCTGGTAGATCCAGGCCGTGTCGATGTGGCGGTATCCGATCCGCAGCGCCTCGGCGACCATGCGGCGCGCGTCGTTCGGCTCCAACTGCCAGGTGCCGAAACCCAGCAGCGGGATTTCGACGTCGTCGACGGTGATCGTGGGCTGGTCGCCATAGGCCATGGGGCGCTCCTTAGCGTCGGGGGAGGAGGGACGAAATTAGGCGCTCGACCGGTGCGCCGAAAGGCCCGCCTCGAACCATTGCAGGATTTCCGTCCACAGAGGCTCCATCCCCTTTCTGAACGCCCCCTCGTGACCGATGCGTTTGACGCCATAGTCGCGGGGCGCGCGGCTGAGGATTTCGGCGGGCGCGGCGCCATAGGCGGTCAGCAGGCGCGCCCCCGTACCCGGCGTGGCGATGGGATCGTCGCTGAAGATCCACGATCGGATCGGCGCCTTCACCTTGTCGAACTGCTGCGGCTCCAGCGCGCCTTCGGCCAGTTCCTTCAGGAAATAGCTCGGCTTCAGGCACCACCGCTTCCACGTCTGAAACACTCCGCGCGGCAGGTCGGTCCCGCGCCACAGTTTGCCGCTGCGGATATAGCCGTGTCTGCGCAGATCATGCGGACCCAGCACCAGCCAGAACATCAGCTCGAACGGGTTGTAGGTCCGGTGATGCCCGCCCCACCAGCCGGTTCCGACCGAGACGAAGGCGTGGCGGTCGATGTCGGCCTGATTGGGCATGAAGCCGACGAAATGGCCCCCGACGCTGTGCCCGACGTGAAAGACCGGCAGGCCGGGCGCGGCCGCCTTCAGCGCCTGCAGCGCGGCGGGCATGTCCAGCCGCCCCCAGTCGGGGTAATCCATCTGCATCGCCGCCAGATCGTCGGGCCGCGACCCGCCGATGCCGCGATAGTCATAGGTCAGGACCACCGCGCCCCGCTCGGCCATCCAGCGCGCGAACCGGCCATAGAAACCGCGCGGGAACCCGGTCCCCGCCGACACCAGCACCGCCATCCGCGCGTCGTCGGGGCGGAACAGCGTCGCCGCCAGCGGCCAGCCGTCGCCCGCCTCGATGATCCGATCCTCGACCCCAAACGTCACGTCGCCCTCGTCCGTTGTTATTGTAAACGGACTGTGCCGTGTTTCCCTTGCGTCAGGTCAAGCCTGTCTCGACGGCCTTTGTCAGGGCCCTGGGGGCGACCCTGCGCCAGCGCTTCTCCAGCGCCGCCTTCAGCCAGACGGGGTCTACCGTGGCGATCCGCGCCAGTACGATGGCGTGGTCGCGATAGTGGTCGGTGAAGTGAAAGGTGGTCGGATCCATCTCGATCAACAGGTCGCGTTCGTCCAGATTATCCAGATGAACCACGATGCTGTCGTCCAGAGCGGGCCGCATCCAGGTGAAGAACCTGCCCCTGACCTTGAACGACGGCTCGCGATAGGACAGGCCGTCCTCCGCGCCCGGAAACGACAGCACAAGGGCGCGGACCTCTTCGCGGGTCATGGACGGGGGGCGTCGCCGATGACGATGGTCGCGGCCTTGGCGTTTTCGGCTGTCTGCAACAACCGCAGCTGTGCCAGTTCGGGATTGTCCTTCAGCAGACGCGCCGCATTGGCCAGGGCGCGCAGGGCGGCCTGTTCGCTGCGGGCGCGTTCCAGCGCCGCCAGCCCGTCCAGCCGCGCCCGCTCGACATCGCTCAGCAGGCGTCGAACCTCGGGGGGCAGGGTGACGGCGGCGATCTCGACCCGCTCGATCCGTGCGGCGCCCACCGTCTCGCCCGCCCGCGCGCCCAGGGCGTCCGCCGTCTCCGGCGCCTGGGCCAGCAGGGTCTCCAGCGGCGTCTCGGCCGCCAGACGGATCAGGGCCGACTGGACCGCCAGATCGAGGCGCGGCTCGACCGGCTCGCGCAGCGAAAGCTCGGCGTTCTCGATGCGGAACAGGACCGAGGCGGTCAGGCGCAGCGGCATCCGCTCAGCGGACAGGACATCGGCCCGCACCGACCGCACCTGCTGGTCCAGGGTGACGGGCGCCAGCGTCAGCCGGCCCTGGCCTGTCCACAGCCGATGCACCCCCGGCGCCAGCAGACGGTCGAACGCCCCGTCCACATAGACCGCCGTCCGCTCCCAGCTGTTGACCCGCACGCGCCGAAAACGGCCCAGCACGGCCGCGCCGATCAGGACCGCGAGGGCCATCAGGATCGGGACATAGATCGCCATCTGGCCCATTCATCGTCTCCTGCGACACAGACGCCCGGCGCCGCGGCGGCAGGGCGGGGGCCCGAAGCCCGCATGGCCCGACCACGGCTTGCCTTTCGGCCGGCGCCGGGCGTCCTTCTTGTGCCAAACACGGGGAGGCCGCCCCTTTGCGGCTGACCGCGCCCGTGACCGGGCGTCGCGCCGAGATGGCCTCTGACAGGGCGAAAGCCCCGCCTCACCTTAGCGCCGACCGCCCGGGCGTCCAGTCTTCAATAGGCCAGGGCGACGCCGTCCTTGCGCATCTCGGTCGCCGCCCCATAGGTCCAGCGGCCGCCGGGGTTCATCTGTTTCATCACGTTCTGATAGCCGCCGAACCCGCCGTCCGGTTCGCCCAGGGTCCAGCCCATGGCGCGCAGATGGGCCTTGGTCGCCTCGGGCACGCCGCTTTCCAGATGCAGCACCCCGGTCCCCTCCTGCGGCTGGCCGGTCGGTTCGGACGAGCCATAGTGCTGCCAGCGCGGGGCGTCGCCCGCCGCCTGCGGCTCCAGCCCGTAATCGACCATATTGATGATGATCTGAGCCTGGCCCTGGGGCTGCATGGCGCCGCCCATGACGCCGAACGCCATCCACGGCTCGCCGTCCTTGACCGCGAAACCGGGAATGATGGTCTGGAACGGCCGCTTGCCCGGCGCATAGAGGTTCGGATGGCCGTCGGTCAGGGCGAACAGTTCGCCCCGATCCTGGAACATGAAGCCCAGCGGCGCCGACCCGTCGTCCGGCGCCAGGCCCGATCCCATGCCGCGATAGTTGGACTGAATCCAGCTGACCATCATCCCGTCGCTGTCGGCGACGCTGAAATAGGTGGTGTCGCCATGGTGCGGGGCGTCGCCCGGCATGACGCGGTCCATGACCCGGTCGGGTCGGATCAGCCTGGCGCGTTCGGCGGCATAGGCCTTGGAGTTCAGCCATTCGACCGGGGTCTTCGAGAATCGCTCATCGGCGAACCAGCGGGCCCGGTCCTCGAACGCCAGCCGCTTGGCCTCGGCCTGGACGTGCAGCGAGGCGGCGGACTGGAACCCCATGGCCTTCAGATCGAACTGTTCGCAGATGTTCAGGATCTGGTTGGTCGACAGCCCCTGCGTATTCGGCCCCAGGCCGAAGACGTCCACGCCGCGATAGTTGGTCTGGATCGGCTCGACCCATTCGGTGTGGTGGGCGGCCATGTCGGCGCGGGTCATCCAGCCGCCGATCCGCTTGAAATAGGCCTCGATGCTGTCGGCGATGGGGCCGTCGTAGAAGGCGTCGCGTCCGCCCTCGGCGATCATCCGCAGCGTCTTGCCCAGCCAGGGGTTGGCGAACATCTCGCCCACCTTTGGCGTCGCCCCGCCGGCGGCCCAGATGCGTTTGCGGTTGTCGTTTTCCTCGATCGGAATCCGGCCCCGGTCGAAGGCGGCCATGTTGCGTTCCAGATAGTAGGCGATGACCTGGGGCACGGGCGCGCCCTGTTCGCACAGCTCGGCGACCGGCAGCAGCACCTCCTTCCACGGCAGTTTTCCATACCGCTGGTGCGCGCTCCACCAGGCGTCGACCGCGCCGGGCACGTTCACCGTCACGGCGCCATAGCGGGGCAGATAGCCGTCGATGGCCCTGGGCCGCGCGGTTTCCAGGCTCAGCCCGCGCGGACTGGCGCCCGAGCCGTTCAGGCCCACGACCTTCCGCTGTTTCGGGTCCCACATCAGGCAATAGGCGTCGCCGCCGATGCCGTTGGCCGTCGGCTCCAGAAAACCCAGGGCGGCGTTTATGGCGATGGCCGCGTCGATGGCCGATCCGCCGCGCCTCAAGGTGTCGATACCGATCAGAGTGGCGGCCGGATGGGCCGTCGCCGCCGCCCCGTTCGCGCCCCAGACGGTCGAGCGTCCCATGAACTTCGGCCCGCTGATCCGGTCGCCGATGCCGATCCCTGCGTAAGGGTCGGCCGGTTGGGCAGGGGAGGGCGGAACGGGGGAGGGCGAAACGGGGGTGGCGCTCGGCTGCTGCGCCTGGGCCGTGTTCGCCGCCAGCACCCCGACGGGCAGGGCGGACAGGAAGGTGCGACGACGCATGGGCGAACTCCTCGAACAACCGATGCGCCATCAAGGGGGTGTGGGGCCGATCCGGCAAGCCCCAATCCGCCCAGCCGCCGGGCAAAGAAAAGGGCCGCGTCCCTTTCGGAACGCGGCCCTGATCGTTTCGACTGAGCGTGCGCTTAGCTGATGTCTTCGTTCAGCAGGCCGACCTTGAAGAAGCCGTTCTCCTGCATCTTGTTCATGACTTCCATGAACTGCTTGTACTTCACTTCCGGCTGGGCGCGGACGAACACGCGTTCTTCCTGGCAGGCGCCGCCGCCCAGGGCGGTGCAGACGTCGGTGGGCAGGTTGTCGATCGAGGTTTGCTTGTCCGACAGGAACAGCTGACCGTTTTCCTGGATGGTGATGTACACCGGCTCCTTTTCCTTGGTCGGGTTCACCGGCGGCTGCGCCGGCGGCAGGTCCAGACGGATGGAGACGGTCGCCATCGGCGCGGCGACCATGAAGATGATCATCAGCACCAGCAGAATGTCGATGAACGGCGTGATGTTGATATCCGCCGTCTGTTCGATCGTGTGCTTGTCCCCGCCGGAACCGCCGATCTTCGCAGCCATGCATCGTCTCCGTTACTGACCGGCTGCAATCCGCGCCGGCATTTCCCTATGGATCGCCCGAAAGCTTGATCGGTTCTTGGCGTCCCGATGCGCGCTTGTAAAGCGGTTCTAAACGATCCGCCGTTCCCGAACGTCAATTATACGCGACAGTCCCCCGTCGCCGCCCGCCTCAGGCCTTCGCCAGCTTCAGAAAACGGTCCATCAGGGCAGGATCATCCTTGAAGGCGCCGGTGAAGCGGGTGGTGATGGTCGAAACATGCCGGTGATGCACCCCGCGCGTGGTCATGCACTGGTGTTCGGCGTCCAGCATCACCGCCACGCCGCGCGGCTGCAGGTGCGATTCGATGGCGTCGATGATGTCGTTGGTCAGAGTTTCCTGATTCTGCAGGCGCCGCGCATAGATCTCGACCACGCGCGCCAGCTTGGAGATCCCCACCACCTTCTCGCCGGGCAGATAGGCGACATAGGCCTTGCCCAGGAAGGGGGCCATGTGGTGCTCGCAATGGCTCTCCACCTCGATGTCGCGCAGGATGACCATGTCGTCGTATCCCGTCACGTCCTCGAACGTCCGGCTCAGTTCCTTGGCCGCATCGGCGTCGTAGCCGTCGAACCATTCGCCATAAGCGTCCACGACCCGCTTTGGCGTATCCACCAGGCCCGGGCGTTCGGGATTATCGCCGGCCCAGGCGATCAGGGTCCGCACCGCCTCCAGCGCCTGTTCGCGCGACGGACGTGCAACATCAGCGGACTTGGGTGCGTCGGCGACGAGGACGGGCTTGGCGGGGATGACGCTCATGAACTCGATTTTCCGGCCGGGGCGGGCGGTGTCGCCCGGTTTACCTTCTACAATCCATCGGGACTGTATATCAGGCCGCTATATGGGACGGACCCTCCGTCCCGCAAGAAAACCCGCTGAAGACTTATTCAATGCCGCTGCACATCCACGACACCCTGCGCCGTGAAAAGCGCCTGTTCGAACCCCGGAACAAGGATCGTGTGACCCTCTATGTCTGCGGCCCGACCGTCTATGACTACGCCCATATCGGCAATGCGCGTCCGCCGGTGGTGTTCGACGTGCTGGTGCGGCTGCTGCGCCGGACCTATGGCGCCGACCATGTGATCTATGCCCGCAACGTCACCGACGTGGATGACAAGATCAATCAGAAGGCCGCGCGTGAAGGCGTGCCCATCGGAGAAGTCACCGCCCGCTACGAGGCCGCCTATCTGGCCGACATGGGCCTGCTGAACGTGTCGCCGCCCGACATCGCCCCCCACGTCACCGACCATATCCCCGCCATCGTCGCCCAGATCCAGGCCATCGTGGATGCGGGCTGCGCCTATGCCGCCGAGGGGCACGTCCTGTTCGATGTCTCGTCCTACAAGGCTTACGGCGCCCTGTCGGGGCGGAATCTGGATGACATGATCGCCGGCGCCCGCGTCGAGGTCGCCCCCTATAAGAAGAACCCTCAGGACTTCGTCCTGTGGAAGCCGTCCAAGGCGGACGAGCCGTCCTGGCCTTCGCCCTGGGGGGAGGGACGCCCCGGCTGGCACATCGAATGCTCGGCCATGATCGAGCAGAACCTGGGCCTGCCCATCGACATCCACGGCGGCGGCATCGACCTGGTCTTCCCCCACCATGAGAACGAGATCGCGCAAGGGGTCTGCGCCCACGGCCATGCCCACGGCGACAACGCCCATGACGAATACGCCCGCTACTGGATGCACAACGGCTTCCTGACCGTGGACGCCGAGAAGATGTCCAAGTCGGTCGGCAACGTCCTGCTGCTGCACGACCTGGTTCAGGCCATGCCGGGCGAGGTCGTCCGCTGGGCGCTGTTGTCGGCCCACTATCGCCAGCCCCTGGACTGGAACCAGGGCCTGCTGGATCAGAGCCGCAAGAACCTGGACCGCCTGTACGGCGTGCTGCGCGACGCTGACGCCGCCCTGGCCGACTTCGACGCGGCCACCCTGGACGAGGCCGAGAGGGAACTGGCCGAGAACGCCCTCAATCCGGTGCTGGACGCGCTTGAGGACGACCTCAACACGCCAGGCGCCATCGCCCAGCTGTTCGGTCTCGGCGCCGCCCTGCGCGACCTGCTGAACGACGCCGAGGCCGACATCAACGACATCGCCATGGCCCGCTGGAGCCTGGCCGAAGCCGCCGGCCTGCTGGGCGTGCTGGCCCTGACGCCGGATGTCTGGTTCGAGGGCGGCGATCCCGCCCTGAAGGCCGAGGTCGAAGCTTTGCTGGACCAACGCGCCGCCGCCCGCGCCGCCAAGGACTGGCCCGAGGCCGACCGTATCCGCGACCGCCTGAACGCCCTGAACGTCATCGTCATGGACGGCCCGGACGGCGCCACGTGGCGGATGAAGGGGTAAGCCTATCGTCTCCTCCCCACCTGTGGGGAGGGGGACCGCGAAGCGGTGGAGGGGCTTTTGACGCCCCACAGTCGCCTGCGATGCGGCGGACGGCCCCTCCGTCTCTCCGCTGCGCTCCGAGCCACCTCCCCATGACATGGGGAGGAGACGGACGCCCTTACCCCGCCCGGCGAATCAGCTCGTCCGCCAGGGTCGGCGTCAGATAGCCGTCGGCGACCCGGCCCGTGGCGATCTGCCAGCGACGCAGGGCCGCGCGGGTGTTCGATCCGATCACCCCGTCCACGCCCTGGGTGTCATACCCCAGCCTGGTCAGCGCCCGTTGCGCCCCGATCCGCTGGTCGCGTGACATGGATGGATCATTGGGCCAGGTCTTGGACAGGGCGGGCTTGCCCATGATCCCGTCCGCCGTCAGGCCGATCGCCAGCGCATAGCTGACCGAGTTGTTGTAGCGGCGGATGACATAGTGGTTCGGCAGGGCCAGGAAGGCCGGTCCATTCGCCCCCTGCGGCAACAGGATGGTCGCCTCTTCCAGCGCCTCGGCCCCGTTCGGCGTTCCGCCCTGCGCCAGACGCACGCCCTTGGCCGCCCAATAGGCCCAGTTGTGTTTCGGCCCCTCCGCCTCGGCATAGTCGAAGCCCGAGGGCAGGACGATTTCATAGCCCCAGCCCTGGCCGCGCTTCCATCCGGCCTGGGCCAGGAGATTGGCGGCCGAGGCCAGGGCGTCGGCGTCGTCGCCCCAGATGTCCACCTTGCCGTCGCCGTCCTGATCCACGCCGAGACGCAGATAGTTGTCGGGCATGAACTGGGTCTGGCCCATGGCCCCGGCCCAGCTGCCCTTCAGGCCCGAGCGGTCGCGCCGGCCGTCCACGACGATGTCCAGCGCATCCTTCAACTGGCCTTCGGCCCAGTCGCGGCGGCGTCCGTCATAGGCCAGGGTGGCCAGCGAACGGATCACGTCGTAATCGCCCTGCACCTGACCGAAGGCGCTCTCCTGGGCCCAGACGCCGACCAGGATTTCGCTGGGCACGCCGAATCGCTGAACCACCGACCACGGCACGCGGTCGATCCGCTGCTTGGCCTGGGCGATCCGCACCGAGGTCACGGCGTTCTGGATATAGGCCCCGGCGGGCTTGGAGAACTCGGGCTGGTTCCGATCCAGCCGCACCACGGTGGGGTCGGGCGTCAGACCCTCCAGCTCGCGGGCGTAGTCGGCGCGGCGGGCGCCGCCCTTGCGCGCCAGGAACCCCTGTTTCCAGCCTTCGAAACCCTGCTGGTCATAGGCGGCCAGCGGCGGCGCCTGCGGCGTGGGGGCGGGGGTCGTGTCCGGCGTCCCCGGTTGCGGCGGGGG
The DNA here is from genome assembly GCA_029202665.1 of Candidatus Brevundimonas colombiensis. NCBI lineage: Bacteria > Pseudomonadati > Pseudomonadota > Alphaproteobacteria > Caulobacterales > Caulobacteraceae > Brevundimonas > Candidatus Brevundimonas colombiensis. The sequence continues at coordinate 2,051,543 of CP119326.1, forward strand.
CTGGTGCGTCGGCAGGGCGACCTGTGGCTCGGGCAGCATGGGCGCACAGGCTGAAACGCAGCCGATCAGAAGAAGGCGGTAGGAAAAGCGCATGAGATTCAAACTAGGGCCCCCAGGGTCAGCCGTGAAATGACATCCGCGCGAATGCCGGGTTCACGGCCCCATAAAGCGCCTTTGAGGCGAAAGCGTTGCCTTGTCATTCGCGCGTCGGCGTCGTTAACTGTGTTTTTGGTCGACGCCTTAATGCCTGCGGCCTATCATCGCACCGTCCTCTGACGGCCTGATGGCGGAGTGGCGACGCAACGGGCGTGCAACCCCGTAAACCCTCCGTTCGATTCGGAGGTCAGGCCTCCAGTTTTTTTGTGTGCTACCGCCCTTTGGGCTGCTTGAGCACGGATTTGAGCGTGCTGCCGCCCTTTGGGCTGCTTGAGCACGGTGCTGAAGTATGGCGCCTGAGCAGGCGGGGCCTGGGTTTTATGCGGTTTCGGCCTTTGGCGGGTTGACGTTCCGAACCCCTCTCTCTATACGACCGCCTCCGCCGCGATCCGACCGGGTCAGCGGCTTTCTTATTGGTTTCTCTCAGGACGTCCGACCATGAAGGTCCGTAGCTCGCTCAAGTCCCTGAAGACCCGCCACCGCGACTGCAAGGTCGTGCGTCGCAAGGGCGTCGTCTTCGTCATCAACAAGACCGACCCGCGCTTCAAGGCCAAGCAGGGCTAAGCGGACGGGCCTGCGCGTCGCTTCTGGCGGCGCGCGTGCAGCGTCTTGCTGACGATCCACAGGCTGCGGATTTTGTCCGCGGCCTTTTTCGTGTTCGCGGTTGAGCCGTGCGTCCCGGCATGGTTAGCGTCCGCGCCTGATTTCTGGAGTACTCCCCATGGCTGACGACGCTTCGTTCGACGGTGGTCCCGACGTTCTCACCTCGACGGCGCAAGGGCGCCTGCGCACCATCATCGAGCGGCTGGAACGCCTCGAAGAGGACAAGCAGGCCGTCATGACCGACATGAAGGAGGTCTTCGCCGAGGCCAAGGGCGAGGGCTATGACGTCAAGATCCTGCGCAAGGTCATCCGCATCCGCAAACAGGACAAGGCCAAACGCCAGGAAGAGGACGCCATTCTGGACCTCTATATGTCGGCTCTGGGCGAGATCTGAGGCTGACTGGGCTTGAAGCGAAAACCGCCGCCAAGCCCCTTTGAAGCCCAGCGCAAGGCCGCCCAGCGCGCGGCCTTGAACGCCTTGAAACGCGCCCGCCGCTCGGCAGAGCAGGCGGGCGTTTCGCTGTCTGAATGGGAAGGTGAGTTCCTCGATTCGGTCGGCGAGCGGGTGAAAACCCACGGCCGCGCCTTCGCGGACCCCGAAAAAGGCGCGCCGGGCCAGGCCCTGTCCGCCATGCAGGGCCGCAAGCTGAAGGAGATCACCGCCAAGGCGAAGGGCGAACAACCCAGGCGCCGGTGGGGACGCGGCGAGACGGCAGGCTCGAATCGACCTCAGGATGACGGGGACACAACGGGGGAAGATTGATGCGCGCCATATTAACGGGCTTCCGACGCCTGATGGATTTCAAGGGGCGGGACAGGCGATCCCATTTCTGGCCCTATGCCTTGACCGTGGTCGGACTGTCCTTCGTCGGGCTGTGGCTGGGCATGATCCCGACGATGAACGCCGTATTTGAACAGGCATCGACGCTAGCAGCGACAAATCCCGAGGCGGCCACGGTTGTCAGCAGTCCAGGTCGCTATTCCGTCGAGATTCACGATGCGTCGTTCATGCCGGACATGGGGCCGTTCTTCGCCGTCGTGAGGATAGGCGCAGCAGTGACCGTCATCCTGTTGGCCGCCGCCGTGACGCGTCGTCTTCATGATGTCGGCAGGCCAGGCTATTGGGCGCTTCCGCCCGCCGTTTTCCTGATGATCGGCTTGACCGCCTTTCCCGTCGTGATGACGAGGTTCATGGCGCAGGAGGCGCCGGACATTGGCCTGTTCATGTTGTTGTTCCTCAACAACCTGCTCTATATGGCCAGTCTGATCGGTCTCATCATTCTGCTTGTGCTCGATAGCAAAAAGACGCCGAACCGTTACGGCGCGCCGCCGACACGATCTCAGCCCGCCTCTTTCAACTGACCTTCCAGGCCCTGTTCTCGGACCTTGCGGTACAGGGTCGAGCGGCCGATGCCGAGGCGCCGTGCGATCTCGCTCATGTGGCCGGCATAGACCTCGATGGCGTGCTGGATCAGGTCGCGCTCGATCTCTTCCAGCGTCCGCAGATGGCCGCGGTCGTCCAGGATTCGGATCGGTTGCTCGCCGCCGCCCGCCGCTTCGGTCTGAGCGTTGGCGAACGTTGCGGCGTGAAGGGGGCTGGCGTCCGGCATGGGGGCGGCGACGCCCGAGATGGCAGGGAAATCGTGCGGTTGCAGGAAGGGCGCGTCGGCCAGCACGATGGCGCGGAACACCGCATTCTCCAGCTGGCGCACATTGCCGGGCCAGTCGAACCCCTGCAGCAGGGCCAGGGTCTCGGGCGCGCAGCCGGCGATCCGCTTGCCCTCCTCGGCGTTGAAGCGGGCGATGAAATGGTCGACCAGGGCCGCAATGTCCTCGCGGCGGTCGCGCAGCGACGGGGCCTCGATCGGGAAGACGTTCAGGCGATAGAACAGGTCTTCGCGGAAGGCGCCGTCCTTGACCTGCTGGGCCGGGTCGCGATTGGTCGCCGAGACGATGCGGACGTCGATCTTGACCGGGCGCTTGCCGCCGACCGGGTCGATCTCGCCTTCCTGAAGGGCGCGCAGCAGCTTGACCTGCATGTCCAGCGGCAGTTCGCCGATCTCGTCCAGGAACAGGGTGCCGCCGTCCGCCTCGCGGAACTTGCCCAGGGTCTTGTCGACCGCGCCGGTGAAGGCGCCCTTCTCGTGTCCGAACAGGATGGATTCGATCAGATTGGCGGGCAGGGCGCCGCAGTTGACGGCCACGAAAGGCTTGCCGGCCCGGTCGCTGGCGCCATGCAGGGCGCGGGCGATGACCTCCTTGCCGACGCCGCTCTCGCCGGTGATCAGGACGGGGATCGAGGATTTGGCGGCGCGGGCGCCCAGCGCCTTGACCATCCGCATCGGCGCGCTGTCGCCCACGATGTCGTCGAAACTGGTGCGGCCCTGGGCGCGCTTGGTCAGGCGCCCGACCTCGGCCGTCAGCCGCTTCATCTGCAGGGCGTTGCGCACCCCGATCAACAGCCGTTCCGGCCCCACCGGCTTGACGAAGAAGTCCTGGGCCCCGGCCTGCATGGCCTTGACCACCATGTCGATGCCGCCATTGGCGGTCAGCACGATCACCGGCTCGGCGACGCCCGCGCTGCGCAGTTCGGCCAGGCATTCCAGGCCCGACATCTCGGGCATCACCATGTCCAGCAGGATCAGGTCCGCCCCGCCGCCCTGCGTCATCCGGTCGATGGCCTCGCCGCCGCTCGCCGCATGGACGACGGCGTATCCGTCCCGTTCCAGCACCGCCTGGATCAGCCGGCGCTGGGTCGGATCGTCGTCGACGACCAGTATGGTCTTGGCCATGGAGCAGTCCCTTGCGCTTTCGCCCATCCTGTCGGGATGGATCGTTTCGGGACGATTTCTAGGCCGGCGAGGTGAAAATCGGGTGAGAGGGCGTGGTGAGCGTCGCGTTAACCTCGGTCGGCGGCGTCGCACCCGATAGCCTGATGCGTCTGATCGGCGATGGAGCCGGTCTAACGCGGGATGGCAAGGCTCTCCACGTCAGGCGAAGGGTCTCAGCAACGCTCGACCGCCGCCATGTAGCAACCGCGCCTGGCCGTGTGCACATGGATTTCGCGCACATCCGCCCGGGTGAACCAGGCATCGAGCTGCTCGCTCAATCGCGCGCCGTCCACCACATCGGCCTCGACCATCATCCAGTCGGCGTCATAGGCGCGAACCGACAGCAGTCGACGCGTCAGCATGTCCGGCGCATCGCCAGGCTCAGGATGGGCGCGAAGCGCCCCCTCGCGAACGAAGATCGGGCCGGCGCCGCGATAGGGGGAGGCGGGGTCGTCGATGTGCGGGCGGTTCGTCAGAAGCAGTGTTTCGCCGACGGCCGCGTCGGTCAGACTGACCCTGCAGGGCGCGGCGTGAGCGTGGGTCGCCGTCATGCGACGCGCGCCCTGCGCCGATAGGGCGGCGTCGTCGAGCGCGAACATCGGTTCGAACGGAGTGAAGGGGAGGGATCGAATGCGCCAGGTCATGAACCTGGATGTAGAGCACGCGCCGAAATGGGTCTGGCGTCTTTCGGACGTTGCATCTGTGGCGGGCAGTCTCCAAAACATAAACCATGAACGCGCCCTTCAAGACGCCGAACGCCGAAGCCCCGCTGTGGGACCTGACCGACCTCTATGCATCGCGCGACGATGCGCGGGTCGGCGCGGATCTGGAAAAGGCCAGGGGATTGGTCGACGCCCTGAACGCGTTGCAGGGGCGACTGGCCGCAGAGGCGGATGCGGGCGCTCTCGGGGCGCGGCTTGACCAGGCTGTCGGGCTTTATGAGCAGGCTTCGGACGTGCTGGGGGCGCTGGGCGCCTACGCCTTTCTGTCGGCCTCGACCGCGCGCGACGATGCGGCCGCTCAGGGGTTCGAGGCGGATGTGCGCGAGAAGATCACCGCCATCGCCACCCCCACCGTCTGGCTGACGCTGGAGATCAACCAGATCGACGACGCGCGGCTGGAGGCGGCGCTGGCCGCCCACGCGGGCGCCGCGCGCTGGCGGCCGTGGCTGCGTCGGGTGCGGGCGATGAAGCCGCACGAACTGTCGGCCGAGCTTGAGACCTTCATCGCCGAGCGCGGCCCGATCACGGCCCAATGGCCGCGCCTGTTCGACGAGCAGCTGGCCGCCTTGCGCGCAAAGGCTGGCAGCGAGAACCTGACGCTGGCCGAGGCGCTGAACCGTCTGTCGGACGCCAAGCCGGCGCGTCGCAAGGCCGCCGCCGAGGGGCTGTCGGAAGCCCTGGCGGCCCGCGCGCCGACCCTGGCGCTGGTGCTGAACACCGTCGCCGCCGACAAGGCGATGGAGGATCGCTGGCGCGGCTTCAAACGTCCCGCCGACAGCCGGCATCTGGGCAATGAGGTTGACGGTGAGGCGGTCGACGCCATGGCCGAGGCCGTCGCCGCCGCCTATCCGCGCCTGTCGCACCGCTATTATGCGCTGAAGGCCAAGGCGATGGGCAAGACGCGGCTGGATCACTGGGACCGCAACGCGCCCATCGAGACCACCGCCCCACGCGCCTTCACCTGGAGCCAGGGGCGCGAAATCGTGCTGGACAGTTTCTCGGACCTGGGCGGTGAGTTCGCCGAGCGGGCCGGGGGCTTCTTCGACAGACCGTGGATCGACGGCCGGGCGCGGGCGGGCAAGCAGTCGGGGGCCTATGCCCACCCCGTCACCGCCGACCGCCACCCTTACGTCTTCCTGAACTGGATGGGCGAGCGGCGCGACGTCCTGACCCTGGCGCACGAACTGGGTCACGGCGTCCACCAGACGCTGGCGGCGGATCAGGGCACGCTTCTGGCCGACACGCCGCTGACCCTGGCCGAGACGGCCTCGATCTTCGCCGAGGGGTTGACCTTCGACCGGTTGCTGGCCACCGCGCCCAAGGCCGAGCAGCGCGGTCTGCTGGCGGGCCGCATCGAGGACGGGCTGAACACCGTCGTCCGCCAGATCGCCTTCCACAGGTTCGAGACGCGATTCCACGACGAGCGGCTGAAGGGCGAGGTGTCGCAGCCGCGCATCAACCAGTTGTGGCTGGAGGAGATGGGCGCCTCGCTGGGGCCGGCGGTCAAGCTGAACCCCGGCTACGAACACTGGTGGGCCTATGTCAGCCACTTCGTCCACTCGCCCTTCTACGTCTATGCCTATGCCTTCGGCGATCTGCTGGTGGCGGCCTTGATGGAGGCGCGGCGCGGCGATCCGACGGGTTTTACGCCGCTGTATCGCCAGCTGCTGGCCGGGGGTGGGTCAAGGACCTATGTCGAGGCGCTTAAGCCGTTCGGCCTGGACCCACGCGAACCGGCCTTCTGGAGCGTGGGTTGCCAGCGTCTGGAACGGCTGGTGGATCAGTTCGAGGCCCTGGGCTGAATACGGCTGACCAGCCGGGCTTGAGCCGCGCGACGGCGTCGGTATAGTCCCGCACAACGAACGACGAGGGGAAGACGCCATGGCCGACCACGACCACACCGCCACAGGTCCTGCGGACGCCGACGCACACAGCTATATGCGCGGCCATATGGAGGTGCGTGAGCAGATCTCGACCTACCGCCTGTTCCTGACCCTGGCCAAATGGGGCAGTCTGGCCATCGCCGTGCTGCTGGTCTTCCTGACGCTGTGGTTCCATCCGGGCGGCAGCTTCATGATGGCGGCCCTGGGCGCCATCGTCCTGGGCGGGGTGGGCTTTGTGGCCTTGAAGTCCAAGCCTGACGCCGCACACTGATCGATCCCGTGCGCCGTTCGCGTCTTTCGCGGACGGAAATCGCCGGGTCTCGCCAAGCTTTGGCATAACCGTGCTTTGACGGCTTGCGCCAGAACGGCCTAACCTTTGTTCAACCACAAGAACGAGGGGATTCGCTTGGCTGTCTCTATCGCCGTCACTCGGGAGCGCCGCGAAGGCGAGACGCGCTGCGCCGTCACGCCCGAGACGGTCAAGAAATTGATCGCTCTGGGCGCGACCGTCACGGTCGAGGCCGGAACGGGCTTTGGATCATCCATCGCCGACGCGGACTATGTCGCCGCCGGCGCGGTGGTGAAGCCGGACACACGCGCGGTGCTGGACGGGGCCGACATCGTGCTGAAGGTGCGCGGCCCCACAGCCCAGGAAACCAGCGCGCTGAAGCCCGGCGCCATCGTCATCGCCATGCTGGACGCCTGGCGCGACAAGGCGGCGGTCGAGGCCCTGACCGGCGCCAACGCCACCGCCTTCGCCATGGAGTTCGTGCCGCGCATCACCCGCGCCCAGGTGATGGATGTGTTGTCGTCACAGGCGAACCTGGCCGGATACCGCGCGGTGATCGAGGCGGCCAACGCCTATGGCAAGGGTTTCCCGATGATGATGACGGCGGCCGGCACCGTCGCCGCCGCCAAATGTTTCATCATGGGCGTGGGCGTCGCGGGGCTGCAGGCCATCGCCACCGCGCGGCGTCTGGGCGCCGTGGTCACCGCCACCGACGTCCGTCCCGCCACCAAGGAACAGGTGGAATCGCTGGGCGCCAAATTCCTGGCCGTCGAGGACGAGGAGTTCAAGAACGCCCAGACCGCCGGCGGCTACGCCAAGCCCATGTCGGCCGAATACCAGGCCAAACAGGCCGAACTGACCGCCACCCACATCGTCAAGCAGGACGTGGTCGTCACCACCGCCCTGATCCCCGGCCGCGCCGCGCCCATCCTGCTGACCGCCGCCCACGTCGCCTCGATGAAGCCCGGATCGGTCATCGTCGATCTGGCGGTCGAGGCGGGCGGCAATGTCGAAGGCTCGAAACTGAACGAGGTCGTGACCACCCCGAACGGCGTCACCATCGTCGGCTGGTCCAACCTGCCCGGCCGCATCGCCGCCGACGCCAGCGCCCTGTACGCCCGCAACCTGACCGCCTTCGTCGGGCTGATGGTCAAGGACGGCGCGCTGAACGTCGATCTGGAGGATGAAATCCTGAAGGCGTCGGTCGTCACCCACGGCGGGGCTGTCGTGCATGAAGGTCTGAAGGGAACAAACTGATGGAACACGTCGATCCCACCGTCTTCCGCCTGGCCATCTTCGTGCTGGCGATCTTCGTCGGCTATTATGTCGTCTGGTCGGTGACGCCTGCGCTGCACACGCCTCTGATGGCCGTGACCAACGCCATTTCCAGCGTCATCATCGTCGGCGGCCTGATCGCGGCGGCGGCCGTGTCGGGCGATGCGACCGGCCCCAGCGCCTGGATCGCCAAGGGCGCCGGCGTCGTCGCCGTCACCCTGGCCAGCGTCAACATCTTCGGCGGCTTCATGGTCACGCGCCGGATGCTGGCCATGTACAAGAAGAAGGAGCGGTCCGCGCCGCAGGTGTCGAAATGACCACGGGGTGGATCATGACGACGGCCGCCCTTTCGATGTTCGCAGCAGTCTTGCTGGCGGCTGTCGGCGTACGGACGGATGCGCCCGCGCGACGCTGGCTGTTTCTGGCGGCAGGACTGCTCAGCTATCCCGTCGTCGGTGGGCTGTGGCTTTGGCAGACCTATCGTTTCTTTCTGGCGGGGGATCGGTTGATTGCCGGCATCTTCGCCTTCAGTGCGCTTGCCGCCCTCTATTATGGGGTGAAGGCCGCGCGTGAGCGGCGTCTGACATTCTGGCCAGCGGCATGACCGACGCCGCCCAGATCGCCGTCACCGGATCGTGGATCGCCACCGGCGTCGGGTTCGGCCTGTGGCTGTACGGCTGGTTCGGGACCAAGGTTCCGATCAAGCGCCAGCGGTTGCACGACTGCGGCATCGCCCTGGTTTTTTCGGCCATTCTGGTCCGCGTGGTGACGCAGGACCGGCCGCTGGGGGTTTTCGAATGGGCCCTGTTCTTCATTGGTCCATTGTTCATCGCCGCCGCCCTGTGGCGGCTGGCGCGCACGTCTTGAGGGGAGGGGCGTGATGAACGCATCGCTGGCCGCACTGGCCTATCTGGTTTCGGGTGTCCTGTTCATTCTGTCGCTGCGGGGGCTGTCCAGCCCCGAGACCAGCCGTCAGGGCAATACCTTTGGCATGATCGGCATGGCCCTGGCCATCGGCGTGACCCTGTTGACGCTGGGCACGACCGGGGCGCTGGACCCCGTGACCCTGGCCCTGATCACGGGCGGCGTCATCGTCGGCGGGGGCGCGGGGGCGTTGATCGCCAAGCGGGTCGCCATGACCGACATGCCGCAACTGGTCGCCGCCTTCCACAGCCTGGTCGGCATGGCCGCCTGTCTGGTCGCCATAGGGGCCATCTATGCGCCCGAGGCGTTCGGAATCCTGTCCGACGACGGCGCGGGCATCAAGACCCTGTCGATCATCGAACTGTCGCTCGGCGTGGCCATCGGGGCCATCACCTTCACCGGCTCGGTCATCGCCTTTGCCAAGCTGAACGGCAATATGTCGGGCGCGCCGATCATCCTGCCCGCGCGGCACCTGATCAACGTCGGCCTGGCGCTGGGTCTGGTCTTCCTGATCGGTATTCTGATCGGCACGGCCGGCGCGGCGACCTGGGCGTTCTGGGGCGTCTTCCTGATCGCGCTGATCCTGGGCGCGACCCTGATCATCCCCATCGGCGGCGCCGACATGCCCGTCGTGGTGTCGATGCTGAACTCCTATTCCGGCTGGGCCGCGGCGGCCCTGGGCTTCACGCTGGAGAACATCGCCCTGATCATCACCGGCGCCCTGGTCGGGTCGTCAGGGGCGATCCTGTCCTACATCATGTGCAAGGGCATGAACCGCAGCTTCATCTCGGTCATCCTGGGCGGGTTCGGCGGCGGCGATGCGGCGGCGGGTCCTGCCGGCGCCAAGGAGACGCGCCCCGTCAAACAGGGCTCGGCGGAGGACGCGGCCTTCATCATGAAGAACGCCTCCAAGGTCATCATCGTGCCCGGATACGGCATGGCGGTGGCCCAGGCCCAGCACGCCCTGCGCGAAATGGCCGACAAGCTGAAGGAAGAGGGCGTCGAGGTGAAATACGCCATCCACCCCGTCGCGGGCCGGATGCCGGGCCACATGAACGTTCTGCTGGCCGAGGCCAATGTCCCCTATGACGAGGTGTTCGAGCTGGAGGACATCAATGCCGAGTTCGCCACCGCCGACGTCGCCTTCGTCATCGGCGCCAATGACGTGACCAATCCGGCGGCCAAGACCGACCCGACGTCCGCCATCTACGGCATGCCGATCCTGGACGTGGAGAAGGCGGGAACCGTCCTGTTCATCAAGCGCGGCATGGGGTCAGGCTATGCGGGCGTGGAGAACGAGCTTTTCTTCCGCGACAACACCATGATGCTGTTCGCCGACGCCAAGAAGATGGTCGAGGGGATCGTGAAGGGGCTGTGAAGGCTTCGCTTCCCAAGCTCGCGGTCTTTGTGGCGGTTTTCGCCGTCGCGGCCTGTTCCGCCATGATGAGCCTGACGATTTCCGGCGGATTGGACCGACCCGTGGTGGGGTTCTATGACGGCCGCGAGGCTTGCGTGGATTATCTTGACGTCCGCGACGTCGCCGCGCCTGGGCAGTCCCTGTGGACCTTGCGCGCGGTTGGCGTGCGATGTGCGAGGGTTGGCCAGATCGTCTATGGCGAGACGCCGCGCGGATTTCTCGTCGAGTCGCCGCCGACGCCTCTGAGCGCCGATGCGTCCTATGAGATTTTCGGAAAGGGACGGACCACAAACCTGATGGCGAAGGTCCCCTGGTCGGGGGGATTACGCATCCAGTATCGCGACGGCGCCTGGCGCGAGGCGACCGTCGCCCGCGTGACTCCCGCACCCTAGCAGCGCCGCCGCTCAAGCCCTCTATCGCAACGCTTTCAGACCCGATATCACGCGCTCGTGAAGACGGTCGGACATCAGCGATTTGAAGCCTTGGACTCCCTGCGCGGGGTCTGCGCCATTCTGGTGGTGATGTTCCATATGCCGGTGGCCAGTCACTGGCGGGACTGGGGTTTCATCCAGCACGCCTATCTGTTCGTGGACTATTTCTTCGTGCTGTCGGGCTTCGTCATCGCCCATGCCTATGGCGAGCGCCTGAAGTCGGGACGGGACGCGGGGCGGTTCATGGTGCGCCGGTTCGGGCGGATCTGGCCGTTGCATCTGCTGATGCTGGGCGCCTTCGTGGGGTTGGAGCTGGCGCGGCTGGTCTTTCATTTCGACGGGGCGGCGCCGTTCACGCGTGATCGCTCGGTCGAGGCCATCTTCACCAATCTGGCGCTGATCCAGGCCTGGCATGTCCATCCCTATCTGACCTGGAACGGACCGGCCTGGACGCTGAGCGCGGAATGGGCCTGCTATATGATCTTCGCCGGACTGGTGCTGATCGCGCCCCGGCGGTTCCGCTGGATCGGCCTGGTCCTGGCGATCATAGGCGGCCTGCTGGTTCTGACCTACGCCCGGCGCTGGATGAATACGACGTTCGACTTCGCCGTGCCGCGCGCCGTCTATGGCTTCTTCCTGGGCTGTCTGCTTCAGGGCCTGTGGAGCCGTATTCCACGGCTGAAAGGCGCAGCGGCCACGGGGCTGGAGATCGCCGCAGTGATCGCGGCCTGCGTCTTCATCGGCTGGGCGACGGGGCCGATCACGGTGGCCGTCACCCTGGTCTTCGTCCTGCTGGTCTGGGTCTTCGCGGGCGAGGACGGGGCCGTGTCGCGGCTGCTGGACCGGCCGGCGCTGGTGACGCTGGGGCGGTGGTCCTTCGCCATCTACATGGTCCATATGTTCCTGCTGACGGTCATGCTGATCGTCGGGCGAAAGCTGCACTGGCTGCCGAACGGTCGGCGCATCGACTTCGGCTCGGTATGGCTGAACGACCTGTTCGCCATCGCCATGTTCGGCCTGATCGTCGCGGTCGCCGTGGTCGCGCACCGGCTGGTCGAACAGCCGGCCCAGCGGATGATCGACCGCTGGACCAAGCCCAAGACGGCCTGAACGATCAGGCGGCCATCCGCCATTCGGGCGCGGCCTCGGCGGCGCGGCCTTCGTCCCACAGCAGATCCTCGTCGGAATAGCGATGGCTGGCGGCGGCCGAGATGACGTCGACCACCTGTTCCTCCAGTCGGTCCCAGATCACCGCCAGGTCGGACGATCCGTCCGCCTCGCAGGGCACGATGATGTAGCGGCTGGCGTTGACGGCGACGGTCGGTTGAAAGCGGGCCATGTGACGATCTCCTGGAAGCGGGGGCCTCTTGTCGATGATGATGTTTTGCACCACTGTTGCGTCAGAAACGGACGTAGCATTCAGGAAACGCGGTGAGACACGACAAGGCGGCCATGGTGATCGAGCTGGCGCGGCGGATGGCCGCCAGCGCCGAGGGGCTGTCGCTGGACGAGATGGCGCGCGACATGCGCACGGGCCGCCGCACCGCCGAACGGATGCGCGACGCCGTGCTGATGTTGTTCCCCCAGGCCGAGGAGGTTTCCGATCCGCCGTCCAAGCGCTGGCGCATTCGTGGCGGCCTGTCGGCGTTCGAGCAGGCGCCGACGGCCACCGAGATGCTGGAGCTGACCAAGGCGGCGTCCGCCCTGCGCGCGGCGGGCGAACCCGCGCGTGCGGCGGCGCTGGAGGCCCTGGAGCGCAAGCTGAAGGCGGCGATGCGGTCCACCACCCTGAACCGGATGGCGCCGGATCTGGAGGCCCTGGTGCGGGCCGAGACCATCGCTGTTCAGGCCGGCCCGCGCCCCTCGGCGGACGAGGCCATGCTGACGGCCATTCGCGGAGCCGTCTTGGCGCAGCAGCCGCTGGGCTTCACCTATTCCCGACCGGGGGCCGAGCCGCGTCGGCGCAGCGTGGCGCCCTGCGGCGTCATGTTCGGGCGGGCCAACTATCTGGTCGCCGCCGACCGCGAGACCGGCCGCATCCAGACCTTCCGTCTGGACCGGATGAGCCATGTCGCGCCGCAGGACGGCCTGGCCGTCCCGCCCGCCGATTTCGACCTGGCGGTCTTCGCCAGCCAGTCGTTCGGCATCTATCAGGACGAGATCGAGGATGTGGTCATCCGCATCGCCCCGGAAGGCGCGGCCGAGGCCCGGGGGTGGCGCTGGCACCCGACACAGAGCTTCGAGGATCAGGCCGACGGCGGCGTCATCGTGCGGTTTCGCGCCTCGGGGATGCGGGAACTGGCGTGGCACCTGTTCACCTGGGGCGAACAGGCGTCGATCCTGGCGCCCGAGCGGCTGAAGGCCGTCATGGCCGGCGAGATCGCGGCTGCGGGGCGCGCTCTCGAACGGGCCGGAACCTGACGAAACCGTAAGCTGACGCGGCGCGTTGACGACGGCTAGGCTTTGCGCCGACCGTATCTTCAGGAGATCGCCCTTGCGCGCCCACGCCTTCGCTTCATCCGCTGTCCTGACCGCCGTTCTGATGAGCGGCGCCTGCGCTGCAGGGCCGATGACGGCGCGGCCTGCCGTTCAAGACGAAAGCGGACCCCAGGTGACGGTGACCCGCGACGCCGACCATCTGACCATCGACTATCGTTTCGGACGCGACGTGATGGTCTGGGCCTTCAGAGATTCGGCGCTGGAAACGGATTCGCGTCAGCCCTGGCGTCCCCGGCAGTGGACGGTCCAGACGCCGGGCGTGGTGATGGAGCGACGCGGCTATTACGACATCCTCCGCAGCACCGACGGCGGCCCCGTGCCACGCGACGTGCGTTTCCGGGTCCAGCCGAAGGCGGTGGATCTGGAGGCCGAATATCGGACTCTGGTGTTCTCGAACGGGGCCGTCGCCTTGCCGACGCGGCAACTGGATGTCTTCGCCCTGCCGTCGGTGCAGGCGGCGCAGGAGATGCCGGACGACCTGAACCGCGTGACGCTGGATGGCGGACCCTCGAGGGTGACCTGGCGCGACGACAGCGGGCCGGTGCTGTTCAATGGTCGCCGACGGGAGGCCCTGACCACGATCGACGAGCGCAGCTATGTCTTATTGGGCGAGGCGACAGTGACGGCGGGCGAGGGGCTGTCGACCGTGATCGATCCGAACCTGCCGCCGTGGATCGGTGAGGAGATCCGCGATTTCGCGCCGCGTGTCGGCCAATATTATAGTGCGCGTCTGGGTGCGCCCGGCTCCGGCGGCGACACGCCGATCGTCATGGTGGCGTGGAACGGTCCGACCGAGCGGATGACCAGCATGAGCGGCAGTGTCCTGCCCGGCCTGATCGTCATGTCGTTCGAGGGACGAGGCGTGACCACGGCTCAGCCCGAGGTGCGCGAGCGGTCACGCTGGTTCATCGGCCATGAGGCCGCGCATTTCTGGCTGGGTCAGACCGTCCGCTATCAGTTCGCCGACGAGGCCTGGATCACCGAGGGCGGCGCCGACCTGATGGCGGTGCGGGCGCTGAAGCATCTGGACACGACCTATGACGACCGCAAGGAGTTGCAGTCGGAGGTGGATGACTGTGTGAATCTGGCGACCAAGCCGGTGGCCCAGGCCGGCGAGCGCGGCGAACACCGCGCCTATTATGCGTGCGGCGCCGTCTTCGCCCTGGCGGCCGAGGGCGCGCAACGCCAGCGGACGGGCGGCGACTGGTTCGACTTTCTGAAGCCGCTGCTGCGCCAGCCCGACGGTGTTCTGAGCCGCGAGGAATGGCTGAGCGGCCTGACCCGTGTATCGCGCGATCCCTCGCTGCGCGGCGACGTTGAGCGGTTGCTGGACCAGGGCGCGGGCGATCCGTCCGCCGTGATCGCTCGCCTGTTTCAGCGCACGGGCGTGGCCTTCCGCATGGAGAATGGTCGGGTCGTTCTGAGCTGATGATAAAAAAACGGCGGCCGGTCATCCGGCCGCCGCTGCAGTCAGCCGCGCTGAGGGGGAGGGTCAGCGGGGTGTCGTGGCCTGTTCGATCAAGCTGCGCGCCTGGGCGATGGCGGCGGCCTCGGCGGTCTTTCCGTCCGCGACCTCTTGCGCCAGGTCCATCAGGGGCGTGCCGGTGACGGAGCCGGTGTCTCCGACCTCTTCCAGATGGATGCCGTCATGCGCCGCGACGGCTGCGTCCCAGGCGTCGCGAACGGCGGCCCAGAAGCCCTGCGTCTTGGCCCAATACTCGTCGCCCGCCCGTGGGGAGTAGCCGGTGGTGCGGTCATAGGTGTTGATGACGTCTTCCTGGACGATGGCGATGGGTTCGCCGCCGGCCTTGCCCGACATCTTCATATTGTCCTGGATATGGACCCAGCCGTCCGGCTTCAGGATGTGGCGGTTCGTGCCCAGATAGCGGTCATAGACCGGGTTGCGCACGGCGTCCCGGCGGGCCAGCGGCCGCCAGGTCGGGTTCGACGTCCAGGCCGACAGGCCGTTGTCATAGGTCCAATGGCCCACCCCGCCATAGCGGGGCGAATCGTCGGTCTGCCACACCGTCTGGGACCAGGCGCCGGCGCGTTGATCCGCCGGAACCGGCGTCAGCGTCCACTGGCTCGGCCCCGCATAGGTCAGGACGGTTGCAGGCTGATAGGCCCAGTCCTGGCGCCAGTGTTTGACCACGATGGTCTGGCCTTCATGTTCCATGACCAGGATGTGCTGCAGACTGATCTTGTCGCCCTTGTCATAGACGACGCGCACGATCTCGCTGCCCCCGGACAGCTTCTCCTCCAGCGGGTCGTAGTCGGCGCGGAAGCTGACATTCTCGCGCATGTCGAAGTGGACGCGGTACTGGCCCGCCTGGGCCAGGATCGACTGGCGATCCCGTTCGAAGGCGTTGGCCGGCGCAGGTGCAGGCGCTGCTGCGGCGGCGGGCGCAGCGGCCTGCTGAGCCAGGGCGGCGGGCGCCGTCGAGGTCAACAGGGCGGCGGCGATCAGAATGGCGCGCATGGGGCGACCCTTTTTGGCTTTGTTGGCGGGCATGACGATCACAGGCGAAGGGTCAGCGAGACGCCGAAGTTGCGGCCCGGCTGGGTATAGGCGTCCTTGATAGCCGAGGTGGTGGACAGACCGCGCACGTCGCTCCACCAGCCATAGGTCTCGTCGAAGACGTTGAAGGCGCCGGCCCGCAGTGTGGCCCGCTCCGTCACGTTCCAATAGGCGGTCAGGTCCAGAAGCGTGAAGCTGTCGCCTAAATAGCAGGTCGTCCCACACGACAGATTATAGGTCGCCTGATCCTTCTTGCCCGACCAGGTGACCGTCGCCGACCCGCCCCAGACGCCCGACGGCGCGGCGTAGTTCAGACCCGCGACCACCTTCACCGGATCGACGCTGCCCAGTTCGGTGCGGCGGCCTCCGGTGGTCTGTTCGCCCTCGGCATAGGCGGCCGAGCCGATCAGGCTGAAGCCATTGTCCCAATAGATGTCCGCGCGGGCTTCCAGGCCCTTGATATCGACTTCGGTCAGGTTGACGTATTGATAGACCAGTGGATCGACGCCGGGGACGCCGCTGCCGCTGACGGACACCTGGTCGATGAAATCGTCGTAGTGGGTGGCGAAGGCGGTGGTGTTCAGGCGCATCTTGCCGCCGGCCACGTCGATATCGCGCAGACGGAAACCGGCCTCGAAGCTTTCGCTGGTCTCGGGCGACAGGTTCGGGTTCGGGATCGAGCGATAGCCGAAGACGGGGTTCTCGAAGTAGTTGTTCACCTGCATCGGCGACGGGGCGCGGAAGCCCAGGGCGTAGTTGGCGAAGACGCCCAGGTGCGCGCCCGTCCAATAGACGACGCCCAGCTTGGGCGAGATATGGTCGTCGCTCTGGCCCGAGGCGGCGGCCGGGAACTGGGCGTCCACCTTGGGCGACAGATCGTACCAGTCGTAACGGACCGCCGGGATGATGCTGAGCGCGCCGCCCAGCATCTCGATCTCGTCCTGCAGGAACAGGCCGGCCAACTGGTATTCAGTCTTGGGGAAGGCGCGGATGGGGAAGGTCTCGCCGACCGGCGGGGCAACGCCGTCGCGCACGCCTTCCTGTTTCGTCATCGACCAGTCGCCGCCGAAGGTGACGCGGTGCTGGGCGGCGCCGCCCTGATTGAAGACGCGCGAGCCCTGAGCCGCGAAACCATAGACGGTGTTGTCGAAGGTGGTGTCACGGGCGCGGTCGCTGGCGACTGTCGTCGTGGGACCAGAGCCGACCGTGGTGGAGATGTCGCGGTCCTCGAAGGTGTACTGGCGGGTCGTCGAGTCCTGCCAATAGCCGGACAACGAACCGTCGCTCAGGCCAAGGAAATCAGAAAAGCGCCAATCGAGGCTGACGCGGTCGCGCTGTGTCTCGTCATCGGCCGTGACCTGATTGACGGTGGTGCGGGTCGTCACCATAGGCGGTCCAAGACGGACTGCGGTCGTCGTGCCCTGGCTGCTGAGCGCGTCGCCGGTCATCGTGGAATCGAGATGGTCGTAGGTCAGGCGCAGGGTGTGGGTGGGGTTCACCTCCCACACCAGCTTGCCGAGATAGGCGTTGGAGGTGGAATCCTGAGGGTTGGCTTCTGTGCGAAGCGCGCCAAAACCGTCGACCGATCCCTTGTTCTCGGTCTCCTGATAATCGCGACGCGTATAGGCCAGCAGGCCCGAGAACGATCCCGAGCGGCCCGCCACCGCCAGACCCTCGGTCCAGCCCTCATCGGCCGAGTTGTACGCTACGCGGGCGCGGGCGCCAAAGGTTTGGTCTCCGACCAGGAA
The DNA here is from genome assembly GCA_029202665.1 of Candidatus Brevundimonas colombiensis. Classification (NCBI taxonomy): domain Bacteria; kingdom Pseudomonadati; phylum Pseudomonadota; class Alphaproteobacteria; order Caulobacterales; family Caulobacteraceae; genus Brevundimonas; species Candidatus Brevundimonas colombiensis. Next base: position 2,068,839 of record CP119326.1, read on the forward strand.
GTCCGACGGGTCCTTGGTCGTGAAGGCCACGGCGCCGGCGATGCCGTCCGAACCGTACAGAGCCGAGGCCGGACCACGCAGGATTTCGACCGACTTGATCAGGTCCAGATCGTTATAGCCGCCGCGCCCGACCGCCTGGGCGCCGAATGAGAAGCCTGAGGGCAGGCGAACGCCGTCGTTGACGATCAGCACCCGGTCGCCGCCCATGCCGCGGATGGTGAAGCCCGAGTTGCCGTCGCGTCCCGCACCCGACAGAGCCAGGCCGAAACGGGCGGGCGAGGTCGGAACGCTGACGCCCGGCTCGAACCGGATCAGGTCCTTGATGTCGGTGGCCAGCAGGGTCTCGATCTGCTCGGCGTCGATAACGCTGACCGTGCCGGGCACGTTGGACGCCAGGCGTCGCGACCGGGTGCCCAGCACGACGACGGGATCGACCTCAGCGGCAGGCGCGGCCGCAAGGGGCGCCTCGGCGTGGACGGGTTGAACGGTCAGGGCCGAACCGATGGCCGCTGCGGCGGTGGAGAGGAGGAGGAGAGTGCGCATCAATGGCCCCGCTTTATAGTTGGCGCGGTGGTACTGCGAACGATTATTAGAATCAACTGCATTGAGCGTGATGATTTGAACTCGAACCTTTGCCGTTGCGTTGTCGTGACATGAAAACAGCCCTGTTTCCGACGCTCGCCGCCTTCGCCCTGCTGTCCGCGTGCGGCGATCAGCAGGTCAATCCGCCCACCGAACCGGCCGCACCGCTTCGAACGCCTGACGCCATGCAGCCGGTGGAGGCCGTTGGGCCGTCGTCCCTGGCGGGGCGTGGCCCGCGCAGTTTCGTGGGGGTGTGGGCGGCCAATCCCGCCTGGTGCGCCGGGCCGCAGGGCGCCGACAGTCCGATCACCATCACGCCGATGCGGTTCGACGCCTATGGCCATAACTGCGACATCGCCCGAATCGACGAAGCGGGTTCAGGCTATTTCGCCGCCCTGGCCTGCATGGCGCAGGGTCGGCGCGTGAACGAACGCGTCTACATGGGCACGACCGGCGACGTCCTGACCCTGACCTATATGGATCGCGACAGGCTGACGACCAAGCTGGCGCGCTGCCCCGGCTCGCCGCGCGCGCCGGACCCCGCCAATCCGCTGGAAAAGATAATGAAGAAGGAGGGAGGGGACGCCCCTCCCGCCGCTCCGCCTAGTTGAACAGGAAGTTCATCACGTCGCCGTCCTTGACGACATAGGACTTGCCTTCCGCGCGCAGCTTGCCGGCCTCGCGCGCCTTGGCTTCGCCGCGCAGGGCCACGAAGTCGTCGAAGGCGATGGTCTCGGCGCGGATGAAGCCCTTTTCGAAGTCGGTGTGGATCACGCCCGCCGCCTGGGGGGCCGTGTCGCCGACATTGATGGTCCAGGCGCGCGCCTCCTTGGGACCGACCGTGAAATAGGTCTGCAGACCCAAGAGCTTGTAGGCCTCACGAATCAGACGGTTCAGGCCGGGTTCTTCCAGACCCAGGGTCTCCAGGAACTCCTTCTGCTCCTCGTCGTCCAGCACGGCGATCTCGGATTCGATCTGGGCCGAGATGACGACCGAGTTGGCGTTGTCCTTGGCGGCGCGGGCCGCGACCTTGTCGGACAGGTCGTTGCCCTTGTCGGCCGAGCCTTCCTCCACGTTGGACACATAGAGGGCGGGCAGGGCGGTCAGCAGTTGCAGCATATGCCAGGCCTTGGCGTCGTCCTTGGACACCTCGGCGGTGCGGGCGGGCTTGCCGGCGTTCAACTGCGCCAGGGCCAGATCGACCAGTTTCAGCGTCAGGGCCGAGTCCTTGTCGCCGCCCTTGGCGCGTTTCTCCAACTGGGGCCGGCGGCGTTCCAGGCTTTCCATGTCGGCCAGCATCAGCTCGGTCTCGATGATCTCCAGATCGGCGATCGGGTCGATACGGTCCTCGACGTGGGTGATGTCGTCGTCGATGAAGCAGCGCGCCACGAAGGCCACGGCGTCGCAATCCCGGATGTTGGCCAGAAACTGGTTGCCCAGACCCTCGCCCTTGGACGCGCCGCGCACCAGGCCGGCGACATCGACGAAGGTGATGCGCGCGGGAATGATCTCCTTGGAGCCCGCGATCTCGGCCAAGGCGTTCAGTCGCGCCTCGGGCACCGCCACGTCGCCGGTGTTCGGCTCGATGGTGCAGAACGGATAGTTGGCCGCCTGGGCCGCCGCCGTCTTGGTCAGGGCGTTGAACAGGGTGGACTTGCCGACATTGGGCAGGCCGACGATCGCGACTTTAAGGGCCATGGGTATTCCTTGGAGAAGGCGCGAGCCTTTAACCCGTTCGAACGGGTTTGTCAGGCTCGCGCTTCAAAAGGACTCAATGCGCGCCGTGATCCATGCCCGTCATCGCGGGTTGACGCACCTTGGCCTGGACCGTCACCGGCGCGGCGTCGGCGAAGTTCAGGGTCAGGGGCACGGTTTCGCCGGCGACCAGCGGGGCGGTCAGCTCCATCAGCATCAGGTGCGCCCCGCCGGGAGCCAGGGCGACGGCTTCGCCCGCAGGCAACGGCAGGCCCTGGGCCATTTCGCGCATGGTCATCATGCCGTTTTCGGTTTTCATCTCGTGAACCTGCAGCATCCCAGCGCGGGGGGTGGAGCCGCCGGTCAGCCGGTCGTCGGTCGCGGCCGTCAGGGTGACGTAGCAGCCCCCCGCCTTGGCGCCGTTCGGCGACGGACGGCACCAGGCGTCGTCGGCCACGACAGCGGCGGCCTGTCCCGCGTCGTCGGGCGTCCTGGGTCGATCCGACGGATTGCAGGCGGTCAAGGCCAGAAGAAGAACGGGCGCGGCGGCGAGGGCGGATTTGATGGTCATGGGTCAGGCCTTTCAGGAGGCGGCGGAACGGCGGCCGATCATCAGTCGTATGGCTCGATCGAGCAATACGGCCGCGATGAGGCTCAGTCCCGTCAGGGGATAGAGGATGGCGAGGGGAAGGACGATGCCCAGGACGGCGGCGCGCGCACGTGGCCCGGGCGGAGCGGGCGGGGCGCCCAGACGGCGGCGCGACAGGTCGGGCGGCCGTCGCTTCCACCACATGACAAGGCCGCTGACAGCCACCAGCCAGACGCCGAGGCAGCCCAGCAGCATGACGATGCGGTTCGCCTGCCCGAACTGTGTGCCCTGGTGGGTGTAGATACCCAGTTCGATGGCCTTGGCGCCCGCGCCGAACTGGTCATAGCCGATGTCGCCCAGCACCCGGCCCGACGCCCCGTCGATATAGAGCGAACGGCTGTCCTGGACGCGCCGTGCCTGGGTCGTGACCGTATAGGCCGTGCCCTCGCTCGCCGGGATATTGATCGCATAGGGGCGGGCCAGACCCGCCGCATCGGCGACATGCATCACCTGGGTCAAGGCGCCGTGACCGGCGTGATCGTGGGTCATGACCATGCCCTCCATGGTCCAGCCGGCGCCGACCGGCGCGTCATGGTGCTGGGCGCGCTGCCAGGCCCCGGCGACCGGGGCGGGCGGGCGGCCCCAGCCGGTCTCCTTGACCCATCCCATCACCCGGTCGCCCCAGACCGCCGACCAGGGCATGCCCGTGACCGCCAGGAACAGCACGACCCCGCCGACATAGAACCCCGTCAGGGCGTGCAGGTCGCGCCAGAAGGGCCGACGTCGGCTGTCGGTCGTCAGCGGCCTGAACACCGCCACGGCGCGCCCGCGCGGCCACCACAGATACAGGCCGGTGGCGAACAGGATGATGGTCCAGCCGGCGACGATCTCGACCAGAATGTTGAACGGCCGCCCCAGCAGCGTGAGGCTGTGCAACCGTTTGACCAACTCCATGACGCCGCCCGCCGGGATCACGCCTGTCGCGCGCCCGGTATGGGGATCGATGAAGACCGTCTTCTGTACGCCGTCGGGTCGATCCACGCGAAGCCGGACGGCCTCGTCCGCCCGTGCGGGTAGAGTCAGATTGGCCACTCTGCCGCCAGCAGCCTTGGCTGCACTGGCCGCCCAGATTTCGGGCGCGACCTGACCCTGGGCCACCGGCACGCGGATCATGTCGCGATAGACCAGGCCGTCGATCTCGTCCTTGAACAGATACAGGCCGCCCGTCAGGGCCAGCAGCATCAGGACGGGCATGACGAAGACGCCGGCGTAGAAATGCCATCGCCACACCGCGCGATAGGCGCCGGATAAATCGCCCGGCTGAGCAGAGCGCAGCGGCGGTGGCGCTGCGATCGTCTTGGAAGACATGGGAATCCTGAAGTTCAGAACAAACACGTCGCGCAGGCACGACACCGGCGCGGGCTGGCGGTCTGGATTTCAGGCGTGAGGCGGAGCGGTGGACGGCGGGCGCGGCGGCGCGCGTGCCGGGGGCGGCGCGCTGATGCCGACAGGCGCATAGACGACCGTCTCGAACCTTCGGATGACCGGCGCGGGCCGGGGCGCCGGCGGGCAGGGCAGGGCGGCGACGGGCGGGGTGACGCAGGCGGCGCACTTGGCTCCCACGTGTTTGTTGACCGGGCCGTCCGTGCCGCCCGACTGGATCGTCTGTGGTCCCTCGGCCGAGCAGATGACCAGCGGATGGCCCGGCTGGACTGCCGCCAGGGCCGCGAACGGCAACAGGGCGCCGATCACGAGCGCGAACACCGCCGCCAGGAAGGCCAGCGATTTCGAAGTCGACCAGTTGTCGGCCTGGGATCGGGTCACGGTCCGCCTCTACGGCCTTTCGGCCGGCGGCGAAAGACGGGGCGGCGGCCTAAAGTTCGCCGCGCGCCGCCTGGCGCGGGCTGAACTTGGGCGCGGGCGCCAGACGCATGACCTCGCCCTGATAGCGTTCGTCGTCGCCGGCGACCGCAAAGGGCAGGGCGTCGGCGCAGGCCTGAAGCATGGCGTTCAACCACGGCTGTTCCGCCTTGTGGAAGTCGCCGAGCACATGCGGCATGACCAGTTCCTTCTCGCCGGGATGGCCGATTCCCATGCGGGCGCGGCGGAAGTCGGCGCCCAGATGGCTGATCAGGCTGCGAACGCCGTTCTGGCCCGCCGCCCCGCCGCCGGTCTTCATGCGGAAACGGCCGGGCGCCAGGTCGATCTCGTCGTGGAAGACGATGATTTCGCTGGGCTTGATCTTGTAGAAGCGCGCCGCCTCGCCGACCGCCCGGCCGCTCTCGTTCATATAGGTCTGGGGCTTCATCAGCAGCACCCTGGTTCCATCGACGTCGCCCTCGGCGATGATCGACTGGAACTTGGCCCGCTCCGGCCCGAACCGCCAGCGTCGCGAAATCTCGTCGGCCGCCATGAAGCCGATGTTGTGCCGGTTCTTCTCGTATTTGCCCCCGGGATTGCCCAGGCCTGCGATGATGATCATGAGGTCCTCATGCCGCGTGCGTCGGGCAAAGAAAAGCCCCGCCGCGGCGAGCCGGGCGGGGCGTGATCTTGTGGAAGAGACGAAGGCTTAGCCTTCAGTCTTCTCGACCGGCGCGGCTTCGGCGTCGGCGGCCTCGTCGGCGGCGGCCGACAGGGCGGCCGAGGACACCTTGATCGTGGCGATCACGAAATCGCGGTCGGCGATGGTGGCTTCCGCGCCCTTGGGCAGGGTGATGTCCGAGATGCGGATGGTGTCGCCCATCTGCGACTTGGCCAGGTCGACGACCAGTTCTTCCGGGATCTGGTCGGCGCGGACCAGGATTTCCACGGCGTGACGAACGACTTCCAGCGAACCGCCCTGACGGGCGAAGGGCGCTTCGTCGGCGTTCAGGAAGTGAACCGGAACCTCGATCTTGACCGGGGCCTTTTCATCGACGCGCATCAGGTCGAAGTGCAGCGGGCGGTCCGAAACCGGGTCGAACTGAACGTCCTTGGCGATGACGGGCTGGGTCTCTTCGCCGTACTTCAGCGTCACCAGGTGGCCCAGCAGCTTGCCGGTGTAGAGCGACTTGCGGAAGTCCTTCTCGTTCACCGAAACGGCGACGGGGGCCTTGTCGCCGCCATACAGGACGCCCGGCACGAAACCGGCGCGACGCGCAGCGCGGGCGCCGCCAGTGCCGACGCCATCGCGGACGTCCACGTTCAGAATGATCTCGGCCATGTGGCTCGCCTCAACAACAACAGAAACGCCGCGCCAACCCTGGGCCCGCGCGGCGGGGGTCATGAACCCTCGAATTCAAGAGCGCGGGCTATTACACGCATCGAACCGGCGACGCAACTGTGAAAGGCGCCTACGCCGCCTGCGCCCGATCCTTGATGATGGCGGTCGGCGTGGCCACCAGGCTCAGCAGTTCCGCCGCATTGAACGGCTTGGCCAGGTGGTGGTCGGCGCCCGCCGCGCGTCCTGCGGCCACGTGTTCGGGCATGGCGTTGGCCGTCAGCATGACGATGGGTGTGCGCGCCAGACCCATCGCCGCCTCGTGCAGGCGAATCTCCTGCGTCGCCGTCAGGCCGTCCATGACGGGCATCTGCATGTCCATAAGCACCAGATCGAAGGCGTCGGCGCGGAAGGCCTCAACCGCTTCGGCGCCGTTTTCGGCCATTGTGATCCTGGCGGGCGTCTGCGCCAGAATCAGTTCGATGACGCGCCGGTTGGTCGGGTGATCGTCCGCGACCAGGACGCGCACGGCGCGCGAAGCATCGGCGTGTTCCGGCGCCGCCCCGGCCGGTTCTTCCGCCTGAGGCGCGGCGCATGGCTTTAGCGGCAGGGTCAGGATGAAGGCCGCGCCGCTGCCCGGCTCGCTCTCGCAATCCAGATCGCCGCCCATCATTTCCGCCAGCTGGCGGCAGATCGACAGGCCCAGGCCCGACCCGCCGAACTTGCGGGTGATGCCGCCGTCGGCCTGTTCGAACCGGCTGAACAGCCGCTCGCGCGTCGCCGCGTCGAAGCCGATGCCGCTGTCCTCGACGGTGAAGCGCAGCACCGGATTTCCGTCCCGATCCTGTCCGCGCTGGACGATCAGGCCGACGAAGCCCTGGCTGGTGAACTTGACGGCGTTGGAGATCAGATTGGTCAGCACCTGTTTGACGCGCACCGCGTCGCCCATCACCCACACGCCGTCCTCAAGGTCGATGTCGACATGGAAATCCAGATGCTTCTGGCGGGCGTTCTCGGCATACAGCTGGGCGGCTTCCCGCACCACGACCGCCAGTTCAAAGGCGTCCTCGGTCAGCTCCAGCTTGCCCGATTCGACGCGGGCCAGGTCCAGGATGTCGCTGAGCAGGGTCTGCAGCGTCTTGCCTGAGGCCTGCATCAGATCCAGCATCTCGCGCTGATCCGGCGTCAGATCGGTCTTGGCCAGAGCCTGCGACAGGCCGATTACGCCGTTCAGGGGCGTGCGGATCTCGTGGCTCATATTGGCCAGGAACTGCGACTTGGCGACATTGGCCGCCTCGGCGGCGTCGCGCGCCTCGGCCAGAGCTTCGGCGTCGCGTTTCAGGTCGGTGATGTCGTTGCAGACGATCACGGTGCCGCCTTCGGACGTGCGGCGGTCCTGAATGCGAAGCCAGCGCCCGCCGCCGACCTGCTGCTCGATGTTGGAGGATAGCTGACGCCGGGCGCGGATGCGTGCGTTCAGCCACTCGTCCTCGCGGCCGCGCGCCTCATCATAGCGCCCTTGCTCGATGCCGATCCGCAGGGCTTCGCGGAATGTCAGACCGACGACGAGATGGGGTTGAAGTTCGGGATTCAGTTCGGCGTAACGGGCGTTCCACAGCACCAGCCGGTCCTTCGAATCATAGAAGCCCAGGCCGTCCGGCATGGCGTCCACCGCCTCGCGGATGCGGCGCAGGTCGGTGGATCGGGCGACATAGGCCATGACGCTCAATGCGCCGCCGACGCCGCACATCAGCAACAGCACCACGCCGACCAGCACACCCATGGCGGTTGGCGACAGGCCGCGGTCGTGAAGCACGGCGGGGTCGGGAACCACGGTGATGGCCGCCATGCCGACGAAGTGCAGCACCATGACGGTCAGCGACAGACCGGTTGTGGTCATCAGCAGATTCGCGACGCCGCCGCGCTTGTAAAAGAAGGATGTCGTCCCGCCGATGATCATGGCGCCGACAATGGACGCCGCGACCAGGCCGAGGTCCCAGGTGATGTAGGCCGGACCCTTGATCGCGGCCATGCCGAGATAGTGCATCGCGCCGATGCCGGCGACGGCGATCACCGCCGCCATCACCCGCCAGGCGGGCCCCTTGCCCAGTTGTGTCGAGCCGATCGTGAGCCCGATCATGGCCAGGGCGACCGCCAGGGACGCCAGCGTCAGACCCAAATCATAGCGAACCGGCACGCTGGCGACGAAACCCTGCATGGCGATGAAATGCGTCGCCCAGATCGACAGGGCGCCGACGATCGTGGCCATGACGACGGCGCGCCGGCGGGCGCCGGGGTCACGCGGCGGCGTCCGCTCCATGAACCGCGTCGAAACGCCAATACCGACCATGCAGATCAGCGCGGCCAACAGTGTGATCCGCCAGTCGTGATCGCGCGCAATACAGAAGATGATGCGGTCCACGAGGTCTCCCCTTGGCGACACCATGGCCGAAAATCCTAAAGAAACCGTGCGGCGACGCTTGAAACCTTGCCAGCCTGTCGAAGCGCCGTCACAGAATCCATGCAAGGATCGGATATCGCCGTGGATTTTTGAGGTCGCCCCCCTTCCATGCCTTATGAAAGTTCGCCCTCGCCCGTCGCGCCGATGTCGTCGTCGCGTCTCTGGACGGTGGGAGCCAGCGTCGGCATCGCCATTCTGATCCTCGTGGTGCTGGCGATCCTGCATCCCGAACTGGCGAGCTGGCTGCTGGGCGGAGCGGTGATCGTGGCGGCTTCGGCCTGGCTGCTGAACATGCCGGGCTCGGCCGACGCCGCCCCGGCCGCCGCCGACGGCGCAGCCGCCGATGCGACGACCGACCCCGCCGCCGGCGAGCTGCTGGACCGGGTGTTCGAGGCGCTTGACGATCCGGTGCTGGTCGTCAGCGGCGGGGAGCCGGACGATATCGCGGGCCGACGCGTCGTCATGGCCAACAGCGCCGCGCGCGACCTGTTGCGGATTCAGCGGCAGGGCGCCCTGCTGGTCCAGGTCATCCGCGAACCGGGCGTGCTGGAGGCTGTGGACGAAGCCCTGTTCGGCGGCGCGTCTCGCACCACCGACTACACCACCGGCGGACAGAGGGATCGGCTATGGCGGGCCTGGACCCGGCCGCTGTCCATCGCGGCGGATGTCGCGCCGGGCGGCGAAATGGCGCTTCTGATCCTGCGCGACGAGACGGACGCGCGGCGCACGGAGATGATGCGGGTCGACTTCCTGGCCAACGCCAGTCACGAACTGCGTACGCCCCTGGCCTCGCTGAGCGGCTTCATAGAGACGCTCAAAGGGCACGCGCGCGACGACGTGGCGGCGCGCGACCGTTTCCTGGACATCATGTCGGCCCAGGCGGACCGGATGGGGCGGCTTGTGGCGGACCTGCTCTCGCTCAGCCGGATCGAACTGAACGAACATATTCCCCCGTCGGGCCGGGTCGATCTGGACCGCGCCGCGTCCGACGTGGTGGACGCCATCAGCATCTTGACGCGCGAAAAGGCGATCGCCATCGCCCTGGATCAGGGGGAGGCGAGGGCGTCGGTCAGCGGGGATCGCGACGAAATCCTTCAGGTCGTCCAGAACCTGCTCGACAACGCCGTCAAATATTCGTCACGCGGCGGAACGGTCGAGATTTCCGTGCGGTCCGACCTGTCGTTCGACGAGGCCTGGGCGTCGCGGATGCCCGGGGCCACAAGGCTTCCCCTGGTCACGCCGGACCGGACGGCCGGCGTTCTCTATGCGGCCGTCACGGTGCGCGATCACGGGCCAGGCCTGGCCCGTGAACACCTGCCGCGCCTGACCGAGCGTTTCTATCGCGTCGAGGGCCAGAAGAGCGGCGAACGCCAGGGCACCGGCCTGGGGCTGGCCATCGTCAAACACATCATGAACCGGCACCAGGGCGGACTGGTGGTGGAAAGCGCCCCGGGCATGGGCGCGGCGTTCACCGCCTGGTTCCCGCAGCCGGAGCGGCGATAGGGCGTGTGCGGCGGGCATCACGGGCCTGTCACTGTCACCCAACTGTCATCCAGTCGTCTTAATCCGCTGACCATTCGCGGGCAGTAGTCGCGCCGCGTCGGTCCCGATGTTCAGGGCCGCACGCCGATTCGCGCGCGTCGCTTCGGACTTCTAATGATCTGGATTTATCTGCTGATCCTCATGGCGCTGAGCGCGACCGCCTTTCTGGGCGGTCGAGAGCTGGCGCGTCGCCGCGCGATCGGCGCCAAACCCCATTCGCGCCCCGGCCAACACGGCGCCTACGCGCTGATCTGGGTGGCCGCGCCGGCGCTTCTGGTGCTGGTCATGGCCTCGGTCTTTTCCGCGCCGTTGCAGCGTCAGCTGACGGCCTCGGGCACGCCCGAAGCGGTCGCGTCGCTGGAGCCGTTCCGCCGCGACGCCTTCTTCGCCGACGCCTACCGCGTGGGTCGGGGGCAGGCCGCCTTGCAGATCTGGGAGCGCCCGCTGGCCGAGCAACTGCCGGTCGAGGCGCGCCGCATGGTCCGTATCGAGCGCACCCTGTCGTGGGGCGGCGGCGCTGCGGCCATTCTGGCCGCCATTCTGGGCGGCCTGTTCGCCCTGACGCAGATCAAGCCGAAGACACGCGCCCGCAACCGGGTCGAGGGGTGGATCTACGGCGCCCTGTTCGTGTGTTCGGCCATCGCCGTCCTGACCACCCTGGGCATCATCGCCTCCCTGGCCTTCGACAGTTTCCGCTTCTTCCAGAAAGTGCCGGTCTTTGACTTCCTGTTCGGAACCCAGTGGAGCCCGCAGATCGCGATCCGCGCCGATCAGGTCGGCTCGTCGGGCGCCTTCGGGGCCGTGCCGCTGTTCGCCGGCACCCTGCTGATCATGGTCATCGCCATGTGCGTGGCTGCGCCGATCGGCCTGTTGTCGGCCATCTATCTGTCGGAATACGCCAGCCGCACCACCCGCGCCGTCATCAAGCCGCTGCTGGAGATTCTGGCCGGGGTGCCGACGGTCGTCTACGGCTTCTTCGCCGCCCTGACCGTGGGGCCGATCCTGCGGGTCTTCTTCAACGAGATCGGCCTGTTCCTGATCGGCGGCCCGCTGGATGGGCTCGGCCAGTATCTGGCCCTGGTGCAGAACCAGATGGCCCTGACCGCCGGGGCCGTGATGGGCATCATGTTGATCCCCTTCGTGTCGTCCTTGTCCGATGACATCCTGAACGCCGTGCCGCAAAGCCTGCGCGACGGCTCATTCGCCATGGGCGCCACCAAGTCCGAGACGGTCAAGCGCGTGCTGCTGCCGGCCGCCCTGCCGGGCATCGCCGGCGCCCTGCTGCTGGCCGTGTCGCGCGCCATCGGCGAGACGATGATCGTGACCATGGCCGCGGGCCTGGCCGCCAACCTGACCTTCAATCCGCTGGATACGGTGACCACCGTCACGGTGCAGATCGTGACCCTTCTGACCGGGGATCAGGAGTTCAACAGCGCCAAGACCCTGTCGGCCTTCGGCCTGGGCCTGACCCTGTTCCTGGTCACCCTGTTGCTGAACATCATCGCCCACCGGATCGTCCAGACCTATCGGGAACAATATGACTGACGCGACCCCCGATCGGATCGACGGCGCATCCGCCAACGGGCGGCTGGAACGCCTGCGCGCGGGGCTGAAACGCCGCCACGCCAAGGAGACGCGCTTCAAATGGTATGGCCGCCTGGCCATCGCCGCCGCCATGCTGTTCCTGGCGGTCCTGTTGGTCCGCATCGTCGAACAGGGCCACACGGCCTTCTACACCCACACGGTGACGGTGCCGGTCTATATGGACCCGGCCCGCATTGATCGCGCCTATCCGCAAGGCTCCAACTTCGAGCAACTGGCGGCCGAACAGCAGCTTCAGCGGATGGGCGTCGCCGACGACGCGGCCGGGACCAAGGCCGCGCAGATGAAGCGCCTGTTCTCGTCGGAGCTGAAGTTCGTCGCCGCCGATCTGGTCGCCAAGCGTGGCGAGGTCATCGGCGAGACCGTGCCCCTGGCCGTGCCGCTGTCCGACGACGCCGACCTGTATCTGAAGGGCGAAATCTCCAGCGCCACACCGGAGGATCAGCGCCGCCTGTCCGACCAGCAGATCGCCTGGCTGGACAAGATGAAGGCCGACGGCGTCATCGGCGCCCACTTCAACACCGCCCTGTTCACCAAAGGCGATTCCACCCAGCCCGAGTTGGCCGGGGTGCTGGGCGCCGTGGTCGGTTCGGCGCTGATGCTGCTGGTCACGGCCCTGATCGCCATTCCGCTGGGCGTCGGCGCCGCCATCTGGCTGGAAGAGTTCGCGCCCAAGAACAAGCTGACCGACATTATCGAGGTCAATATCAACAACCTCGCCGCCGTGCCGTCGATCGTCTACGGCCTGTTGGGTCTGGCCCTGTTCATCAACTGGATGCATCTGCCGCGCGCCAGCCCCATCGTGGGCGGTCTGGTCCTGGCCCTGATGGCCCTGCCGACGCTGGTCATCGCCACCCGTTCGGCCCTGAAGGCGGTGCCGCCCTCGATCCGCGAGGCCGCCCTGGCCATGGGCGCGTCCAAGACCCAGACGGTGTTCAGCCACGTCCTGCCGCTGGCCATGCCGGGCGTCATGACCGGCGCCATCATCTCGATGGCTCACGCCTTAGGCGAGACCGCGCCGCTGCTGCTGATCGGCATGGTCAGCTTCGTGCCGGGCGTGCCGCATGCCATCGACCAGCCCGTCGGCGCCCTGCCGTCGCTGATCTACATCTGGGAGAACGCCTCGGAGCGGGCCTTCCACGAACGCACCGCCGCGGCGATCATCGTCCTGCTGGTCTTCATGATCATCATGAACGCGGCGGCCATCATCCTGAGGCGGCGCTTCGAGCGTCGGTGGTAAGAGAATGAAATTCCGTATTTTCCGCTCCGCCGAAGACCAGACGGGCGCCGGCCCGGTCGATCCGACCCAGACGCCGCGCATGGGCGGCCAGGTCCTGCCTGAGGTCGCGCCCGCATCCGACGCCGCGCGCGCCGAACCGCGCGTGGACGATGTTGCGCCCGTCACGGCCTCGACCGTCGTCGACACCCCGCCGACGGGCCCCATCAAGATCGCCGCCCGCGATGTCTCGGTCTTCTATGAAGGCAAGCAGGCGCTCTACGACGTCTCGCTGGACATCCCGGACAAGACCGTCACGGCCCTGATCGGCCCGTCAGGCTGCGGCAAGTCGACCTTCCTGCGGACCATGAACCGCATGAACGACACCATCGCCGGGGCCAAGGTCACGGGCCGGATCGCGATGGACGACGAGGACATCAACGACCGCTCCATCGATCCGGTGCTGCTGCGCGCCCGCGTGGGCATGGTGTTCCAGCGTCCGAACCCCTTCCCCAAGTCGATCTATGAAAACGTCGCCTATGGGCCGAAAATCCACGGCCTGGTCTCGGCCAAGTCGGAGATGGACGGGGTGGTCGAAAGCGCCCTGAAGCGTGCGGGTCTGTGGGAAGAGGTCGCCGACCGCCTGCAGTCTTCGGCCATGGGCCTGTCGGGCGGTCAGCAGCAGCGTCTGGTCATCGCCCGCGCCATCGCCGTGAACCCCGAAGTCATCCTGATGGACGAGCCCTGCTCGGCCCTGGACCCCATCGCCACGGCGCGGATCGAGGAACTGATCGACGAACTGCGCGAACGGTTCTGCATCGTCATCGTCACCCACTCGATGGCCCAGGCCGCGCGCGTGTCGCAACGCACCGCCTTCTTCCACATGGGGCGTCTGATCGAGACCGGGGATACGGAAGACATCTTCCAGAACCCGCGTGAACGCCGCACGTTGGACTATATCACGGGACGCTTCGGCTAATGAACCAGCACACGGTCAAGGCTTACGGCGACGAGTTGAACCAGATCACGGCCGAGATCGCCCGCATGGGCGGTCTGGCCGAGGCCCAGGTCGCGGACGCCATCGACTCCGTCGCCCGTCGCGATGTGGCCCTGGCCCGCGCGGTGGTCGAGCGTGACCTGAAGCTGGACGCCCTGCACCGGGACGTCGAGAAGAAGGCCATCCGCCTGATCGCCCTGCGCCAGCCGGTCGCCAGCGACCTGCGCCGCACCTTGGGCGCCATGAAGATCGCCACCGATCTGGAGCGCACCGGCGATCTGGCCAAGAACATCGCCAAGCGCGCCCTGATCCTGGCCGACAGCGAGCCGATGCAGCCCCTGACACGCTCCATCGAGCGGATGGGCCGGCTGGTCTCGACCCGGCTGCGCGATGTGCTGGACGCCTATACGGCGTCGGAGCTGGATCGCGCCGTCGCCGTCTGGCAGACGGATGACGAGGTCGACGAACACTATAACGCCCTGTTCCGTGAACTGCTGACCTATATGATGGGCGACCCGCGCATGATCGGCGCCTGCACCCATCTGCTGTTCATGGCCAAGAACCTGGAGCGGATCGGCGACCACGCGACCAATATCGCCGAAACCGTCCACTACGAGATCACCGGCGACGACATCGTGGGCGAACGCCCGCGCGCCCAGCCAACGGCCGAGGACACTGATCCCACGCCGAACCTTTCCACGCACTGACCCGAGACCGGAGACCCGACGTGCAGCCCTATATCCTTGTGATGGAAGACGAGGACGCGCTGGCGACCCTGCTTCAGTACAATCTGGAGAAGGAAGGCTACGACGTCACCGTCGCCGCAGAAGGGGAGGAGGGAATGCTTCTGATCGACGAGCGTCAGCCCGATCTGGTCCTGCTGGACTGGATGTTGCCTAAGCTGTCGGGCATCGAGGTCTGCCGTCGCATCCGGGGCAAGGCCGAGACCCGCAACCTGCCGATCATCATGCTGACCGCGCGCGGCGAGGAAAGCGATCGGGTGCGGGGCCTGGACACCGGCGCCGACGACTATCTGACCAAACCCTTTTCGATGGTCGAGTTGATCGCCCGCATTCGCGCCGTGTTGCGCCGCATCCGTCCCGGCCTGGCCGACGACCGGCTGAACCACGGCGACATCATCATCGACCGGGTGTCGCATCGGGTGAAGCGTTCGGGCCAGGAGGTCCATCTGGGGCCGACCGAGTTCCGCCTGCTGGACCATTTCATGCAGCATCCAGGCCGGGTGTTCAGCCGCGAGCAGTTGCTGGACGCAGTCTGGGGCTCGGACGTCTATGTCGAGGCCCGTACCGTGGACGTCCACGTCGGCCGCCTGCGCAAGGCCCTGTCCATCGGCGACGACAGCGCAAATCCGATCCGCACCGTCCGCTCCGCGGGCTATTCGCTGGATCTGGAAGGCTAAAATAGAAAGGGCGGCTCCAGGAGCCGCCCTTTTTCGTTCAAATCTGTTCGGCGACCACGTCGTCGGGGTCCAGCGCATAGACGGTCGCGCAGTATTCGCACGTCACGTGTATCTTGCCGTCATCCTCCAGCATGTCGGCGCGCTCCGCCGGATCGAACGAGGCCAGGACCGAGGCGATCCGGTCGCGTGAACAACGGCACACGGCCGTCAGCTCTCGCGCGCCTTCCAGCCGCACCCCATCCTCATGGAACAGGCGGAACAGCAGGGTCTCGGGCGAGATCGTCGGGTCGATCAGCTCGTCGTCGGCCAGGGTGCCGAACAGGGCGCGCGTGCGGTCCCACACATCCTCGGTCGATCCGCGCGTCTCGTCGCCCGCGATGATCTGGATCATCGCCCCGCCGGCGCGCCATTGCGAACCCGCCTCGGTTTCGACCTGGCCGACCGCCAGCCGCACCTTGGTCGGCACCTGTTCGGACTGTTGGAAATAGTGTTCGGCCGCCAGCGACAGGCTTTCGCCCTCGATGGGGGTGATGCCCTGGGTCCGTTCGAAATCCGGGCCGCGATCCAGGGTCATGACGAAGACGCCCTGGCCCAGCAGCGACCGGGCGCCGGGCCGGGCGAAGCCCTTGGACGCCTCGGCCACCTCGGCCTCGTCATAGCGGCAATAGCCGCGCAGGGAGCCGTCGGTGCCATAATCGGCGACGACATAGCGCACGGGGCCGTCGCCCTGGGCCTGGACCAGCAGCCTGCCCTCGAACTTCAGGCTTGAGCCGATCAGGGCCGCAAGGGCGCAGGCTTCGCCCAGCAGGGCGGCGACAGGCTCGGGATAGGCGTGGGCGGCCAGGATCTTGTCGATGGCGGCGCCCAGGCGAACCAGGCGACCGCGCACGGGCCAGCCCTCGATCTGGAAGGCGGCGGCCAGATCGTCGGAAATAGGAGATTGGGGCGCGTGATCGGTCACGGCAGGGTCCTTTGGCGACGTCATTTCGGGATCGCGGCTATGTAGGCGCCCGGGCGGCTGTTGATAAGGGGCGATCCGGCGCGGCGTTCGCATCCTGCGACATGCGCGCGACGGAACCCTTTTCGGCGCGGTTCGCTCTTTTCCAACAAGCGGAGCCGTCGCTTCGCCTGTCACCCCATTCCGAGGAAAAGGTCCCGCCGATGATCCGCGACATCGATCCGATTGAAGAAATTCGCAAACATCCCGGCATCACGGCCGGCAGCCTGGCCGCCCTGGTGCTCGGCGCGGCGGCGGTCGTCTATCTGACCCAGCGCACGGGCCCGACCCGCTATCAGCGCATCAAGACCCGTATCGACCCGCGCGGATGGGTGGATACGGCCGAACTGCGCGATCGTTTCCACGACGCCGTAGACGCCTTCCGTCATCGGGCGGAAGAGGTCGGCGAACAGGCCGGCGACTTCTCGCGCGAAGCCCGTCACCGTGCGGCCGACGTGGCCTATGACGCCCGTGACCGCGCCGACGAATGGTTCCGCGCCGCTCGCAAGGGGTCAAAGAAGGCGGCGAAGAAGCATGGCAAGACCGTGCGTCGCTATGCGGATGACGCCGGTTCCTATGCCCGCGATCACGCGCGCGAGGGCGGAGCCTTGCTGGCCGTGGCCACCATCGCCGCCGCCGTCGGCGCCGCGGTTCTGGAAAGCCGCCGGCCGGACAGCCGCGTGCGCCGGATCGTGCGTTTCTGACATAGTCATGCCGCCCGGGAGGTGAAATCCCTGTCGGGCGGCATGGTTTAAGCGTAGCTGAGCGCAATCATCAGCACGGCTTGGCTATGCTGCGGGCGCGAAGGCCGCTAAGACGCGGCCCATGACGACACGCCCCACACTGATCTTCGACTTCGATTCGACTCTGGTCGATTTCGAGACGCTCGAGGCCCTGGCCGACATCGCCCTGGCCGGGGCGCCGGACGCCGATGCGATCCGCGCCCAGATCGGGTCGCTGACGGACAAGGCGATGGCCGGGGCGTTGGATTTCGGCCAGGCGCTGCGCCAGCGGTTGGCGCTTCTGCCGCTCAGCCGCGAGCATGTGCAGGCTTTGGCCGCGACCGCACCGGATCGGCTGACGGCGTCGGTTCGGCGCAATCTGAACTTCTTCCAGCAGAACGCGGGCAAGATTCAGATCATCTCCGGCGGCTTCCGCGACGTGATCGCGCCCGTGGCTCAGGAACTGGGCGTGTCGCCCGACCGCGTGCTGTGCAACGACCTGATCTATGACGCCGAGGGGCGGGTTACGGGCGTCGACGACGCCAATCCCCTGTCGCACGACAACGGCAAGCCCGCCGCTATCCATGCCCTGAACCTGTCGGGGCGCGTCGTCATGATCGGCGACGGCTGGAACGACGCCGAGGTCAAGATCGCCGGCGCGGCCGACACCTTCTACGCCTTTACGGAGGTCGCACGGCGCGAGCGGGTCGTGGCGGTCGCCGACGCCGAGGCTGGCTCGCTGGACGAGGTGTTGCACGCCGAGGGGCTGGCCGGCCGCTGGTCCTTTCCGCGCAGCCGCATGAAGATGCTTCTGCTGGAAAACATCCACCCCGCCGCGGTCGAGCGGCTGGAGGAGGCGGGCTATACGGTCGAGACGGTCAAGGGCGCGCTGGACGAAGACGATCTGATCGCCGCCATCAAGGGCGTCCATGTGCTGGGCATCCGCTCCAAGACCACGGTGTCGCGCCGGGTGCTGGAGGAGGCCGACAAGCTGATGGCCGTCGCCGCCTTCTGCATCGGCACCAATCAGATCGATCTGGATGCGGCCTCCGATCACGGGGTGGCGGTGTTCAACGCCCCCTATTCCAACACCCGTTCGGTGGTGGAGCTGGCCATCGGACTGACGATCGTTCTGATGCGCGACGTGCCGGACAAGTCGGCGGCCATGCACGTCGGCCAGTGGAACAAGTCGGCGACGGGATCAAAGGAACTGCGCGGCAAGACCCTGGGCATCGTCGGCTATGGCGCCATCGGCAGCCAGCTGTCGGTCCTGGCCGAGAACCTGGGGATGCGGGTCCTGTTCTATGATCTGTCGGAGCGGCTGGCGCTGGGCAATGCGCGGCGGATGCGGTCGCTGGACGCGCTTCTGGCCGAAAGCGACGTGGTGACCCTGCATGTCGACGGCCGCAAGGAGAACCGCGCCATCTTCGGCGCCGCCCAGTTCTCGCGGATGAAGGAAGGGGCGCTGTTCCTGAACCTGTCGCGGGGCCATGTGGTCGATGTCGGCGCCCTGTCGCAGGCCATCGGATCGGGCCGGGTCGCCGGCGCCGCCGTGGACGTCTTCCCCGAGGAGCCGCGCACCAACGCCGATCCGTTCGAAAGCCCGCTGCAGGGGCTGAAGAACATGATCCTTACGCCCCACATCGGCGGTTCGACCGAAGAGGCGCAGGAAGCCATCGCCGAGTTCGCGGCCGAGCGGCTGCTGGGCTATCTGAACCGGGGCGACACCACCTTCAGCGTCAACCTGCCGAACGTGCAGCTGGCTGATGTGTCGGGCGCGCACCGCATCCTGCACATCCACAGGAACCAGCCGGGCGTGCTGGCCGAGCTGAACCGCGCCCTGGCGTCGGCCGGCCTGAACATCCTGGGCCAGCATCTGAAGACCGACGAGCGCACCGGCTACGTCATCACCGACGTCGATCGCGACTATGACCCGGAAGCCCTGCGGGCGCTGAAGACCGTGCCGGGGACGCTGAAGTTCCGCACCCTGCATTAGGGATTTGCGGTTCCATCCAGGCTTGCGAGAAACGCAGCCACGCTTCCCTCTCCGTCATCCTCGGGCTTGACCCGAGGATCGGGCGCCCAGCCGCACAGACTAGGGAACAGGTCGACCCAATCGGAATTGGTTCGCTCGATCAGTTCAAGCTTCCAGACGTGATCCCAGTATTCCAGCGCCTTCTCGCGGCGTGTCGCGGCGGTGACGAACGCACCAGACGAGCATTCCGCACCCATATCGACTGGCGAAGCCTTGGAAGGCGGCTGGCCTCGATGTAGTTGGTGATAAGAGGCCGACGGTTGCTCATCAATGTTGAGTTGCGGATGTCCCGATCCTCGGGTCAAGCCCGAGGATGACGCTGTTATATGATCGCGCGAGGATTTTTCTTCCGAAGGCTGACGTAAAGGCATCTTGCGCTCTGCGCTGACTGGCGCATCCTCCACGCAACGGCCGCGATGCATGACGGCCTTGGGAGGATCAATGTCACGCTTTCTCACCGGCGGCGCCGTCGCCGCACTGGCGCTCGCCGCCTGCGCCTTCGCAGGATCGGCCTCGGCCCAGACCTACAACCGCCTCGTCGTGTTCGGCGACAGCCTCAGCGACAACGGCAATCTGTATCTGATCTCTGGCGGGACGCAGCCGCCAGCGCCGCCCTATTACCAGGGCCGGTTCTCCAGCGGACGCACCTTCGTCGAGCTGCTGGGCTTCAACGCCGCCAACTTCAACGGCTCGGTGACCGGCAGCATCAACTACGCCTTCGGCGGGTCGCGCACGGACGCGTCGACCGGCGTGCCGTTCGGCATGTTGAACCAGCTGTCGCGCTACACCGCCGCGGGCGGACGGTTCAGCTCGACCGATCTGGTCAGCGTGCTGGGCGGCGCAAACGACATCTTCCAGGGCCTGCCCGCTGCTGGGGCTTCGGCCAGCCCCGTCGCGGCGATCACGCCCGTCGTCACGGGCGCCGCCGCCAACGTGAACACCCTGGTCAACAGCGTGGCGGGCGCCGGGGCGGGGACCATCCTGGTCACGAACCTGCCCAAGCTCAGCCTGACGCCCCAGTTCCGGGGAACCGCCGCCGCGCCCCTGGCCGACTATGCGGTGACGACGTTCAACACGGCCCTTCAGACCGGGCTGACGACCACGGCTGCGGCGCAGCCGGGCAGCAACATCATCATGATGGACCTGTTCAAGGTCGGCGACACCCTGGCCGCCAATCCGGGCCTGTTCGGCATCACCAACATCACCCAGCCCTGCTTCAACGGGGCGACGGTCTGTTCGAACCCCGACAGCTATTTCTACTTCGACGGCGTGCATCCGACGGCGGCCGGGCATCGGATCATCGCTCAACTGGCGACCGACTACCTCTATTACGGCGACATCGGCGCCCAATCGACCCTGCAGGGCGAGACCACCTATCGCCACCGACAGGATGCGCTGGACGCCGCCAGCGACGCCTTGTCGGGGCGTCAGCCGTGGCAGGCGGGCGTGGCCGTCACCACCGCCGTCCTGATCGACAACGTCAAGACCGACGCGCGCGGCCCGATCACCAGCGCGTCCAGCGACGGCTGGGGCGGGCGGATCGCTCTGGAGGCGGGGCCTTCGGAGAACTGGCGCTTCGGCCTGGCCGGAACGGCGCGCAACACCGACGTCGACAGCCAGGCGCTGAAGTTCAACGTCGAAAGCTTCGGCCTGGACGTCTATGGCGGCTGGCGCTCGGGCGACGTGTTCGTCAACGCCGCCGTCGGCGTGGCGCGCGACAATATCGACGACATCAAGCGCACCACCAGCCTGGCGCCCATCGTCCATACGGCCGACACCCGCGCGCTCAGCACCGGCGCGCGCTTGCAGGGCGGGATGTGGTTCGACATGGGCGGCGTCGCCCTGTCGCCCCGCGCAGCCCTGGCCTATGTCTCCAGCGACGTGGACGGCTATTACGAACAGGGCGTCGCGGCCCAGTATCAGTATGGCGACCGCACGGTGAAGGCCCTGACCGGCGAGGTCGCCCTGCGCGCCGAGGCCGAGATGGGCCGGTTCGGCCTGTTCGCCGAAGGCGGCTATCGCGATGCGCTGGATGACAGTTCCGACCCGGTCCGCGTCGGCCTCTACAACAATCCGGCCCAGGTGCTGTCGCGTCAGATCGACGATCCGTTCGGCGGCCAGTTCCTGGCGTCCGCAGGCGTCGAGGGCGCGGTCGGGCCGGTCAAGGTGACGGTCGGCTACCGCGGCCGCTTCGGCGACCACGCCGACAGCCATATGGGCGGCATCCAGCTGAAACTGCCGCTGTAAGGCGGCGGGGCGGGGAGGGGCGCGTTCAGCGTCCCTTCTTCCTCACCCACATGGCGGCGTCGGCCTCGGACAGCCAGGCCTCGGCGTCGGTATGGCCGTCCCAGGCCCGAACGCCGAACGAGCCGCCCAGCTGGGTCTTCTGGCCCTGCCAGACGAAGCCTTCGGTCTGCAACGCCTCTGCCAGCTGACGCGCCTTGGCCCGGCCCTCGTCCAGCCCGGCGTTGAGCATCAGCAGCGCGAACTCGTCGCCGCCCATCCGGCCCACCGCATCCGATTCGCGCAGGTTCGCCAGGAACAGACGCGCGACCGCGACCAGGGCGGCGTCGCCCGCCGCATGGCCCAGCCGGTCGTTGACGCTCTTGAACCCGTCCATGTCCAGATACAGCAGGACCGCCGGCACGCCGTGCCGCTGGCAATAGGCCATGGTCCGCTGCAACGCCGCCACGAAGCCGCGACGGTTCAGGGCGGGGGTCAGCACATCGTGGTCGGCGGCGGCCTCGGCGGCGGCGGCGCGCGACTTCCAGGCGTCCAGCTCCAGTCGCAGGCGCGCGATCTCGGCGGTCAGGTCGTGTTCGGCCACGTCGGTCACGGCGCAGGAAAGGCTCCGGTCGCGCGACTCACTCAAGGCGTCACGCAGGGTCGAGGGATGGTAGAGCGTGATTCCGCGACATTGAAGCCGCCGCGCGTCGGAAACCGCCGGCTTGCGGTTGCGGGCGCCCCGTCGGTGCTGTAACGGGCGGCCTTTCCGCGAGGGGCCTTGCAGACATGGCGACTTCCGAAACCCCGGTGGCGATCATCATGGGCAGTCGTTCGGACTGGCCGACGATGAAACTGGCCGCCGATCGCCTGGATCAACTGGGCGTCGCCTGGCAGGCCAAGGTCGTCAGCGCCCACCGCACCCCCCAGCGATTGGTCGAGTTCGCGACCGGCGCCAAGGCCGCCGGATACAAGGTGATCATCGCCGGGGCCGGGGGCGCCGCCCACCTGCCGGGCATGGCCGCCTCCATGACCGACCTGCCGGTGCTGGGCGTGCCGGTGCAATCCAAGGCCCTGAAGGGCATGGATAGTCTGTTGTCCATCGTGCAGATGCCGGCGGGCGTGCCGGTCGCGACCCTGGCCATCGGCGAGGCGGGCGCCGCCAACGCCGGAATCTTGGCCGCGCAGATCCTGGCCCTGTCGGATCAGGCCCTGGCCAAACGCCTGACCGCCTTCCGCGCCGCCCAGACCGACTCCGTCGCAGAATCCGTCGAGGACTGAGTTGCCCAGCCTTCCGCTTCCTCCCGGTTCGACCCTCGGCATCATCGGCGGCGGCCAGCTGGGCCGGATGCTGAGCCAGGCGGCGTCGCGCCTGGGCTTCGACGTCGTCATCCTGGACCCCGAGGCCGACAGCCCGGCCGGCCGTGTTTCGGCGCGCCAGATCGTCGCCGCCTATGACGATCCCGACGCCCTGACGGCGTTGGGCCGCGCCGCCGATGTCGTGACGTTCGAATTCGAGAACGTGCCCGCCGCCTCCATCGAACGGCTGGCCGAGGCGGGGGCTCTGGTCGCGCCGGGGCCGACGGCGCTGCGCGTGTCGCAGGACCGGGTGGACGAAAAGACCTTCCTGAACGCCGTCGGCGCCCCGACGGTCGAGTTCGCCGTCGTCGATACGCTGGACGATCTGGTCGTCGGCCTGACGACCCTGGGCCTGCCCGCCCTCTTGAAGACCCGCCGTGAAGGCTATGACGGCAAGGGCCAGGTCTGGATTCACGCCATCGAGGACGCGCCCGCCGCGCTGGAAAGCCTGGGCGGCCGTCCGGCCATTCTTGAGGCCAAGGCCAGTTTCGTGCGCGAACTGTCGGTCATCGCCGCCCGCGACTGGGACGGCCATATGGCGGTCTATCCGCTGGGCGAGAACCGTCACGAGGGCGGCGTTCTGCGCACCACCCTGGCCCCCGCCGCCGTGGACGAGAAGACGCAAGGGCGCGCCCGCGCCATCGCCGAGGCGATTCTGGACGGGCTGGATTACGTCGGGGTTCTGGGCGTCGAACTGTTCGACATTCCCGTTCCTGGGGGCGACGACGTGCTTCTGGTCAATGAGATCGCGCCGCGCGTCCACAACACCGGCCACTGGACCCAGGACGGCTGCGTCTGCGACCAGTTCGAACAGCATATCCGCGCCGTGACGGGCTGGCCTCTGGGCCCCACGACCGCCCACGCCCGCATCGAAATGACCAATCTGCTGGGCGACGAGGTCGAGGACTGGCGCAAGCTCTCAGCCAGGTCCGACGAACGCCTGCACCTCTACGGCAAGGCCGAGGCCCGCCCCGGCCGCAAGATGGCCCACGTGAACCGGGTGTTGGGTTCGATCTGAACTCCGTCATCCTCGGGCTTGACCCGAGGATCGGGCGTGGATCGAGTGCGTCTGCGCGATGCGGCGGATAATCCGATCCTCGGGTCAAGCCCGAGGATGACGGAAGGGGGGACTTAAGACGCCGTCTGATCCCGTGCCCCATACCGCATCCGGCTCAACGCCTCGCCGACCTTTCGGAACGGCGCGTCGAAGTCCTTGCCGGCCTTCCACTTCTCGAACGCCATGACGTTTTCGATCCGGCGCGCGACGAAGGCGTCGGCCGCCTCGCGCCCGTCGAACCAGCGCATGGTCAGGGCGGGAATCAGGATGCCCGACAGGATGGTTCGCTTGGAATAGTGGTTCCAGTCCGTCGCCTCGTCCCCGGCCCAGCGCCACAGATGGTCGGCGCTCTCCCACGCCAGCTTCAGCCCCAGGTCGGCGTTGAGGGGCAGGGCCAGGAAGGCGGCGCAGCGGCGCGCGGCCTCCAGGTCCTCGGCGCCGGCCTCCATCCGCTCGGACACGGCGCGGGCGATTCGCTCGCGAATCTTCAGCGACTGGCCGTCGATGGCCGACAGGGCCTCCAGGGCGCGCGAATCGTGGCGGCGCGACAGCAGGGCGGCCAGATCGCGCGCGCCGTTGGGCAGCAACAATTCCTCGTCGCCCAGCGACAGGCCGCTGGCCTCGCACGCCTCGCGCACCAGACGCGCGTTCCAGCCCAGGGCCGGCGCACGCGCGATGGCGGCGTCCAGCACGGTCTGTTCGGTCCGGTCGGCCCAATCTGTCGCATCGTTCATGGCGGCGATCATACGCCCGTCGGCCGGCGGTTTCGAGCCATGAAGAATGGTCGCGACGATCTGGACAGGAAGGGGCGGCTCGTGTATCAGCGCGCCTTCATCCGACGGCTCGGCCTTCGGAAGACGATTTTATTTTGTTCGCCCGTCTCCCTCACAGGACGCGGCGGGCGGCCAAAGGAGAGTTTAACCTGGTACAGATTTTCGTTCGCGATAATAACGTCGATCAAGCGCTGAAAGCCCTCAAGAAGAAGATGCAGCGCGAAGGCAGCTTCCGTGAAATGAAGCGCCACGTGCATTACGAAAAGCCGTCGGAAAAGCGCGCTCGCCAAAAGGCCGAAGCCGTCCGTCGCGCCCGTAAGCTGGCCCGCAAGCGCGCTCAACGCGAGGGCCTGCTGCCCGCGCCGAAGCCGCGCGTCCCCGGCGGTCGTTAAGACCCGCCCCGCAAGGGATCAGGCAAAAGCCGCAAGATCAAAGGCCGCTTCCGAAAGGAGGCGGCCTCTTTCGTATCTCCTCCCTGAGAAGCGGGGAGGGGGACCGCGCGTAGCGTGGCGGAGGGGCTGTCAAAGCGTCGCCGCCCTGGCCCAAGCGACGCTGCGCCAACTCCCCATCGCTGCGCCACGGGGAATAGAAGCCGTCGTCTAGCTCCTGCCCGTCACCGCCCGCGCGAACGTCTTCCAACTCAGCTTCACATCCGACAGCGCGCCTGCGCGGAACGCCCGGCCCGCGATCCAGACCATGAAGGCCGCCGTGGCGAACATGCCGATCAGGGTCAGGACGACCTCGATCAGCGGCGGATCGCTGGGCGCCCGCGCGCTCATCAGGAAGGGCGTGAAGAAGGGAATCCACGACAGCACCTTGACCACCGGCGCGTCCGGGCTGGTCAGGGCCATCTGCATGACCAGGATGGGCACGACCAGGATCATCATGATCGGCCCCATCAGCGTCTGGGCGTCGCGCGGCGTCTCGCAGAAGGCGCCGATGGCCGCGAACAGCACCGCATACATCAGGTATCCGCCGACCATATAGGCGATGAAATAGAAGATCAGGCCGCCGTGCATCAGCGCCTGGCCGATGCCGGCCGCCGCCTGGGGCGAGGCGGACATCAGCGTCGAGGCGCCGATCCCGCCCCACACCGCCATGACCGTCAGGGTCAGCAGCGCCACGCCCAGCACCTTGCCGGTCAGGATCTCGGTCGCCGAGGCCGAGGACAGCAGCACCTCCAGGATCTTGTTCGACTTCTCCTCCATCACGCTGTTCAGCAGGATGGAGGCGCCGGTGATGACCAGCGACCACAGCAGGAACCCGGCCCCCAGGCCGACGAAGGAGGGGATGCGGTCGCGCATCGACACCTCGGCCCCGCTGGCGGCGCTGGGCGAAAAGGACTTCACCTCTGGCCGGAAGGTCTGGATTTCGGTCGCCACGGCGGGCGGTACTCCGGCCGCGTTCAGCAGTTCGTTGCGTCGCGCATCGCGCAGGGCGTCGCGGACGAAGCTGGACACGTCGTTGTCCGTGGCGCGGGCGGTCCAGACCTGGGCGGCGGGCTTGCCGTCGATGCGATCCAGAAAGACCACGGCGTCCAGTCGCTGGGCCTCGGGCGTCTGCTTGTCCAGCGCGGTCTTGATGGCGGCGTCGCGCGCCGGGCCGGTGGCGTCGGTGATGGCGGGCGGCGCGGCGACCAGGCGAATCCTGGGCGCGCTGATGGAGGCCATGGCGCGGCCGGCCCCGGCCTGTCTCTTTTCGGCGGCGAGGCGCAGCTTTTCGCTCTGTCGGTCCAGATCGGCCTGGAGCGCGTCGCGGACCGTGGCGGCCAGGCCCGTGGCGGCGGGACCCTGTTCGATCACCGCCACCGTCTTGATCGGCTCGGCTGAACGGATCAGCAGCGGAATGTCCCCGCCCAGCACGGCGAACAGCGGGAAGGCCAGCAGCGACAGCCAGAAGCCCACCGTCTTGGCGTAGGCGACATATTCGCGGCGCGCGATCAGCAGGGCGCGCTTCATTGGACCGCCTCCGACGGCGAGACGATCGGGTCGGGATGATCCCCGGTCAGGCCGATGAAGGCGTCATGCAGCGTCGGCTCCTTCAGGGCGAAACCGCGCACGTCCAGACCGTTCAGGAAGGCCGCCTTCAAGGTCTCCTGACCTGCTGCGCCGGGCGCCAGGGCGATCTTCAGGCGCCGCACGCCGTCCTGCTCGGACACGGTCTCGACCCCCGTCACGCCGGGCAGGGCCGCCGCCGCCCGCACATCGATGGCGCCGTCCAGATCGAGGAAACGGGGCGAGGTCGCCTTGGCCTGATCGACCGTGCCCTCGAACGCCTTTTGACCGCGCGCCAGCAGCACCACCTTGTCGCACAGCCGTTCGGCGTGCTGCATCACATGGGTCGAGAACAGGACCGTGGCCCCGCCCGCCGCCAGGTCGCGGATCATCGCCTCCAGCCCCTGCTGGTTCATGGGGTCCAGGCCCGAAAAGGGCTCGTCCAGGATGACGAACTCGGGTTGATGCACGACCGAGGCGATCAGCTGCACCTTCTGCGCCATCCCCTTGGACAGTTCCTTCATCTTCTTCTTCTGCGCGGCGCCCAGCCCCTGCTGCTCCAGCATGACCCTGGCGCGACGACGGCCTTCCGATGCGGGCAGACCTTTCAACGCGCCGAAGAAGGCGATGGCCTCCACCGGCGTCATCTTCTTGTAGAGACCCCGCTCCTCGGGCAGGAAGCCGATCCGGTCGCGCACCTGACGCCCATCGGCGGCGCCGAGGATTTCGATCCGCCCCGACGTCGCAGGCTGAAGCCCCAGGATCATCCTCAGGGTCGAGGTCTTGCCCGCGCCATTGGGCCCCAAAAACCCGCAGATCGACCCTTTGCGAACCTGAAAGCTCAGATCACGAACGGCGTCGAAATCCCCGTACCGCTTGCTCACGCTCTCCAGCGTCAACGCCGCCATATCGCCCCCGACCCTGTTCCGGGCGTCAGCCTATGGGCGTTGCGCGTCGGACGCCAGCGGTCGGGGCCATTTAGATCATGGCCCGGATCGTTTCGATGAATTTGCGAAACTGCGAAATTACGCTTTCGCAAAACCCCGGCGCTGGCTAGAAGCCCGTCGCCAATGGCGGGGAGCCTTCAAGTGACGCAGCGCAAAATCCTTCTGATGACGGTTTCCATGGCCTGGCTGGCGGCGGCCGCGGGCGCTCGGGCGCAGGATCAGAAGACGGCCCAGGTGGATGACATCGTGGTCACGGGGTCTCGGATCGCGGGCGGAGGCCGGATCGCGCCGGTGGAGACGGTGGGGCGCGACATCATGGATGCGGCCGGGGTTGCGGATGCATCGCAGCTAGTTCGGCTGGTCACGGCCAACTCCGGGTCCGAAGCCCAGGTCGATCAACTGAACCAGCCGCAAAGCTCGGGCACGGCCCAGTTCAACCTTCGCAATCTGGGCCTGGGGTCGACCCTGGTGCTGGTGGACGGTCAGCGCTGGACGACCAGCGCCGTGGTGGCGACGGACGGCTCGGCCTTCGTGGACGTCAACTCTCTGGTTCCGATGATCGCGCTGCAGCGGGTCGAGGTGGTCAAGGACGGCGCCTCGGCCGTCTATGGCTCGGACGCGGTGGCGGGCGTGGTCAACTTCATCACCCGTCACGATGTGGCCCGACCCGAGGTATCGGCCAAATACGCCGTGGCGGACGGGTCGGAAGAGAGCGTGATCCAGGCCATCGGCGGGTTTGACCTGATGGGCGGGACCCTGACGCTGGCGGCGTCGCATTTCCATCGGTCGGCCCTGGGCTCGGACGAGCGGGACTTCACCCAGGCCGAACGCTATGGCCGGGCGGCCTGGACGGCGGTGACCAGCTATGGCCAGCCGGGATCCTATTTCCGGCCCAGCCGCAACGGCTTCTCGCCCGACCCGGCCTGTGGCGATCCGGCGTTTGGCAGCGCCTACAAGAATACGCCGACCGACAGCTTCTGCCGGCTGGACTATTCCGACTTCTTCGACCTGACGCCCGAAGAGACGCGCACACAGGCGTTCGCCGACTATCGCCGGCCGGTCGGGGACATGACGCTGTCGTTGCAGGGGGCCTGGTCGTCGACCCAGACGGTGGCGCGTCAGTCGCCGTCCCTGCCGATCCTGGCCCAGTCGCTGACGGTCCCGGCCTCGCATCCCGACAATCCGTTCGGCGAGGCGGTGCTGTTTCGCGGGCGGTTGCTGGGAGCCGAGGCCGGGGCGTCCAAGGCGGATTTCGAATACCGGACCTGGCGGCTGTCGGCGGGGCTGGACGGGCGGTTCGGCGGCGGCTGGACCTGGAGCCTGGCCGCGACCAGCAGCCGCCAACATGTCGCCTATGACAAGCCGGACGCCATCGGCAGCGCGCTGCAGCGGGCCCTGAACGGGTTCGGCGGGGCGGGCTGCAACCCGGCGACGGGGGCGGCCGGCGTCGGCGCCTGCCAGTATTTCAACCCGTTCGGCAGCGCCTATCTGGGGGCCGGCACGGTCAACAGCGCCGCCCTGATCGACAGCCTGATCGGCTATACGGGCCTGCGCGGGGCCTCGACCCTGACGACGGCCGACGCCTCGACCAGCGGTCAGGCCCTGGCATGGGACGGCGGGTCGGTCGATGTGGCGCTGGGCGCCCAGTATCGGCGCAGCGGCTTCCGCCACGACTGGAGCGATCTGGTCAATGCGGGTGACCTGCTGACCGCCGGCTATTCGCCCGACTTCGAAGGCCATCAGGAGGCGCTGGCCGCCTTCGCCGAGGCGCGCATCCATCTGGGCGAGCGGATCGAGGCGCAGCTGGCGGGCCGATACGAAACCTATGACGGCGACGGGCGGTTCAGCCCCAAGGCCGCCGTGCGATGGGACGTCACCGACGCCCTGGCGCTGAGGGCGTCGTGGGGGCAGGGGTTCCGCGCGCCGTCGGTCTATGCCCAGTCCGGCGCCCAGGCGTCGCAGCCGTCGGTGTTCGACCGGGGGGCGTTCGTCTTCGTCAACACCCTGACCTCGGGCGATGCGGCGCTGAAGCCCGAGAAGTCCGAGAGCCTGAGCCTGGGCGCCGTGTGGCGGCCGCTGGATGGGCTGGAGTTCAGCCTGGACGCCTGGCGGTTCGACTACACCGACCAGGTGGTCAAGGAATCGGCGCAGGGCGTCATCGACCAGGCGGCGGCCGATACGGCGGCGGGGCGGACGGGAACCCCGGCGCAAGGCCGCATCACCCGCTCGGCCAGCGGCGCCCTGACCTTCGTGCAGCTGTATTTCATCAACGCCTCGTCCATCGAGACGCAAGGGCTGGATCTGGCGGCGCGCTATGGCCGCGACCTGTGGGGCGGCCGGGCGACGGCGTCGGCGATCTGGACCTATGTGGACAGCTACGACATCCGCCTGAACGACGGGGCGACCCGGGTCTCGGGCGTCGGCTCGACCAATCTGAGCAATATCGGCCGGTCCCTGCCGCGCAATCGCGGGGAGTTCGCCCTGGGCTGGAGCGGGGGGGCGAACGCGGTGACGGCGCTGGTTCACTATACCGACGGCTATCGCAATGACCGCAGCGGGATCACCGATTTGACCATCGCCAGCCAGACGACGGCGGACGTGCTGTTCAGCCGCACCCTGGGCGCCGACATCGACCTGGCGCTGGGCGTGGTCAATGTGTTCGACAAGGCGCCGCCCCTGGCCCAGTTCGCCCTTGGCTATGATCCCGTCGTCGCCGATCCCCGCGGACGGGTGTTCAGCGTCGGGCTGACCAAGCGGTTCTGAGCCGGTCGCGCGTTTGCGCGCTCAATCGGGCGGTGTATGCATCCCCTTCCAAGGGGACGATCCATGACGACCGACGGCGAGACGACGCGCAAACAGGCGTTCAAAGACCTGTCCGAGGACGCCCTGGGCTTCGGCGGGGTCGATGTGCGAACGGCGCGGGACCTGCTGATCCGTCCGCGCCTGGTGCTGCAGGCCTGGATGATCGAGGGGCCGACCGGGGGCGGGGTCTACGCCAAGCCGCTGAAGCTGTACCTGGCGCTGAACGCGATCCTGATGCTGATCGTGTTCCTGCGCGGCGGAATCGGCGGGATGCTGGATCAACTGCCGCCCGACCTGCTGACGTCGCTGATCGCTCAGTCGGGCAAGTCACGGGACGCCTTCATGGCCTCGGCCGACGGCTGGATGTCGTTCGTCACCGTGCCGCTGATGGCGCCGCTGTATGCGCTGGCCGTCCTGCCGTTCGTGCGCGGGTGGGACGCCGAGGATCTGGGCTGGCGTCGGGGTTTTCGCGCGTCCTTCGCCTATCTGAACGCCTGGACCGTGCCGATGCTGCCGCTGTTCTGGTTCATCTATGGCACGGGGCCGGCGGCCATGATGGGCAGCGTGGCCGTGTTCATCCTCGGCGTCGTGACCTTCGTCAGGATGGGGCGGGGGCGCTGGTATCGCGGCGTCGCCGCAGGGATCGGCAAGGGGCTGGTCCTGCAGATGGCCATCAGCGCGATGATGATGGTCGGAAGCGCGCTGATGGCGGCGATCGGGGTTTTGGCCGGTCTGATGGCCTGAAGGCGGGCGCCGAAAAACAGAGTGCACAGTGTGCGCTTCGTCTGAAATCGTCGCCGGACGAAATTGCACTGCACCCCGAAAACAGGTGCAATGTGCAAGAAAGTGCAATTTCGACGCGCCAGGATGTCAAAGACCGGACGACATCATACCGCATCTTTGAGCGTGTATGGTCGATTGACGCTGCTGTGCGTCAGGGTGCTGGAAACGCTGAAAATTTTTCACCCCGATAGGGTGGTTGGTTGAGCGCGATGTCAGTGCGCGCCAGGTTTTAACTCGCAGATCATGCTGGCGGTGAAGCCGCAAAGCGGTCGTCGCCGTTGTCTGTTAGGGGTGGGAGGCAGACATGAGGCGTGGCATGCACCAGGTATCAATGGCGGTTTTCTAACGTGCTCAGCGCGCCAATCTTCTGCAACTGGATACCTCAGCTTGGTCACCTCCGCGCGCTGTTCGTGGCCGCTTTCCTTGTAGCCGGTTGCGCAACCTCTCCGCATGACTACCGGCTGGAAGCAGAGATCGGAGATTTGCTTGGGCCGCCGGAGACGGCGACCGCCACAAGAGGGCCGGTGCACTGGACGATAGAGCGCCGAGTATACACTCGGATGCGGCGCGTCCGGCTATCCCGCGAAGGCTCCATCGCCTTGGACGCTGCGCTTTCGAACCCTACTCTTTTTGCAAGGCCCGAGCCCCTGAGTGGCGAGGAATGCTTAGATGCGGCACCCATCATTCTTGATATCATCAAGGACGGTCAGTCTCGACGCCTGATCCTTAACTGCGAGACGTCGCCGGGACTCGAGGCGGTTCTTCGTATCCTGTTCAGCTGATCCCAAGACTAAAAGATCAGCAATCGAGCGATCTCAGTATTACGGGCGCGGCTGAAAGCGGATGATAGCCAGGGGGGGGGCGACGAGTGGTCGCTCTCGATGTCCGCTAGAGGTCGATTTGCGATATTGGTGCGGTAGCGAAAAGCTGACATCCGCCGAGGAACCATGACCTACACCCTATACGGCATTCCGAACTGCGACACGGTCAAGAAGGCGCGGGTCTGGCTGGAGCAGCATGGGGTCGACTATGTGTTTCACGACTACAAGAAGGCCGGGGCGGATGCGGGGCGGCTGGGCCAGTGGATCGACGAGCACGGGTGGGAGACGGTGCTGAACCGGGCCGGGACGACGTTCAAAAAGTTGCCGGACGCGGACAAGGCGGGGATCGACAGGGACAAGGCCATCGCCCTGATGCTGGCCCAGCCGTCGATGATCAAACGGCCGGTGCTGGACCTGGGCGACCGTCGCCTGATCGGCTTCAAGCCCGAGGATTACGAAGCGGCCTTCAGCTGAGGCGAAGCGTCGCGGCCACGCCGAAGTGGTCGGACGGATATTCGTCGTTCGTGGGCGTATCGCCGAACAGATGGGCCGCGACGGGGGCGAAGGCCGACCGTTCGGCGAAGATGTGGTCGATGACGCGGTTCGGGTGGCCCTTGGCCGGGTTCAGGGTGGTGACGACCGATCCGCGCGGCAGGGCGCTGAAGAACCGGGGGCCGGTCAGGACCGACAGGCCCTGGTCGTCCTGGGTCGCGTTGAAGTCGCCCATGACGACCAGGGGCGCGCCGTCGTGCGGCAGCCAGTCCATCAGCGACGCAATCTGACGGGCGCGCACGGGGCCGGCGTCGTCCTGCCAGGCCAGATGGGTGACGACGACATCGACGGGGCGACCCTGAACCGAGACGCGCAGACGCAGGGCGGTGCGGAAATCGTCCAGCGGCTCCAGCCGTGTCGAGGCCTCGGCCAGGACGGGCAGGCGGGTCAGAAGGGCGTTGCCGTAGCGGCGGGGCGCGCCCTCGGGATCGGTCGAGACGAAGGCGACGCGATAGCCGCCCAGTTCGCGCGCCAGCATGGACGCCTGATTCTCCAGCCCCACGGCGGCGTCCTGCAACACCTCCTGCAGGGCGATGACATCGGCGTTCTGCGCCTTCAGCGCCGCGATCAGCAGCGGACGCCGCGCGGTCCAGTCGCCCTGATTGTGCCAGATGTTGAAGGTGGCGAGCTTCAGTTCGGGGCCGGGCCGGGCCGTCGGGACGGTGGCGCAGGCCGCCAGCGGCGAGAACGCCCCGGCGGCCAGCAGGGTGCGGCGCGCGATCACGTCGGGATCAGCCCTCGACGTCCGTGCTGGGGCGATCGTGGCCGTCGGCGCTTTCGGTGACCCATTCGCCGTTCGCGGTTTCGTATTCGATGGCGGCGGTCTGATCCGGCACCTTCTGCTCGCGGGCCGCGCGGACGGCGGCGGCCTTGGCCGCGTCGTGGCTGGCGAAGGTTTCGGAATAGGTGCCGCCGGACTGATAGGCCCAGCCGCCGTCATGTTCGACGATGCGATAGGTGACGTGGGCCATGAGATGCGCTCCTGCGGTTGACGGGCGACCCTAGACCGAACCGGCGGCGGCGGGAACGGCGACCTTACGAAGATTTCACCTAAGGCGGCGCATCCGTCCTCGCATCCCGCAGCCTCTTGTCGTCAGAAGGCCGCCGCATCAGGCTGCTGCACAGGTTCAAGGAACATCCGTCATGGACGACTTCATTCCGATCTTCGCCATCTTCGCCGTGTTCGGCACCATCACCGCCATCGTGTTCGGCCCCACCTTCCTGAAATACAAGGAGAAGCGGGACATGCAGGTGACGGTGCGCCAGGCGGTCGACAAGGGGCTGGAGCTGCCGCCCGAGTTGCTGGATGCGATGACCAAGGACGTGGAGCGCAGCCTGCCGTCGCGCACCAAGGACATCCGCAAGGGGGTGCTGAGCCTGGCGGCGGGCGTCGGCATCGCCGGCTTCGGCATCGTGGTGGAGGGGGCGACCCACGTCTGGGGCGGCAACGGCGCCGGCGCGCTGCTGGGCATCGCCTGCATTCCGATCGCCATCGGCATCGCCTTCATCGTCCTGGGCTTCTTCAACCCGAACAAGGCGTGACCTTCGCCTGAGAGGGGGGGAGCGTCATGAGCAAATCCTTGCGCGATTTCCACGATGTCGAGCTGGCGGCCCAGGCGGCCGCCGGCGGACGGCGGGAGTATGGCGAACTGGTCCGCCGGCACGGCTCAGCGGTGCGCGGGCTGCTGCGCCGCATGGGGGCGGCCCCGTCCCTGGCCGACGACGTGGCGCAGGACGCCTTTCTTCAGGGATTCCAGCGGTGTTCAGAGTTTCGGGGGCAGGGGACGTTCGCGGGCTGGATCAAGAAGATCGCCGCGCGGCTTTATCTGAAGCGGGTCGCCAAGGAGGCGCGCTACGTCGCCGAGGTGGAGGCCGATCAGGCCGAGGCCGCGGTGGATCGCGGCGGGCTGATGGACCTGGACGAAGCGTTGAAATCGCTGAACGAAACCGAACGGGTGTGCGTCTCCCTGTGCCACGGCGCGGGGATGTCCCACCCCGAAATCGCGGCAGCCTTGAATTTGCCGCTGGGAACGGTGAAATCCCATGTCAAACGTGGTCTGGATAAACTCCGCGCCCGGCTTTCGCCGGCGCAAGGCGACGGGAGGTCGGTGCATGTCGGCTGACGAATTCGATCCCGCCATCGAACGGCTGTTCGCGCGGCCGCAGCGGCTGGCCGACGAGGCCCTGTTTCTGGCCACCCTGCAGGCGCGGCTGGAGAAACGGTCGCGCTGGCGCACGCTGACGCTGACGGCGGCGGGCCTGGTCGGGGGCGTGCTGGCGGTGCGTGAAGGGGTGAACTTCAACTTCACCGCCGAGGGCGACGCCACCCTGTCGCAAGGGGTGCGGGCGGCGGCGGCGACCGCCCAGGGCGCGGCGCAGAACGGGCTGGACGCCCTGGGCATGAGCGGTCTGGACCTGACAGGCAGTTCGGGGATGCTGGCCTTCTGGATCGTGGCCGGCGCCATGGTCGCCGTGCTGGCGGCCGGGGCGGCGCGGCTGTCGCAGGACGTCTGAAGGTGACTTCGTCGGCGGGCGGGCCTATCTGGACCCGTTCAGACAGGAGGCCCGCCGCATGTCCATCCAGACCCAGGAGACCGTGAAGCGGATCTCGGTTCCCGATATCGCGGGGCGAAAGGGCGGCGAGCCGATCGTCTGCCTGACCGCCTATGACGCGCCGATGGCGGCGCTGCTGGACCCGCATTGCGACGTGCTGCTGGTGGGCGACAGCCTGGGCATGGCGGTCCATGGCCTGCCCAATACGGTGGGCGTGACGCTGGAGATGATGATCCTGCACGGCCAGGCGGTGGTGCGCGGGGCGCGGCGCGCCCTGGTGGTCGTGGACATGCCGTTCGGCTCCTACGAAGGGGGCAAGGACGTCGCCTACGCCAACTGCGTGCGGGTGATGAAGGAGACCGGCGCCCAGGCGGTGAAGCTGGAAACCAGCATCGAACTGGCCGAGATCGTCGCCTTCCTGGTTCAGCGCGGCATTCCGGTGATGGGCCACGTCGGCCTGCGCCCTCAGGCGATCCTGGCCGAGGGCGGCTTCAAGGCCAAGGGCAAGACCGACGGCGAGCGCGAACGGGTGCTGGCCGAGGCGCGGGCGACCGCCGAGGCCGGGGCCTTCTGCCTGGTGATCGAGGGGGTGGCGGAATCGCTGGCGCGCGAGATCACCGAGACGCTGGACGTTCCCACCATCGGCATCGGCGCCTCGTCCGCCTGCGACGGTCAGGTGCTGGTGGTCAACGACATGCTGGGGATATTCGACTGGACGCCCCGCTTCGTACGCAAATACGCCGATCTGCGCACCGAGATCGACCGCGCCGCCGCCGCATTCGCCGCCGATGTGAAAACCCGCCGTTTTCCTGCCGAAGTCGAGACCTACTTCTCGAAAAAGCCGGCGTCGCAGTAACGGACGACGTTGCGGCCCATGCGCCGACCTTCTAGGGTCCGCGCCGGTTTGCATTTCGCGATTTTGGGGCGACGTTTCAGTGGTTGATGTCTTCGAGCAGGTCGAGGAGGAGCTTCGCTCCGCTAAGTTGAAGCGCCTCGCCCGCACCTGGCTGCCGGTTTTCGGCGTCGTGCTGGTCGTCGCCCTGATCGGGGCGCTGGGCTGGTGGGGCTGGGACAGCCTGAACGCCAACAAGGCCGCCAAGGCCGCCGAGGCCTATGATCGCGGCATGGAGGCCCTGCGCGCCGACAAGCCGATGGACGCCCGCGCCGCCTTCGAGGAGGCGGTCAAGGAAGGCAATGGCGCCTATAAGGTCCTGGCTTTGCAGCAGCAGGCCGGTCTGGCCGTCAGCGCCAACAAATTCCCCGAAGCCGTCCGTCTGTTCGACGAGGCGGCCAAGGCGTCCAGCGATCCGATCCTGTCCGATCCGCCCGCGCTGAAGGCCGCCTTCCTGATCATGGACACCGCGCCCCTGGCCGAGATCGAAAAGCGGCTGGAGCCGCTGGCCGACGACAAGCGCCCGCTGCACGCCTTCGCCCAGCAGGCCCTGGCCCTGGCCCGTCTGCAGCACGGCAAGACCAAGGAGGCGCGCGAGACCTTCGTTCAGCTGCAACTGGGCCAGAACGTGCCGGATTCGATCCGTCAGCAGGCCCAGATCGCGGTGGAGAGCATCGACGCCGGAACCGCCGGCGCGCTGGCCGACATCATCCGCGACGCCGCCAAGGCCACGCCGCCCGCCGCCGGACCCGCGAACGCCATGACCCCCTCGGCAGCGCCCGCCGCCGCGCCCGCCCAACAGTGACGACCCCTTTTAGGACGCCCCCGATGAACCGAGTTCTGAAAGTCGCGCTGATCTGCGGCGTCGCCGCGACCATGGCGTCATGCGGCTCCGTGCGCCGCAACCTGCCCTTCGGCCTGGGCGGCAAGGAAGGTCCGAAAGCGACGGCCTCGGCCGGCGACCGGATCTCGGTGCTGGAGTTCGAGCAGCAGCTGGCGCCGTCGGCCGCCCTGTCCGGCCGCGACTATTTCCTGCCCGGCCCGCAGGCGGTCACCGCCTGGACCCAGCCCGGCGGCACGGCCGAGAACCTGGTCGAACACGTCATCGCCGCCCCGAACTTCCAGATCGCCTGGAAGCGCGGCATCGGCTCCGGCTCCGCGCGCGTCGGCAACGTCATGGCGCCGATCGTCGCCGCCGACGGAAAAATCTTCGTTCTGGACGGCGAATCGACCGTCTCCGCGGTGTCGGC
This sequence comes from Candidatus Brevundimonas colombiensis, assembly GCA_029202665.1. Lineage (NCBI taxonomy): Bacteria > Pseudomonadati > Pseudomonadota > Alphaproteobacteria > Caulobacterales > Caulobacteraceae > Brevundimonas > Candidatus Brevundimonas colombiensis. Next base: position 2,105,902 of record CP119326.1, read on the forward strand.
CGACACCGGCGCGGTGCTGTGGAAGGTCAACGTCAAGAACGCCGAGCGCGACCGCAACGGCGGCTTCGGCGGCGGTCTGGCGGTCGGCGCGGGCAAGGTGTTCGTCTCCTCCGGCTACCGCTCCATGACGGCGCTGGACGCCAACACCGGCGCCGTGGCCTGGACCCAGCAGGTGGACGCCCCGATCCATGGCGCCCCGACCGTGTCGGGCAATCGCGTCTTCGTGGTCGATGTGGACAGCCAGCTGTTCGCCTTCGACACCACGACCGGCGCCCAGGACTGGACCTATCGCGGCATCGCCGAGCCCGCGCGCGTCATGCGCGCCTCCAGCCCGGCGGTCAGCGGCACCACGGTCGTCGCCCCCTTCGCCTCGGGCCAGCTGGTCGCGCTGAGCACCTTGAACGGCCAGGCGGTGTGGGAAGAGACCCTGTCGCGCACCAGCCGCACCAGCGCCCTGTCCGAGGTTCGCGACGTGGCGGGCCGCCCGGTCATCAGCCGCGGCATGGTCTATGCCGTCAGCCATTCCGGCGTCTTGTCGGCGATGGACCTGCGTTCGGGCCAGGCCAAATGGCAACTGCCGGTGACGGGCGTCAACGCGCCCCTGCCGGTCGGCGACGCCGTGTTCGTGGTGTCCAAGTCGGGCCAGCTGATCACCGCCAATCGCGACACAGGCCAGATCTACTGGACGCGCGAGCTGAACCAGGGCCGCGAGCGTCGCGAGGGCGGTTTCCTGACCTTCGGCCGCCATACGATCACGCCCCAATGGTCCGGCCCGCTGCTGGCTTCGAACCGTCTGGTGATGGTGAACTCGTTCGGCGAGGCGGTGGCCTTCGATCCCAAGACCGGCGCGGCCCAGGCCACGTTGAAGCTGGGCGCGCCGGCCTATATCGCCCCGGCCGCCTATAATGGCGCCCTGTATGTGCTGACCGATAACGGCCAGCTGATCTGCATCCGCTGATTTTCAGCCCGAACTAAGCTAGAAAGCCGACATGGCTCTGAAGGTCGCCATCGTCGGCCGCCCCAATGTGGGCAAGTCGACCCTGTTCAACCGCCTCGTCGGCAAGCGTTTGGCGCTTGTCGACGATCGCCCCGGCGTGACCCGCGACCGGCGCTACGCCGACGGCAATATCGGCGACATGGACCTGACGCTGATCGACACGGCGGGTTATGAGGACGTCACCGACGAAAGCCTGGAAGCCCGGATGCGCGAGCAGACCGAGGCCGCGCTGGACGACGCCGAACTGATCATGTTCATGATGGATGCGCGCGAAGGCGTGACGTCGCTGGACCGCATCTTCGCCGAGCGCCTGCGCAAGGTGCACAAGCCGATCATCCTCTTGGCCAACAAGTCCGAAAGCCGCGAGAGCGGTGGCGGCGTCGGCGAGGCGCACGCCCTGGGCTTTGGCGAGCCGGTGCCGATCTCGGCCGAGCATGGCGAGGGGATGGCCGATCTGTACGCCGCCATCGTCGCCGCGTCGCAGGACATCTTCTTCGAGGAGGTCGATGCGCCGGACAAGCCGATCCGCATCGCCGTGATCGGCCGCCCGAACGCAGGCAAGTCGACCCTGATCAACCGCCTGATCGGCGACGACCGACTGCTGACCGGGCCGGAGGCGGGGATCACCCGCGATTCCATCTCGGTGGACTGGCAATTCGAGGGCAAGAACATTCGCCTGGTCGACACGGCCGGGATGCGTCGCAAGGCGCGGGTGCAGGAGAAGCTGGAGAAGCTGTCGGTCGCCGACACCATCCGGGCCATCACCTTCGCCGAAGTCGTCATCCTGATGATGGACAAGGACGACGCCTTCGACACCCAGGACCTGCAGCTGGCCGACCTGGTCGAGCGCGAAGGCCGGGCCCTGGTCTATGTCGCGTCCAAATGGGACCTGGAGGACGAGCCCCAGTCCCGCATGGCCAAGCTGAAAGGCATGGCCGAGGACAAGCTGCCTCAGCTGAAGGGTTCGCCCTTCGTGGCCCTGTCGTCGCACAGCGGCCGTGGGGTCGAGCGGCTGATGCCCGCCGTGCTTCAGGCCTATGACACCTGGTCGGTCAAGGTGAAGACCAAGGACCTGAACACCTGGCTGTCCATGGCCACCCAGCGCCACCCGCCCCCCGCCGTCGACGGCAAGCGGATCAAGCCGAAATACATCGCCCAGACCAAGGCCCGTCCGCCGACCTTCGTGCTGATGGCCAATCGCGCCGAGGCGATGCCGGAGCATTACAAACGCTATCTGGTCAACTCGATCCGTGAGAGCTTCGACCTGCCGGGCACGCCGATCCGCCTGAACGTCAAGTCCAGCGGCGTGAACCCCTATGCCGAGGGCGGCGCCAAGTCGGGGCCGGAACGCTACAAGGGCGACGCCAAGACCGCGCCGCGCCGGGTCAAGAAGGCCGAGAAGGAAGAGGCCCTGTCCAAACTGCCCGGCAAGGCGCTGGAGCAGAAGAAGACCCGTAAGGCCCAGCCCAAGGTTCTGGGCGGCCTGAAATCCAGCGCCTCCAAGAAGGCGGGATCGTCCGTGGCGGTCCAGAAGGGCGCGCGCGGCGGCGCCCGTCAGGTGTCGCGCTCGGGCCGCGTGCGGACGGGGCAAAAGGGCGGCGCCAAGCGGTGAGAATCGGGCGCTGACGCCATGAGCGACGCCGATCCCGCCGTTCTGCCCGATCGGCCGACCTCGCGTTGGCTGATCCTGGACGGGCAGGGGCGGGTGCTGCTGTTCCGGTTCGACTATGCCGAGGGGCCGCTGGCCGGGACCGCCTTCTGGGCCACGCCCGGCGGCGGCTGTGATCCGGGCGAGACCTATGCGGACGCCGCGTGTCGTGAACTGTTCGAGGAAACCGGCCTGACGGTCGTCGATCCGGGACCGGAGGTGGCGCAGCGGATCGCGTGTTTCCGCCTGCCCGACGGGCGGATGGCGCGGGTGGATCAGCGGTTCTTCCTGCTGCGGACCGATGACTTTTCCCTGTCGGCGTCGGGCTGGACCGAAGAGGAACAGCGCGTGCTGGCCGAGCATCGGTGGTGGAGCATTCAGGACATCCGCAACTCAAGCCAGACGATCTGGCCTGACGATCTGGCGGATATCGTCGAGGGTTTGCAGACGATGGGAAGCTGACCTCAGGCCGGCCTGCGCCCCAGCTTTTCCAGCACGGCGTCGCGATAGGTGCGGCTGACCACCAGTTCCGCGCCGCTGTTCATCGTCAACCGCCAGGCGCCGTCCGACAGTGGCTGGACCTGAGCGACGCGGGCCAGGTTGATCAGGCTGGATCGGTGGCTGCGGGCGAAGAGGCGCGGGTCCAGACGCGCTTCCAGCGCCTGCAGGGTGTCGCGGACCAGCCCCTCCTTGCCCGCCCAGTTGACGACGACATAATTGCCGGCGGAGGCGAACCATTCGATGTCGCTGACCGGGATCGAGGCGCGCGTCCGGCCCGTGGAGACCAGCAGGCGATGGGTCTGCTCCGGCTCCAGCGTGCGGGCTTCGGACAGGGCGGCGGTCAGGACGGCGATCCGGTCGCGGGCGTCGCGGGCGCTGCGCCAAGAGGCGGCGGCCATGCCGATGGCGACGACGGCGGTGTAGAGCAGAAGGACGACCGGCAGCCGGTCGATGGTCCGCGCCGCCCATTCGCCGCCAGAACCGGCAGGGTTCAGAAAGCCCATGTCGGTGCGGGCGTTGAGGGCGGCGATCAGGGGGACGACGCCCGGCATGAGGACGGCCAGGACGCCCGCCGCCCGCCACCCGGCGCCGAGCCGACGGATCACCGCCCATGTCAGCCCCGCCACCCCCAGCCAGGGCGTGTAGGACAGGGCCGCCCAGAACAGTGAGGCGTCCAGGGACAGATCCGGCGATCCGCGCCGCAGATACCAGGCCACGGCCAACACGGTCGCCGCATAGCTGTAGGCCGTGAACAGACCGACCGCCGCCGCCACGGGCGCACGCCTCAACCGGCGCATAAGGGACGACGGCGCTTGCGGATCAGCAGGGTCGCGATCCAGACGACGATCAGGCATTGGAACAGGACGGTCGGCCAGAGCTGGCTCCAGGGCGCGGGCAGGGCGGTCAGGAAATTGCCCGAGAAGGCGCTCAATACCGCAGAATAGGCGCCCAGCATCTTCGCCAGATGCTCATAGGTCCAGAGGTTCGGCGAAAAGGGCCAGGATAGCGGCGCGGCGAACCGCCACAGATCCCAGAACCCCATCATCAGGGCGCTGGCGGCCAGGGCGGCCGAGACGGTTGCGGGACCGTCGGAACGGCCGGTCGCCAGCAGGACCAGAACCCACAGGCCGATGCCGATCACCCCCAGCGTCGCGGCCCAATCCAGCGGGCGGGCGCGGTCCCGGGCATTCAGATCGGGCCGTTTTCGCCCCAGCACCCGCACGCCCGAGAACAGGCTGAGCGTGGCGGTCGCCGACAGGGCCAGGAAATAGGTGTTGAACCGCAGCGCCGTCATCGCCCAGGCGCAGACCAGAAGGATCGTCATCAGACCGACGAACAGCCGCCCCCAGAACCGGTGGGCGCGGCCGCCCTTGCGGGTGACGACGGGCATGACGCCGACCAGAACGGCGCAAAGGCCGGTCGAGACGTGGACGATCAGAAGGGACGAGAACAGGGTCATGGACCCCGCCTTGCCGACGTCCGCCGCGCAGCGCCATCGTCCGGGGACGAACGGCGGCGGGCGGGGACGAAAGCCTCAGATCAGGGCTTCGATCGACGGTCCGGCTTTCCAGTCCTGGAACCGGATGGTCAGGGGCGGGGTCGCATCCGGGCGGGCCAGGTCGACGACCAGGGGACCGATCTGGGAGGGATGGGGCAGGACCGACGGGTCTTCGCCCGGATAGGCCTGGGCGCGCATCGCGGTGCGCATCCGGCCGGGGTCGACGATGCAGGCGCGGACGGGCGTGCTCTCGATCTCATCGGCCCAGGCCTTCACCAGGGCCTCGGCGCCCGCCTTGGTCGCGGCGTACATGCCCCAGAAGGCGCGGGGATTGGTCGCCACGCTGGTCGTGAAATGAATGGCGCGTCCGGCGTCGGAGGCGCGCAGCAGCGGCTCCAGCGAACGGATCAGGCGATAGACGGCGGTGAAGTTGGTCTTCTCGACCTTGGCGAACTCGCGCGGGTCGGCGTGGGACACCGGCGTCAGGCCCGACGGCCCCATGGTCGCGGCGGCGTGGACCCAGACGTCCAGCTTCTTGAAACGTTCGAAGATCGCGCCCCCCAGCCGGTCGATGGCGCCGCCGTCCACCAGGTCGAACGGGATGAGGGTGGCGTGGCGGCCGGTGGCGGCGAAGACGGCGTCGTCAAGCTCCTCCAGACCGCCCTGGGTGCGGGCCGTGGCGATGACATGGGCGCCCGCCTTGGCCAGGGCCAGGGCGCTTTCATAGCCGATGCCGCGCGATGCGCCGACGACAAGGGCGATGCGGTCGGCGAGGGGGGCGGGGGTGGTCGACATTCCTGTCTGATAGGCGTCATCGCCCGCAACGCCAAGGGAGGCTCGACCCCGAAAGACGACGATGATATGCGAATGACTCGCATTGTTAAATTGAGTCGACGCCATGACCCGTCTCGCGATCTTCCTGTCCGTCTTCGCCTCGACCCTGGCGGTCATGATCATCATGCCGATCCTGGCGCCCCTGATCCGGGCGATGGGATTGAGCGAAAGCCAGGGCGGCTGGATGATTTCCATCGGTTCGATCGTCATGGCGGTGACGGGAGCCTGGTGGGGCGCCAAGAGCGATCATTGGGGGCGCAAGGCCGTGATCCTGGCGGGGTTCGCCGGTCTGTGCGTCAGCTACGCCGTCTATGCCGTTGTGATCGACCTGGGGCTCAGGGGCGTCCTTGTCGGCGTCCCGCTTCTGGCGGCCTTGTTCGTCGGCAGGGCGTTTGTCGGGGCCTTCCTGCCCGCCGCCCCGGCCGCCGCCCAGGCCTATATGGCCGACACCACCACGGCCGAAACCCGCAGCACGGGAATGGCCCTGATCGGCGCGGCCAGCGGCCTGGGCATGATCGCGGGACCCGCCCTGGGCGGCGCCCTGGCGTTGAGGGGGCTGATCTGGCCGATGGTCCTGGCGTCGGTCCTGCCGGTTCTGGCCTTCGTCATGGTCGCCCTGGTGGTGCCGCGCACCCCGCCCAGGGAGCGATCGACCACCGATCGGCTCAGCCCGTTCGCTCCCGCCGTGCGCGGCTGGCTGTTGATCGGCCTGCTGTTGATGCTGACGATCGTGACGCTTCAGGTCAGCGCGGGCTTCTATTTTCAGGACCGCCTGAATCTGAGCGGGCCGGAGACGGCGCGGTTCCTGGCCCTGTCGCTGAGCTTGGTCGGCCTGCTGCTGGTGGCGACCCAGACGGTGCAGATGAAGCTGTTGAAATGGGCGCCGCGACGGCTGGTGCGGGCGGGCGCGCCCTTCCTGATGATCTCCCTGCTGGTCCTGTTGTTCACGGCCTCGCGCGCGACCTATGCGGGGGCCTACGCCCTGTTCGGCGTGGGGGCGGGACTGGTCATCCCGGGGTATATGTCGGGGGTCTCGCTGGCCGTGGATCAGGATCGTCAGGGTGCGGCGGCCGGTCTGGTCACACTGATGCAGGGTGTGGCCGCCATCATCGCGCCCCTGGGCAGCACCCTGTTGTACGAACGCGCGCCGGGCCTGCCGTTCGCCGTGGCCGCGGTCCTGTGCGCCGGTGTGATCCTGGTCGGCCTGCTGCTCGCTCCGGCGGGGCGGACGAGGGCGGTCCAGACCGGGAACGGCGCGGCTTGAACCACCCCGCCGAGGTCAGGCGCTGACCAGCAGGGATAGCTGTTTGGCGCCGAACTCGCGGCCGCCCTCCTCGATCTCGCGATCCAGCAGGCGGGTGGGGTAGTCGCCGGTGAAATAGTGGTCGGTGAACTGGGGATGGGCGTTGTCGCGGCCGGTCTCGCCCATGGCGCGATACAGGCCGTCGATGGACAGGAAGCCCAGCGAATCGACCTCAAGCATCTCGCGCATCTCGTCCAGCGTCTTGTTGGCGGCCAGCAACTGGGCGCGTTCGGGCATGTCGATGCCGTAGAAGTCGGGGAACAGGATCTGAGGGCTGGCCGAACGCAGGTGAACCTCGGTCGCGCCCGCCGCGCGCACGGCGCGGACCAGTTTGACCGAGGTGGTGCCGCGCACGATGGAATCGTCGATCAGCACGACCCGCTTACCGGCCAGGGCCGACTTGTTGGGGCTGTGCTTCATCCGCACGCCCTTCTGACGCGCGCCCTGGCTGGGCTGGATGAAGGTGCGGCCCAGATAGTGGCTGCGGATGATGCCCATTTCATAGGGAATGCCGCTTTCCTGGGCATAGCCGAGCGCTGCGGGGACGCCGGAATCCGGCACCGGCACGACGATGTCGGCCTCCACGCCCAGCTCGCGGGCCAGACCCCGGCCCATCTCCTTCCTGACCTCATAGACCGAGCGGCCGTTCACGACCGAATCCGGGCGGGAGAAATAGACGTATTCGAACAGGCAGGGGCGGGCGGCGCGGGCCGGGAAGGGTTTGAGCGAGCGCAGACCGCTGTCGTCGATCACGACGATCTCGCCATGTTCGACATCGCGCACGAAGGTCGCGCCCATCATGTCCAGCGCGCAGGTTTCGGACGCCAGCACCCAGCCCTCGCCCAACTGACCCAGCACCAGCGGGCGGATGCCCAGCGGGTCGCGGGCGCCGATCATCTTGGTGCGCGTCTGGGCGACCAGGGCGTAGCCGCCCTCGATCCGCGCCAGGGCGTCGATGAAGCGATCGACGATCTTGGCCTTACGGCTGCGGGCGATCAGATGGAGGATGACCTCGGAATCGGACGTCGACTGGAAGATCGCGCCTTCGCTGACCAACTGGGCGTGGAGGAATTTGAAGTTGGTCAGGTTGCCGTTGTGGGCGATGGCGATGCCGCCCTGGTCCAGATCGGCGAACATCGGCTGGATGTTGCGCAGGAAGCTGCCGCCTGAGGTGGAGTAGCGGGTGTGGCCCACAGCCGCGCGGCCCGGCATCCGCGTCATCAGGTCGGCGCCGCCGAACGCCTCGCCCACCAGGCCCTGGTGGCGTTCGGTGTGGAAACGCTCGTCCCTGACGCTGGCGATGCCGCAGGCTTCCTGGCCGCGATGCTGAAGGGCGTGAAGGCCCAGGGCGACGACGGAGGAGCCTTCGTCCTCGTCCGCGCCCCAGACGCCGCAGACGCCGCATTCCAGACGAAGCTGGTCATCCTCCGGCTCGCGCCAGTGCTCGCGGTGAACGACGGGATCGGCGATATGGTGGCGCATCGCAGGGCTCCGATGACCGGGGAAACGTCTTAAGGGGCGGCTTCGCGGCGCGAGTTAGGCCGTGATTGCGTCTGGGGCAAGGCTTCGTCGTCCGAAAACCCCCTGCGTACGGATGAATCGACCACGGGCGTGATGGCGTCGGCGCCCCGGCCGATGCTGGGCAGGACGACCTGGATCATCCGCGCGCCCACGGCGCTGACCGGATAGAGGGCGGCGTTGGTCAAGAAACGCGGCGTCCGCTCGCCCGGCAGGGCCGCGACGATCACCAGATGAACCGCCCCGATCAGCACCAGGGCGCGCACCGCGCCGATGACGAAGCCGAAGACGCGGTCCACCACGCCGAGGTGCGGATGGTCCTTGGCGCCCTTGGACAGCATTCCGCCGATCAGGCGCAGGCCGAAATAGACCACGAAGAAGGTCAGGACGGCGGCCAGGATCGACCCGGCCCATTCGGGATCGACGAAGGCGCGCGCGACCCCGGCCGTCCACGGCAGGGCGATCAGGGCGACCAGGGCCGCCAGGGTGGCGCTGAGCAGGGTGATGATTTCGCGTACCCCCCCGCGCACCCAGCCGGCCGCGACGGAGAACAGGATCACCACGATGGCGAAGACGTCGTATCCGGTCACGCGTGCGGGATCCTGCGGCTGCTACGCCCGCCTAATAGCGGTTCTGCGAGATTCGTTCGACCACATCCGTCAGGCGGGTCGCAGATGTCACCTTCACGCCCCTGGTCTTGGCGGTCAGGGGCGGAGCGAGGACCTGATCGAAGCCCAGCTTCTGCGCCTCACGCAGGCGGGCCTCGGCCCGGCCGACGCTGCGGACCTCGCCCGACAGGCCGATCTCGCCGAAGACCACGCAGCCCTGAGGCAGGGAGACGCCGGTCGCCGAACTGATCAGGGCCGCCGCCGCCGCGAGGTCGGCGGCGGGCTCGTTGATGCGCAGGCCACCCGCGACATTCAGATAGACGTCCTGATCGCCGAAACCGAAGCCGCAGCGCGCCTCAAGCACCGCCAGCACCATGGCCAGACGCCCCGTCTCCCACCCGATCACGGCCCGGCGCGGGGTGCCATAGGCGGATTTGGACACCAGGGCCTGCATCTCGACCAGCACGGGGCGCGAGCCTTCGATCCCGGCGAAGACGGCGGCGCCGGGCGCCCGCTCCTTGCCCTCGCCCAGGAAGAGGGCGGACGGGTTGGCGACCTCGCGCAGGCCGCTGTCGCCCATTTCGAAGACGCCGATCTCGTCGGTGGCGCCGAAACGGTTCTTGCCGGCGCGCAGGATGCGGAACGGATAGCCGCGCTCGCCCTCGAAGGTCATGACCGCGTCGACCAGATGTTCGACCACGCGCGGACCGGCGACCTGACCATCCTTGGTGACATGGCCGACCAGGATGATGGCGGGACCGTCGTTCTTGGCCAGACGCACCAGTTCGCTGGCGCAGGCGCGGACCTGGGTGATGGAGCCAGGGCCGCTGTCGTGCACGTCCGACCACAGGGTCTGGACCGAATCGATGATGACAACGTCGAATTTCTCGCGTTTCAGCGTGCCGAGGATGTCGCGCAACGCGGTCGCGGCGGCCAGATTGACCGGCGCATCCGCCAGCCCCATCCGCTTGGCCCGCGCCCTGATCTGCTCCACCGCCTCTTCGCCCGAGATATAGGCCACCCGCGCGCCGCGCAGCGCCGCCTTGGCCGCCACTTCCAGCAACAGGGTGGACTTGCCGACGCCCGGATCGCCGCTGAGCAGAATGGCCGAGCCGGGCACCACGCCGCCGCCGCACACCCGGTCGAATTCGGTCACGCCCGTCGCGATGCGCGGCGGCTCGGGCGTATCGGACTGCAACGTCTCGAACTGAATGCCGCGCGTGCGGGCCGAGGCGGCGGCTGAGGGCTTGATGGCGCCGGGCGGGGCTGACCGGCTTTCCTCGGTGAGCGTGTTCCACTGGCCGCAGGACGAGCACTGGCCCGACCACTTGCCGTGGACCGCGCCGCAGGACTGACAGACATAGAGGGCGGAATCGCGAGCCATGAGCTTCCTTAGCAGACCCGCCGATTCGACGACGGATCGCCCCGATCTGCAATTCATCCACGACAAAGTCGGTCGCAGTGGCAACCTTCGCCATTACGAAGGATTTGAGAACACGTCGCACGGCGCTTGCGTTACAGGGCGACGTAACGTCACTATTCGACCCGGCTCCCCATTATCAGAGGCATTTTGATTCACATGACTGACCCGACGCCCCACTCGTCCCAGCCCGCCGTCGATCCGGCCCTGACCGCACGGGTCAAGGGAATCCTGCTCCAACCCAAGGCGGAGTGGCAGGTCATCGACCGCGAGTTCGCCACGACCAACAGCCTCTACACCCGCTACGCCATGATCCTGGCCGCGATCAGCCCGATCGCCACCCTGATCGCGAGCGTGGCCTTCCTGCACACTTCGATCGTCAGCGCCCTGGTGCTGGCGGTGCCGTCCTATGTGCTGGCGCTGGCGGGCGTCTTCATCCTGGGCATCATCATCAATGCGCTGGCTTCCAGCTTCGGCGGAACGCCGAACCCGATCCAGGCGCAGAAACTGGCCGTCTATTCGTACACCGCCGCCTGGGTCGCGGGCATCGCCAATCTGATTCCCGTCGTGGGCGGCCTGATCGCCCTGGCCGGCGCGATCTACAGCCTGGTGCTGCTGTTCATGGGCCTGCCGATCCTGATGAAGGCGCCGGAAGACAAGAAGGTCGTCTATTTCATCGTCATCCTGATCGCCGGCATCGTGCTGGGCGTTATCATGAGCGCCATCGTCGGCGCCGTGGCCCTGGCCTTCTTGGCCTCGACCGGCGGTCTGGCGGCGATGGGCGCCGGTTACTGAGAATAGACCCGCGGCACGCGCGGCGTGATCGAGGTCAGCAGCTCATAGCTGATGGTCCCGGCCGCCGCCGCCGCATCGTCCAGAAGGCGATTCGGTCCGAACAGTTCGACCGGATCGCCCACGGCGACGTCCAGGCCGGTGATGTCCACCGCGCAGACGTCCATCGACACCCGACCCAGCAGCGGTCGGGTGTCGTTTGCGATGAAGACCGCGCCGGCCGGCGAATAGGCGCGTAGCAGACCGTCGGCGTAGCCGGCCGCCACCGTGGCGACCCGGATCGGCCGTTCGGCGACATAGCCTTGCGAATAGCCGATGCTCTCGCCCGCCGGCACGTCGCGGACCTGCAACACGCGCGCGGTCAGGGTGGCGACGGGGGCGATCCGCGCATCGGGCCGGCCCTCGGGACCGCCGCCATAAAGGCAGATGCCCGGCCGCACCGCGTCGAAGGCGAAGTCGGGCCCCAGGAAACAGCCGCTGGAGTTGGCGAAGGATCGGATCGCGCCCGGATAGCGGCCGACGACGCCGGCGAATAGATCGCGCTGGCGCCGGTTCATCGGGTTTTGCGGATCGTCGGCGCAGGCGAGGTGGGTCAGGACCAGGGCAAGGCCGTCGAACGCCTCGGGCGCATCTTCCGGGCGGACGCCTAACCGGTTCATGCCGGTGTCGATCTGCAGGCCGCAGGTCCCGCCGCCCGCCGCCGCCCAGGCCTGCATCTGCGCCGGATGGTTCAGCACCGGCCGCAGGTCGGCCGCCTTCAGAGCCTGAGCCTCGCCCTCGCGGCAGCCGTCCAGCACATAGATGATCGGGTTGCCCGCACCATGTGTGCCCAGCGCGGATCGCAGCCGCAGTCCCTCGGCCGCCCGCGCCACGAAGAAGGTGTCGGCGCCCTCGGCCATCAGTCGTTTCGCCACGGCCTGCGCGCCCAGCCCATAGCCGTCCGCCTTGACCACCGGATGCACGGGCAAGCCGCTGACCTGGCCCAGGGTGCGATAGTTGCGGGCCAGGGCGTCAAGATCGACGGACAGAAGGGCGGGAGTGGTGATCAGGTCGCTCATCAGGCTCTTATGCGCCAACGTGTGTCTGATGGAAGAGCTGCGCGGCTAGACGCCCAGCCATCGAAGGCCGCCGGGCAGCTTTTCGGCGGAATAGTCGATCTGCAACACCCGCCGCCGTTTGGGCGTGTCGGCGGCGCTGGAGGCATGCAGGATCGGCGTCGAATAAAGCCAGACGTCGCCCGCCTCGGCCTCGCAGACGAAAACGCCGCATTCCTTTACAACCTCTTCGATGCGGTCGAGGGGCACACGACCCTTCAGATGCGATCCAGGCGCGATCAACAGCGGCGCGTTGTCGGCCGGCACGTCGTCCAGATGAACCCTGACCGTCAACATTCGTGTCAAAAGGTCGAAAGGCGGCGCCACATGCTGCATCCCGGCCTTGACCGACCACGGACCGAAGCCCGGAGAATCCCGCCGCGTCTCGACGCAGATCGTGCGATCCTGATGCCAGCCCAATGACCAGTTTGCGGTGGGAGATTTGTCGAACAGGACGGCGCGGACCGGACGAACTGCCGGACCGAGGATCTGCGCGGCTAGGGCGCCGACTACGCCGTCCACGTTCAAAATGTCTCGCAAATGTTCGGCCCCCTGAATGCGGACGCCTGCCTGGTCGGAGGGGAGCCCGGTCAGCGCCGCTTCGATGTCCCGCAGATGGCGCGCGACGTCGGCGGTACGCCGTTCGGCCCCGTCCGGCCCCAGCCGCAATGTCTCGGCAAGATACGTGGGGCTCATTTCCAGGTCCTATTCGTAGCTGACTTCCTCATAGCCGTGGGCCAGGTTGCCGAAGCGGACGGTGTCGGCGTCGAAGGCCAGTTTGACGATGCCGATGGGGCCGTGGCGCTGCTTGCCGATGACGACCTCGGCCTGGCCCTGAAGGCGGTCCATGTCCTGCTGCCATTGCAGGTGTTCCTCGGTGCCTTCGCGCGGCTCGGCGCGGCCCAGGTAGTAGCTCTCGCGATAGACGAACATCACGCAGTCGGCGTCCTGTTCGATCGAGCCGGATTCGCGCAGGTCGGACAGTTGGGGGCGTTTGTCGTCGCGCTGCTCCACCTGACGCGACAGCTGCGACAGGGCGATGATCGGCACCGACAGTTCCTTGGCCAGGGCCTTCAGCCCGCCGGTGATCTCCGACACCTCCTGCACCCGGTTCTTCTGGCCGCCGCCGTCGCCGGTGGTGACCAGTTGCAGGTAGTCGACGATGATCAGGTCCAGCCCATGCTCCATCCGCTTCAGGCGCCGGGCGCGCGCGGCCAGCTTGGAGATGGACAGACCGCCGGTGGCGTCGATGTAGAGGGGGCTTTCGCCGATCTCGACCGCCGCGTCGCGCAGCTTGCCGAAGTCCGAGGCGTCGATCTCGCCCTTGCGCAGCTTGTCCGACGACACGCCCGAGGCGTCGGCCAGGATACGCATCGCCAACTGTTCGGCGCTCATTTCCAGCGAATAGAAGGCGACCACGCCGCCGTTGACGGTCTTGCGCCCCTCCGGCGTCGGCTCCCACTGATAGGCGCGGGCCACGTTGAAGGCCATGTTGGTGGCCAGCGCGGTCTTGCCCATCGACGGACGACCGGCCAGGATCAGAAGGTCGGAGGGGTGCAGGCCGCCCAGCTTGCGATCCAGATCGTTCAGACCGGTGGCCAGACCGGCCAGCTTGCCTTCGCGCTGATAGGCCTCGGCCGCCATCTGCACGGCGCCGGACAGGGCGTGCGAGAAGCTGACGAAGCCCGACGACGGCTTGCCCGTCTCGGCCAGGGAATACAGGGTCTGTTCGGCCTGTTCGATCTGTTCGTCGGCGGGCGTTTCGGGATTGGGCGCCTCCTTGATGATCTCGCCGCCGATGCGGATCAGGTCGCGGCGCAGGGCCAGGTCATAGACGACGCGGGCATAGTCGGGGGCGTTGGCGGCGGGCGGGGCGCGGTCCACCAGATCGGCCAGATAGCGCAGGCCCCCGAACTCCTGGAAGGCCGGATCCTGCTTGAACCGCTCCATCAGAATGGTCGGCTCGGCCAGCATCCCCTGACGGATGTGATCCTCGATCGCGTCGTAGAGCCGCTGGTGGAAGGGTTCGTAGAAATGACTGCCGCGCAGACGGTCGCTCAGCCGCTCGAACACCGCATTGTCGAACATCAGCGAGCCCAGCAGCGCCTGCTCGGCTTCCAGATTGTGCGGCATCGAACTGACGCCGCCGGAGTCCATCGGCGAAGACGAGAAGGGCATGGGGGCGAAGGCGTTCATCGATTAAGGCTTTAGCCCTCCCACGCGCCTGCGTCAGACGGGGACGCCCCCTGGCCGGTGGACAGATCGTCCGGGCTGGGGACGAACCGGAATTGTTCAGTGCGCTTTGATCAGGACGCTGCAATCAAGCTGGAAAAGGCGAAGATCCAGAAAACCCATTTCAGCCCTATGGCCTGTAGACAGGCCCGAAAAAACGACGCCGGACGATCCAGCAGATAGGCGGTGGTCACGACTGACCATATCCAGCCTGATGTCGCCAGCCCCAGCCAACCATTATCCCAATGCACGCCGACGACATAGCCGCCGCCGCCCACAGCCACGCCAATCCAAGAATTTTTCAGGAGGCGTCGTGTCAGTTCAATCGGAACGACTGTAAAAATGACGGCTTCCAGCCCTGTCACCAGAAGGCCCAAAGCCGCAAGAGAGAACGGCCCAAGCCGCCGCATTGCGTCGGGCGTCTCGCCTTCGCCAGGCCATAGGAATCCAAATCCAACTACGCCGCCGATCAGAGCCATCGCAGCAACCGAGAATATGGCGAGAGAACGCTGCGTTGTGCCGATCGCAGCCCACCGCCTCACGACCGGCATGGATAGTCCAACGCCATCCATTCGCGCATCGCCTGGGTTACACTGATTGTGCGGCGGCTGGGGGGAATGGCGTTGAAATGGGCCAGGATTTGATCCGGCGACATGCTGATCTTGTCCGGCATGCAGGTGGCGGGCGGTCGGCCCGCCGCTGTGGCTGCGGCCTGCTCGGCCCGCACCGTGCGGGCGGCGCTGCGGAACTCGGCCATCAATCGGCGGGTGTCGGTGCGCAGCAGGGCGGTCGGATTCTGGGGAATGCGGTTGGCGGTCGTCAGGAACTCCTGCACCGTCATGGCCTGGGCCGCGCCCGCCAGCAGCGAAAGCGCCACGGCGCCCGCGGCGATGGTTGTGTTCCTCATGTCGGTCCCCTGAGCCAAGCGAAGACGAAGCTTCGCCGTGCTTCTGTGTCGCAACTAGGGCGAGAGGTGCGCCTATGACGCATTCATAATGCCGTAAAAGAAAGGGCGCTCCGAAGAGCGCCCTTGCCGTCTGATCGTTCAGCTTCCTGCGATCACCACTTCAGCGCGATGCGGCCGTAAACGAACCGGCCGTTGAAGCCGTAGGGCGAGAAGTTCGAGAACGGGAAGGCGCCCGAGGTGTTGTTCGCCCGCAGGATCTCGCGCGGATACTCGTCCAGAACATTGTCCGCGCCGACCGCGAAGGTCAGGCGGTCGTTCAGGGCGTAACGCGCCTCGACATCCACCACCAGGCCGACGCCCAGTTGCAGGTCGGTGGCCTCGGTGGCGCCGGGGGCCAGGACGTCGCCATAGCCGGTGGCGCGGAAGGTGCCGCCCAGCTTGCCGCGCGTCCAGTCGGTCTGGAAGGCGGTCTTCCACGGCGGGGTGCCTTCCTCGAACCGCAGGGTGGCCTGACGCGCGAACAGGGAGACCGGCGTGGGCAGGATGCCCGAACGGGTTTGCGGCGTCTTGGTCACGTCGAAGTCGTTGACGTTGGCCGCCAGGGTGAAGTCCAGCGAGCCGACATCGGACAGCACGCGGTAGCGCGCCACCACGTCCAGCCCGGTCGTCTCGGTGTCGACGCCGTTGATGAAGAAGCGGGCGGCCGTCGCGCCATAGGGTTGCAGCAGGTCGAAGATGGCGCGGGCGTTGGTGCCCGCCGCGGCCGTGGCGCTGCCGGTCAGGGTTTCGGACAGGATGATCCGATCCTCGATGTCGATGCGATAGGCGTCGGCCGTCAGCTCGAACGCGCCCTTGCGATAGACCAGACCCAGCGAATAGTTGGTCGAGGTCTCGGCCTCCAGCGGCGTGCCGCCCAGGGCCACGCCGACCGGGCTGACCGACGGGAAGGTGCCGGTCTCATAGGGAACATTGTCGATGTAGAGGATGGCGGTCTGGGTGAAATACTGCTGTTGCAGGCTGGGGGCGCGGAAGCCGGTCGAGACCGCGCCGCGAATGGCGAAGGACGGGGTGAAATCATACCGCGCCGCGATCTTGCCCGAGACATTGTCGCCGAAGTCGGAATAGTCCTCGTAACGGACCGCCGCCGAGGCGGTGAAGTTCTCGAACAGTTCGCCTTCCAGATCGACATAGACGCCGACATTGTTGCGGTCCTTGTCCACCTCATTGGCGGGGGTGAAGCCGGTGAAGCCGCGCGAGCCCCAGGTCAGATCCGTGCCGCCGATGTTGAGGAAGGTCCCGCGTTGATAGGAGCCCGGCTCTCCGGCGCCGATCTGATAGGATTCACGGCGCGCCTCCAGACCGAAGGCGACGTTCAGCGGGCCGTAGAGGCCGACGTCATAGCCGCGGCTGGCGTCGATGCCGAAGACCAGCTGATCATAGGCCAGCGAACCGGCGTAGAACTTGGTCGGAGAGGTCGGACCAAGCGACGGGTTCAGGGTGTTGTCGGCGCTGAAGTCGATTTCGTTCTTGCCGTAGCCGAGGTTGACGTCGATGTCGAAACCGCCCGCCTGACCCTTCACGCCAGCGGTCGCGGTCCAGTCGGTGGTGTCGGTCAGGACATAGGGCAGATAGCCGTTCGGATAGACCCGGCCCGAGGCATAGGCCGGGTTCTGGGCGTTGTCCGTCGGCGTGCGATAGAAGGCGGCGGCCGAGGCGTCGCGGGTCTGATAGCCGACCCAGCCATAGGCCTCCCACCCGGCGCCCAGCGGCTTGCCGGCGTTCAGATAGATGGCGAGGTCTTCGGATTCAGGGTCGCCCTGGCCGCCGCGAACCTCGGCCGGACTGAAGCGCGGGTCGATGTCGCTGCGGTTGGTGCGGGCGCGGTCGCGGTATTCGACCGAGGCGGTCAGGAAGCCGTCCGAACCCAGGCCGAAACCCTGCCAGCCCGCGACCGTCAGGGCCTCGCCGTCGCTGATGTCCTTGCCGCCACCGTAGAAGCCGGTGAAGTCGGTCAGATAGCCGCCGTAGGTCACGCTGGCGCCGCCGCCGCTGGAGGCCTGGCGCAGGCGCAGGTTCAGCACCCCGGCGATGGCGTCCGACCCATACTGGGCCGCCGCGCCGTCACGCAGGACCTCGATCCGCTCGACGGCGGTGGAGGGGATGGCGTTCAGGTCGACGGCGGCCGAACCGCGCCCGACCGAGCCGTTGGTGTTCACCAGGGCGGTGGCGTGGCGACGCACGCCGTTCACCAGCACCAGCGTCTGGTCCGGGCCCTGGCCGCGCAGGGTCGCCGGACGGATCGAGTCCGTGCCGTCCGTCGCGGAGGGACGGGGGAAGTTCAGGGCCGGAACGCTGGCCGCCAGTTGGGTGGCCAGTTCGGTTGAGCCGCGCTGCTGCAGGGTTTCGGCGGTGACGACATCGACCGGCGCGACGGAATCGAGGCGGGAACGGCCAACGACGCGGGTGCCGGTCACGACGATGTCGTCGACATTGTCGGCCTGAGGCTGCTGCTGGGCCAGGGCGGGGCTGGCGGTGATCAGGGCGAAGGCGGAGGCTGTGATCAGCAGGGCGGAGCCGGCGGGGCGGATGAAGGACTGGCGCATGAGAAGAGACCTTTTCTTTTTGTCTTGAGACTTGGCGTCGCGACATTCAGTGCGACGGACATGGACGCGAGGAGCAGGCTAGGGGCGACATCGCGGCATGGGCGCCAGAAAAACTGCACGCTGAGAGCGTTCCGACATTGAGAATATCCCCGAGAGACGAGCGCGCGGCCCATCGTTCATGGCCATATCAGGGCGGATATGGGGCGGGTCAATCAGCGGGCCGGGCCATGTTTGCTGGTTGGCGCTACGAGAAAAACTATTCCCTGAGCGAACGCGCTGTCCGGGTGAGGTCCGACGTGTGGCTGGCGGCTTTGGCATGGCGAGCTTTCGGCGACCTCCGGCCTGTATCCAGTGACGCGCCAGCTGTGGACTGGCGGCGGGACGAACGGGGTTAAGGCGAAAAACGTGCTGTTCCGGCCGAATTTTCCCGTCCTTGGCGAGGTTGTCGTTCGCCAAGGGGGTGCGTCAAGGTTGCTTCTTGCGCGAAACGCGCGGGTCCCGTGCTTGTGGGACAGTGTGTTGTAAACTTGTCATGCTTGGTCGGCGCTTGGCCGGCCTGAGCCGCCACGGCAAAAAGGGCGCGTCCCTTGCGGAACGCGCCCCTGATGTCATCACCGATCCGGCCCGAAGGCCGGGCAGGGATCAGGCTTCGTCGCCGAAGCCTTCCTGTTGACCGGCGCCGCCTTCGATCAGCTCCTGGGCCGATTGCTCGGCGGCCTGGCGCTCATCGTCGAACTGGCTGCGGATCACGTCTTCGCCCTTGGCCTGGCGCTCGGCCTCGTCCATCGAGCGGGCGATGTTGATCTTGACCGTGGCGCGGACCTCGGCGTGCAGGCGAACCGGCACTTCGTGGACGCCCAGGCTCTTGATCGCCGTGTTCAGGACGACCTGCGAGCGCTCGACCTTGCCGCCTTCGGCCTGGATGGCCTCGGCGACGTCGCGACCGGCGACCGAACCGTACAGGTGTCCGGTCTCACCGGCCTGACGGATCATGATGTAGGTCTGGCCGTCGATCTTGTCGGCGACCTTCTGAGCGTCGGCCTTGTTCTTGTCGTTGCGCTGCTCGATGGCGGCGCGGTCGAGTTCGAACGCCTTCAGGTTGGCGGCGGTGGCCCGGCGGGCCTTGTCGCGCGGCAGAAGGAAGTTGCGGGCGAAGCCGTCCTTGACGGACACGACGTCGCCGATGGCGCCGAGATTCTCGACGCGTTCCAGCAGAACGACCTTCATCTTACTTCACCACGTACGGCAGGAGGGCCAGATAGCGGGCGCGCTTGATGGCCTTGGCCAGTTCGCGCTGCTTCTTCTGGGAGACGGCGGTGATGCGCGAAGGCACGATCTTGCCGCGTTCGGAGACGTAACGCTGCAGCAGCTTGACGTCCTTGTAGTCGATCTTCGGCGCATTGGCGCCCGAGAACGGGCAAACCTTGCGGCGGCGATAGAAGGGGCGACGGCCGGCGGCGCCGGAGCCCGCCGGTGCGCCCGGGGTCGGGGCGGTTGTATCGGTCATGTTCCGGGTTCCTTATTCGGCGTCGGCGACGGGGGCGTCTTCGCGCGGGGTGCGCTCACGCTCACGCTCGCGTTCACGCTCGCGGCGGGCCAGCAGCGGCGACAGTTCCAGGTCGAGTTCCTCGACGCGGACGGTCAGCCAGCGCAGCACGTCTTCGTTGATGCCCAGCTGACGCTCGACTTCGGCCATGGCGGCCGGAGGGGCGTCGACGGCCAGCAGCGAATAGTGAGCCTTGCGGTTCTTCTTCACGCGGTACGTCAGGTTGCGCAGACCCCAGTATTCGATCTTGGCGACCGAGCCGCCACCGGCGACGATCAGATCCTTGATGGTGTCGTTCAGCGCTTCGGCCTGTTGCGCCGAGATGTCCTGGCGCGTCATGACCGTGTGCTCATATAGAGCCATGCGGTAGTCTCCCTTGTGGGCGTCGGCGCGGAAACGACCGGGTAAGTCGATCACCACGATGGCTCCTGGCGCGGCGGCCGGACCGATTGTCCAACCCTTTGGTGTTCCGCGACAGGACCGAAGCCCTGGAAAGGCGGGGCCTATAGGGGAAAAGGGGCGACGAGGCAAGAAAGCCGTGGCCGGACGCATCCGGTTCGACCTCTGACGCGCCGCCCCGCTCCTCGCCGACCTATAACAGGGTGCCGCGCAGGATCAGCAGCGCCACGCTGAAATAGATCACCAGGCCAGTGACATCGACCAGCGTGGCCACGAAGGGCGCCGAGGCGCTGGCGGGGTCGAAGCCCAGCCGCTTCAGCAGGAAGGGCAGCATCGACCCGGTGATCGAGCCGAAGGTGACGATGCCGACCAGACCCGTTCCCACCGTCAGTGCGATCAACCCCCAATGCAGGCCGTAGTCGAACAGGCCGACATTCTGCCAGATGGCGATGCGGATCATGCCGATGACGCCCAGGCTGACCCCCAGGGCGACGCCGATCGGCAGTTCCTTCAGCGCCACCCGCCACCAGTCGCGCAGCCGAATCTGGCCCAGCGCCAGGGCGCGGATCAGCAACGATGTCGCTTGGGAGCCGGAGTTGCCGCCGGAACTCATGATCAGGGGGATGAACAGAGTCAGGACAACCGCCTTGGCCAGTTCGTCCTCATAGTGCTGCATGGCGCTGGCCGTCAGCATTTCGCCGATGAACAGGGCGCCCAGCCAGCCCACGCGCTTGCGATACATGCCCAGGAAGCTGGTTTTCAGATAGGGTTCGGCCGCCCCCTCGACGCCGCCGAACTTCTGCACGTCTTCGCTGCCCTCGGCCAGGATGGCGTCGATGACGTCGTCGACCGTCACGATGCCCAGGACCTGGCGTCTATCATTCACGACCGGCACGGCCAGGAGGTCGTGGATCGAGATCAGCCGGGCGACCTCTTCCTGATCGGTGTCAACCTGAACCGTGATCGGCGCGCGGTCGGGGGCAAGGTCCAGGATGGGTTGATCCGGTTCGGCCGTGATGAGCTGGCGCAGAGTCACGACGCGCAGCAGGGCGCGCGTGGTCGGGTCCTGTACGTAGATGGCGTAGATCGTCTCTCGCGTATGTTCGACCTCGCGCACATGAGACAGGGTCTCGGCCGCCGTGTAGGTGGACGGCACGCCGACGAACTCGGTCGACATCAGGCTGCCCGCGACGCCCTCCGGATAGGCCAGCAGGCGCTTCAGCGGCCAGGCGCTGTCGAAATCGACCCGCCGCAGCAGTTCGGAACGATCCTCGCCGTCCAGTTCGCGCAGAACATCGGCGGCCCGGTCGTCGGCCATGCCTTTCAGTATGTCGCCCGCACGGGTCTCGGGCAGGGCTAGCAGCAGGTCGCCGGCGCGCGCAAGCTCGGGCCGGTCGAACACGTCGATGGCGCGTTCCAGGGGCAGATAGGCCAACACCGCCGCGGCGGTGTCGGGTTCCTGCTCGTTAAGCTGGGCTACGATGTCGGCGGCGTGCGCGTCGAACAGGTCGACGAACAACGCCAGATCGACCGCGCCCGGCGTGGTGCGGAAATCTTCCATATTTCACCTCTCGATCCGCCGTGACGACTGATCGCGGGTGAACTGACCCCCCAAAGGATCAGGCCGGCGTCAACCGTGACGGCGAGGACAATCGACTACTGTCGCTTGGCATTGGGGTTGGGTCCTGTGGATGCGTCCGTCAGGCGGACGCCGAGGCGGGATGAACCCGTCCCGAGGCCAGGTCAAGGCGCCGGCTGTCCGGCGTGAAAATGCGCGATAGAGACCAGTCTCGCAAAATATGGACGGGGTCTGGGTTTGTGCTGCGGGGATACGGCCGATCACGCCGCGAACGCGGTAGGGCTTTCCCCTGGGACAAGACCTGCTTACACCATGCGCCCATGCCGAAGCTGACGTCAGCGGTCGATCCGCAAAGCCAAAAGTTCAAATCCCTGCATGCGCACAACAGCGCCCTGGTCGCCGAGCTGCGCGACCGTGTGGCCAAGGCGGCGCGCGGCGGGTCGGACAAGTCGCGTGAACGCCATGTGGCGCGGGGCAAGCTGTTGCCGCGCGACCGGGTCGAACGGCTGCTGGACCCCGGTTCGCCGTTTCTCGAGGTCGGGCAACTCGCGGCGGGCGGCATGTATGACGACGAAGCGCCGGGCGCGGGCGTCATTGCGGGCGTGGGGCGGGTGTCGGGACGCGAGGTCATGATCGTGTGCAACGACCCGACGGTGAAGGGCGGCGCCTATTTCCCGATGACGGTGAAGAAGCACCTGCGCGCCCAGGAGATCGCCGAGCAGAACCGCCTGCCGTGCGTTTATCTGGTGGATTCCGGCGGGGCCAACCTGCCGCACCAGGCCGAGGTGTTTCCCGACCGCGACCATTTCGGCCGCATCTTCTTCAACCAGGCCCGGATGAGCGCCAAGGGCATCGCCCAGATCGCCTGCGTCATGGGCCTGTCCACCGCCGGCGGGGCCTATGTCCCGGCCATGTCGGACGAGACGATCATCGTCAGGAACCAGGGCGCCATCTTCCTGGCCGGTCCGCCGCTGGTGAAGGCCGCCACGGGCGAGGTGATCTCGGCCGAGGAACTGGGCGGCGCCGAAACCCACGGCCGACGCTCGGGCGTGGTCGATCATGTGGCCGAGAACGACGAACATGCGCTGGAGATCGTGCGTTCGATCGTCGCCAATCTGAACACCACCAAGGTCGTCGACATGGGCGTGCGCGAGCCGCGCGCGCCCGCCTTCGATGCGGAGGAGTTGTACGGCCTGATCCCCGACGACGTGCGCGCGCCCTATGATGTGCGCGAGGTCATCGCCCGGCTGGTGGACGGGTCCGAGTTCGATGAGTTCAAGACGCTGTACGGCGCGACCCTGGTGTGCGGTTTCGCCCGCATCTGGGGCTATCCGGTCGCCATCCTGGCCAACAACGGCGTCATCTTCTCCGAAAGCGCCCAGAAGGGCGCGCACTTCATCGAACTGGCCTGCAAGCGCAAGATTCCGCTGGTCTTCCTGCAGAACATCTCGGGCTTCATGGTCGGCGGCAAATACGAGGCGGGCGGCATCGCCAAGGACGGCGCCAAGCTGGTGACGGCGGTCGCGTCGGCCGAGGTTCCCAAGTTCACCGTCCTGATCGGCGGCAGCTTCGGCGCCGGGAACTATGGCATGTGCGGCCGCGCCTATTCGCCGCGCTTCCTGTTCACCTGGCCCAACAGCCGGATCGGGGTGATGGGCGGCGAACAGGCGGCCAGCGTGCTGGCCACGGTCCACCGCGATGCGGACACCTGGTCGGCCGAGGACGCCGAGGCCTTCAAGGCGCCGATCCGCCAGAAATACGAGGACGAGGGCAATCCCTATTACGCTACCGCCCGCCTGTGGGACGACGGGGTGATCGACCCGGCCCAGACCCGCGACGTGCTGGGCCTGGCTATCTCGGCTAGTTTGAACGCGCCGATAGCTGAAACGACTTTTGGCTTGTTTCGGATGTGAATGGAAAAATGATGGCGGACGACAGCGACGATTTTACTTTCCCATTAAAGGAAGACGAGCTTGGCTTTGGTCAGTGGCTAAGCTCTCAAATGGAAGAACAGGAAGTTTCCATTGCTCGACTCGCGGAAATGAGCGGAATTTCCTATGTCGGAATTTGGAATATTGTAGAGGGAAATACTAAATCACCGCGTGATGAAACTAGGAAGCGCCTAGCTGCCGCACTTAAGGCTAAAATTCCTAAGAAAATCGAAGAAACTAGTGAAAATCTGAACAATGCTATTCCGGGTTACGATTGGGCGGATTTTACCCCTAGTGACTTAGAAACCATACCTGTGGAACCTGGCATCTATGTCTTCTACGACATCACGGATCGGCCGGTTTACGTAGGTAAATCCCACAGCAATGTGAGGCTTAGAATAAAGGATCATGCTACGAGGTTCTGGTTTAAGGAGCCGCTTGTTGTTAGGGGTGCTTTTCTTCATGTTCCGGATAGAGATGCGTGTTCGAAGATTGAAATGATATTGATTAAGTTTCTAGGAAAGCACGCGCTTCTCAATCAAAAAGGCGCTGTGAGGGATTTTGAAGAATGATCGCCAAACCCACCGAAGCCGACCTCAACGCCCTGGACGTCACGGACGCCGAGGCGGCCGAGATCAACAGCATCGCCCAGCCGCTGGTCGCCGATCCCGCGCCCGATGCGAACGATGACCTGGTGCAGATCGATTCGACCACTGACGGCGTCGTCTTCGTCACCATCAATCGGCCGCACAAGAAGAACGCCTTCGACGCCGCGACCATCGCCGCCCTGCATGAGACGTTCGAGACGCTGCATGGGGCGGACCGGGTGCGGGCGGTGGTCGTGCGCGGGGCGGGCGGCACCTTCAGCGCCGGGGCCGATCTGAACTGGATGCGCGACGCCGCCGGCTGGTCCGAGAGCGACAACCGCGACGACGCCATGGGCCTGGCGAAAATGCTGAAGGCGTTGCACGACATTCCCGCCCTGACGGTGGCGGTGGTCGAGGGCAATGCGATGGGCGGCGGGGCCGGGATCGTCGCCGCCTGCGACATGGCCGTGGCGGTCGAGGGCGCACGCTTCGCCTTTTCCGAGGTCAAGCTGGGCCTAATCCCCGCGACCATCGCCCCCTATGTGATCGAGGCCGTCGGCGCACGGCGCGCGCGCCAGCTGTTCCTGACCGGCAACGCCTTCGACGCCGATTACGCGGCCCACGCCGGTCTGATCGATCTGGTGCTGCCCGAAGGGTCGGTGGACGAGTTCCTGTCGATGCTGAGCGACAGCCTGACCGGCAATGCGCCCGGCGCGATGGGAGAGGCCAAGCGCCTGGTCAACGACATCGCCCACCACAAGATCGACAGCGGCCTGCTGGACGAAACCGCCAAACGCATCGCCCGCGCCCGCGTGTCGGACGAAGGCCGCGAGGGCGTCGCCGCCTTCCTGGAAAAGCGCAAGGCCAGCTGGACGGTGTGATCCTCCCCGCTGTCATTCCGGGGCGTCCGCAGGACGAACCCCGGAATGACGGGTGAATGCATTCAGGCGTAGTTGAAGCTGATTGAAATCCGGTCGGCCTTGGCCAGGTTGGTCGGCACCTCGTGCCGCAGCCAGCTTTCCCACATCAGGACGGTCCCGGCCCTGGGGTGCAGATAGACGAACGGGCGTTCGGCCTCTGTCGCCTCATCCGTCACGCCGGGGCGGGCCATCATGAAGGGCAGGCGGGGGTCTTCCAGCTTCAGCGACGAGGCGCCGTCCGGGATGTCGATATAGACGGTGCCCGACAGGAAGGCGTGGGGGTGGATGTGGCCGGTATGGCCGCCGCCGGGCTTCAAGATATTGACCCACAGATTGTCGAGCCGGGGCTTTCTCGCCAGGTCGAAGTTCAGCGCCTTGGCATAGGCGATGGCGTGGCGGTCCAGATGGCGCTTCAACTCCGCGAACTCGGGGAACCGCTGCGGCAGGTCGTTCAGAGAGGCGTAGGAGGTATAGCCGCGATAGGCGTTGTCGCGGCACCAGCGCCGGCCGGCGGCGTCCTCCTCGGCCATCATGCGGACGACGTCGATCAGCTGGGTGTTGAAGTCGGCCCACCCCCGGCCGTCGGCGAGGGAGGCTTCATAGACCTGGGTGACGAAGAGGGGGCGCAGGGACATGACGGGGGCATAGCGGGTCGGGGCCGAGACGGAAACTCTCCCTCCCCATTTTGGGGAGGGTGGTCGCGCAAGCGACCGGGTGGGGGCGGCCCTGCAGGGCCGCATCCGGGTCGATGCGGGACAGATCAATGAGACGTCGCCTTGCCGCGCCCACCCGACCTCGCTCCGCTCGGCCACCCTCCCCGAACGGGGAGGGAGAAGCCCTCGCCTGACGAACACGATCCCGCTAAGAACAGGTCATGTTCAAGTCTGTCCTTGTCGCCAATCGCGGCGAAATCGCCTGTCGCGTCTTCCGAACCGCCAAGCGGATGGGGATTCGCACCATCGCCGTCTATTCCGAGGCGGACGCCGACGCCCTGCATGTTCGCGAGGCGGACGAGGCGGTGCTGATCGGCCCGGCGGCGGCGCGCGAGAGCTATCTGGACGGCGCCAAGGTGCTGGCGGCGGCCAAGGCGACGGGGGCGGAAGCGATCCACCCTGGATACGGCTTCCTGAGCGAGAACGCCGACTTCGCCGAGGCCGTGGCGGCGGCGGGCCTGATCTGGATCGGGCCGGACCCGTCCTCAATCCGGGCCATGGGGCTGAAGGACGCGGCCAAGGAACTGATGATCCAGGCCGGGGTGCCGGTGACGCCGGGCTATCAGGGCGCGGACCAGTCGGAGGCGACGCTGACCGCAGAGGCGGCGCGGATCGGCTATCCGGTGCTGATCAAGGCGGTCGCGGGCGGCGGCGGCAAGGGGATGAAGCGGGTCGACGATCCCGCCGACTTCGCCGCCGGTCTGGCCAGCGCCAAGCGAGAGGGGGCGGCAGCCTTCGGCGACGACCGGGTGCTGATCGAACGCTACATCACCCGTCCGCGCCATATCGAGGTGCAGGTGTTCGGGGACCGGCACGGAAACGTGGTCCATCTGTATGAGCGCGACTGTTCCCTGCAACGCCGCCATCAGAAGGTGATCGAGGAAGCCCCCGCGCCGGGCATGAGCGAGGCCGTGCGCGCCGCCGTGACCGGCGCCGCGATCAAGGCGGCCAGGGCCGTGAACTATGTCGGGGCGGGCACCATCGAGTTCATCGCCGACGCCTCGGACGGGCTGAAGGCGGACGGGGTCTGGTTCATGGAGATGAACACCCGGCTGCAGGTCGAACACCCGGTGACTGAAAGCGTCACCGGCGTCGATCTGGTCGAATGGCAGTTCCGCGTGGCGGCGGGCGAGCCGATCCCGCTGAAGCAGGACGAAATCAGGCTGAACGGCTGGGCCATGGAGGCGCGGCTGTATGCCGAAGACCCGGCGAACGGTTTCCTGCCCAGCATCGGACGGCTGGAGCATTTCGTCATGCCGGACACTATCCGCGTCGATACGGGCGTGGAGCAGGGCGGCGAGGTCAGCCAGTTCTATGACCCGATGATCGCCAAGCTGATCGTGCATGAAGACACGCGCGAGGCGGCGGCGGCGCGCCTGGCGGACTCATGCGCTGAGGTCGAAATCTGGCCAGTCAAGACCAACGCCGGTTTTCTGGTGCGCTGTCTAGAGCATAGGCGGTTCGTAGCAGGCGACGTCGATACCGGTTTCATTGCTGCGGAAGAGGCCGCCCTCGCTGACATCGACACCGAAGAGCGGGAGGTGGCCGCGACAGTTCTGTTTGCGCAAAATCACTACCTAAATCGGGCGCCATCCAATGACTTGGGCGTGTGGCAGCCGGTCGAAGGCGCACAGGGGTTCCGTTTGAACGCAACGCCTTCGTCAAAGTGGGTTCTGGCCATCAACGGGCGCAAGGTGATGCGCGACGCCGTTTCTGCGCGGTCACAAGACTCTACTTGGCTGGTGGAAGGAGCGCGAGAGAGAAGGGCGGCTCAATACCATTATGGCCTGGACGGACACGGCTCTGTCTTCGTCGGCGAACGACTATTCGGCCAGGCAAGGATCGGTGACGATCTGGTCCTGTTTGACGGTGGAAACGCAATCCTGGTCGCGCCGCCTTCCTATGGCGGTGTAAGCGCGGGCGCCGCCTCCGATGGTTCCCTTCGCGCGCCCATGCCGGGCAAGATCGTCGCCACGCCGGTCAAGGCGGGCGATGTCGTCACCAAGGGCCAGCCGGTCGTCGTGCTGGAGGCCATGAAGATGGAGCACGCCCTGACGGCGCCGTTCGACGGCGTGGTCGAGAGCGTGGCCGCACTGGGCGATCAGGTCGCGGACGGCCTGGAACTGGCGCGTATCAGGAGCGAGGCTTGATCGTGGGGTTTGAAGTGCTGGCCGCGCTGGCCATGACGGCCGGTCTGATGGGCGAGCCGGAAGTACGGACTGCTCGCGTCGCGCCGGACGACCTTGCGGACATGCAATGCATCGTGACGCTGATGGAGGGGATCGGCGAAGACGAGGCGAAGAACCTGTCCATCCTTTCCACCCTGTCCTATTTCATGGGCAAGCTCGCCGGGCGCGCCCAGGTCGAGCCCTGGAACAAGGTGCTCGTCGCCTATAGGGCGGGTCTCGACCAGACGGCGCGCACGAAAATGTTCGAAGACCATGGCGCGCGTTGTATGGCCGAGGGGCTGGCCCCAGCGGCGATCTTCTTGCAGCTCACGATGGCCGACACCCTGGCGGCCATCGCCGCCTCGTCGGACTAAAGGCCCACGCCCCCCAGCGGCCGGGTGAAGATGGTGTCGCCGAAGGTGGCGATCAGGGCCAGGGCCGGACGCAGGATGCCGGTTTCGTGGATATCGGCGGACCAGGCGTCGTGCGTGGCCTTGTCCATCCAGACTTCGGTGATCCACAGGGCGTCGGCGTCGTTCAGATCGTGGGCCAACACATAGCTGTGGCAGCCCGGGCGTCTGAGGTGGGGGCCCAGCAGGCACAGGCTCAGTTCATCGCGGCGACCGGAATAGGCCGTCAGGCGGGTAATCAATCCATACATACGGGTCTCGCGCCGCGCCGAGGAAGAATAGGGCGCGCCGTCAAGCGTAGCCGTCGGGAGATTAAGAATCTGGCCAATACGACCGGGGGCCATTAGGTGGGCGTCATGCCGCTTCACATGATCAAGCTTTGCGTCGGAGTGTCCGATGTCGAATGGCTGGAGACCCGCGCCGCCAGCGGACAGCCGCTGGTGGTTCACACCCGCATGACGCCCAAGCGCGCGGCCGAGATCGAGGACGGTGGGTCGCTGTACTGGGTGATCAAGGGGACTATCGCCTGTCGCCAGCCGATCCTGGACATCACGACCCTGGGCGAGGGCAAGGAGAGCAGGTGCGAGATCACGCTGGAGCCCAGGGTGATCCGCACGGCCCCGATGGCGCGCAGGCCGTTCCAGGGCTGGCGCTATTTCGAGCCCAAGGACGTCCCCGCCGACATCGATACCCTGGAGGCGGGCGAGGCGCCGGACGAACTGGTGCGGCAACTGCGCGAACTGGGCGCCTGGTAGCCGCCGACAGGCAAAGACCACAATCCGATTGGGTGTTGACCCCGGCGGTCGCGCATGGCCTGTGCCGCCTCCCATGATCCGTCTCAGCGCCCCCACCCGTTCCACCCTGAAAGAACTGACCACCCTGGCCTGGCCGGTGGTGCTGGCGCGTCTGGGCATCATGACCATGGGCCTGACCGACGCCATCGTGGTGGGGCACTACGCCAGCCGCGAACTGGCCTTCCACTCCCTGGCCTGGGCGCCGTCTTCGGTGGTGCTGACCACGGCGGTCGGGCTGATGATGGGGGTGCAGGTCATGACCGCCCGCCTGAGGGGCGAGGGGCGCGGCGACGAGGTCGGCACCGTCCTGCGCCGGGGCATGGTCTATGCGTTGCAGATCGGCGTCGTCTCGATGATCGCCCTGATGCTGCTGGGGCCGTTCGGCCTGATGCACATGGGGCTGGAGGACGGGCTGGGCGAGGGCGCCTCGCCTGTGCTGATGGTCTTCGCCCTGTCGATGCCGGCCTATCTGATTTCGGTGGCGGCCCAGTTCTTCCTTGAGGGTCTGCACAGGCCCAAGGCGGGCATGGTCGCCATGTGGGTGGCCAATGCGGTCAATCTGGCGCTGAACATCGTGCTGGTGCCCGACATGCTGGGGCTGGGCGTGCATGGCGCCATGGCTTCGGCCTGGGCGACGTTCGGCGCGCGCACGGCGCTGGCGGTGTTTCTGGTCGTCTTCATCCTGCGCCTGCCCGAGGCGAAGGGATGGGGTCTGTTCGCCAAGCCAAAACGCGACCGCTCGGTCGAGGTCGAACAGATCCGCGTCGGCATCGGGGCCGGATCGTCGAATTTCATCGAGGTCGGCGCCTTTGCGGCCATGACCCTGTTCGCCGGACAGCTGGGCGCGGCCGAGACCGCCAGCTGGGCGGTGGTCATCAATGTGTCCGCCATCGTCTTCATGGTGCCCATGGGCCTGTCGTCCGCGACGGCGGTGCTGGTGGGGCGGGCCTATGGCGCAGGCGACAAGGCGGGGGTGATGCGCGGCGGCCTGCTGGGCATCGCCGTGGTCACGGTGCTGGCCTTCATCATCGCCATCGGCCTGTGGCTGGCCGCGCGGCCGGTGGTCAGCGCCTATACGACCGACCCCGCCATCCTGGCCATCGCGGCCCCGGCCCTGGTCCTGGCGACCCTGTTCTTTGTCGCCGACGCCCAGCAGGTGGTCGCCGCCCAGGCCAACCGCGCGGCAGGCGACGTGGTCTGGCCCACCCTGATGCACCTGTTGTCCTATGGCATCATCATGATCCCGCTGGGCTGGTGGCTGGCGCACCGCATGGGCGTCGACGGCCTGGTTTGGTCGGTGATCGTCGCCAGCATCATTTCAGGCGTGCTGCTGACGGGGCGGTTCCTGCGCGTGGCGCGACGGCCGATAGTGAAGGCGGCGGGTTGAAGGGGCGCCCTGCTCTTGCGGAGTGGGATTGAGCGGTCTGGCGGAATGACAGGGACGGGCGGGGAGCAGAATCTGGGTCTATGTTTGGCGGGGCTCGCCGACGTCATAAACGAGCAGGTTCCGATCACTGATTTCAAGTTTCTGCCAAGCTGCGCGCCACTCAGAGATGTGAGTAGAGGCAAAATGGCGATCCAGTGCCGTCTGTTCGGTCCAGCGTTCTTTAACGTGAATGAGGCCGGGTTCGAAAAGGTCTTCGGCATAGCCATATTCAACACACCCTTCCTCGGCGCGACTGGATTCAACCATGCGTTTCATGATGGGCCGGGCCGCATCCAAATTAGATGAGGGCAGTCGAATGGTTCCTATGATCAGCAGCATATCCCGAGCGTAGAGCACCATCGAATTTCCGCAACGGGTCGAAAGCGGCTAAGGATCAGGCGCCAAGAAGACGACACTCCCGGTCCCATCTGTCGCGCTGCGATGTGACGGAGGCATCTGGGCCATCCCTTCGGCAAGTCAAAGGTGACGTTTCGGTTCCGTCGCTTTATATCCGACGGCTTCCCCGAACGACTGGACGATCATGGCCCGCATCCTCATCACCTCGGCGCTGCCCTATATCAACGGCATCAAGCACCTGGGGAATCTGGCGGGCTCGATGCTGCCGGCCGACGTCTGGGCGCGGTTCAAGCGTGCGCAGGGGCATGAGGTGCTCTATATCTGCGCCACCGACGAGCATGGCACCCCGGCCGAGCTGGCCGCCGCCGCCGCCGGTCAGGACGTGCGCACCTATTGCGACGATCAGCACGAGGTCCAGAAGAAGGCTGGTCAGGCGTTCGGCCTGAGCTTCGACTGGTTCGGTCGGTCGTCGAACCCGCAGAACCATCGTCTGACCCAGCATTTCGCGGAAGCTCTGGAGAAGAACGGTCTGATCGAGGAGCGGGTTGATCGGATGATCTATTCCATCGACGACGCGCGGTTCCTGCCCGACCGCTATGTCGAGGGGACCTGCCCGCACTGCGGCCATGTCGGCGCGCGGGGCGACCAGTGCGACAACTGCGGGCGGCTGCTGGACCCGACCGACCTGATCGATCCCTATTCGTCGGTGTCGGGTTCGCGGAACCTGGAGGTGCGCGACACGCGCCATCTCTATTTGCTTCAGACGAAGATCGAGCCGGAAATCCGCGCCTGGGTCGACGGCAAGAGCGGCTGGCAGACGCTGGCCAAATCCATCGCCTACAAGCATCTGGACGAGGGGCTGATCGACCGGGGCATCACCCGCGACCTGGCCTGGGGCGTGCCGGTGACCAAGGACGGATTCCCGCGCCCGGGCATGGAGGACAAGGTCTTCTATGTCTGGTTCGACGCCCCGATCGAATATATCGGCGCGACCGAGGAATGGGCCGAGGCGACCGGCAACAGCTGGCGCGACTGGTGGCGTCTGGACGAGGGAGCGGATGACGTCCGCTATGTCCAGTTCATGGGCAAGGACAATGTCGCCTTCCACACCGTCAGCTTCCCGGCGACCATCATCGGCTCGGGCGAACCGTGGAAGACGGTGGACCAGCTGAAGGCCTTCAACTGGCTGAACTGGTATGGCGGAAAATTCTCCACCAGCCAGAAGCGCGGCGTCTTCATGGATCAGGCGCTGGACCTGTTGCCGGCGGACTACTGGCGCTGGCGGCTGACGGCTTATGGGCCTGAGCACGCGGATTCGGCCTTCACCTGGGAGGATTTCCAGGCCTCGACGAACAAGGACCTGGCCGATGTGCTGGGCAATTTCGTCAACCGCATCGTCAAATTCGCCGAATCCAAGTTCGACGGCGTCGTGCCGGACGGCGGTCAGGCCGGGCCGGTCGAGGCCAAGCTGGAAGCCGACATCAAGGCGGCCGTGGCGGAGGCGACCGAACAGTTCGAGGCGATGGAGTTCAGAAAGGCCGCCGTCGCCATCCGCGCGGCCTGGGTGCTGGGCAATGAATATCTGCAGGTCGCCGCGCCCTGGACGGCGCTGAAGACCGATCGCGACCAGGCGGCGGTCGGGGTGCGGACGGGGCTGAATCTGGTGGCCCTGTTCGCGCGTCTGGCCGCGCCGATCCTGCCGTTCACCGCGCCCCGGATCGCGGCCTCGGTGGGGGCGGACGACCTGAGCTGGCCGGGCGCCGACGAGGATTTGCTGAACGTCCTGCCGATCGGCGGCAAGGTCGAGGCCCAGGGCGTGCTGTTCGCCAAGATCGAGGACGCCCAGGTGACGGAATGGTCCGAACGTTTCGGCGGCGCGGACGCCTGATCGGGCGGGCGGGCGGCGTGGCCCTGTCGGCGGGGGCGGACCGGATTTCCGTCACGGGGTGGCTGCGGGGCGTCTAGGCCCGGTTCCAGGGTGCGCGGTTCAACAGGATGGCCAGGCCGCACCAGCCGGTGATCCCCGCCGTGGCCAGGGCGGCGCCGAACAGGCCCGCGACGACGAAGCCCGCCGGACCGATGGCGAAGCCCGCCAGCACGCTGAGCACCACCAGCAGGCCCACGGCGATCTGCACCTGACGGAAGATCGACAGGGGCGGCGTCGCCTCGGCGGCGGCCAACGGCAGGCCGGCGGCCCGCCAGGCCTCTATGCCGCCTTGCAGGTTGAAGACGGGCTGGCCGCCGGGCGCGACGGCGCCGACGGCGGCGCAGGCCTGACCGCCGCGCGCGCCCTTCTGGCACTGGAAAATGATCTTGCGGTCGGCGGGCAGGTCCATGCCGCGTAGGATCTCGGTCGTCCGGGCCAGGGGCGCGGACAGGGCGTAGGGGATGTGGGCGGCGGAAAACTCGCCCGGTTCACGCACGTCGATCAGCACGGCCTGACCGGACGCCAGCCAATCCATCGCCTGTCGTGGAGAAACAGCTTCGACCATCGGTCAGTCCTTTGCGCAGAAGTGGATGTAGAGCACGGTCATGATTTCGACCGCCGCCGGGTGGGCGATGAAATAGGTCAGGGTGCGATGGTCGCGGCGGAAGTCGACCACGCCCTCGTCCTTCAGTTTCGACAGATGCTGGGACATGGAGGTGGGCGCCACGCCCGTCTCGGCGATCAGGGCGGCGACATTCCGCTCGCCCTGCGCCAAGGCGCACAGGATCAGCAGCCGATGGGGGTTGGCCAGGCTTTTCAGGAAGGTCGCCGCCTCATCCGCACGGGGCGGAAGGGCGTCGGGCAGGTCCATGACGATGGCGTCTTTACATTTCATGTTTCGATCATATCATAAAAACACGAATTGAAAAGGAGGCTTCTGTGGCCAAGGACTACACAGCGCTGACGCGCGACATCTCGACCTATATCGGTGAACTGCGGCGGGCCCAGCCCGAGCCGATGCAGGCCTTCTCGGCCCTGGCCAAGAGCGCCTCGGCCGACGGCGCGGTGGACAAGAAGACCAAGGAGCTGATCGCCCTGGCCATCGGCGTGACCCAGCGGTGCGACGGCTGCATCGGCTTTCACGCCAAGGCGCTGAAGGACCTGGGCGCGGCGCGCGAGGAGATCGCCGAGGTCATGGCCATGTGCGTCTATATGGGCGGCGGCCCGGCTCTGATGTATGCGGCGGACGCCCTGCGGGCCTTCGACCAGTTCGCCGAGACGGCCTAGCCCTCGATGATCGGCAGGCCCGCCGCATGCCAGGCCTGGATGCCGCCCGTCAGGTTGAACACGGGCTGGCCGTCCGAAGCCATCGGGCCGACGAAGGCGCAGACCTGATGGCTGCGCCCGCCCTTCAGGCACTGGACGATGATCTTCCTGTCGGCGGGCAGGTCCAGCGCCTCCCAGGCGGCGGGCATCTGGCTGAGCGGGGCCAGGATCGCGCCGTCGATACGGGCGGCGGCGAACTCGTCCGGCTCGCGCACGTCGATCAGGACGGCCTCGCCGGCCTGCAGCCAGGCGGCGGCCTCTTCGACCGTGACCGTGGCGACCGTCATCGGGCGGGCGCCGCAGGCTGGGCGGGGGCGGCAACGGGGCTGTCCGCGCCGCCCTTCCGGCCCAGGTGTTTGGCGGCCTCTTCAGGGCCGATCTCCAGGAAGGCCGGGGCCGAGGCGTTGAACTCGTCCATATGGCCGGTGCGGACCACGACCTGACGCGCGCCGTCCCAGATCATGTGCAGGGCGACATAGAGCACCACGACCAGGCCGATGTAGCCGATCCAGCTGAAGCGATGCAGCAGCTTGGCGATATAGGTGGCGGCCACACCCATCAGGGCGATCGACAGGATCAGGCCGAAGACCATGATCCACGGGTGTTCGTGCGCGGCGCCGGCGACAGCCAGCACATTGTCCAGCGACATGGTGATGTCGGCGACCATGATCTGGATCAGGGCGGCGCCGAAGCTCTTGCGCTTGACGCCCAGCTCCTCGGGCGAGGGGCCCGTGCCATGCTCGATGCTCATGGCCAGCTCGAGTTCCTTCTCGGCCTCGGCCTGGTCGTGGGTGCGCTGCTCCTGCAGTTCGCGCCACATCTTCCAGCACACCCACAGCAGCAGCAGGCCGCCCGCCAGCAGAAGCCCCACCAGCGCCAGAAGCTGGACGGTAATCAGGGCGAAGCCGATGCGCATGACGACAGCCGCGGCCAGACCGATCAGAATGGCCTTCTTGCGCTGGTCCTGGGGCAGGGCGGCGGCGGCCAGGCCCACGGCGACGGCGTTGTCGCCGGCCAGGACCAGATCCATCAACAGGACCTGGCCCAGGGCCGTAGCCTGGCTGGCGAGTTCGGGAGACGAGAGGAAATCCATATCCGCTCTCTAACGCCGGTGCGGCCTTCTGTCAGCCGCGTTGCGCGCGCGCCGCCTCATAAAGCGCCACGGCGGCGGCGTTCGACACGTTCAGACTCTCGAACCCGCCCGGCATGGGGATCTTGGCCAGGACGTCGCAGTGTTCGGCGACCAGGCGGCGGATGCCGTCGCCCTCGGATCCCATGACCAGGACGGTGGGCTGCGAATCAAGCGCCTCTTCCAGCGTCTGTTCGCCCGATCCGTCCAGACCCACGGCGCGCCAGCCCAGATCGGCCAGACGTTCCAGCGCCCGCGACAGATTCGTCACGCGCGCATGGGGCAGGCGTTCGGTCGCGCCGACCGCCGCCTTGGCCAGGGCGCCCGCCAGAGCCGGGGCGTGTCGGTCCTGAACGACTATTCCCCTCGCGCCGAAGGCCAGGGCCGAACGGAAGATGGCGCCGACGTTCTGGGGGTCGGTCAGCTGATCCAGCATGACGATGACGCCATGAGCGGGATCGGCCAGGTCGTCCAGCGACACGCCTTCCAGCGGCTGGACCTTGAACACCATGCCCTGGTGCACCGCGCCGGCGGGCAGCATCCGGGTCAGGGCCTGGTTGTCCATGACCTCGATCTTGTGGCCGTGGTTCAGCCGGCCGTCCTCGATCTCCTGCGCGCGGTCGGCGGTGACGATCAGTCGACCCATTCCACGCCGCGCGGGATTCGCCAGGGCGGCCAGAACCGGGTGGCGGCCCCACAGATAATTATCGGCGTCCGCCTTGCCGCGATCGGGGCCTCGATCCGGCGAACGGGGCGCCCGAGGCGCATCCTCACGCGCGGAAAACCCTTGCGCGGCGGGCTTTTGTGCCCGGTCACGCGGCCCTCCGGGCCTATTTCCAAAGACCTGCTTTTTACCGCTTTTACGGTCGTTGCGTTCTGATTTCGACGACACTATAAGACGCCCTCCGATTTGGAGCCCCAAGGGCTTTCGGGTCTGGGCGCCCCCTCTACTGCAGAGGAGGCGGCAAGCCGAAGGCTTTTGTTTCGTCCCGCATCTTTATGGGCGGAACGAGGGGTCCGGCGGTTCGAAAAGGCGCGCTGGGGGAATGTCCCGAGTGGCAAAGGGGGGGGACTGTAAATCCCCTGCGTAAGCTTCGAAGGTTCGAGTCCTTCTTCCCCCACCACGCGCCTTCGACGAACTGCGGATCACGGCGCCGGAGAGGTATCGGCTGCGGCGTTCCCCAAGAACTTCCGCAGTCTCCGCGCGGGTATAGCACAATGGTAGTGCAGCAGCCTTCCAAGCTGAGGATGTCGGTTCGATCCCGTCTACCCGCTCCAGGTTTTTAGATCAGCATCGCGCCCCTCCGCTGACGGACCCGGGCCACAGGAGTTTTGGCCATGGCCAAGGAAAAGTTCGAACGCACGAAGCCGCACTGCAACATCGGCACGATTGGTCACGTTGACCACGGCAAGACGACGCTGACGGCTGCGATCACGATGACGCTGGCGAAGGCCGGCGGCGCGAAGGCGATGAACTACGCCGACATCGACGCTGCGCCGGAAGAAAAGGCCCGCGGCATCACGATCAACACCGCGCACGTGGAATATGAGACGGCCAACCGTCACTACGCCCACGTCGACTGCCCCGGCCACGCCGACTATGTGAAGAACATGATCACGGGCGCCGCGCAGATGGACGGCGCGATCCTGGTGGTTTCGGCCGCTGACGGCCCGATGCCGCAAACGCGCGAGCACATCCTGCTGGCCCGTCAGGTCGGCGTGCCGGCCCTGGTGGTCTTCATGAACAAGGTCGACCTGGTCGACGACGAAGAACTGCTGGAACTGGTCGAGATGGAAGTGCGCGAGCTGCTCTCGTCGTACCAGTTCCCGGGCGACGATATTCCGATCACCAAGGGTTCGGCCAAGGCCGCGACCGACGGCGTGAACCCGGAAATCGGCGAACAGCGCGTTCTGGCCCTGATGGAAACCGTCGACGCCTACATCCCGCAGCCGGAACGTCCGGTCGACCTGCCGTTCCTGATGCCGGTCGAAGACGTGTTCTCGATCTCGGGCCGCGGCACCGTGGTCACGGGCCGCGTCGAGAAGGGCATCGTCAAGGTCGGTGAAGAAGTCGAGATCGTCGGCATCCGTCCGGTCCAGAAGACGACCTGCACGGGCGTTGAAATGTTCCGCAAGCTGCTGGATCAAGGTCAAGCCGGTGACAACGTCGGCGTCCTGCTGCGCGGCACCAAGCGTGAAGACGTCGAGCGCGGCCAGGTGCTGTGCAAGCCCGGCTCCATCACGCCGCACACCAAGTTCCAGGCCGAAGCCTATATCCTGACGAAGGAAGAGGGCGGCCGCCACACGCCGTTCTTCACCAACTATCGTCCGCAGTTTTACTTCCGCACGACGGACGTGACGGGCATCGTCCACCTGAAGGAAGGCGTCGAGATGATCATGCCCGGCGACAACGCCGAGCTGAGCGTCGAGCTGATCACGCCGATCGCGATGGACCAGGGCCTGCGCTTCGCCATCCGTGAAGGCGGCCGCACCGTCGGCGCCGGCGTCGTGGCCAAGATCGTCGAGTAATCGACCATCCTTTTGGCCTGAGGCGCTCACGCGCGGCTTGAGGCCGAGAGATACAGTAAGCGTACAGAGCGGCCCCCGGAGCAATCCGGGGGCCGCTTCTGCTTTGCGGCTTGGCTGCATTCCGCGCCGTCACCCTCGGGCTTGACCCGAGGACCGGATGTTCCGCCGCATTGCGACAGGGGTGACGCACAGCCCGATCCGCACCCGATCCTCGGGTCGAGCCCGAGGATGACGGGGGAGGTGGGCGAGGGGGGCTGAACTTTCGCCCGGCGAGCGAGCGGTCTTGCCTGCAACCGGAAATCCCGGTTTAGGTTCGAAGATGGATGTTAACCTTTCGGTCACTATATGCGACGCGCCATTCGACTGGGTCTTTTCATCGGCACCGTGATCGGCATGAGCGCCTGCGCGGCGCAATATGACGCCGGCGGGCGGCCCGTGTCGGGCGCCTATGGCTCGGTCGAGGCGGGGCGTACGGGCTGAAGGCCGAAGGAAAACGTGGCGTTGGCCGCCTTCCTGCCCTAATGTAGCGCTGCGGACGCCGAATGTTGCGCCGCGCTGGTCTCCAAAAACCCCTAGATGTTACTCATCGCTATTGCCGTCGTTCTGCTCCTTGTGGTGCTCAACGGCTTGTTCGCCATGACCGAATTGGCGGTCGTTTCCTCTCGACGGTCAAAACTCCAGGCCCGGGCGGAGAGGGGTGATCGGGGAGCCAGGGCGGCGCTGAAGCTGTCGGAGGAGCCGACGCAGTTCCTGTCGGCGGTTCAGGTCGGCATCACCCTGATCGGCATTCTGGCGGGCGCCTATGGTCAGGCGACCATCGCGGGCGAGCTGGACCGGATTCTGGAAGTCGCCTTCCCGGCGCTGGCCGCCTACACCGAGTTCTTCGCCACGGCCCTGGTGGTCGTGTGCATCACCTATGTCTCGCTGATCATCGGCGAACTGGTGCCCAAGCGGCTGGCGCTGATCTTCCCCGAGACCGTGGCCTCCAAGATGGCGGGGCCGATCTCCAGCCTGGCGATCGTGCTGAAGCCGTTCGTGCTGCTGCTGACCGCCTCGACCTCGGGCATATTGAAACTGCTGGGGGTCAAGGATCGCGACGGCTCGGACGTGACCCAGGAAGAGGTCGCAACCATCCTGGCCGAGGGCACCTCGGCCGGCCTGATCGAGCCGGAAGAACAGGAGATGATCGAGGAGATCATGCGCCTGGGCGACCGTCCGGTGCGGGTCGCCATGACGCCGCGCCACGAAGTGTTCTGGATCGCCCTGGACGACCCCGAAGAGGTTGTCCGAGAGGAAATCCGCACCTGCCCCTATTCGCGCATCGTGGTGGCGCGCGAGAACGACGTCGATAACCCGCTGGGTCTGGTGCACAAGAAGGACGTGCTGGACGCGCTGTTGACGACGGGCAAGATCGACATCGAGCCGCTGGTCGCCGAGCCCGCCTTCATTCCGCAGTCGACCTCGGTGCTGAAGGCGTTGGAGATCCTGAAGGGGTCGCGGGTGCACATGGCCTTCATCGTCGATGAGTATGGCGCCTTCGAAGGCGTGGTGACCGCCACCGACATCCTGGAAATGATCGCCGGCGACTTCGACGAAGGCCATGACGAGGAACAGGCCTGGATTCATCAGCGCGCCGACGGCAGCTGGCTGGTGGACGGCCAGACGGACCTGGACGACCTGGCCGACACCTTGGGCGAGGATTTCGGCGAACACGAAGGCTTCCACACCGTCGCCGGCCTGATCCTGCATCAGATCTCGCGCGTGCCCGACGAGGGCGAGATTCTGCAGGTCGGCCGATTCGAAGTCGAGGTCGTGGACATGGACGACCGCCGCATCGACAAGCTGATCTTCAAGGAACTGATCAAGGCCGAGGACGAGCGCGACGCCGTGGCGGCCCATCTGGAAGGCTAGCTGTCGCATTGGCGGGGATAGCGTCACATCGCCCTTGAAATGGCGGGCGGTGTGGGGCATACGCCCCCCTCTGGCGAACGCGCGGCCGGAAGGTTCGCGCGATTGTCTAGGAGTTTAGCTCAGCTGGTAGAGCACCGGTCTCCAAAACCGGGGGTCGTGGGTTCGAGTCCCCCAACTCCTGCCAATCCCCCCTGTCGCTTCCTGATGGGACTTCCCATCTGGGGCGACAGGAACAATTGTGTGAAGAGCAACTGATGGCCAAGGCCAAAACTCCCGGCAAGCGGCCCCAGGCCAATGCAAAGCCTCAGGTCGCTGCGGGCGCCGCCGCCATCACGGTCGATTCGCCCGAGCCCAAGAAGCCCCGCACCAGCCCTGGCCAGTTCATCAGCCAGGTCCGCGCCGAGGGCCGCAAGATCGTGTGGCCCAGCCGCAAGGAGACCTGGATCACCTCGGTGATGGTCTTCATCATGGTGCTGATCGCCTCGATCTTCTTCTGGATCGTGGACACGGGCCTGGGTTACGCCTTCCGCTACATCATCGCCTTCGGATCCTGAGAAAGACGCGCCCATGA
Organism: Candidatus Brevundimonas colombiensis; assembly: GCA_029202665.1. NCBI lineage: Bacteria > Pseudomonadati > Pseudomonadota > Alphaproteobacteria > Caulobacterales > Caulobacteraceae > Brevundimonas > Candidatus Brevundimonas colombiensis. Next base: position 2,146,080 of record CP119326.1, read on the forward strand.
CCGATGCAGCGCCCGCGAAGCCCGCCAATCCGCGCCACAAGTGGTATATCGTCAACGCCTATTCGAACTTCGAAAAGAAGGTCGCCGAGCAGTTGCGCGAACAGGCCAAGCAGCAGGGTCTGGAGGACGCCTTCTCCGAAATCCTGGTCCCGACCGAGGATGTCGTCGAGATCCGTCGCGGCCGCAAGGTGAACTCCGAACGCAAATTCTTCCCCGGCTATGTGCTGGTGAAGATGGAGATGACGGACCAGGCCTATCACCTGGTCAAGAACACGCCGAAGGTCACCGGCTTCCTGGGCGCCGCGGGCGGCACCAAGCCCCTGCCGGTCTCGGAACGTGAAGTTCAGAACATCATCGGCCAGGTCGAAGAGGGCGTCGAACGTCCCAAGCCCACGATCCGCTTCGACATCGGCGAGAAGGTCAAGGTCATCGACGGCCCGTTCGCCAGCTTCGACGGTTCGGTCGAGAGCGTGGACGAAGAACACGCCCGCCTGCGCGTCGCGGTGTCCATCTTCGGCCGCGCCACGCCGGTCGAACTGGAATACGGCCAGGTGGAGAAGGTCGCGGGCTGAGGCCCACGCACCGGTCGAGATTTTGAAGCCGCGCCCGAAAGGGCGCGGCTTTTTTCGTTGTGGCGTATGGCTCATTCCCCGGCGTCATCCTCGGGCTTGACCCGAGGATCGGATCGTCAGCGGCGTTGCGCCTCGGACGACGCATAGCCCGATCCGCGCCCGGTCCTCGGGTCAAGCCCGAGGATGACGGAGTGGGATGGGGCTGCAAGTCCCTGCGTTGCCTTTCCGTCCCCCCTCTGTTACACGCGCGCCTTCGCTCGGCGGGCCTCGGCTCGCGGAACGTCAAATCCGTGGGAGGCAGCCATGCCGGACCACGGCTCACCGGCCCTGCGTTCGTTCGCCGGGTCATTCATAGGAGAGACCAATGGCCAAGAAGATTCTCGGCTATATCAAGCTGCAAGTGCCGGCCGGTTCGGCCACGCCTTCGCCCCCGATCGGCCCGGCTCTGGGTCAACGCGGCGTGAACATCATGGGCTTCTGCAAGGAGTTCAACGCGCGCACCGAGAAGGAAGCCAAGGGCACCCCGCTTCCGACCGTCATCACCGTCTATCAGGACAAGTCGTTCACCTTCATCACCAAGACGCCCCCGGCGACCTGGTACCTGAAGCAGGCCACCGGCCTGAAGTCGGGCTCCAAGCTGGTCGGCCGTGAAGTCGCCGGCAAGATCACGCAGGCTCAACTGCGCGAGATCGCCGAGAAGAAGATGAAGGATCTGAACGCCAACGACCTCGACGCGGCGGCCAAGATCATCGAAGGCTCCGCCCGCGCGATGGGCCTGGAAGTGGTGGAGGGCTAATCCATGGCTAAGCAAACCAAGGCTCAAAAGGCCCGCACCGGCGTCACCCAAGACCTGCTGCCGTTCACCGACGCCATCAAGCTGGCCAAGGAAAACGCCAAGTCGAAGTTCGACGAATCCCTGGAAATCGCAGTCAACCTGGGCGTCGATCCGCGTCACGCCGACCAACAGGTCCGTGGCGTGGTGAACCTGCCGTCGGGTACGGGCCGTGACGTCCGCGTCGCCGTCTTCGCCAAGGACGCCAAGGCCGCCGAAGCCACCGCCGCCGGCGCCGAACACGTCGGCGCCGAAGATCTGTACGAAAAGATCGCCGGCGGCTTCATGGAGTTCGACCGCGTGATCGCGTCGCCGGACATGATGGCCCTGGTCGGTCGTCTGGGTAAGGTGCTGGGCCCGCGCGGCCTGATGCCGAACCCCAAGGTCGGCACCGTGACCCCGAACGTGGCCCAGGCCGTCAAGGACGCCAAGGGCGGCGCCGTCGAGTTCCGCGTCGAGAAGGCGGGCATCGTCCACGCCGGCATCGGCAAGGTGTCCTTCACGCAGGACGCCCTGGAAGCCAACGTCAAGGCTATCGTGGACGCTCTGGTCCGCGCCAAGCCGTCGGGCGCCAAGGGCACCTATGTGAAGCGCATCAGCCTGTCGACCACGATGGGCCCGGGCCTCAAGGTCGATCCGGCCTCGCTGGGCGCCTAAGCCTCAGCGACACGTCAGACTGTTGAACGGCGGGGAGAAATCCCCGCCGTTTTTCCATGAAAATGGCCCCGGAGAGCGATCTCCGGGGCCGTTGTCGTCTTGGCGCGCGAGGCGGAGTCAGTCGGCCTTGGAGCCGTCGAACATGGTGTTGCCGTTGGCGGTCGCAGCGTCGGGAACTTCCTGGATGACGTCGAAATGTTCAACGATCTTGCCGTTCTCGACCCGGAAGATGTCGATGACGGCCTGCCCCGGATCGCTGGGCGTTTTCTGGGAATGAACGTGCAGGACGACCAGATCACCGTCCACGATCACCCGATGAATCACCGCGCGCGACTGGGGATTGTCGCGGAAGAAGCCTTCGAAATATTCGTAGAAGGCCGCCGCGCCGTTCGGGACGAATGGATTGTGCTGGATATAGTGATCGCCGATGTAGAGGCGCGCCGCCTCGGTCGGCTTGTGCTGGTTGAAGGCCAGTTCGTAGAAGGCGGTGACCAGACGGGCGTTGGCCTCCTCCTGCGACGTGCGGCTGCTGGAAGGCGCCGCCTGTTGGGCCAAGGCGGCGGAGGCGGGCAGGGCGACCGCCGCCAGCCCGAAGGCGGCGACGGCGGCGATCAAGGACGTCCTCATGGCGTGATCCCCTTTCAGTAGGCCGCGGTGAAGCGGGCGCGGCTGTGTTTGGGCTGCTCCAGTTCATCGACCATGGCGATGGCGTAGTCGGCGAAGCTGATCTTGCTGTCGCCCTTGTCGTCCACGACCAGTTGGTCGCCGCCGGTGCGATAGGCGCCGGTGCGGGGGCCTTCCTCGATCAGGGCGGCGGGTGAGAAGAAGGTCCAGTCGATGTCCTTCTCCTGGCGCAGATCCTCAAGGAAGGTGATGCCGCCCTTGGCGATGGGCTTCCACTCGGCCGGGAACTGCGGCGTGTCGAACAGGATGACGCCGGGCGCGACCTCCAGGCTGGCGGCGCCGCCCGTGACGAGCAGGCGCGGCACGCCAGCGGTCTTCAGCGCGCCAAGCAGGGTTTCGGCGGGCACGTCGAAATGCAGGGCGCTGATGACGGCGTCCGCGCCCTTGATCAAGGCGGCCAGGGCGGCGGGATCGGAGGCGTCGCCCGCGACGGGGGTGACGCCGGACGCGACGGGGATGGCTTCGGGCTTGCGGGCGATGGCCGTGACGGCATGACCGCGCGAGGCCAGCTCCTTGGTGATTTCCGAACCGGCGCGGCCGCTGGCGCCGAGGACTGCGACTTTCATGGAGAGGCTCCTGTTGGTTTCCAATGGATACCAAGTGTGGCATGGGGGACGACCATGCAAGACGGCACCTTTTCCACACCTGGTCACCTGGACGTAACCACGACGCGCGGCGACGTGTTTGCGGCCGCCTGTCCAACGCGCCAACTGCTGGATCGGATCGCAGACAAGTGGAGCACTCTGGTCCTGATCGTGCTGGGGCAGGGGCCGGTGCGGTTCAATGGATTGAAGCGGCGCATCGACGGCGTGTCCCAGAAGATGCTGAGCCAGACGCTGAAATCGCTGGAGCGCGACGGTCTGGTGTCGCGCACCGTCGTCGCGACTGCGCCGGTGACGGTGACCTATGCGGTGACGCCGCTGGGCCGGGGGCTGATGGCGTCGATGCAGGCCATGATCGACTGGGCTGAGACCCGGATGCCGGAGGTGGCGGCGGCCCAGGCCGAGTATGATCGGGGATGCCGCGAGACCCACTGAGCGGCGGCTCGGTTTTTTTTATCGCAGCCGGCGAACGGCCACGCTCCGCCCGCGTTCCTGTCGCGACCTTGAAGGGGGCGACATGTTCGGTTTTGGCGGATTGAGGGGCGACAAGCCCGTGACGGGCGGCGACCCCTGGAAGGGCCGGCTGGCGTTCGGGGCGGTCGTGCTGGTGGCCGGCTATTTCGTCGTGCAGCTGGTGGTGACGCTGCAGACCCTGTGGCTGCTGATCTTCGGGGCCATCGTGGTGGCGGTGATCCTGCGGGCCCTGGCCGATCCCATCGTGCGCTGGCTGAAGGCGCCCGACCCGCTGGCGGTGTTCCTGTCCCTGCTGATCGTGGTGGCGGTGCTGGCCGGGGTGCTGGCCCTGTTCGGCGCCCAGATCGCCGATCAGGTGAACGCTCTGGCCGCCATCGTGCCCCAGGGCTGGGCGCAGGTGCAGACCTGGATCGAGGCCCAGCCCTATGCCGCGCAGATTCTGGAGCAGCTGCAGAACCTGGGCAGCCGCGCGGGCGAGGCGTTGCAGGTGGCGCAGAAGTTCGCCCTGGGCTTCGCCGCCGGTGTCACGACGATGGTGCTGGTGATCGTGGCGGGGGTGTTCCTGGCCATCGAACCGGCCAAGTCGCGCGAGGGGCTGCTGTCCATCCTGCCGATGAGCAGACGGGCGCGGATGCGCGAGGTGCTGAACGCCTGCGGCAAGGCGCTGAAGGGCTGGCTGAAGGCGCAGCTGTTCTCGATGGTGCTGGTCGGCACCCTGACCGGGATCGGCCTGGCTCTGATCGGCGTGCCGTCGGCCCTGGGCCTGGGGCTGCTGACGGGTCTGGCGCAGTTCGTGCCGATCGTCGGACCGATCGTGTCGACCATTCCATCGGTGCTGGTGGCGGCCACGCAGGGGTGGCAGACGGCCCTGCTGGCCGTTCTGGTCCACATCATCATCTCTCAGCTGGAGAGCAACTTCATCACCCCGATGGTGCAGAAGAACGTGGCCAATCTGCCCGTGGTGCTGGGCATCTTCGCCGTGGTGGGGATCGGCACGCTGTTCGGCCCGCTGGGGGTGCTGTTCGCCACGCCCCTGGCCCTGGTGCTGCATACGCTGGTGACCATGCTGTATAGACAGGATGTGCTGCACGACCCCGACGCCAAGGCGCCGGGGCAGAAATAATCCGGTCGTCCGAGCGCTGACAACTTGACGCAGCCGCCGCGATCCCCTTTCGAGAGCGGCGCCGAAACGGCGACCGCCGTCGAGGAGCAAGGACGTGACCCAGGCAGAACGATCCAACCCGCTCGGCGGCGAGGCCTGAGGTTGGCGCGCGTCGGCTCCAAGCGCACGGTCCGGTCCGAGACCCGACAGGTGGCGGCCTTGCCCTGGCGGCTGGAGAACGGCCAGCGGCGCATCCTGATGATCACCTCGCGCGAGACGCGCCGCTGGGTCATCCCCAAGGGCGGGCGGATGGTCGGCAAGACCGATCCCGAGGCCGCCGCCCAGGAGGCGATGGAGGAGGCAGGGGTCAAGGGCGACATCGACTGTCAATCCATCGGCGTCTTCCGCTACGCCAAGGCGACGAAGGATGGCGGGGTGCGCCAGTGCGTGGTCTCGGTCTATCCGCTGGAGGTGCTGATCCAGATGGGCGCCTGGCCCGAGGCGCATCAGCGCGAGCGCCGCTGGATGAGCCTGGGCGAGGCGGCGGACCTGGTGCATGAGCCGGATCTGGCCGCCCTGATCCGCGACTTCGACGCCACGCCGCTGGCCGATTAGACAACCGGCGGTCGATTTCGGCTGGTCAGCCCGGAGGCGTCCCCGCGATAAGAGCGGCGGGAGGCTGATATGACCATTCTTAGAACTCTGGCGCTGGGCGTTGCGCTTGCGCTCGTCGCGACGGGCGCCCACGCTCAAACCGAGACCGTCGTCGTCACCCGTGTCGAACCGGCGCCGCTGGACGCCGCCCTGGCGCGTCGCAGCAGTCTGGCCCGCGAACTGATCGGGCTGTCGGCGGGACCGAATTTCGCCAAGGAGATCGAGCGCATCATCGGCACGGAGATTGAAAAGATCGGCGACGGACAGAGTGAGGAGGCCGCCTGGGTTCGCGCCGCTATGCCGCCCATGATGAGCCGGATGGTGACGCGGCTGCTGGACGAGATGGTCCCCGCCTATGCCGAAATCTACAGCGAGGAAGAACTGCGCGGACAGATCGACTTCTACCGCAGTCCGGTCGGCCGGTCTGTCGCCGCCAAGACGGCGCCGCTGGCCATGGCGGTTCAGGAGGCGCAGGTCAGGGTCATGACCGACTTCATGACCGAGTTGCAGGGCAAATACTGCGCGCGGTTCAACTGTGGCGAGGCCGGCCAGGCGGGCGCCAAGTCCCGGCGCTAGCCGTCCAGTTCGGGGTAGTGGCGGAAGACGCCGTCCGCGTTGAAGGGGATGCGGCGGTCGCTGGCCAGATAGGCGGCGATGCGGGGCAGGGCGGCGACGCGGTCGCGCACGGCGACCACCCCCGGCGTCGCCCCCAGGACGCGGCCCGTTGCCTTGGGAAAGGCGTAGGTCAGGCCCTCGACGATCTGGAACAGCGACAGGTCCGCATAGGTCAGGCGGTCGCCGATCATCCAGTCGGCGCCATGCGGATTTCGGGTCAGCACCGTCTCGGCCCAGGTCAGGAACTTGGCGATGCGCGCCTTGCGGAAGCCCTTGGCGCGGCGGGCCGCCTCGGGCTTCTGATCGTCGTAATAGGCCATCAGGTCGACGGGATGGTGGGTGTCGTGGGCCTCGGCGACCAGATCGGCCAGGGTCAGCTGGATCTGGTTCAGCCAGGCCCGGTCGCTGTCGCCGTCGGGGCTGAGGCCCAGCTGCGGCCCCAGCCAGGCCAGTATGGCCGCGACCTGGCCGACGGTGCGGTCGCCCAGCCGAACGAAGGGCGGGGCGAAGGAGGGCGTTGCGGCCTCCTTCATCAGGGCGGTCATGGCCTCGCCGCCGTCCTGGCGCGAGACGTCGACATAGGGGGCGCCCGCGGCCTCGAACGCCAGGCGGACGAACTCGCCGCGGCCCTGGATGGTCGGCCAGTAATAGAGTTGATAGGCCATGCGCGCCGCTCCTTGATTTCCTGTCGGGGTCGCTGTAAGAGCGCCGCTTCCCGTCGGAGGTTCATCTTCCGGCGGTCCTGTCCGAGAACTTCGGGGCGTGGGGGTCACCCAGGCCATAACTGTCAGAGAGCCCTCTGACGCCGTGGGGAGATGGGGACGCGACCTTGCCGATGTCAGCCCGCATTCCGGGACGGACGCCGTCAGACGCATCCTTCGGACAATACGACCGGCCCGAACGTTTCGCAGCGATGCGGCGCGCTTTGGCCAATCCGTCGTCGGGAATAAGCCCGGCGGCGAATACCAAGACTGGAGACCGCAATGGATCGCGCTCAAAAAGCCGAGTCTATCGAAACGCTGAAGGGCGTGTTCGCCGAGGCCGGCAGCGTGGTCGTGACCCACAACCTGGGTCTGACCGTTGCGGAAATGGAAGACCTGCGTGGTCGCCTTCGCAAAGAAGGCGGCGCGTTCAAGGTGGTCAAGAACCGCCTGGCGCTGAAGGCGCTCGAAGCCGAAGAAGGCAGCGACTACCACGGCCTGTTCAAGGGCCCGGTGGGCATCGCCTATTCCGAGAACCCCGGTACGGCCGCCAAGGTCGCCACCGAGTTCGCCAAGGCCAATGATCGCTTCAAGATCATCGGCGGCTTCATGGGCGAAACCGTTGTGGACGTTAAGGGCGTGGAAGTTCTTTCCAAGCTCCCGACGCTCGACGAGGTTCGCGGTCAACTCATCGGCCTGCTCAACGCGCCTGCGACCCGTATCGCCGGCGTGCTGCAAGCACCCGCCGGTCAGCTGGCTCGCGTGTTCAACGCCTACGCCACCAAGGAAGCCGCGTAAGCGGCCCCGCCTTTCATCTCTGCATCACTCTCTAAACCTCATCCTCCGAAGGAAAACTGACAATGGCCGACCTCGCCAAGATCGTCGAAGACCTGTCCGCGCTTACCGTTCTGGAAGCCGCTGAACTCTCCAAGCTGCTGGAAGAAAAGTGGGGCGTCAGCGCCGCTGCTCCGGTCGCCATGGCTGCTCCGGCCGCCGGCGGCGGCGCTCCGGCTGAAGCCGCCGAAGAGCAAACCGAATTCACCGTCGTCCTGCTGGACGGCGGCGACAAGAAGATCAACGTGATCAAGGAAGTCCGCGGCGTCCGTTCGGACCTGGGTCTGAAGGAAGCCAAGGACCTGGTCGAAGGCGCTCCGCAGAACGTCGTCGAGAACGTCTCCAAGCAAGCCGCCGACGAAGTCGCCAAGAAGCTGACGGAAGCCGGCGCCAAGGTCCAGATCAAGTAATCTGGGTCTCAGCTCTGCTGATATCGGAAAGACCCGGCGGGAAACCGCCGGGTCTTTTTTTTGGCCTACAGCGCGGAGCGCTGCTTGAGGCCGATCAGTGTCTGGTCGGTTGGCGGTGGAGCGAGGCGCCGCCCCTTGCTTCGGCCTCAGCCTTGCGGTCGGGTGCGGGCGGCGAAGAAGGCCCACAGGGCGTCGTTGTCGGCGACCCAGCTGTGGCCGCCGCCTGAGGTGATGCGGCCCACCACGTCCGCGCCGTCGCGACAGGCGGCGTAACCCTCTTCATAGACATTGTCGGCGATCCAGCGGGTGTCGCGCACCTGGGTGCAGCCGTTCAACTGGGCCCAGCGCTGTTCGGCGGCGTGCATGGTGTAGCTCCAATAGCCTGCGCCGCCGCCCTGGATGGGGTTGGTCGTGTCGGCGTCTCCGGCGAAGGCGATGACCGGCATCGGGCGCGAGGGGCGGCAGGTGGCGGGATCGGGCTCTTCCGGTCGGTCCTTGCTGGGATTGCCGGCGCGCAGGCCCACGACCGGAGCGATGGCGGCGAACCGGTCGGCGGCGACGCATCCCAGCCAGGAGGTCATCCGTCCGCCGCCCGACAGGCCCGTGGCGTAGACGCGGCTGTCGTCCGCGCAGCCCTGGGCGGCCAGATAGCGGATGGCGGTCGTCAGATAGGCGACGTCATCGGCGTCGCCGGGGCCGGGCACGGCGCCGGTGACGGTCGGCACGCCGGGTATGTTCCAGACGAAGCCCCGCTCGACCGGAATGCCGCCGTCAGGCGCGGCGACGAGGAAGCCGTGCCTGTCCGCCGCCTCGGCCAGCCGGGACGACGCCAGCATGGATGCGCCCGTGCCGCCGCTGCCGTGCAGCAGGAAGACCAGGGGCGCGGGACGGGCGGGATCGAAACCGGCCGGGACGTGCAGCAGCAGGGTCCGGCCCGAACCGCCGATGGCCACGGCCTGGGTTCGGCCGGGCTGGCCCAGGCCGCACGGCGCGGCCGCCTGGGCCGTCTGGCCGAACAGGCAAAGCCCGGCAAGGGCCGTGATCAGGCCGATCAAACGCTTCATCGGGTTTCGCCTCTGGTGAATGCAGGGAGCACGGGGCTAGCGCCGCCGCGGCGCGAGGATGTCGGACAGGCGGTCGGGGGTTCCCTCGATCCGTTCCAGACGCGGATATCGCAGGCCGTCGTGATAGGCGAAGGCGACGGTGCGGAAGCGGTCGCCGGACTTGAGCAACAGCTCCAGCGGGGCGTCGGTCCCCTTGGCGGCGGTGACGGCCTCGCGCAGGATCTCGGCCGAGCCGGCCTTGCCGTTGACGGCGACCAGGGACCAGCCCGCGCCGATCCCCTGGTCGAAGGCGGGCCCGCCCCAGCGGATGTTGGTCAGCTTGTCGCCCGACAGGGTGAAGCCCAGCGAATACTGGAAGTCGTTGGCCCAGCCGGTCTGGACCGCCTTTTCGTCGGCGTTCGGCGTATCGGTATAGGTCAGACGCCAGCCCGCGCGGGCCAGGCCGTCCAGCGGCGCCCTGGCGTCGGGGCCGACCGCGTCCAGACGACCGCGCAGGAACCCAGCCCAGTCGTGCGGATAGACGGCGTTCAGGGCCGCGACCACGTCTTCGAACCTGTAGCCCTGCGGCGCCCACTGGCCGTCGTCATGGCCGAAGAAGGCGCGGGCGAAGTCGTCGAGGGATTTGCGGTCGTTGGTGCCCTCGCGGATCAGGGTGTCGGCGTCCAGCCAGACCAGCAGGCTCTCGCGGTAATAGTCGCCCGTGCCGCGCATCCACGACGGATACTGGCCCGTCACCCGGTAGCCCAGCAGGTTGTGGTTGTTGGTGTCCTGAAGCGCGCGCCATTGACGGCCGGGCTGCTGGTCGTAGAAGGCCGCCACATTGGCCAGGGTGGCCAGGGCCACGCCCTTGGAATGCAGGCCCGCGCGGGCGGCCAGCACGTCGCCCCAGTATTCGGTCTGCCCCTCATACACCCACAGCAGGGTGTTCTGGGTCGGGACATTGTGGTTGGCGGTCAGCTCGTCCGCCGGGCGCATGAACTTGCCGTTCCAGGAGTGGGTGTATTCGTGGGGCAAGAGGCCCCGGTCGCCCGCGCTCTTGGCCCAGTCGGTGAAGAAGTTGGGGGCGCCGGTGTTCTCGGACGAGCGATGATGCTCCAGCCCGATGCCGCCCATCTGGTCGGTCAGGGCGAACAGGAACTCGTAGTGGTCGAAGTGGCGGGCGCCGAACAGGCGGTCGGCCTGCTGGACCATGGTCTCGAACAGCTTCAACTGCTCGTCGGTGGCGGCCAGCCCCTTGGCCTCGTCGGCCAGGATGTTCAGATGAACCCGGTCGCCCGTCGGATCGATGTCCACGCGGCGATAGTGGGCGCCGGCGAAGATGGGGCTGTCGATCAGGGTGTAGAGGTCGGTCGGCGCGAAGGTCGCCACGTCGCCCTCCTGCGACGCGGTCGTCAGGGCCGTGCCGTATTTCCAGCCCGCGGGCAGGACGACCGAGGGCGCGACCTGAATCCGGCGGCTGAAATAGCCGGCCGGATAGAGGATGGCCTTCTCCCACTGAAGATTGACCATGGCCGGGGTCATCAGCACGCGCCAGTTGGAGGCGTCGGGCTGGGTCAGCTGCTGGAACTCGACCTCGATGGCGGTCACGCCCGCCGGAATCTCGAGGTGGAAGGCGTAGGGGTCCAGCGTATCCCGCAGCCACTCGATCCGCCGGCCGTCGGCGGTGACGGTCAGGCCCGACAGAAGCTGGATCGGGCCGGTGGCGGCGTGATTGCCGGGCAGGAACTTGGGATAGAGCAGGGTCAGCGGGCCAGCGGCGGGGACCGGGATGATCTGGCGCACGCGGATGATGCGGCGGTCCAGATCGGTGATGTCGGCGCGGTACTGGATGACGCCCGGATAGGGCGTGTCCTGGGGCGCCGGAATGGCGGGCTGGGCGCGGGGCAGGGCCAGCGGGGCCTGGGCCGCGTCGGTGATGACGGGCGTGGACTGGAAGGTCTGGGCCATCACCGGGGCGGAAACGCCGCACATCAGAAGAGCGAGACAGGCGGCGGTCAGGCGGGTGCGCGGCATCAGGTCATCCAGGCGTGAAGGCAGGCGCGCACCGTCGAGGGCGTCGGGCGATGCGTCAAGCGTGGCGTTGTGTCTCCTCCCCACACGACCCGTCTCCTCCCCATGAAATGGGGAGGTGGCGCGGCGCGTCTTCCGCGCCGTGACGAAGGGGCTCTGCGCTGCATCACGGGCGGCTGCGGGGCGTGAATAGCCCCTCCACCACTTCGTGGTCCCCCTCCCCACGCTGTGGGGAGGAGACTGGCTGGCGTTAGCGCTTTCTCGGCGTCAGGATGTCGGTCAGGCGATCCGGGGTTCCGGGGATCCGCTCCAGGCGCGGGTAGCGAAGTCCGTCGTGGTAGTCGAGGACGACCGTCCTGAACCGGTCGCCGTCCTTGACGATCAGGGTGACGGGGACGGCCGGGTCCCTGGCGGCGGTGACGGCGGCGGACAGGCGGTCGGGCGTTGACGCCTGGCCGCCGACAGCGACGATCTCCATGCCCACGGCCAGGCCCGCCTTGAAGGCCGGACTGTCCCACTGGACGCTGCGGATTTTGTTCGCCTCGCCGGTCTGGAATCCCAGGGAATAGGTGAAGTCGTTGCGCTTCAGCTCCGAATACAGGGTCTTCATATAGTCGGTTGGGGTGTCCGCGAAGGCCAGGCGCCAGCCGCCGCGCGCCAGCCCGTCCAGCGGCGCACGGGCGTTCGGACCATCCGCGTCCAGACGCGCGCGCAGGAAGGCGGCCCAGTCGTTGGCGACAACCCCGTTCAGGGCCGCGACCACATCCTCGAACGTGTAGGGGGCAGGCGTATAGCTGCCGTCCTGAACGCCGTAGAAGGCGCGGGCGAAGTCATCCAGCGACTTCCTGCCATTCGTCTTCTCCCGGATCAGGGTGTCGACGTCGAGCCAGATCAGCTCACCCTCTGAATAATAGTCCTCGTCGCGCTGCCACGACAGCCAGCCCTTGGCCTGGCGCTGGCTGATGATCGGATCATTGGTGGTGTCCTGAAGCGCGCGCCACTGGCGGCCGACGCGCGTGTCATAGGTCGCCGCCGTCATGGCCAGGGAATCCAGCGCCTGTTGCGTGGTCAGAAGCCCCGAACGGGCGGCGATCACCTGGCCGTAGTATTGCGTCTGCCCCTCATAGACCCACAGCAGGCTGTTCTGCAGGGGACTGTTGAAGTTGGGCGCATACTGGTCGCCGGGACGACGCCATTTGCCGTCCCAGGAGTGGTTCATCTCGTGGCTGAGCAGGTCGCGGTCGCTGAGGTGGGTGGCCCAGCCGGTGAAGAAGGCCGGATCGACCGAGTTCTCCGAACTGCGATGATGCTCCAGCCCGATGCCGCCCAGCCTGTCGGTCATGGCGATCAGGAAGTCATAGTGGTCGAAGTGGCGCGCGCCATAAAGCCGGTCCATCTGCGTCACCAGATTGCGCAGGATCTGCACCTGCTCGTCCGTGGCGTTCAGGCTGTCGGCCTCGTCGGCGAAGATGTTGGCCCGCACCGGCGACCGGCCGCCGGGGTCGAGGTCGATCTGGCGATAGTGGACGCCGGCGAAGACCGGGCTGTCGATCAGGACTTCCAGGTTCACCGGCTTGAAGGTCTGGAGGTCGCCGTCCTTGGTCTGGGGCTCCAGCGCCGTGCCGAACGACCAGCCCGCCGGGAACCGCACCGTCGGCTGGACCATGATGTTGCGCGACCAGTGACCGGCCGGATAGAGCAGCATCTTCTCCCACTGAATGTTCAGCATCTCGGGCGTCATGGTGATGCGGCCCTGCGCCCCGGCGGTCGGCGACAGGTGCTGAAGCCTGATGTCCAGGGCGGTCGCGCCCGCCGGAACCACGATGTGGTAGGCGAAGGGGTGCAGGGTGTCGCGCACCCACTGCACCCGTTGACCATTGGCGGTGATCTCAAGCCCCGCGAGTTGGGGGACGGGGCCGGTCGGGCCATGCTCGCCGGGCAGCCACTGCGGGAAATACAGCACCATCGGCCCGGCCTGGGCGACGGGAATGGTCTCGGTCACCGAGAAGATGCGCTGCGACAGGTTCGTGGCGTCCACGTCCAGCGCGATCACGCCAGGATAGGCGACGTCCTGGGCGTCCGGGATCGGCGGCTGGGGCGCGGGCAGGGCGGGCGCATAGGTCGAGGCCTGCTGGGCCAGGGCGGCGGGGGCGGCCGAGACCAGCAGCAGCGCCAGGCCGGCGACGCGAAGACGGAGGGGGATCATCACGGACTCTCAAACACTTCCGGGGGAAGGCGCGACAGTCCGCCGCAGGGGGCGGGGCGTCAAGCGTCAGTGGTGATCCGAAATTGCACTGCACGCCGAAAACGCGTGCAAAATGCAAGAAGGTGCAATTTCGCTCAGTCTTCCTCCATCGGACGCAGGGGCGGGGTGGCGGGCAGATTGTGCTGTCTTTTCGGGTCCTTCGCCATGTCGCGGTAATAGCGTACGGCGTGGTCGTCGACCTTGGCGATGGCCGCGAGATCCTGGTGCAGGCGAGACCAGCCCCGCGCCTCGATCAGCTTGCCGTCGATCATCGCCTTGGAGGCGTTGGCCCAGGCCAGTCGCGCCATGTCGGCGGCGTTGCAGGGCAGGCGCTCGTCGATGAAGCCGAGTTCATAGCTGTCGAGCGGTTCGAATACGGCGCCATGGGGTTGATCCGACCGGCGCCATCCCTCCGTGCGGGCGCGCCAGCGGAAGGTCGAGAGGCTGAGGCCGTGACGCTCGCACACCTCGACGGCGAAACCGCCGGCCAGATAGTCCTTGCGCGCGGCGGCCCATGTCGCGGCGGACCGTCGGGTCCAGTCGGGGGCGTTCGGTTGGGGGGCGTTCGGTTGGGGGTCGGAGCGGTCATCGGTCATGCCGACCATGATGCGCGCGCCGCTTTCTATGGCCGGAAGAACGCCGCTGCGGGCGACCAAGGCCTTGAATGCGCGGGCGACCGCCGGCGCGAATAGGATGGAGAACGGGCGCCAGCCAGCCTATTCGCGGCTCAGCCCGGCTTGACCTCCAGCAGTTCGACCGAGAACCGCAGGGTGGAGTTGGGCGGCAGTTCGTCGCCGCCGACCCAGCGCGAGCCATAGGCCAGCGAGGCGGGAATGACGAACTCGTAGATCTCGCCGACGTGCATCAGGCCGACGCCCTCGGTCCAGCCCTTGATGACGCGGTTCAGCGGGAACTCGGCCGGTTCGTTGCGGGAATAGGAGCTGTCGAACTCGCGCCCGTCGATGAATGTGCCGCGATAGTGGACCTTGACCGTGTCGGTCGGGTTGGGGCGGGCGGCGTCGGGGTGGGCCTTGCCGACGCGGCGGTATTGCAGCCCGCTCTCCGTCGTGGTCCAGCCGCGCCGGGCGCCGTTCCAGGTCAGATAGTCGGCGTTGCCCTGATCCCACAACTGCTGGGCCGTAAGCCCGGCCTCGCCCTGAACCTGGGCGGCGGCGCGGGCGGCGGCGGACGCCGTCTCGGCATAGGTCACCGGCTGACGCGTGGCGCAGGCGGACAGGGCGAGAACGGCGAGCAGGGGCAGGGCGAAGCGAGTCATGGGCGGACGCTAGATGACGACGATCATGGCGGCAATGCGTGACTTTTCCTCCCCGTTGCGTAGCAATGGGGAGGGGGACCGCGAAGCGGTGGAGGGGCTGTTTGCCGTCTGAACCGATCATCTATCAGCGCGCCGCGAAGATGAGGCGGGCGCTGACGCCGCCGGAGGCGAGGTTGTGGGCCTGCTTGAAAGGCGGCAAGCTGGGCGGCTTCAAGTTTCGACGCCAGCATCCGATCGGACCCTATATTCTGGACTTCTATTGCGCGGCGGCGCGGTTGGGCGTCGAGGTGGATGGCGCGGTTCATGAGCAGGACGGCCAGGCCGCGCATGACATGCGTCGCACCGCCTGGCTGGCGGATCAGAAGATCGATGTGGTCCGCTTTCCCGCCCTGAGCATCAGGGATGGGCTGGATGACGTCCTGACCTTCTTGGCGGGCGAGGTTCGTGCGCGGTCAAGGTAGCGGGCGTCCGCGAGGCGGAAACAGCCCCTCCACCACGCCCTTTGGGCGCGGTCCCCCTCCCCATCGCACGCGATGGGGAGGAAAGGCCTTTATTTCGTCGCGAATGCGCGTATATGTGCGCGTTCCCGCAACACTCCATTTGAGTCTGCGCGCAAGCGCCGAGGCCCGGTCCGTCGCCCTCCGACCGGAGCGAAGGCGCGGCTCCTTCCCAGGGAGCCGGTACATTTCAGGCGTCCTGGCCCGGCAGCGGGCCGAGGGTGGACGCCGAAAAAACTGGCTGCGGACGTGGAAACGCGTGCCGTTGCTGCTGCATTTCACGCACGGTTTTCCCGGACTGTGCGCATGGGAAACACTGAATGACCGACGCCTCCCACGATCTCGCCATCAACGGTCAGATCGCTTCCGCCACCTCGTTCACCGGCAAGAAGCGCATCCGCAAATCCTTCGGGCGCATTCCCGAAGCGGTGCAGATGCCGAACCTGATCGAGGTTCAGCGCGCCTCCTACGAGCAGTTCCTGCAGCGCGAGGTCCGTCCGGGCCAGCGCAAGGAGCAGGGCATCGAGGCGGTCTTCAAGTCGGTGTTCCCGATCAAGGACTTCAACGAACGCGCGATCCTGGAATACGTCTCGTACGAGTTCGAAGATCCCAAGTACGACGTTGAGGAATGCATCCAGCGCGACATGACCTATGCCGCGCCGCTGAAGGTCAAGCTGCGCCTGATCGTGTTCGAAACCGACGAGGAAACGGGAGCCCGTTCGGTCAAGGACATCAAGGAGCAGGACGTCTATATGGGCGATATCCCGCTCATGACGGACAAGGGCACCTTCATCGTCAACGGCACCGAGCGCGTGATCGTGTCGCAGATGCACCGTTCGCCGGGCGTCTTCTTCGACCACGACAAGGGCAAGACCCACTCGTCGGGCAAGCTGCTGTTCGCCGCCCGCGTGATCCCGTACCGCGGCTCGTGGCTGGACTTCGAGTTCGACGCCAAGGACGTGGTCTATGTCCGCATCGACCGCCGCCGCAAGCTGCCCGCCTCGACCTTCCTGATGGGTCTGGGCATGGACGGCGAAGAAATCCTGAAGACCTTCTACGAGACCGTGCCTTATGAAAAGCGCGGCGAAGGCTGGGTCACGCCCTACAAGCCGGAACGCTGGCGCGGGGTGAAGCCGGAGTTCGACCTGGTCGACGCCGATACGGGCGAAGTCATCGCCCAGGCCGGTCAGAAGATCAGCGCGCGCGCCGCCAAGAAGCTGGGCGACACCACCACCTCGCTGTCGCTGGCCGCCGACGCCCTGGTCACCAAATATCTGGCCAATGACGCCGTGAACTTCGAGACCGGCGAAATCTACGCCGAGGCCGGCGACGAACTGGACGTTCCGACCATCGAAGTGCTGGAGCAGAACGGCTTCACCACCATCGAGGTGCTGGACATCGACCACGTCACGGTCGGCGCCTATATGCGCAACACCCTGCGCGTCGATAAGAACGACAACCGCGAGGACGCCCTGTTCGACGTCTACCGCGTGATGCGTCCGGGCGAGCCGCCCACCCCGGAAGCCGCCGAGGCCATGTTCAACTCGCTGTTCTTCGACAGCGAACGCTACGATCTGTCGGCCGTCGGCCGGGTCAAGATGAACATGCGTCTGGAAACGCCCGAGGTCTCCGACGAGATCCGCGTCCTGCGCAAGGATGACGTGCTGAAGGTGCTGCAGATCCTGGTCGGCCTGAAGGATGGCCGGGGCGAGATCGACGACATCGACAACCTGGGCAACCGCCGGGTCCGTTCGGTCGGCGAGCTGCTGGAAAACCAGTACCGCGTCGGTCTGCTGCGGATGGAGCGCGCCATCAAGGAGCGCATGTCCTCGGTCGATATCGACACGGTCATGCCGCACGACCTGATCAACGCCAAGCCGGCCGCCGCCGCGGTGCGCGAGTTCTTCGGTTCGTCGCAGCTGTCGCAGTTCATGGACCAGACGAACCCGCTGTCGGAAATCACCCACAAGCGTCGTCTGTCGGCGCTTGGGCCGGGCGGTCTGACGCGCGAGCGCGCGGGCTTTGAAGTCCGCGACGTTCACCCGACCCACTATGGCCGCATCTGCCCGATCGAAACGCCGGAAGGCCCGAACATCGGCCTGATCAACTCGCTGGCCACCCACGCGCGCGTCAACAAGTACGGCTTCATCGAAAGCCCGTACCGTCGCGTGAAGGACGGCCAGGCCCAGAACGAGGTGGTCTACATCTCGGCCATGGAAGAGTCGAAATACACGATCGCCCAGGCCAACATCGAACTGAAGGACGGCCAGATCGTCGAGGAACTGGTCCCTGGCCGGATCAACGGTGAATCCCAGCTCCTGAACAAGGACGCCGTGGACATGATGGACGTGTCGCCGAAACAGGTCGTTTCGGTCGCCGCCGCCCTGATCCCCTTCCTGGAAAACGATGACGCCAACCGCGCGCTGATGGGCGCCAACATGCAACGTCAGGCCGTGCCGCTGGTGCAGTCGGACGCGCCGCTGGTCGGCACGGGCATGGAGGCGGTCGTGGCCGTGGACTCCGGCGCGGTCGTGGTCGCCCGTCGTGACGGCGTCGTCGAACAGATCGACGGCACCCGCATCGTCGTGCGCGCCACCGGCGACGTGGACGCCGCCCGTTCGGGCGTCGACATCTATCGCCTGTCGAAGTTCCAGCGTTCGAACCAGTCGACCTGCATCAACCAGCGCCCGATCGTGCGCGTGGGCGATCAGGTGAAGTTCGGCGACGTCATCGCCGACGGCCCGTCGACGGACCTGGGCGAACTGGCCCTGGGCCGCAACGCCCTGGTCGCCTTCATGCCCTGGAACGGCTACAACTTCGAAGACTCCATCCTGATCTCCGAGCGCATCGTGCGCGACGACGTCTTCACCTCGATCCACCTGGAAGAGTTCGAAGTCGCCGCCCGCGATACGAAGCTTGGGCCTGAGGAAATCACGCGCGACATCCCCAACGTCGGCGAGGAAGCCCTGCGCAACCTCGACGAAGCGGGCATCGTGGCCATCGGCGCCGAGGTCCAGCCGGGCGACATCCTGGTCGGCAAGGTGACGCCGAAGGGCGAAAGCCCGATGACCCCGGAAGAGAAGCTGCTGCGCGCCATCTTCGGCGAGAAGGCTTCCGACGTCCGTGACACCTCGCTGCGCCTGCCGCCCGGCGTCGCCGGCACGATCGTCGACGTCCGCGTGTTCAACCGTCACGGCGTCGACAAGGACGAGCGCGCCATGGCGATCGAACGCGCCGAGATCGAACGCCTGGGCAAGGACCGCGACGACGAACTCAAGATCCTTGAGCGCAACGTCTATGGTCGCCTGAAGCCGCTGATCGTCGGCAAGACCGCCGTGTCGGGGCCCAAGGGCATCGGCCGCGGCGAACTGACCGACGAGAAACTGGCCGAGGTCAGCCGTGGTCTGTGGTGGCAGATCGCCCTGGACGACGAAAAGACCATGGGCGAGCTGGAGGCGATGAAGCGCCAGTTCGAAGACGCCCGCAAGCAACTGGACCGTCGTTTCGAAGACAAGGTCGAGAAGCTGCAGCGCGGCGACGAACTGCCGCCCGGCGTGATGAAGATGGTCAAGGTCTTCGTGGCCGTGAAGCGCAAGCTTCAGCCCGGCGACAAGATGGCTGGCCGTCACGGCAACAAGGGCGTCATCTCCAAGATCCTGCCGATCGAGGACATGCCGCACCTGGAAGACGGCACCCACGTCGACGTCGTTCTGAACCCGCTGGGCGTGCCTTCGCGCATGAACATCGGCCAGATCTTCGAGACCCACCTGGGTTGGGCCGCCGCCGGCCTGGGCAAGCAGATTTCCGGTCTGCTGGAAGCCTGGCAACAGGGCGGGCAGAAGCAGGCCCTGATCGATCGTCTGACGCATATCTACGGCGAGGAAACCCCTCTGCCGCAGGATGAGGAAGAACTGATCGAACTGGCCAAGAACCTGTCCAAGGGCGTGCCCTTCGCGACCCCGGTCTTCGACGGCGCGCACATCGGCGACATCGAACGCCTGCTGGAAGAAGCTGGTCTGAACAAGTCGGCCCAGTCGATCCTGTACGACGGCCAGACCGGCGAGCAGTTCAAGCGTCCGGTCACGGTCGGCTACATCTACATGCTGAAGCTGCACCACCTGGTCGACGACAAGATCCACGCCCGCTCCATCGGCCCGTACTCGCTGGTCACCCAGCAGCCGCTGGGCGGCAAGGCGCAGTTCGGCGGTCAGCGCTTCGGGGAAATGGAGGTCTGGGCTCTGGAAGCCTACGGCGCCGCCTACACCCTGCAGGAAATGCTGACGGTGAAGTCCGACGACGTGGCCGGCCGGACCAAGGTCTACGAGGCCATCGTCCGCGGCGACGACAGCTTCGAGGCCGGCATTCCCGAGAGCTTCAACGTGCTCATCAAGGAAATGCGTTCGCTGGGTCTGAACGTGGAGCTGGAGAACAGCTGAGTTCGAAGTGGCGAGTGACGAGGGGCGAGTGGCGAGCAATCGCCGCCGCCGTTCGAGCCTCACTCGCCACTAACCACTCGCCGCGCTCCACTCTTCTCTATTTTCGCGGCCCCCGCCGCAGAAGGAAAACAAGATGAACCAGGAAGTCCTGAACATCTTCAACCCGGTCCCGGTCACGCCGACCTTCGACCAGATCAAGATCGCCCTGGCCTCGCCGGAGAAGATCCGGTCGTGGTCGTTCGGCGAGATCAAGAAGCCGGAAACCATCAACTACCGCACGTTCAAGCCCGAGCGTGACGGCCTGTTCTGCGCCCGTATCTTTGGCCCGACCAAGGACTACGAATGCCTGTGCGGCAAGTACAAGCGCATGAAGTACAAGGGCATCATCTGCGAGAAGTGCGGCGTTGAAGTCACCCTGGCCCGCGTTCGCCGCGAGCGTATGGGTCACATCGACCTGGCCGCCCCGGTCGCCCACATCTGGTTCCTGAAGTCGCTGCCCAGCCGCATCTCGCTGATGCTGGACATGGCGCTGAAGGACGTGGAACGCGTCCTGTACTTCGAGAACTACATCGTCACCGAGCCGGGCCTGACCCCGCTGAAGCAGAACCAGCTGCTGACGGAAGACGAGTTCTATCGCTATCAGGAAGAGTTCGGCGATGACGGCTTCACCGCCGAGATCGGCGCCGAGGCCGTCCGCAACCTGCTGATGGGCATCGACCTGCACGCCGAGGCCGAGAAGCACCGTGGCGAACTGGCCGACAACCCCTCGGAAATGAAGGCCAAGAAGGCCTCCAAGCGCCTGAAGCTGATCGAGGCCTTCCTCGAATCCGGCAACAAGCCCGAGTGGATGATCCTGACCATCGTGCCGGTCATCCCGCCGGAACTGCGTCCGCTGGTGCCGCTGGACGGCGGCCGTTTCGCGACGTCGGACCTGAACGACCTGTATCGCCGCGTCATCAACCGCAACAACCGCCTGAAGCGCCTGATGGAGCTGCGCGCGCCGGACATCATCATCCGCAACGAAAAGCGGATGCTGCAGGAGTCCGTCGACGCCCTGTTCGACAACGGCCGTCGCGGTCGCGTCATCACCGGCGCGAACAAGCGCCCGCTGAAGTCGCTGGCCGACATGCTGAAGGGCAAACAGGGTCGCTTCCGTCAGAACCTGCTGGGCAAGCGCGTCGACTATTCGGGCCGTTCGGTCATCACCGTGGGACCGGAACTGAAGCTGCACGAGTGCGGCCTGCCCAAGAAGATGGCGCTGGAGCTGTTCAAGCCGTTCATCTATGCGCGCCTGGACGCCAAGGGCCTGTCGGGCACCGTCAAACAGTCCAAGCGCATGGTCGAGCGCGAACAGCCCGCCGTCTGGGACATCCTGGACGAGGTGATCCGCGAACACCCGGTCCTGCTGAACCGCGCGCCGACGCTGCACCGTCTGGGCATCCAGGCGTTCGAGCCCAAGCTGATCGAGGGCAAGGCCATCCGCCTGCACCCGCTGGTCTGCACCGCCTTCAACGCCGACTTCGACGGCGACCAGATGGCTGTCCACGTTCCGCTGTCGCTGGAAGCGCAACTGGAAGCGCGCGTCCTGATGATGTCGACGAACAACATCCTGTCGCCCGCCAACGGCAAGCCGATCATCGTGCCGTCGCAGGACATCGTCCTGGGCCTGTACTATCTGTCGCTGGTCAAGGACGGCGAGCCGGGTGAAGGCAAGCTGTTCGCCAACATCGGCGAGATCGACGCGGCGCTGGACGCCAAGGTCGTCACCCTGCACAGCCGCATCAAGGCGCGCTGGACCGAGCAGGACGCGCAGGGCGCCGAAGTGACCAAGGTCATCGACACCACGCCCGGCCGGATGAAGCTGGCGGCCCTGCTGCCGCGCAACCCGAACGTCGGCTATCGCCTGCTCGAAAAGAACCTGACCAAGAAGGAAATCGGCAACCTGATCGACGTGGTCTATCGCCACTGCGGTCAGAAGGCGACGGTGATCTTCGCCGATCAGATGATGGGCCTGGGCTTCCGCGAAGCCGCCAAGGCCGGCATCTCGTTCGGCAAGGACGACATCGTGATCCCGGCCAAGAAGGTCGAACTGGTCGCCGAGACCCGCACCCAGGTCGAGGAGTACGAACAACAGTACGCCGACGGCCTGATCACGCGCGGCGAGAAGTACAACAAGGTGGTCGACGCCTGGGCCAAGGCCACGGACCGGATCGCCGACGCCATGATGGGCGAGATCGCGCAACCGCGCGTGCTGATCGAGGGTGAAAACCCCGACATCAACTCGGTCTTCATGATGGCCAACTCGGGCGCCCGGGGTTCGCAGGCGCAGATGAAGCAACTGGGCGGCATGCGCGGCCTGATGGCCAAGCCGTCCGGCGAGATCATCGAGACGCCGATCACCTCGAACTTCAAGGAAGGCCTGACCGTCCTTGAATACTTCAACTCCACCCACGGCGCCCGCAAGGGTCTGGCCGACACCGCGCTGAAGACCGCCAACTCGGGTTACCTGACCCGCCGTCTGGTGGACGTGGCGCAGGACTCGATCGTCACCGAGATCGACTGCGGCTCGACGCGCGGCATCACCCTGCGTGCGGTGATGGAAGGCGGCGACGTGCTGGTCTCGCTGGGTCAGCGCATCCTGGGTCGCTATGCGGCCGAGGACATCAAGGAGCCGGGCACGGACACCGTCCTGTTCCCCGCCGACACCTATCTGGTGGAAGAAGTGGTCGAGGCCGTCGACGCCGCCGGCGTCCAGTCGGTCAAGGTCCGCTCGGCCCTGACCTGCGAAGCCGACGCCGGCATCTGCGCCCACTGCTACGGCCGTGACCTGGCGCGCGGCACCAACGTCAACATCGGCGAAGCGGTCGGCGTCATCGCCGCCCAGTCGATCGGCGAGCCGGGCACCCAGCTGACGATGCGGACCTTCCACATCGGCGGCACGGCCCAGGTGGCGGAAACCTCCTTCATGGAGGCGACCAACGCCGGTAACGCCCGCATCGCCGGCCCCACCGTCGTCGCGGCCCACGGCGACCTGGTGGCCATGAGCCGCAACGTCACCGTGACCGTGGTCGTCGACGGCAAGGACCGCGAGACGCACAAGGCTCCGTACGGCGCCCGCATCCGCGTCAAGGACGGCGGCGAAGTGAAGCGCGGCCAACGCCTGGCCGAGTGGGACCCCTACACCACCCCGATCCTGACCGAAGTCGGCGGCATCGTCCGCTTCGAAGATCTGGTCGAAGGTCTGTCCGTCAAGGAAGAGACCGACGAAGCGACGGGCATCGCCCAGCGCGTGGTCTCCGACTGGCGCGCCAGCCCGCGGGGCTCGGACCTGCGTCCGGCCATGGGCGTCACCCTGGGCGACGCCTACGCCAAGCTGTCGTCCGGTTCGGACGCCCGCTATCTGCTGCCGGTGGGCGCGGTTCTGTCCGTGTCGAACGGCGACGAGGTCAAGCCGGGCGAAATCATCGCCCGCGTCCCGACCGAAGGCGCCAAGACCCGCGACATCACCGGCGGTCTGCCGCGCGTCGCCGAACTGTTCGAAGCCCGTCGTCCGAAGGACTGCGCCGTCATCGCCGAGATGGATGGCCGCGTCGAATTCGGTCGCGACTACAAGAACAAGCGCCGCATCAAGATCACGCCGGAAGTCAACGCCGACGGCGTGCAGGGCGAACCGGTCGAGTTCCTGATCCCCAAGGGCAAGCACATCTCCGTCCACGACGGCGATCTGATCCAGAAGGGCGACTACATCATCGACGGCAACCCCGATCCGCACGATCTGCTGCGTATTCAGGGCGTCGAGGCGCTGGCCGAATATCTGGTGAACGAGGTGCAGGAGGTTTACCGACTGCAGGGCGTGCCGATCAACGACAAGCACATCGAAGTCATCGTGCGTCAGATGCTGCAGAAGGTGGAAGTGCTGGATTCGGGTGAAACCACCCTGATCCGCGGCGACACCGTCGAAGTGGCTGAAGCCGTTCTGGAAAACGCCAAGGTCGAGAAGCGCGGCGGCCGTCTGGCCACCACCCAGCCCGTCCTG
Source organism: Candidatus Brevundimonas colombiensis (assembly GCA_029202665.1). Lineage (NCBI taxonomy): Bacteria > Pseudomonadati > Pseudomonadota > Alphaproteobacteria > Caulobacterales > Caulobacteraceae > Brevundimonas > Candidatus Brevundimonas colombiensis. Next base: position 2,169,781 of record CP119326.1, read on the forward strand.
CTGGGCATCACCAAGGCGTCGCTGCAGACCCGCAGCTTCATCTCGGCGGCGTCCTTCCAGGAGACCACCCGCGTCCTCACCGACGCCTCGGTCCACGGCAAGAAGGACATGCTGGAAGGCCTGAAGGAGAACGTCATCGTCGGCCGTCTGATCCCGGCCGGTACGGGCGCCTATCTGCGCAGCCTGCAGAAGATCGCCAACGAGCGTGACGCGGAACTGACGCAAGCCCGCGAAGACGCGATCGAGCCGCTGCCGGCCGATCTGCAACTGGAGCTGGAGAACAGCGAAGGCTGATCTCCGGTTTCGGAACCGACGACATGAAGAGGGCGGCGTTGGAGACAGCGCCGCCCTTTTTATTGCGGCTTGTGCTTGGGAGGCTGACGGCCGTGGGGTCGTCGCTGTTCGTCGTAGTGCAAGCCAAGACGATGATGATCGACCTCGGCGCCGCCATGCACGACGCCTACTGCCACGACCACTGACAGGTCAGTCCTTCCACCGCTCCATCGGCGCGGCGGCGCCCGGCGTGATCGGTGCGCCGCCCGCCCGGTGGCCGTCGCGTCGGGTCTGGACGTTGCGCGTCGAATCCGGGGCGAGCGACGGATTCAACTGAGCGCCCGCGCAGCCCGTACCGAAGTTGGAGCCGATGCAGTCAGCGGGGCCGACCACGCCCACGCCGCCGGACAGGGGGCGGCGGTCCGCTTCCCATTGCGCCAGCCTGCGCGCGCCTTCGCGGGCGAAACGCGCGTCGCGTTCGGGATTGCCGGTGCCGGTGATCGGAGCGGCGTTCTGGCCGCGACGCATGGCGTCCTCGCGGCAATGGGCGTGCTCGGCCGCGTTCAGCTGATCGGGGGTGGTGCAACCCACCAGACCCTGGCGCAGGGCGCGGGCCATGGCGTTGGTCCGCTCGCCGGGATCGACGCGCCAGGGATCGGCCGGAACCGGCACGCCTTGCGGCGCGGGCGGGGCGAGACGGGGCCGCAAGGGGGCCGGGCGGGCATCGGGTGTGGGGGCGACCTGGGGCGCCGGCGAGGCCCGGACGTTGCGGGCGTCGCGGGGCGCGGCGGTCGGCGCCTGGGCGGGCGGCTGGATCACCGGTCGCGGCCGCTCGTCCGGCAGCAGGGGACGGGGCATGATGTCGACATAGAGGGGGCGCGGCTCGGGCGCGATCGGCGGCGCGTCAACGCCCAGAGCGGTCAAGGACAGGACCGCGATCAGGCCGGCGTTGATGACGACCGAGGCCGAGGCCAGGGCGACCTTTCGCCAATCCGGGCGGCGTCGTCGCAGCCATGGGCGGGGCGGTGACATCGACGCAGCGGTCATTCGCGACGCTTTCTGAGATTGGGCAGGAAGCCGTCCCGCGAGGAGAAGAGATCGATCCGGATATCCACGTCGGCGCATCCTGCCACGGGGTTCGGATTTTCGCACGAACGATCGACGCGCGGGGGATCGGCCCGCTGAGCCTCCCAGGCCGCCAGCCGTCGCGCGCCCTGACGGGCGAAGGCGGCGTCGCGCCCGGCGTCGCCCGTGCCCCGAATGACGGGAACGGCCTCGGCGCCGGCCCAGCGGTCCTCGCAACGACGGCGGGCGTCGGGCGACAGGCGGTGCGGGGCGTCGCACGAGAGGGCAGGGGCCCTCGGCCCCGCAACGGCGCCCGCATTCAGGCCGATCGCCGTCGCCGCAAAGCCCGCCTTGCGCCAGTCCAGACCGTCAGCCCCTCGCCGCGCCAATACGCGTTCCCCCTTGATCGCATGCAAGCTGTGCTAGAAGCATGGCCGCTTTCAGGCGGTGTCGCGGTCGCTTTGGAGCGAGGGGCGGAAATGAAGAGAATCGAATTCTGCGTGGTCCTGGCGGGACTGGCGTTTATGTCGGGGTGCGCGGCGCCGTCCGGCGGCGGCGTGGCGAACCATCACTTGCTGGCGGAGAGTTTTGCGCCGACCGAACAGGACGGATCGGTTGTTCTGGAGTGCATTCTATCTGGAACTGGCGATCTGACGGAGTGTCAGGTCGTGTCCGAAACCCCAGCGGGGCAAGGTTTCGGACAGGCCGCGCTGGATATGGCCAAGAACGCGAAGATGAAGCCCGGCGGCGCGGCCGGTCAGAGGGTCCGCTTCACCACCCGATTTCGGCTGGCCGATTAAGGGTCGGTTGACCTGAAGCCCTATCGCGCGTAGAAGCCGCCCACTTTCGAGGCGTGGCCGGTTCGCCGGTCGCCGAGAACGTGACAATCCAACGGACGGCCTGTGCGCCGCCGGAACGCCCAAAGCGCGCGTTCCGGGCTTTCGTGTTTCTCGGTTCGCCGAGGCGAACCGAGGGCTGTTTGCCACGTCCTCAGTCTCGATGACACCCGGGCGAGGGGATGGTCCCCCGTTCACAAGAAGGCGAGAGGCGCTTCGGTCGAAAGACACACGCCTCCATCAGAAGTCGAGACGAGTTTCGAATGCCTACGATCAACCAGCTGATCCGCAAGCCGCGCAAGCCCAAGCCCACCCGCAACAAGGTGCCGGCCCTGGAGGGTTCGCCCCAGCGTCGCGGCGTCTGCACCCGCGTCTACACCACGACCCCGAAGAAGCCGAACTCGGCTCTGCGTAAGGTCGCCAAGGTCCGTCTGGCCAAGAACGGCTACGAAGCCGTGTGCTATATCCCCGGCGAAGGCCACAACCTGCAGGAACACTCGGTCGTTCTGATCCGCGGCGGCCGCGTCAAGGACTTGCCCGGCGTTCGCTACCACATCCTGCGCGGCGTTCTGGATACCCAAGGCGTCAAGGACCGCAAGCAGCGCCGTTCGCACTACGGCGCCAAGCGTCCGAAGTAAGCCGTTCCTCTCCGGGCCGTCGCGCCCGGAGACCTTTTCGAGATTTTCCCGGCGAGCGCCGGGCACTGCAAGGAATACTCCATGTCGCGTCGTCACCGCGCCCAGAAGCGTGAAGTTCTGCCGGATCCCAAGTTCGGGGACCTGATCGTCACCAAGTTCATGAACTACGTCATGTACGAAGGTAAGAAGGCCGTCGCCGAAAACATCGTGTACGGCGCCTTCGACATCCTGGCCGACAAGAAGAAGGACCAGGAGCCGGTCGCCACCTTCCACGCCGCCCTGGACAATGTCGCCCCGTCGGTCGAAGTCCGCTCGCGTCGCGTCGGCGGCGCCACCTATCAGGTGCCGGTCGAAGTCCGCCCGGACCGCCGCCGCGCCCTGGCCATCCGCTGGCTGGTCAACGCCGCGCGCAAGCGTGGTGAAAACACCATGACGGAAAAGCTGGCCGCCGAGCTGCTGGACGCCTCCAACAACCGCGGCACCGCGGTCAAGAAGCGCGAAGACACCCACAAGATGGCCGAAGCCAACCGCGCGTTCAGCCACTACCGCTGGTAAGTGTCTTAAAACTGTCCCTCTTTCGACGGTATGGGGCGGTTCCTGTTCTTGAGACTATCCGGCGCGGGCGGTTTGAGTTAAATCGCCCGCGCCGTCTTATCCGACATTTCCGAGGGCGCTTCAGGGCGTCCTAAAGCCCTCAAGGGACGCTCCTATGCCCCGCACGAATAAAATCGAAGACTATCGCAACTTCGGCATCATGGCCCACATCGACGCGGGCAAGACGACGACGACCGAACGGATCCTGTTCTACACCGGCCGCAACCACAAAATGGGCGAGACGCACGACGGCGCGTCCACCATGGACTGGATGGACCAGGAGCAGGAACGCGGCATCACCATCACGTCGGCCGCGACGACCGCCTTCTGGAAAGGCAAGCGCCTCAACATCATCGACACCCCCGGACACGTGGACTTCACCATTGAAGTCGAGCGTTCGCTGCGCGTGCTCGACGGCGCCGTGACGGTGCTGGACGGCAACGCCGGCGTCGAGCCGCAGACGGAAACCGTCTGGCGCCAGGCCGACAAATACCGCGTGCCGCGCATCGTCTTCGTCAACAAGATGGACAAGATCGGCGCCGACTTTAACGCGTCGGTCGAGTCGATCCGCGACCGCCTGGGCGCCAAGGCCGTGCCGATCCAACTGCCGATCGGCGCTGAAAACCTGCTGAAGGGCGTCATCGACCTGGTCGAGATGAAGGCCCTGGTCTGGGAAACCGACACGGTCGGCGCCGACGCCGACGTGCGCGAAATCCCGGCCGATATGGCTGAGGAAGTCGCCGCCGCTCGCCAGTACCTGATCGACAACGCCATCGAACTCGACGACGAGGCGATGGAAGCCTATCTGGAAGGCAACGAGCCTTCGGTCGAAACCCTGAAGAAGTGCATCCGCAAGGCCGTGCTGACCGGCGCCTTCTATCCGATCCTGGGCGGCTCGGCGTTCAAGAACAAGGGCGTGCAGCCCCTGCTGGACGCGGTCATCGACTATCTGCCGTCGCCCATCGACATCCCGGCGACCCCGGGCATCGACTTCAAGACCGAAGAACCCGTCACCCGCAAGGCGTCGGACGACGAGCCCCTGTCGGTGCTGGCTTTCAAGATCATGGACGACCCGTTCGTCGGCTCGCTGACCTTCTGCCGCCTGTACTCGGGCAAGATGGAAACCGGCATGTCGCTGCTGAACTCGTCGCGTGACAAGAAAGAGCGCGTCGGCCGCATGCTGCAGATGCACTCCAACAACCGCGAAGACATCAAGGAAGCCTATGCCGGCGACATCGTCGCCCTGGCCGGCCTGAAGGAAACCCGCACGGGCGACACCCTGTGCGATCCGATCAAGTCGCCCATCATCCTGGAGAAGATGGAATTCCCGGCCCCGGTCATCGAGATCTCGGTCGAGCCCAAGACCAAGGCCGACCAGGAGAAGCTGGGCGTCGCCCTGGCCAAGCTGGCTTCGGAAGACCCGTCCTTCACCGTCTCGACCGACCACGAGTCGGGCCAGACCATCCTGAAGGGCATGGGCGAGCTTCACCTGGACATCAAGATCGACATCCTGAAGCGCACCTACAAGGTCGAGGCCACAATCGGCGCGCCGCAGGTCGCCTATCGTGAATCGCTGGGCCGCAAGGTCGACATCGACTACACCCACAAGAAGCAGACCGGCGGCACGGGCCAGTTCGCCCGTGTCATGATTACCTTCGAACCCGGCGAGCCGGGCTCGGGCTTCGTGTTCGAGAACTCGATCGTCGGCGGCGCGGTGCCGAAGGAATATATCCCCGGTGTCGAAAAGGGCCTGAACTCGGCCAAGGACAACGGCCTGCTGGCCGGCTTCCCGCTGATCGACTTCAAGGCGACGCTGACGGACGGCAAGTTCCACGACGTCGACTCCAGCGTGCTGGCGTTCGAAATCGCGGCTCGCGCCGCTTTCCGCGAACTGAAGGAAAAGGGTTCGCCCAAGCTGCTCGAGCCGATCATGGCGGTGGAAGTCGTGACCCCCGAGGAATACCTCGGCTCGGTCATCGGCGACCTGAACGGCCGTCGCGGCATGATCCAGGGTCAGGACATGCGCGGCAACGCCACCGTCGTGAACGCCTTCGTGCCGCTGGCCAACATGTTCGGCTATGTGAACACGCTGCGCGGCATGTCGCAGGGCCGCGCCCAGTTCACCATGCAATACGATCACTACGAACCGGTGCCGCAACACGTCGCCGACGAAGTGATCAAGAAGTACGCCTAAGCTTTCCCTTTTCGGAAAGCCGACCTATATGCGCCCGGACCGTAAGGACCGGGCGTCCTTAACCCCCAAACTGCAGGAACCCCGGTTCGGGGACCTTAGGAGCTAGAGAATGGCCAAGGAAAAGTTCGAACGCACGAAGCCGCACTGCAACATCGGCACGATTGGTCACGTTGACCACGGCAAGACGACGCTGACGGCTGCGATCACGATGACGCTGGCGAAGGCCGGCGGCGCGAAGGCGATGAACTACGCCGACATCGACGCTGCGCCGGAAGAAAAGGCCCGCGGCATCACGATCAACACCGCGCACGTGGAATATGAGACGGCCAACCGTCACTACGCCCACGTCGACTGCCCCGGCCACGCCGACTATGTGAAGAACATGATCACGGGCGCCGCGCAGATGGACGGCGCGATCCTGGTGGTTTCGGCCGCTGACGGCCCGATGCCGCAAACGCGCGAGCACATCCTGCTGGCCCGTCAGGTCGGCGTGCCGGCCCTGGTGGTCTTCATGAACAAGGTCGACCTGGTCGACGACGAAGAACTGCTGGAACTGGTCGAGATGGAAGTGCGCGAGCTGCTCTCGTCGTACCAGTTCCCGGGCGACGATATTCCGATCACCAAGGGTTCGGCCAAGGCCGCGACCGACGGCGTGAACCCGGAAATCGGCGAACAGCGCGTTCTGGCCCTGATGGAAACCGTCGACGCCTACATCCCGCAGCCGGAACGTCCGGTCGACCTGCCGTTCCTGATGCCGGTCGAAGACGTGTTCTCGATCTCGGGCCGCGGCACCGTGGTCACGGGCCGCGTCGAGAAGGGCATCGTCAAGGTCGGTGAAGAAGTCGAGATCGTCGGCATCCGTCCGGTCCAGAAGACGACCTGCACGGGCGTGGAAATGTTCCGCAAGCTGCTGGATCAAGGTCAGGCCGGTGACAACGTCGGCGTCCTGCTGCGCGGCACCAAGCGTGAAGACGTCGAGCGCGGCCAGGTGCTGTGCAAGCCGGGCTCCATCACCCCGCACACCAAGTTCCAGGCCGAAGCCTACATCCTGACGAAGGAAGAAGGCGGCCGCCACACGCCGTTCTTCACCAACTATCGTCCGCAGTTCTACTTCCGCACGACGGACGTGACGGGCATCGTCCACCTGAAGGAAGGCGTCGAGATGATCATGCCCGGCGACAACGCCGAGCTGAGCGTCGAGCTGATCACGCCGATCGCGATGGACCAGGGCCTGCGCTTCGCCATCCGTGAAGGCGGCCGCACCGTCGGCGCCGGCGTCGTGGCCAAGATCGTCGAGTAATCGACCATCCTTTTGGCCTGAGGCGCTCACGCGCGGCTTGAGGCCGAGAGATACAGTAAGCGTACAGAGCGGCCCCCGGAGCAATCCGGGGGCCGCTTCTGCTTTGCGGCTTGGCTGCAAACCTTGCGTGGCCATAAACTGCTGGCATGAGCCGAAACTGGATCTGGCCGGGTGTCGTCGCTTCGGTTCTGCTTTTGGGCAGTTTACCGCATCACGGTGAGCATCCCGACAAGGCGGCTGGGCGTGCTGCTCTGGAGGTCCGCCAAGCGCGGCTGGACAAGGTATGGCCCGTTCCCCCACCGGCCGACAATGAGGCGGATAGATTCTGGTCGGCGAACAACGACTATCTCACACTATGGGAACCTGACGAGAACGCTCCGCCCGAGATTCCCGGCCGCCCAAGCTTTTCCATGCATTGCGATGCAAGCCGGGGATTGGTCGTCCAGTCGGGAATAATCATGGGGATGGACTTGCCGTTAGCCCGACCGCCTTACGGCATCATGGCGCTTGAGGCGGGCGGTCTGCGTTTCCGTGCGCCCCTGATTGCCATCAGCGACGGTTTCACCACTGTCGCTGATGCGGATTACCGCTTATCCAAATCCGCTATCCGACGTGTACTGAGCGCGCCCTATCTGGTGGTTCGGCCATTATATCTCGGCAAGCCGCAACCCTACTACGTCATGGAGGATGTGGGGGCGCGACATCCCACACCGCCGCCCGCGCTTGTAGAGAGGTTTCTGGGCGCCTGTCGTCTGCCGGCCGAGGTCTAAGGCGGGCTCTCGCAGCGATGGCGGATGATTGTCGTCGAAACCGACGGCGGGGCTGAGGGTTCAAGTCGTTCCGCCGCCAAGGTCGTTCATGCGTTCGTTTCTGTTGCTGATCCTGCTGTTCCTGAGCGCCTGCGCCACCCATCCCGGCAAGGTCGATCATGTGCGGTTCGCCGGGGATGGGAAGACGGTGCTGGCCGCGACTGAGCACGGGGCCGTGCGCGGGGTCGAGGGGGATGGAACGCGGGCCTTTCTGGGCGTGCCGTTCGCCGCCCCGCCGGTGGGCGACGGGCGCTGGCGCGCGCCGCAGCCGGTCGAGCCGTGGTCCGGTGTGCGGGATGCCACGCGGATCGGCTCGGACTGCACCCAGGCCATCGGCCGACGCGCGATCCTGGGCGGGGGCGGCGGGATCGTGGTGGGGTCCGAGGACTGTCTGTATCTGAACATCTACGCCCCGGCCGGTCAGCCGGAACAGGCGCGGCCGGTCATGGTCTATATCCCGGGCGGCGCCTTCACCGTGGGGGCCGGCGCCAACTATGATCCGTCCAGACTGGCCCGCGATCAGGGGCGGGTGGTGGTGACGATGAACTATCGGCTGGGGGCCCTGGGCTGGCTGGCCCATCCGGGGTTTCAGGCGACGGGCGAAGGGTTCGGCGGCAACTTCGGCCTGATGGATCAGCAGGCGGCGCTGAAATGGGTGCATCGCAATATCGCGGCCTTCGGCGGCGATCCGGGAAACGTGACGCTTTTCGCCGAGAGCGCCGGGGCGTGGACGGCCTGTTACCTTATGGCGTCGCCGGGGTCTGAGGGGTTGTATCAGCGGGTCATCCTGCAGAGCGGCGGCTGTCTGGAGCCGTCGTCCCTGGTCAGCGCGCACGACGCCGCCCTGTCGGGGCCGATGTTCGCCGAACGGCTGGGGTGCGGCGGAACGGATGCGATCGCGTGTCTGAAGGCGCTGCCCGCATGGCGGCTGTCGCGCGCGCCGTCGTTGAGGGCGGGGATCAACGGGCCGGGGTCGTGGGGACCGGTGCATACGGATGCGACCGTGCCGGAAAGTCCGGCCGTGGCGCTGCGCGAGGGGCGGTTCACCCAGGTTCCGGTGCTGATCGGGACGAATCTGGACGAGGGGCGTCTGTTCGCCAACGAGGTGAGGACGATGGATCGCTATCAGAAGGAGACGATCTGGATGTATGGCGACGAGGGCCAGCGGGTTCTGGACCGCTATCCGGTCGGAGAGGACGGGCCGGCCTACGCCATCGCCGCCAACTTCACAGACCAGAGGTTCGCCTGTCCGTCACAGGCGCTGCGGCGGGTGCTGTCGGCCCATGTGCCGGTCTGGGGCTATGAGTTCGCGGATCGGCGGGCGCCGTTCGTGCTGCCGGACTGGATCGTGGGGCTGGACCTGGGCGCCTATCACGCCAGCGAACTGGCCTATGTGTTCGGGACCAGCTGGGTGTTCGCGGATGTAAAGCGGTTCACGCCGCAGCAGAAGGCGTTGTCGGATCGGATGCAACGCCTGTGGGCGGCGTTCGGCACGCAAGGCTTCGACGCGGAATGGCCCCGCGTAGAGGGTGCGGGCCCGGTGCGGGTGTTCGCGCCCGAGGGCGACCGGATGGACCACGACTTCTTTACGCGCCACCACTGCGCCTTCTGGGACGGGACGCCGTTCGGCGCGGTCCACTGAGGGTCAGATTCAATCGACATCCATCAGGACGGGCTTGTGGCTCGTCATTCCGGGGCTGAGCGGAGCGAAGAACCCGGAACCCTGGGCCGCAGAGGCCGCGCCATACGCAGGTTAAAGCCTGATGCGCGACTCCTGGGTTCAGGGCTCGTCCTTCGGACGCCCCGGAATGACGTGCCCAAGCTGAATGTCGATCGAACCTAGAGGAAGCGCACGGTCACGCCGGGCTTGACCTTGTCGGCCAGGGCCCAGGCGTCCCAGTTCGTCAGGCGCACGCAGCCGTGCGAGGCGGTCTTGCCGACCAGCTCCGGGTCGGGCGTGCCGTGGATGCCGTAGCTGGGCTTGTTCAGGTCGATCCAGACGACGCCCACCGGATTGTTGGGGCCGGGTTTGACCACCACCTTCTCCTTGCCGTCGCCATAGCTGAGCTTGGCCGGATCGTAGGTGTAGTCGGGATTGCGGGCCACGCCGTTGACCTTGACCGTGCCGGTCGGGGTGGGATTGTCGCCGCTGCCGATGGTGGCGGGGAAATAGGCGATCAGCTTGCCGTCGGCGTCGAAGGCGCGGACCGAACCCTCGGACTTGTCGACGTCGATGTGGTCGACGTCGGCGGGCAGGGGCGTGGTGTTGACGGCCGGAACCAGCAGGGCCTGACCGACGCGATTGAAGTCGGCGCCGGGGTTCATGGCGCGCAACAGAGCCTCGGTGACGTGGAACCGCTCGGCCAGAGCCTCCACGATATTGGCGTACCCCATGTGATCGGCCCGGCCCTGGGCCGCGAGATCGGTCGGGACCGTGCCGAGATAGGGACCGGCGATGTCCTGTTGCGTGATCTGGTAGGTGGCGGTGATTGCGCCCTGACCGGCGGCGCGCAGGCGGTCCATGATCTGGGCGTCCAACTGGCCGTTGACGGGCAGACCTTGATCCCTCTGGAAGGCGGAAATGGCCTGTCGCATGTTGGAGCCGGCCAGGCCGTCGATGGCGCCGGGCGAGAAGCGCGCCCGTTCCAGAAGGACCTGGGCGCGGATCAGGGCGGGATCGGGCTGGGGCTGAGTTTGCGCGCCTGTCTGCTGCGGCGCCGGCTGGGTCGGCGGGGCATAGGCGGCGTTTTCGATGGCGTCGCGCGACAGGGGGCCGGTTTGGCCGACTTCGACGGTCGGGGCCTTGGCTTCTTCCTTGGGTGAACAGGCGGCGGTCAGGGACAGAACGGCGAAGGCGGCGAGGTAGGCGGGACGGATCATCAAAGGACTTTCGGCAGGCGGTCGGGAAGGGGCGCGATCAGTTGGGCTTGCCCGTGGCGGGGTCGGTTTCGGTCTCGCCGGAGTTGGACGAGCCTTTAGAACCCTGGGGTTCGGTCGCCGGGCGGGGCGGTTCGCCGGGCTTGCCGGGGCGAAGGTTTTCGTTCTCGATCTTGTGGTCGTCGGGGCGGCTGTCGGTCATGGTCATCTCCCTGGAGGTCAGGGAACGCACGGCGCGGGCGACGGCTCCGTCAATGCTTGTTCACCATGCCGATCAACCCTGCTGAAACGCGAGCCGTGCAAGGGTAGGCTGTGGAACGGACCTTGCTGCACAGGGTCCGACGAGGATGGGCATGACCGGAAATCTGCAGGTCGAGATCGTGAAGGCCGGGGCGCTGGACGGCGGCGCCGTCGCGCTGTGGCGCGCCTGGACGGCTGAGAACCCGGATCTGGCCAGCCCCTATTTCCGCTGGGATTACGCCGAGATCGCCAGCCGCGTCTGCCCCGGCGCGGCCATTGCCGTGTTCCGGCGCGACGGCCGGATCGTCGGCTTCTTCCCGCATCAGCGGCGGGGCGGGGCGGTTCAGCCGCTGGGCGCGCCGATGAACGACTATCACGGGGTGATCGCGCCGGTCGGCGTGACGATCTCGCTGGAAGAGGTGGCGCGCCTGCTGAAGGCGCGGCGGCTGAACGTGCCGGGCTGGATCGGCGCGGGCGAGGCGGGCCAGGCGCGGCAGACCGTCCAGGCCGCCATGCCCGAGGACGGCTACGACGCCTGGTACGCCGAACGGCGCACGACCTTCGGCAAATATTTCAAGGACAAGGAGCGTGCGCGTCGCAGCCTGGAGAGCGAGCTGGGGACGGTCCGGGTCGAACGCGGCCTGCGCGACGCGGCCCTGCTGGATCAGTTGATCGACCTGAAGGCGGCGCAATACCGACGGTCGGGCCTGCACGACATCTTCGCCTGCGGCTGGACGCGCGATCTGCTGCACGCCCTGATGGCCGATCCGCGCGCGGACTTCGGCGCCTCGATGGCGGCGATGCATGCGGGCGACAAGCTGGTGGCGGTGGAGTTCTCGCTGCACGCCGGGCGGCATTATCATTTCTGGTTCCCGGTCTATGAGCCGTCGCTGGCGCGGTGTTCGCCGGGCATCCTCTTGAGCATGGATACGATGCGGCTGGCCTCGGCCGAGGGGTTCCGCGTGTTCGACTTCGGTTTCGAGGGCGAGCCCTACAAGAAGTATTTCGTCAACGCCCGCCAGACGGTGCGCGAGGCGGTGGTGCTGAAGCCGGGGCTGAGCCAGACGCTGAGCGACATGGCCGTGGGCGCGCTGGCGCAGGCGGGCGGCAAGGGCGAAAAGGTGCGAACCTCCCTGCGCCGCCGCTGGGCAACCATCGAGGCGTGCGAGCCCACCTCGGCCGGGCGGCTAAAGGGGACGGCGGCGGCGGCCCGCGCCATTGCGCACAAGCTGGCCGCCCGCAAGAAGACGCCCGCGCGCGTCGCCCATGCGTGAAGGAGAGGCCGTAATGACCGAACGCCGCACCCGCTATCCCGGCCCGATCGCCGAGGCCAGGGATCATCCGCATACGCTGGTGTCCCAGGGCTTCGCCGAGGACGACGCCCTGGCGGCCGTGCTGGATCGCTATCCGGCCGAACTGTTCGACATCAATCTGTATGACTTCGACGACGAGGGGCAGGTGTCGTTGCGCACCGGGGCGCGTGGGCGGCTGTCCGGGCAGGACCTGTTGGAGGCGATCAAACAGGGACGGCTGTGGGTCAATCTGCGCGAGGTCGAACGCGGCTGGCCCGAGCTGTGGGCGGCGGCGATGACGGACTTTGCGGCCATTCAGGCGACCTATCCGGGGATGCACGCGGTGCGGAACGCAGGGCAGCTGATCCTGTCGTCGCCCAAGGCGCGGGTGCCCTATCATTTCGACGCGGCGGGAGTGGTGTTGTTCCACCTGCGCGGACGCAAGCGTCTGTTCGTCTATCCAGGCGACGAACGGCACCTGCCGGAGCGCAACATGGAACAGGTCGTCACGCGCCAGACGACCGAGGAACTGCCCTATACGCTGGCGTTCGAGAACGACGCCCAGGTCATGGACCTGGAGCCGGGGCGGGCGCTGACCTGGCCATTGTATGCGCCGCACCGGGTGGAGAACCTGGATCGGTTCTGCGTCAGCCTGTCGATGGATTTCCAGACCTGGCCGTCGCGGTTCAGGAACGGGGCGCTGTTCACCAATGCGGTGATCCGCAGCCGGGGCGGGCGGCCGCGTCAGACGGACGGCATGGCCACGCCGGAACTGGCCGCGCGCTGGGCCGCGTCGCTGGCCCTGAAGAAGGCCGGGGCGATGAAGAGCCGCATCGCCCGTTTCGAACGCGATTTCGAACCCGAGGTCGGGGCGGCCGACGGCGCCGGAGCGCTGAGGCCCGCAGGTTAATTCGCGTTCATGACCTGAAGTTAAAATGACTTCGTAGCGGGCGGCGCGCACCTTTCCCTCACAGACGGGAAGGAAACAGCCGAATGAAGACCGCATTGATCGCCGCAGCCGCCGCCGCCGCCCTGACGGGCCTGGCCGCCGCACCCGCATCGGCCGAGGTCCAGATCCGCAACGCCGTGGCGCGGGTCGTCGTGATCGTCGAGGATCGCCAGGACGTGGGCGTCGAGGTGACGCAGGGCGGGTCGCGCCTGCCGGCCGTTCAGGTTCGCCGCGTGGGGCGCGACGTCCGCATCGACGGCGGCCTGGGCCGCAACGGCGCATTCTGGGCCAGTGGCGGAAACCGCATTCGCGGATGCAACGCCAGCCAGGCCGATCCCGCCCAGCCCGGCCGAGGCGCGACCGTCGAGGTCAGCGACATCGGCCGCCTGCGCATGGAAGACGCGCCGATGATCGTGATCCGCACGCCCCGCGACGTGGATGTCAGCGCGGGCGGGGCGGTGTTCGGTTCGGTCGGACGCGGCGCGCGCTCCGTGCAGTTGAACAGCGGCGGATGCGGGGCGTGGAACGTGGCCAATGTCGACGGCCGCCTGGCGCTGGGCGTCGGCGGCTCCGGCTCGATCCGGGCGGGATCTTCGCGTGCGCTGGAGGCCAATGTAGGCGGGTCGGGCAGCATCTACGCCGGCTCCACGGGGAACCTGAAGGCGGCCGTGGGCGGATCGGGCAATGTCGAGGTGGCCAGCGCGGCGGGCGAGGGCGACCTGTCCATCGGCGGCTCGGGCGGCGTCAATGTGCGCCAGGGCCGTATGGACAAGCTGACGGTGGCCATCGGCGGGTCGGGCGACGTCCGCTATGGCGGGGCGACCCGCGACCTGAGCGTGGCCATCGCCGGATCGGGCAATGTCCGCGTCGGCTCCGCCACAGGCGCGGTGTCGCGCACCGTGGTCGGGTCTGGCACGCTGCAGATCGGACGCTGAGGCCCGCCTCTTCGTCTCAATGGCAAGGCCCCCGGTCGTGGAACCCCGGGGGCCTTTTCCTTATGGGCATGGCGCATGAAAAAGCCCCGGCGGATCGCTCCGCCGGGGCTCTTCGTATCGGATCGCTCCGAAAGGCTTAGCGAACGCCCAGGACGCTCGTGATCGCCGCGACGCCCAGGTTGGCGCCGGCGCGATCGCGGGCTTGCAGGCCGCCGCCGAAGGAGTAGCGCAGGCCCAGCGACCACGTGTCGACGTCGGTCGAGTCCAGATCGGCGCGGGTGTAGGCGGCGCCCACCGAGAACGGGGTGTTCTCGAACTGGTACTCGGCGCCCACGCCGTAGGTCCAGGCGTCGACGCTGCTGCCGCCGTTCACGTCGACGTTGTTGTAGGCGACGCCCGCGTTCAGGCGCAGGTTCGGCATGACGTAGAAGGCGGCGTCGCCGCCGACGGTCCAGATGTCGCCGGCGTCGGCATCGGTCCAGGCGACCATGCCGGTCAGGGTCGAGCCGGCCAGATACTTCTGCGCTTCGGCGCCCACGGTCCAGACGGTGTCGCCGGTGCCGATGCCGTTGGCGGCGACGAAGCCGCCGGCGCGGACGTCGGACGTCCACAGCTTGGTCAGGTGAGCGGCGGCGGCGCCCGAGGTGTCTTCTTCACCAAAGGCCTTGGTGTGATCGACGGCGCCGCTTAGCGTCACGGTCCAGTCGCGGGCCGGCAGGGCGACAGTGCCGTCGACCGACCAGATGTCGGCGTCGACGTCGTTGCCGGCGACTTTGACCGACGGGTTGGAATAGGTCACGCCAACCGAACCAATGGCGTCCTGGGCGAAGGCCGGAGCGGCGAACAGGGTGGCGGCGGCGGCCGAGGCGAGGAGGATCGTCTTCATTTTGTTTTGTCCTTGGAAGTCCTTGCCCGGATGGGGGTCCGGGAGGGGCGCCTGCTATCAGCATACGGACGAAGGGCAGCATCAAACCGCTGTTCGATAAGCCGCTGTCGCCAACTTGTTGCACGACTGTCACGCAGTGCGGCAGGAATGTGTCGCCATCACGGAGAACCGAAGGCGCGCGGTTAACGCCAGCTTAGAATCCGGGCGTTGCCCCACCCCGGCTCTGATACGGCATCGATCGAAGCGAGCAGAGGCGGAGCGATTCCGGCGGCGCATCGCCCTATCAGAGTCGTCGCCCCGAGGTTCGGATCAGAAACACTCTATATAAGGTGTGCCTTAAGGCGGGCGCGCCTCGCCGATTCCAGCCCCGGGTCGGACGCTGGAAGCGAACTGAGGAAATCCTGTCTGCGCCTTGGTTTCGCCGCTTGACGAAATCGGAATCGGTAGGCATAAGCCACCACTCTTGTTGGACCGGCTGTGCACTTCGGTGCAGACGCGGTTCGCAAGAACGACCTAAGTCACTGTTCTTTGCAGCTTCTTGGGATATCACGGCCTTCGCGGGCAACTGCGTGGGCCGCTCGTTTTTGCGGATTTGCGTTTCCTGAGGGCTTTGGCCCGAAGGCCTTCGGTCTTTGAAATGGTTCACAGGGACGCGGTCCTCCGACCGCATTGGAAGTTAGCACCGATATGGATCAAAGCATCCGCATCAGGCTCAAGGCCTTTGATCACCGCGTCCTCGATTTCTCGACGCGCGAGATCGTCAATACAGCCAAGCGCACCGGCGCGACCGTTCGCGGTCCGATTCCGCTGCCGACCCTGATCGAAAAGTTCACCGTGAACCGCTCGCCGCACGTCGATAAGAAGTCGCGTGAGCAGTTTGAAATCCGCACGCACAAGCGCGTGCTCGACATCGTCGACCCCACCCCGCAGACCGTGGACGCGCTCATGAAGCTCGACCTGTCCGCCGGCGTGGACGTCGAGATCAAGATTTAAAGTAGAAAGAGGCGGGATCCGATGCGCACGGGCGTGATCGCCAAGAAGCTGGGCATGACCCGCGTGTTCGCCGAAGACGGCGCGCACGTACCGGTCACTGTGCTGCAGCTCGACGGCTGCCAAGTCGTCGGCCAACGTACCCAGGAGCGTGACGGCTACGTCGCTCTCCAGCTGGGCGCTGGCACGAAGAAGGCCAAGAACACCAACAAGGCTCAACGCGAGACCTTCGCCAAGGCGGAAGTCGAACCGAAGGCCTATGTCACCGAGTTCCGCGTCGATGCGGACGGTCTGCTGGACGTGGGCGCCGAACTGTCGGCCGAACACTTCCTGGTCGGCCAGAAGGTGGACATCCAGGGTGAGACCATCGGCAAGGGGTTCGCCGGCGCCATGAAGCGCTGGAACTTCGGCGGTCTGCGCGCCACGCACGGCGTGTCGATCTCGCACCGTTCGCACGGTTCGACGGGTAACCGTCAGGATCCGGGCCGCACCTTCCCCGGCAAGAAGATGGCCGGCCACTACGGCACGGAAACCGTCACCACCCAGAACCTGACCGTCGTCCGCGTGGACGCCGAGCGTGGCCTGATCCTGATCAAGGGCGCTGTCCCCGGTCACGACGGCAGCTATGTCAAGGTTCGCGACGCCATCAAGAAGGCTCGCCCGGCCGACGCTCCGTTCCCCGGCGCGCTGAAGTCGAGCAAGTCTGCTGCTCAACCCGCCTCGACGCCGGCTGAAGAAGCCCCCGTCGAAGCGACCGAAGGCGGTGAAGCGTAATGAAACTCTCTGTCATCCAACTCGACGGCAAGGCTGCCGGCGACGTGGAGCTGTCGGACGCCGTCTTCGGCATCGCCGACATCCGCGGCGACCTGCTGGCCCGCACCGTGAACTGGCAACTGGCCAAGCGCCGCGCCGGCACGCACAAGGTTCAAACCCGTAACGAGAACTCTCGCACGGGCAAGAAGATGTACAAGCAGAAGGGCACCGGCGGCGCTCGTCACGGTTCGCGCCGTGCGCCGCAGTTCGTCGGCGGTTCGCGCGCCTTCGGTCCGGTCGTTCGCGACCACGGCTTCTCGCTGCCGAAGAAGATCCGCGCGCTGGCCCTGCGTCACGCCCTGTCCTCCAAGGCCAAGTCCGGCGACCTGATCGTCGTCGACACCGTCTCGGTCAAGGAAGCCAAGACGGCCGCCCTGCGCGAGACCTTCGGCAAGCTGGGCTGGACCAAGGCTCTCATCATCGCGGGTCCGGAAGTCGACACGAACTTCGGCCTGGCCGCACGCAACATCCCGCACATCGATGTGCTGCCGAACGCCGGCCTGAACGTCTATGACATCCTGCGCGCGGACAAGCTGGTGCTGACCAAGGCCGCCATCGAGGCGATCGAAGCCCGCTTCAGCGATAAGGAAGCCGCGTAATGGCCGCTCAACCTACCGCCAAGCACTACGACACCATCCTGGCCCCGGTGATCACCGAAAAGGCCACGATCCTGTCGGAGCAGAACAAGGTCGTCTTCCGCGTCGCGGACACGGCCTCCAAGGACGAGATCGCCGCGGCGGTCGAAAGCCTGTTCAAAGTCAACGTCGTCAAGGTCAACACCCTGGTTCAAAAGGGCAAGACCAAGCGCTTCCGGGGTATCCTGGGTCGTCGCGTCGACATCAAAAAAGCTATCGTGACGCTGGCTGAAGGCCAGTCGATCGACGTGACCACGGGGCTCTGATCAGATGGCCTTGAAAACCTACAATCCGACTTCGCCGGGCCGTCGCGCCCTCGTGCTGGTCGACCGTTCGGAACTCCACAAGGGCCGTCCGGAAAAGTCGCTGACCGAAGGCCTGACCAAGTCGGGCGGACGCGGGCAGGGCGGTCGCATCGCGGTCCGCTTCCGTGGCGGCGGCGCCAAGACCCTGTACCGCAAGATCGACTTCAAGCGTCGCAAGTGGGACATGGTCGGCACGGTCGAGCGTCTGGAATACGACCCGAACCGCACGGCCTTCATCGCGCTCGTGACCTACGAGGACGGCGAGAAGACCTACATCATCGCGCCGCAACGCCTTAAGGCGGGCGACACGATCGTTGCGGGCGAAAAGACCGACGTGAAGCCTGGCAACGCCATGCCGCTGCGTTCGATGCCGGTGGGTACGATCATCCACAATATCGAGATGAAGCCGGGCAAGGGCGCTCAGCTGGCCCGTTCGGCCGGCGCCTACGCCCAGCTGGTGGGCCGCGATCAGGGCTACGCCCAGATCCGTCTCGGCTCGGGCGAGCTGCGCATGGTCCTGGACGGCTGCATCGCCACGGTGGGCGCGGTTTCGAACCCCGACCACATGAACCAGAACCTGGGCAAGGCCGGTCGCAAGCGTCACATGGGCTGGCGTCCGCACGTTCGCGGCGTCGCCATGAACCCGATCGACCACCCGCATGGTGGTGGTGAAGGCCGGACCTCTGGTGGTCGCACCCCCGTCACGCCGTGGGGTAAGGACACCAAGGGCACTCGTACCCGCAAGAACAAGGCTACGGACAAGTACATCATCCGTACCCGCCACGTTAAGAAGGCTCGCTAAGAATGGCCCGCTCCTCCTGGAAAGGCCCGTTTGTCGACGGGTATCTGCTCAAGAAGGCCGACGCCGTTCAATCGTCGGGCCGCAAGGACGTGATCAAGACCTGGTCGCGCCGCTCCACCATCCTGCCGCAGTTCGTCGGTCTGACGTTCGGCGTCCATAACGGTCAGAAGCACGTGCCCGTGTCGGTCTCGGAAGAGATGGTCGGCATGAAGCTCGGCGAGTTCGCCCCGACCCGGAACTTCCCGGGCCACGCGGCGGACAAGAAGGCCAAAAGGAAGTAACCGATGGCCCAGACCAAGAACACCCGTCGGGTCGCCCCGACCGAGGCCCGCGCCAAGCTGGTCAACGTCCGCATCAGCCCTCAGAAGCTGAACCTGGTGGCCGCCTCGATCCGCGGCATGCCGGTGCAGAAGGCGCTGAACGAGCTGGAATTCAGCCGTAAGCGCATCGCCGGCGATGTCCGCAAGGTCCTGTATTCGGCGGTTTCGAACGCCGAGAACAACCACAACCTCGACATCGACAACCTGGTCGTCGCCGAGGCCTTCGTGGGCAAGAACCTGGTGATGAAGCGTTTCGCGAGCCGCGCTCGTGGTCGCTCGTCGCGCATCCTGAAACCGTTCAGCGAGATCACCATCGTGGTCCGTGAAGCCGGCGAGGCCGCCTGATGGGACAGAAAATCAATCCGGTCGGTCTGCGCCTCGGCGTGAACCGCACGTGGGACAGCCGTTGGTTCGCCGCCGGGGCCGACTATTCGCGCCTGCTGCACCAGGACCTGAAGCTGCGCGAGTGGCTGAAGGAACGTCTGGCCGCCGCCGGCGTGTCGCGCATCATCATCGAGCGCCCGCACAAGAAGTGCCGCATCACCATCTACGCCGCCCGTCCGGGCGTCGTGATCGGCAAGAAGGGCGCTGACATCGAGAAGCTCCGCAAGGACATCTCGGCGCGCACCGAGGGTGAAGTTCACCTGAACATCATCGAAGTCCGCAAGCCGGAAACCGATGCTCAGCTGATCGCCGAGAACATCGCGCAGCAGCTGGAACGCCGCGTGGCCTTCCGTCGCGCCATGAAGCGTTCGATGCAGTCGGCCATGCGTCTGGGCGCCAAGGGCATTCGTATGAATGTCTCGGGTCGTCTGGGCGGCGCGGAAATCGCGCGTATGGAATGGTACCGTGAAGGTCGCGTGCCGCTGCACACGCTGCGCGCCGACATCGACTACGGCTTCTACGAAGCCAAGACGACCTACGGCATCATCGGCGTGAAGGTCTGGGTGTTCAAAGGCGAAGTGCTCGAGCACGACCCGATGGCCCAGGACAAGCGTTGGGCCCAGGAAGCTTCGGGTCCGTCCTCGAACGAAGGCCGCGAACGCGGCGGCCCCCGTGGCGACCGCGGTCCGCGTCGCGACCGGGGACGTGAGAACTAAGTCATGTTGCAACCGAAGAAGACCAAGTACCGCAAGGCCTTCAAGGGCCGCATCCACGGCTCGGCCAAGGGCGGCTTCTCGCTGAACTTCGGGTCGTACGGCCTGAAGACGCTGGAGCCGGAACGCATCACCGCGCGTCAGATCGAAGCGGCCCGCCGCGCGATCACCCGCCAGATGAAGCGCCAAGGCCGCGTCTGGATCCGCGTCTTCCCCGACCTGCCCGTCACGGGCAAGCCGGCCGAAGTGCGGATGGGTAAGGGCAAGGGCGCCGTGGACCATTGGGCCGCGCGCTGCCACCCTGGCCGCATCCTGTTTGAAATCGACGGCGTTCCGGACGATGTCGCCCGCGAAGCGCTCCGTCTCGGCGCAGCCAAGCTGCCGGTCCGCACCAAGGTGGTGACCCGCATCGACGCCGGCGTCGCCCATGTCGAGGTAGCCGCCTAATGACCAAGATCGCCGATCTGCGGTCGCAAACGACCGATCAACTGGCCGACGAGCTGCTGAAGCTCAAGAAGGAACAGTTCAACCTGCGCTTCCAGGCGGCCACCGGCCAGATGGAAAAGACCCACCGCGTGGGTGAAGTGCGCAAAGACATCGCCCGCATCTCGACGCTTCTGCGCGAGAAGCGTGCGGCCTCGTAAGGAAACGAATATGCCCAAGCGAATTCTCGAAGGCGTGGTCGTGTCCGACAAGGGCGAAAAGACCGTCGTCGTGAAGGTTGAGCGCACGCTGCTCCACCCGCTTCTGAAGAAGACCGTCCGGTCCTCCAAGAAGTACCACGCGCACGACGAAGCCAACGCGCTCAAGGTCGGCGACATCGCTCGCATCGTCGAGTGCGCCCCGAAGTCCAAGCTGAAGCGTTGGGAAGTCCTTTCCAACGTCTCCGCCTCGTAATCAGAAGGATCTGATCTTATGATCCAGATGCAAACTAACCTGGAAGTGGCCGATAATTCGGGCGCCCGCCGGGTCATGTGCATCAAGGTGTTGGGCGGCTCCAAGCGCCGCTACGCCTCGATCGGCGACACAATCGTCGCCTCCGTGAAGGAAGCCATCCCGCGCGGCCGCGTTAAGAAGGGCGACGTCGTTCGCGCCATCGTCGTGCGCACCGCCAAGGACATCCAACGCAAGGACGGCTCGGTCATCCGCTTCGACAAGTCGGCCGCCGTCATCGTCAACAAGCAGAACGAGCCTGTCGGCACGCGGATCTTCGGCCCGGTTCCCCGCGAACTGCGCGCCAAGAACCACATGAAGATCATCTCGCTGGCTCCGGAGGTCCTGTAACATGGCCGCCAAGATCAAGAAGGGCGACCGCGTCGTCGTCCTCACCGGCAAGGACAAGGGCCGCACGGGCGCCGTGCTGAAGGTCCTGCCTTCCGAAAACCGCGTCGTCGTCGAAGGCGTCAACATGGTTCAGCGCCACACGCGCCCGAGCCAGGCTGACCCGCAGGGCGGCATCAAGAACAAGGAAGCCTCGCTTCACCTGTCGAACGTCGCGATCGCCGACGCCAACGGCAAGGCGACCCGCGTCGGCTTCAAGATCGATGGGGACACCAAGGTCCGCATCGCCAAGACGACGGGAGACGTCATCTGATGGCGACCGAAAAATACGCTCCGCGCCTCAAGGGCGAATATCACGCGCGCATCCGCCAGGTGATGAAGGAAAAGTTCGGCTATACGAACGAGATGCAGGTGCCCAAGCTGGACAAGATCGTCCTGAACATGGGCATCGGCGAAGCCGTCGCGGACTCCAAGAAGGCGAACACCGCCCTCAAGGATCTGACGGCCATCGCCGGCCAGAAGGCCGTCGCCACCAAGGCCCGCAACTCCATCGCCGGCTTCAAGCTGCGTGAAGGCATGGTCATCGGCGGCAAGGTCACCCTGCGCGGCGACCAGATGTACGAGTTCCTGGACCGGTTCATCACGATCGCGCTGCCGCGCGTGAAGGATTTCCGCGGTCTGAAGGGCACGTCCTTCGATGGTCGCGGCAACTACGCCACCGGTCTGAAGGAACACATCGTGTTCCCCGAGATCAACTACGACCAGATCGATCAGATGTGGGGCATGGACATTGTCGTCTGCACCACGGCCAAGACCGATGAGGAAGCCAAGGCTCTCCTCACCGAGTTCAAGTTCCCGTTCGTGAAGAACTGAGCGGGAAGGGAAGAGCACAATGGCTAAGAAAAGCGCCGTAAACCGCAACGAAGCCGTCAAGGCCCTGGTTGCGAAGTATGCCGCAAAGCGCGCCGCCCTGAAGGCGACCGCAAATGACGAGAACCTGCCGCTGGAGGAGCGCTTCGAGGCGCGCCTGCAACTGGCCGCCCTGCCGCGCAACTCCGCGCCGAGCCGCATTCGCAACCGTTGCGAAGTGACGGGTCGTCCGCGCGCCTTCTACCGCAAGCTCAAGATGAGCCGGATCGCGCTGCGTGAACTGGGCAACCTGGGCCAGATTCCCGGCCTGACGAAGTCGAGCTGGTAAGGGGAGCGAACAGACATGATGATCAACGATCCCCTGAGCGACATGATCGCTCGCATCAAGAACGCGGCGACCCGCAAGCGTTCCAAGGTGCTGACCCCCGCTTCCCGTCTGCGCCAGCGCGTCCTGGACGTGCTGCAGGACGAAGGCTACATCCGCGGCTACAACCTGGTTCAGAACCCCGGTGAGTTTCCGCAGTTCGAGATCGAGCTGAAGTACTTCGACGGCCAGCCCGTCATCGCCGAGATCGCGCGCGTGTCCAAGCCGGGCCGCCGCGTCTACTCCGCGATCGGCGATCTGAAGCCGATCAAGAACGGCCTCGGCATCTCGATCCTCTCGACTTCGAAGGGCGTCATGTCCGACGCTTCTGCCCGCGACGCCAACGTCGGCGGCGAAGTCCTCTGCAGGGTCTACTGATATGTCCCGTATTGGCAAGAAAACCATCGCCGTGCCGAAGGGCGTGACTGTCACGCTCGACGGCCAGAACGTCTCTGTGAAGGGTCCCAAGGGCGAACGCGCCTGGACCGTCGCCGAAGAGATCGAAGTCACTCAGGAAGGCGACGAACTGTCGCTGGGTCTGCGGACGGACACGCAACGCGGTCGCGCGATGTGGGGCCTGTCGCGCACGCTGGTCGACAACATGGTCGTCGGCGTCACCACGGGCTTCGAGAAGTCGCTTGAACTGGTCGGCGTGGGTTACCGCGCCGCGATGAAGGGTGATGCTCTGTCGCTGCAACTCGGCTTCTCGCACGAAGTCGACATCGCTCCGCCGGCCGGCGTCAGCTTTGCTGTTCCGAAACAGACCGAGATCAAGGTTCTGGGTTCGGACAAGCAGGCCGTGGGTCAGATCGCCGCGGTCATCCGCAAGCTGCGTCCGCCGGAGCCCTACAAGGGCAAGGGCGTCCGTTACGCGGGCGAGAAGGTCCGTCGCAAGGAAGGCAAGAAGAAGTAAGTCATGGCTCTTTCTCTTCGACAACAAGCCAAGCGCCGCTCGGAGCGCACTCGCCGTCGCCTGAAGGCTGTCGCCAACGGTCGCCTGCGTTTGTCGGTCTATCGTTCGGACAAGAACATCTCGGCCCAGATCATCGACGACGCCCAGGGCGTGACCGTCGCCTCGGCCTCGTCGCTGGAAGGCGGCAAGGGCAAGCGCGGCTCGGACACGGCTGCGGCCGCCGCGATCGGCAAGCTGATCGCCGAACGCGCCATCGAGAAGGGCGTCAAGGACGTCGTCTTCGACCGGGGCGAGTACATCTATCACGGACGGGTGAAGGCGCTGGCGGAAGCCGCGCGTGAAGCCGGCCTGAACTTCTAAGGGACGCGACAGATGGCGCAACAACCCCAACGCGGCGGCGGCGGCAACGATCGCAACCGTCGTGACAACCGCAACGCTCCCGCTGTCGATGGCCCGGATTCGGACATCGTCGAGAAGCTGGTCCACATCAACCGCGTCGCCGCCACCGTGAAGGGCGGCCGTCGCTTCAGCTTCGCGGCCCTGATGGTCGTCGGCGACGGCAAGGGCCGCGTCGGCTTCGGTCACGGCAAGGCGCGCGAAGTGCCGGAAGCCATCCGCAAGGCGACGGAAGAAGCCAAGAAGACCATGATCCGCGTTCCGCTGCGCGAGAACCGCACCCTGCACCACGACGGCAACGGCCGTTGGGGCGCCGGCAAGATCATGATGCGCGCGGCCCCTCCCGGCACCGGCGTCATCGCCGGCGGCCCGATGCGTGCGGTCCTCGAAACCCTCGGCGTCCAGGACGTCGTGGGCAAGTCGACCGGCTCGTCGAACCCGTACAACATGATCCGTGCGACGTTCGAGGCCCTGAAGGTCCAGTCGTCGCCGCGTCAGGTCGCCTCGAAGCGTGGCAAGAAGGTCGCCGACCTGATGGGCCGCCGCAACGACGGCGCCTCGACGCCTGAAGCTGTGGAGTCCTGATCATGGCTGAGAAGAAGACCGTCACCGTCAAGCAGACCGGTTCGCCGATCCGCCGCAAGAACGACCAGCGCGCCACCCTGGTGGGCCTGGGTCTGAACCGCCTGGGTCGTGAATCGACCCTGGAAGACACGCCTTCGGTTCGTGGGATGATCGCAAAGGTCGCCCACCTGACCGAGATCGTCGAAAAATAAGCCGTTGCGCCCTCTCCCGAAACCGGGGGAGGGCGTTTCTGCACTTGCAGATACCCGAAGGGCCGCCTAGAAGCGGCCCTTCATTTTTTCACAGCCGAGTCCGGACAAATGTTCCGGGCGCTAGCACCCGAAAGGATCAGGCACATGAAACTGAACGAAATCCGCGACAACGAAGGCGCACACAAGAAGCGCATGCGCGTCGGCCGTGGCCCCGGTTCGGGCAAGGGCAAGACCGCTGGCCGTGGCGTCAAGGGTCAGAAGTCGCGTACCGGCGTCAGCCTGCTGGGCTTCGAAGGCGGCCAGATGCCGCTGTACATGCGTATGCCCAAGCGCGGCTTCAACAACCCGAACGCGCTGAAGCTGGCTGAGGTGAACCTGTGGCGCCTGCAGGACGCCATCGACGCCGGCAAGCTGGACGCCAAGTCGGAACTGAAGGGCGACGCCCTGGTCGCCGCCGGCGTGATCCGCCGCGTCAAAGACGGCGTGCGTCTGCTGGGCACCGGCGAGGTGAAGCAAGCCCTGAACCTGGTCGTCTGGTCGGCCACCTCGGGCGCCAAGAAGGCGATCGAAGCCGCTGGCGGTTCGGTCGTCGAGCAACGCATCGAAGCCGAAGCCAAGGCCGCCGCGCGCGTCGAGAAGCGCAACGCCGCCAAGGGCAAGGCCCCGGCCGCCAAGACGCCGCAGGGCGACGCCAACAAGGTCTCGGCCCGCGCCAAGCGCGCCGCCGCCAAGGGCTAAGCAACACGTCGTCGCGGCTGATTAGGTCGTGACCTGATTACACCTGCGACGACGAAACAACGGAAGCGGCCCTCGCATGAGGGCCGCTTTCCGCCTATCTGACGACTCAATCAGTCGTGGGGACGCATAATGGCTTCGGCCGCAGAACAACTCGCCGCCAATATGAACATCGGCTCGTTCGCGAAGGCGACCGAGCTGCACAAGCGCCTGCTGTTCACGCTGGGCGCGCTTCTGGTCTATCGCATCGGGACCTATGTGCCGATCCCGGGGATCAACTCGCAGGCCTTCCTGCAGTTCTTCCAGGATCCGTCCGGCCAGCGCGGCATCCTGGACATGTTCAACATGTTCTCGGGCGGCGCGGTCGAGCGTATGGCCATCTTCGCCCTGAACGTGATGCCCTACATCTCGGCGTCGATCATCGTGCAGCTGATGGGCACGGTGTATCCGCCCTGGGAGAAGCTGAAGAAGGAAGGCGGCGAGAGCGGCCGCAAGCAGCTGAACCAATACACCCGCTATCTGACGGTCTTCCTGGCGCTGGCGCAGTCGTTCGGCATCGCCGCCGGCCTGAACAGCACCGCGGGCCTGGTCGACAATCCCGGCGTCTTCTTCATCGCCTCGACGGTCGTGACCCTGACCGGCGGCACCATGTTCCTGATGTGGCTGGGTGAGCAGGTGACGGCGCGCGGCGTCGGCAACGGCATCTCGCTGATCATCTTCGCCGGTATCGTGGCGGTCCTGCCGTCCACCATCGCGCGCCTGCTGGGCCTGGCCCAGCAAGGCCAGATGTCGGCCTTCGCCCTGTTGTTCATCGCCATCCTGGCCGTGGCCACCGTGGTTTTCATCGTCTTCATGGAACGCGCCCAGCGCCGTCTTCTGATCCAGTATCCGAAGCGCCAGGAAGGCAACCGCATGGCCGGGGGCGAACGGTCGTTCCTGCCGCTGAAGGTCAACACCGCCGGCGTGATCCCGCCGATCTTCGCCTCGTCGCTGCTGATGCTGCCGACGACGGTGGCGACCATGACCGCCAATGCGGATCTGCCCAGCTGGATGAGCTGGCTGCCGCTGGTGACGGCGCAGCTGACGCACGGCCAGCCGCTGTTCATGGCGCTGTATGCCGCCCTGATCATCTTCTTCTGCTTCTTCTACACCTCGATCACCTTCAATCCCGAAGACACGGCCGAGAACCTGAGGAAATACGGCGGCTTCCTGCCGGGCATCCGTCCGGGCAAGCGCACGGCGGAATATCTGGACTATGTCCTGACCCGTCTGACGGTGATCGGCGCCGCCTATATCACCGCGGTCTGCCTGCTGCCGGAGTTCATCGTCAGCCAGTTCGGCAACAGCCTGTATTTTGGCGGAACGTCTATCTTGATCGTGGTCTCGGTGACGATGGACACTGTCGCCCAGATTCAGTCCCAGCTGCTGGCCCACCAGTACGAAGGTCTGATCAAGAAGGCCAAGCTGCGCGGGCGCGGCGGTCGTGGCGCGCCGACGCCGGTGCGTCGCTAAATCCAAGCTGAGAAACGCCCAGGGGAGGGGCTGATAGCGTGAACTTGATCCTGTTCGGACCGCCGGCGGCGGGCAAGGGCACCCAGGCCAAGCGGCTGGTGGAAGAGAAGGGCATGGTCCAGCTCTCCACCGGGGATATGCTGCGGGCGGCCATCGCCTCGGGCTCGGAACTGGGGCTGAAGGTCAAGGACGTGCTGGCGCGCGGCGATCTGGTCACCGACGAGATCGTCATCGCCCTGATCGACGACCGTCTGAACGAGGCCGAGGCCGCCGGCGGCGCCATTTTCGACGGCTTCCCCCGCACCGTGGCCCAGGCCGAGGCGCTGGACGCCATGCTGGCCAAGCGCGGCGCCCAGATCGACGCCGTGGTGCGGCTGAAGGTGGACGACGCCGCCCTGACCGAACGGATCGCCAAACGGTTCGCCGAACAGGGCCGTCCGGACGACAATCCGGAATCGTTCAAGGTCCGGCTGGAAGCCTACAACCGCAACACCGCCCCGCTGCTTCCGTATTACGAAGCCCAGGGCAAGTTGACCGAGGCGGACGGCATGGGCTCGATCGACTCGGTCGCCAAGGCCATCGACGAAGCTCTGGCGTGACCAAAATCGTCCTCGGGCGTTAAGACGTCCGATGAACGACGACGACGCCAATCCGAACAAGAGGCGCGCCCGCAGACGCTGGCGCGCCTTCGCCGTTTTCTGCGCTGTCGCGGGGGCGGAGGCGGGGCTGTTCCTGCTGCTGGGGCAGGTCAGCGGCCGGGCGCCGCAGGTCCCCGTCGTCGTGGAGCCTCAGCCGTTCGAAGTGGTGTTGTACGACCCTCCGCCGCCGGTATCCGAACAGCCGCCGGCGCCACGGACCGGCGGCGGCGCCCCGGCCGCCCCATCGCGCATCCACACGCCGACGCCGCCGAAACAGCCGCGACCGCCCGAACTGCCGGCCCCGCCCAAACAGGCGCCGACGCCCGCGCCCGTCGTCGGGATTGCGCCTGCGCCGTCGCCCCAGCCCGGTTTCGGCCAGGGCGGGCAGGGAACGGGCAGCGGATCGGGTGTCGGTTCAGGCTCTGGTCCCGGCAGCGGCTCGACCGGGCCGCGCCTGGTCATGGGGCCGACCATCGGCCAGATTCGCGCCAATCATCCCCCGCAGGCGCGCAGCCGATACGGCCGCGCCGAACTGTCGTGCGTCATCCGACTGGACAATCGGCTGGATGAGTGTCGCGTGGTCAGTGAAACGCCGCCGGGCCTGGGCTTCGGCGCGGCGGGCCTTCAGGTGTCGGGCGTCTTCCGCTTCCAGCCGCCGATCGAGAACGGCCGCCCGATCGAGGGCCAGCGTGTCACCGTCGGCGTGGATTTCGGCCGCCCGCCGCGCTGATCCACGGCAGACGTTGACGGCCTGTGAATCATCTGTATAAGGGCGCCTTCCCGCGAAGGGCGCCACGCTCCTGGTTTGTTAACCGGAGCGTTTGTTGCGTCTGACTAACGCGTATCTGGAGAATTTCGTGGCCCGTATTGCTGGCGTCAACATCCCGACCAACAAGCGCGTGGAAATCGCGCTTCAGTACATCCATGGCATCGGCCCGGCCGCCGCCAAGGACATCACCGAGAAGGTGGGCATCGAGCCCGCCCGTCGCGTGAACCAGCTGACGGACGCCGAAGTCCTGTCGATCCGCGAAACGATCGACAAGGACCATACGGTCGAGGGCGACCTGCGCCGCGAGACGTCGATGAACATCAAGCGTTTGATGGACCTGGCCTGCTATCGCGGCCTGCGTCACCGCAAGGGCCTGCCGGTCCGCGGCCAGCGCACCCATACGAACGCCCGCACCCGCAAGGGTCCCGCCAAGCCGATCGCCGGCAAGAAGAAGTAAGACAGACACATGGCCAAGGAACCGGGTCGCGTAAAGAAGCGCGAGCGCAAGAACATCACCTCGGGCGTCGCCCACGTGAATGCTTCGTTCAACAACACCATGATCACGATCACCGATGCCCAGGGCAACGCGATCTCGTGGTCGTCGGCCGGTCACATGGGCTTCAAGGGTTCGCGCAAATCGACCCCTTACGCCGCCCAGATGGCTGCGGAAGACGCCGGCAAAAAGGCCCAGGAACACGGCGTGAAGACGCTGGAAGTGAACGTCTCGGGTCCGGGTTCCGGCCGTGAATCGGCCCTGCGCGCCCTGCAGTCGGTCGGCCTGACGATCACGACCATCCGCGACGTCACCCCCATGCCGCACAACGGTTGCCGTCCGCCCAAGCGTCGCCGCGTCTGATCGCGACTTCGTTCCAGGCACACCCCATCTCCGTCGGCTCCACCATGGCCTCGTCGACAAGGCCGGAGCCGACGAAACCCGTTCGAGGGACAAAATGATCGAAAGAAACTGGCAAGAGCTGATCCGTCCCGAGAAGCCGCAGATCGAGATCGGTTCCGACGCCCAGCGCAAGGCGCGCCTGGTGGCCGAACCCCTCGAGCGTGGCTTCGGCGTGACGCTCGGCAACGCGCTCCGTCGCGTTCTGCTGTCCTCGCTGCAAGGCGCGGCGGTCACCGCCATCCAGATCGACGGCGTGGTCCATGAATTCTCGTCGCTGGAAGGCGTGCGCGAAGACGTGGTCGACATCGTCCTGAACATCAAGCAACTGGCGCTGCGTATGCACGCCGAAGGCCCCAAGCGCATGACCCTGCGCGCCACGGGCCCCGGCGCGGTGACGGCCGGCCAGATCGACGTGCCGGCGGACATCGAGGTTCTGAACCCCGATCACGTCATCTGCACGCTTGACGACGGCGCCTCGGTGCGCATGGAACTGACCGTCCAGAACGGCAAGGGCTATGTCGCCGCCGAACTGAACCGTCCGGAAGACGCCCCCATCGGCCTGATCGCCGTGGATGCGCTGTATTCGCCGGTCAAGAAGGTGGCCTATCGCGTCGAGCCGACCCGTCAGGGCCAGTCGCTGGACTATGACAAGCTGCTGCTTGAAGTCGAAACCAACGGCGCGGTGACGCCTGTGGACGCCGTGGCCTATGCCGCGCGCATCCTTCAGGACCAGCTGCAGATCTTCATCACCTTCGAAGAGCCCAAGAAGGCTGTCGAGCAGTCGGACGGCAAGCCCGACCTGCCCTTCAACCCGGCGCTGCTGAAGAAGGTGGACGAGCTGGAGCTGTCGGTCCGTTCGGCCAACTGCCTGAAGAACGACAACATCGTCTACATCGGCGACCTGATCCAGAAGACCGAGGGCGAAATGCTTCGCACCCCGAACTTCGGGCGCAAGTCGCTGAACGAGATCAAGGAAGTTCTCGCGACCATGGGCCTCAGCCTGGGCATGGACGTGCCGAACTGGCCGCCCGAAAACATCGAAGATCTGGCCAAGAAGTTCGACGACCAGATCTAAGTTCAACCCTCCGCCCGTCTCCTCTCGAGGAGAATGACGGGGCGGTTAGAAGATTACGGGCCTAGGTCTCCTGCCGGGAGATACCGGGCCCGGAGTAGGAGAGACCCTGATGCGCCACGGCGCCGCCCATCGTAAACTCGGTCGCACGACCAGCCACCGCACCGCCATGTTCGCGAACATGGCCGCCTCGCTGATCAAGCACGAGCAAATCACCACGACCCTGCCCAAGGCCAAGGAACTGCGTCCCTTCGTCGAGAAGCTGGTCACCCTGGCCAAGAAGGGCGATCTGCACGCGCGTCGTCAGGCCATCAGCCAGGTCCGCGACGTACCGCAGGTCGGCAAGCTGTTCGAGACGCTCGGCCCGCGCTACAGCGAGCGCAACGGCGGCTATATCCGCATCATGAAGGCCGGTTTCCGCCACGGCGACAACGCCCCGATGGCCGTGATCGAGTTCGTCGATCGCGACGTGGAAGCCAAGGGCAAGGACTCCGGTCCGGTCCTGGTCTTCGAAGGCGACGACGAGGCTTAAGCCTTACGTCTCTTTCTGATTGAGTGCCTAAAGGGCGGCCGGAGCGATCCGGTCGCCCTTTTGCTTGGAGACGATCATGGAAACGACGGTTGAAATTTGGGGCGGCGAGCGGGTCGTGGTCTGTGCCGAGGATGGCCCGCTGCTGGCGGACGAGCGCGACATCAACGGTTTTGTGGGCGAGGCCCTGGGGCATGATGCGAAATGGCTGGCCCTGCCTGTATCGCGGCTGGGCGCGGACTTTCTGAAGCTGCGGACACGTCTGGCGGGCGAGACGACGCAGAAGTTCGTCAACTACCGCATCGGCCTGGCCGTGATCGGCGACATCAGCCCGGCCGTGGCCGACAGTGACGCGCTGCGCGACTATGTGCGCGAGAGCAATCGCGGTCAGCAGGTCTGGTTCCTGCCGAATCTGTCGGCGCTGAAGGCGGCGCTGGACGAGCTCAGGCCCTGACCATCTCCATCACGGCCAGCATCCAGATGATCAGGATGCACAGACCGTAGGCGATGTGGTCGGACAGTCGGGGCGGTTCGGGTTTTGGCGGCGGTTGCGACATCGGCCAGTTTGAAGCCGATAGGCGCGCGGCGCGAAATCGATTATGCGGTGAGGACTGTGTGAGGGGAGGTCACATGACGGGCCGTGCGCCGCCGCCGCTGAATGGGCTGCGAACCTTCGAGGTCTTTGCGCGCCACGCCAGCATGACGCGGGCGGCGGCCGAACTGTGCGTTACCCATGGCGCGGTCAGCCGTCAGATCGCGGCCCTACAGGCGTCGCTGGGCGTGCGGCTGGTCAGCGGGCCGCGCCACGCCTTGACCCTGACCGAAGCCGGGCGTCGACTGGCGGACGGGCTGACGCCCGCTTTCGGCGCGATCACCGACGCGGTGGCGCAGGCGCGGGGCGAGGCGGTGCGGGAGATCGAAATCTCCTGCCTGGGCACCTTCGCGCTGAAATGGCTGATCCCGCGCCTGCCGGGCTTTCTGGACGCCCATCCCGAGATCAGGGTGCGATTGTCGGAATCTTATCTGCCCGTCGATTTCCGCCGCGACCGGTTCGATGGCGCCATCCGCATCGTGGAGCCTGACCAGCGCCACGTTCGCACCGAAAGCACGCGGTTCCTGTCTCAGCATCAGGGGCCGGTCGGGGCGCCGGACGTGATGACGCGGCTGACGACGCTTCAGGCGGTGAGCGCGGCGCCGCGTCTGCGCTCGGCCACCTTCCGGCAGGCCTGGACGGTGTGGGCGGACCTGGCGGGGGTGACGCTGAGCGAGGCGTCGGAGCGGGAGTTCGCCCACAACCATTCGCTGGTCGAGGCGGCCGCCTCCGGCCTGGGGGTGGCCATCGCGCCCTGGGCGTTTGTCGCGCCCGATGTCATGGCGGGGCGGCTGGTCGCGCCGTTCGGCTTCGTGGAGCGGGCGTCGTGGTTCGCCTTCCTGCGGCCGGAGGGGCGTCGCGACGTCGCCGTGGACGCCTTCCGCGACTGGCTGGTCGCAGAAGGCGAACGCAGTCCGCCGCCGCCTATTCCTTCGACAGGTCCTGTTTGTTGAACCAGGCCACTGCGCCCGCGAAGGGAACCGCGATCCACAGGCCCAGGCCGAGCACGCCCTTCAGCACCGCATGATCGGGCAGTTGGGCGGCCGCCGCGCCGCCTTCAATGGCGGCCTTCAACAGGTCGGTGGCCATGCCGGGGGAAAGCAGGGGCAGAAGCCAGCCGTCGGGCATGACGCCCATGGGCATCAGGATCTGCGGCAGGAAGAACTGGCCCACGCCGATCACCAGCGGCGCGAACAAGGCGGCCAGAAGCGAACGTGTCATGACCGCGGCCAGGAGGCCCAGCATGGTGAACTGCAGGATGCGCGCCCAGCCGGTCACGGCCAGCAGGCCGAAGTCGGCGGCGGCTCCGCCCGTCATCGAGAAGGTGAGCGGCCGCCCGAACACCGCCGCCTGGATCAGGCTGGCGATCAGGTCGGACACCAGGGCCGCGAAGGTGGCCAGCACGATCATCAGCGCCACGACCGCCACCTTGCCGGTCAGCAGGTTCGAGCGGGTGTTGCGCGCGCTGATCAGCCGCCAGGTCTCCCACCGATAGTCGCCGGCGTAGATCGTGGCCGCGCCGATCAGGACGAACATCAGGATGGCGGGGTTGGCGAAGTCGCCGGCGCTCTTGACCAGGGTCAGGCCCAGATCCAGCGGGCCGCCCTTCAGGACTTCCGGCGGCAGCTTGCCGACCAGCTTGGCCTCGTTGGCCTTGGCGACCACGAAGCCGAGGGTGGACAGAAGCACGCCCACGATCGGCACGAACAGCACGCTCCAGAACAGGGCGGTGCGGTTGCGCGTCAGGCGGTAGGTTTCGGATCGGATCGCGTCAGCCAGCACGGTTCTGCTCCTGCACGCCGGTCCAGCCGGTTTCGCTCATGAAGACGTCTTCCAGATCGGCGCCGATCCAGCGGGCCTCCTCGATGTCGACGCCGTTTTCGACCAGGGCCTTGATCAGGGCCGGGGCCTCGGCGCGGGGCGCAGAGGCCAGAAGGGCGTCGCCGTCCAGCGTGGCCCGCTCGCCCAGCACGGCCATGGCCTTGGCCAGGGGGGTGACGGACAGGCGCAGTCGCTCGCCCGAGGCGGTCAGGTCGGAAACCCGGCCCTCGGTGATGACCTTGCCCTTGTTGAAGATGGCCACGCGGTCGCAGACGCGCTGGACCTCCTGAAGCTGGTGGCTGGCCAGGATGACGGTCACGCCGTCGTTGTCGGCCAGACTGCGGATCAGGGCGCGCATTTCCTGGATGCCGGGCGGATCCATGCCGCTGGTCGGCTCATCCAGGATGACCAGATCGGGCCGGGTCATCAGGGCGGCGGCGACGCCCAGGCGTTGCAGCATCCCGACCGAGAAGCCGCGCACGCGACGGTTCGCCGCCTCGGCCAGACCGACCCGCTGGAGCCAGTTGTCGATCTCGGCCCCGCTGACGCCGCCGTGGGCCTGGGCCAGCCAGACCAGCACCTGACGCGCGGTCATGAAGGGCGGGAAGCGCGGCGTCTCGATCATCGAGCCCATGCGGCGCATCGCCGCCGGATCGCCGATCCGGCCGCCCATCACCGTGGCGTCGCCCTGGGTCGGGCGAATCAGACCCAGCAGGGTGCGGAACAGGGTCGACTTGCCCGCCCCATTGGGGCCCAGCACCCCGTAAACCCCGCCGCGCGGGATCGACAGGGTCAGACCGTCCAGGGCCTTCACCGCCCCATAGGTCTTGGTGAGGCCGCGGATTTCGATGACGGTGTCCATAATGCAAGCTTGGCGCGAGAACGATGTTCCCACAAGCCGTCGTGCGCCTGTCGCGCATTAAGTTTAGGCAATGGTTTCGTGTCGTATCCGAGGTCGCCCATGTTTCGTTTCCCCCTCGCCGGTCTGATCGCCGTCGGCGCCCTGGCCCTGTCGTCCTGCGCCGGGACGCCGCCTGCGCCGGCGCCGCAAAGCGTGGCGAGCGCCGCGGTTCAGGCCGCCTTGCCGGATCGGGTGGTCCTGGTCTCCATCGACGGCTTCCGGCCGGACTATCTGGGCAAGGGGCAGACGCCGGTGCTGGACGGACTGGCGGCCGGGGGCGCGTTCGGACCGATGCGGCCGTCGTTCCCCAGCGTGACCTTCCCCAACCACTATACGCTGGTGACGGGGCTGCATCCCGACCATCACGGGGTGGTGGCCAACCGCTTCACCGACGCGCGGCTGGGCGTCTTCACCATGGCCAGCAAGGAAAGCGGCTTCTGGGATCAGGGCGAGCCGATCTGGGTCACGGCCGAAAAGGCGGGCCTACGCACCGGGACCATGTTCTGGCCGGGATCCGAGGTCGAAATCCACGGCGTGCGCCCCAGCCATTGGGCGCCCTTCGATCAGGGGATGCCGGGCGATGCGCGGGTGGACCGGGTGCTGTCGTGGCTGGACCTTCCGGCGGACCAGCGGCCTAAACTGGAGACCCTGTATTTCGACATCGTCGACACCGCCGGCCATCGCAACGGGCCGGATGCGCCGGAGACGCGCGCGGCCGTCGCCTCGGTCGATGCGTCGATCGGGCGGTTGATCGAGGGGCTGAAGGCCAGGGGGCTGTACGACCGGACGATGCTGGTGGTGGTGTCCGATCACGGCATGGCGGCGACCTCGCCGGACCGGGTGATCTGGATCGACGACATCATCGACCCGGCGGCGTTGAACATCGGCTATGGCGGGGCGGTGCTGACCGCCGACCCGGCGCCCGGCCGCGAGGCGGAGGTGCAGCAGAAGCTGGTCGGCCGACACCCGCACATGGAATGCTGGAACAAGGCCGACGTGCCCGCGCGCCTGGTCTATGGCTCCAACCCGCGCGTGGGCCGGATCGTCTGCCTGGTCGAGACCGGCTGGCTGACGGCGACGCGCGACCGGCCCGTGACCCGCGCGGGCGGGGCGCACGGCTATGACAACCAGGTGCCCGAGATGGCGGCGATCTTCATCGCCCACGGGCCGGGCGTGATTGCCGGACGGCGGCTGAGCGACCTGGACAGCGTGGACGTGCAGCCCTTCCTGGCGCGGATGCTGGGCATTTCGGCGCCGGCGGGCGACGGTCGGGCCGAAGACACCCTGGCCGTCACCCGGCCCTGATCGGCGGCGGATTGGCGCGCCGGGGATTTCAGCGCACAATAGTCCCCGCACACGCGGGGAGGCGGCAATGCGCAAGGGTCTGTGGGTCGCGACGGTTTCTGTCGCCTGTCTGATCGCGCCGGTCGCCGTCGCCGATGCGACCGCCACGGCGGCGACCCTGGCCCTGATCGCCAATCCCCAGGTCTGCGGCCGGGTCGGGGCGGTGGGCGACGTGCAGCCGACGGCCGATATGGTCATGGTTCCCGGCTTCGGCAGCGACGGTTTTCCGGTGGACGCCAGGACGGCCGAGGCCCAGGCCTGGTTCGACTATGGCGTGCGGCTGCGCTGGGCGTTCGAACATTCCGAATCGGTGCGCGCGTTCCGAAAGGCGCGACAGTTGGACCCGTCGTGCGGCATGTGCGCCTGGGGCGAGGCCTGGGCCATCGGGCCGAACCTGAACGGGGGAGGCGGCGATCCTGAATCCCTGGCCACCGGCCTGAGGGTCGCGCGCGAGGCGCGTCAACTGGCCCGCGACGCGACGCCGGTGCAGCGCCAGATGATCGACGCCCTGATCCAGCGCTATTCCGGCAAGGAAGACACCCGCGCCCTGCGGTTCGCGCGCGCCATGGACCGGATCGCCAAACGCCATCCCGACGACGTCTCCATCGCCAGCATCGCCGCCGACGCCTGGATGCTTCAGCCCGAGGGCGAGTGGTGGGACAAGACCGGCAAGGCGACCGATCCGGCCGTGACGCGCGCCATGAGGATTTTGGAACACGCCCTGACGGTCAAGCCGAACGATCCCGGCGCCATCCACCTGTATATCCACCTGACCGAATGGTCGGACGATCCGCAGCGCGCCCTGGCCTATGGCGAGCGGCTGGCCCTGCTGGCGCCGGGGGCCAGCCATCTGGTGCATATGCCGTCGCACACCTTCTATCGCGTCGGGCGCTACAGGGACGCGATGATGTCCAACGTCCAGGCCGTGGCGCTGGACAAGAACTACGACCGGCTGGTGGGGCCGCCGGGCGGTATTGGCGGCATGCGGCTGCACGCCCACAACATCCATTTCGGCATGGGCGGCGCCCTGATGGCGGGCGGGGCCGAGAAGGGGCTGGAGCTGGCCGACTGGTATATGTCGACCTATCCGAAGCTGCTGGCCGCGCCCGAAGCGGGCGAGGACGACTATTGGGCCTATCGCCAGATCATGGCGGCCGACGCCTATGCCCTGTACGGCCGGTTCGGCACGGCAGCCCAGGTCGCCGCCTTGTCTGAGCCGGACGCGGGACGGCCGCTGATGCGGGTGGGCTGGCGCTATGCGCGCGGCGAGGCGGCGGCGAGACGCGGCGACGCGCGGGCGGTGCGGGCCGAGGCGGCGGGCATCGCCGCCCTGCTGGCCGACAAGGCGTTCAAGGGACCGATGACGGAGCGCCAGACCGGCTTCGCCGAACTGTTCCAGAAGGTGCTGGAGGGGCGGGCGGCCATGATCGAGGCCGACTATCCCGCCGCCATCGCCGCCTATGGCCGGGCCGCTGAAATCCAGGCGATGAACCCCGAGGGCGGCGACCCGCCGATGATCTGGTATCCCACCCGCCGCAGCCTGGCGGCCGCCCTCCTGGCGTCAGGCGATGCAGCCGGGGCCAAGGCCAAGATCGGCGAACTGCTGAAGGACTGGCCCAACGACCCCTACAGCTATTACGTCCTGTATCGGGCCGAACAGGCGAGGGGCGACGAGGCGGCGGCGAACGATGCCCTGCGTCATGCGGGCGTGGAATGGATCGGCGGCCAGATGAGCCTGGCTGAGGCCTAGGTTCAATCGACACGCCTTAGCCGTCATTCCGGGTTCTTCGCTCCGCTCAGCCCCGGAATGACGCGCCGGGATGGCGGTCCGTTGAAACCTAGCGCCGCAGGGCGAACACGGAAGCCACGTCGCAGCGCCAGGACTTCAGCCGAAGGGTTATGGCGAAGGCCTCGATCTGCGACAGCACGCCCAGCCCGAAGGTCAGCCACAGCAGCCAGCCCGCCTGGCCAGACACGAACAGCTGGACGAACAGCGCCCACAGGCACAGGCAGAACAGTTTTGACAGCCAGTGGTGCGGCGAGGCCTCGCGCCGGAAGCGGGCGAAGCTGACGGCGTGGTTGACGATCTCCAGGACCGTCAGGGCCAGAACCAAAGGCCCCACCACCCCGGCCAGGGCGGGATGCATAATCCACAGGGCCAAGGTCGCGCCCAGCCAGAAGATCACGTCCGCCCGACCGTCCCAGCGTCGAAGCGTCGGGGTGACCACCTTCAGCCGCCGGGCGATGACGCCATCGAAGATGTCGGACAGCACGGCCAGGGACAACAGGACGGCCGCAGCCCCGCCCGCCCTGGGTGCGATCAGCGCCAGGCCCACCAGCGCAGGCGCGCACAGCAGCCGGAAGATGACGAGAGCCCAGGGCAGGCGGTTCAGCATGGCGGGGCTATTTCTTGGCGGCCTCGATCATCTTGCCGATCTCGGCGGGGTCGATGCTGGCGGCGGCCTTGCCGTTGACGAAGAAGGTGGGCGTGCCCTGCAGGCGCAGGGCGGCGGCGATGGTGTGGATGTCGGCGATGTGGCGCGTGGTCTCGGGCGAGGCCAGCGTCGCCTTGGCGCGGGTCATGTCCACCCCATGGGCGGCCAGGATGGCGTCGATGGATTGAAGGGTCAGGGCGCGTTCGTTCATCAGCGCGTCGTAGACCTCAAGATATTTGCCCTGCTGGTGCGCGGCCAAGGCGGCGCGGGCGGCGTATTGCGAGGTGATGTCGTCGCCCCGGTCCAGGATCGGCCAGTCCTTGAAGACGAAGCGGACCTCCGGGTGGGCGGCCATCAGGGCGCGGTAGTCGTGGGCCACGGCCTTGCAGCCGGGGCAGCGGAAATCGAAGAACTCGATCACCGTCACCTTGGCGTTCGCCGGCCCGAAGGCGGGGTCGCGGCTGTCGGGGGCCAGAAGCCCGGCGTTGGCGGCGGCGGCGGCGTTGGTTTCGTCCACGCGGGCCTGGCCTTCCTTGGCCTGAAGCGCCTGACTGGCCTCCTGCAACACCTCGGGGTGTTCCAGCAGATAGGCGCGGACGTTGGACCCGCCGGTGAAATAGGGGGCGGCGGACAGACCCAGGGCGATGACGGCGACACCCAGGGCGATATAGCCGGCGCGCGCGCCGCTCAGGACGCCCGTCGTCTTCGGCTCGGAAACGGTCTTGGACTCGGGGGCAGGCGCGGGGGCGTCGTCGGTCATGAAGGCTCGCAGTCGGGGAAAGTCAGTTCAGGGTCGTGGGACGACGCGCGGCGTCGCGTCGGTCGAGATCGCGCAGATCGTCGGGCGTGGCGCCGGAAGCCAGGACGATATCGACCGCCCGGCGCCATTCGATGGAGCCGGGGTCCAGCATTGACCGGGCGCGCAGGGCGAACTGGGTCGCCTGTTTCTCGTCGCCGCCCGCGAAATAATATTCGGCCGAGGCCAGGCGGGCCTCGCCCTCCTTGCCCTGAGAGGCGTAGGCCTGGGCCAGCAGGCGCCAGGCCATGGTGTTGTCCTTTTCGGCGACGACCGCGCGCTTCAACTGGTCGATGGCTTCGTCCAGATTGGCCTTGTCATTGGTCTCGATCAGGGCGTGGGCCAGGTTGATGCGCAGCAGAGGGGCCTCTGGCTTCAACCGCACGGCCTCGCGGTGCGAGGCGACAGCCTCGGCCGCGCGGCCTTCCTCGAACAGGATCTGGCCCTTCAGTTCCTGGAAATAGGGGTTGGCGACGTCGCCGGCGATCAGGGCGTCCACCGCCGTCAGGGCCTTGTCCGTCTGGCCGTCCCGATACCAGGCGATGGCGCGCGCATAACGGCCGGGCAGGGAGACGTCGGTGGAGGGATAGTCCCGCAGCGTCGCATTGGGCGCGTCCATGAAGGCGTGGATCTTGGCCAGGATCAGGGCGTGCTGGGCCACCCGCTCGGGACTGTCGCGATGATCATAGTGCGGCTGTTCCTGCACATAGCGGCGCAGGGTCTCGATACGCTGGGACGACAGGGGGTGGCTGCGGAAATAGGGGTAGCGCCGGGCGTCGGAGAAGACCTCCTGTGAGCGGAAGTTGTCGAAGAAGGACACCAGTCCCGCGCCGGATTCGCCGGCCGCTTCCAGCCCGCGCGCGCCGGTCAGGTCGGCCTCGCCCTCCTGACCCTGCATGTAGCGCAAGGCGCCCAGGGCGCCGAAATACTGGCTGGACCCCAGCAGGGCCACGCCGGCGTCGGGCGCGCCCGCCGCAATGGCCAGCGCCCCCAGGGCCATGGTCATGAACATCGGCTGCTTGCCGGCGTTCTGCACGCCGTCGCGCAGGGTGTGGCGGTTCTTGATGTGGCCCGCCTCGTGCGCCATCACGCCCAGCAGCTCGTTGGGCGTCTTGGTGCGCAGGATCAGACCGGTGTTGACGCCCATGATCCGCCCGCGCGTGGCGAAGGCGTTCAGGTCGTCGTCATTGACCAGGATGACCTGGATATCGGACGGATTCAGTCCCATGGCCGTAAAGACCGGGTCGGCCCATTCCCGCACGATGCCCTCGACCTCGGTGTCGCGGATCAGGCTCTGCGCGGCGGCCTGGCCGGCGACGGAAAGGGCCATCAAGGCCGTCGCCGTCGCCGCCAGAAGACGGGATGCAGATCGGGGAAGCCACCTCATGGCTGAACTCCAATAGCGACCGGCCCCCGCCTGCATCCTGACAATCTAATCGTGACCGATCAGCGGCGCCACCACCCGCGTTTGGGCTTTTCGGGCGGGGCGACGATCTGGTTGGGATCTTCGGCGATGATGGCCTCGACGTCGATCTCCGGCTTGGGCGCGACGAAGGGGTCGGCCAGGACGGCGGGCGACGGTTCGACCGGCGCCGGGGCGGGCGTGGCCGGCTGTTCGACTGGGGCGATCTCGACCGTTTCCGACACCAGCGCCTCGTGCGGGGTCACGTCCAGTTCGACGGGTTCGCCGTCGACCGTCGCCTCGTTCGGCTCGATGGCCGTGTCGGGGTGCGGTTCGGTCGCGATCTCGACGCTGGCGCTGGCCGACTTGCGGCGCACGCGGCGGCGCTGAGGTTCGGGGGCGACGACGGGCGCGGCGGCTTCGACGGTCTCGCTGGCCGGTTCGACCATGACCGCCATCGGCGTCTCGGGCGAGCCGTCGGGCGGCATGCCTTCGTTGGTGGCGCGGTTCTCGACCTTGATCTCGTGCAGGGCGCCGGCTTCGCCGCCACGACCGCGACCGCGACGACGACGGCGACGCGAACGGCCGCCTTCCTCGTTGGCGGCATCGTCATTGGCCTGATCGGCCGTGACGGCGAGGTTTTCGACATTGGCGTCGGCGACAGGGCGTTCGGCGCGCTCAGGACGCTCGCCTCGGCCTTCGCCTTGACCGGGGTTCAGCGGGTCGAACCACACATAGGGGTCGTCCAGCGACGGCGTGCGGCCGCGCACCCAGGTATAGACGTCGCGCTCTCCATCCTCGCGCATCCGGCGACCGCCGCGACGACCGCGACGGCGGCGACGGCCGTTCTCGTCTTCCTCATCGTCCGAGGCGTCGTCCGCCACGACGGCGTCCACCGGCTCGTCGTCGCGCCGGCCGCCGCGACGGCGGCGACGGTTGCGGCCGCGGCCGTTTCCGTCGTGACGTTCCGAACGCTCGCGCGGTTCGTCGTCGTCGGTGTCTTCGCGCTCCAGCGAATCTTCGTCGTCGTCCTCGTCGTCGGCGACGATCTCCTCGTCCTCGTCGTCCTCTTCGTCTTCATAGGAGGAGGCGTCGAAATCGTCGTCCAGGTCGGGCATCTCGACCTCGGGCGCGAGGAAGTCCTCGTTGGTCTCGGTGCGCTCGATATTGTGCTCGCCCTGACCCAGGCTGTCGTCGATTTGAACGATGACGTTCAGGCCGCGACGTTCCAGCAGCGCCTGCAGATAGGCGCGCTTGTGGTTCAGGATATAGAGGCCAACGGCGGTGCAGACCTTCAGCACCACGACGCCCGCGCCGTTCTTGCCGGCCTCGATGTCGACCGCGCGCAGGGTCATCAGGGCGGCGGATTCGGCCGAGCGGATGCGGCCGGTGCCCTGGCAGTGGGGGCAGGCCTCGGTGGCGCCCTCGATCACGCCCAGGCGGCGACGCTGGCGGCTGATCTCCATCAGGCCGAAGGGCGAGATGCGGCCCATCTGGATGCGGGCGCGATCAGAGGACAGAGCTTCCTTCAGCACACGCTCGACGGCGCGGTTGTTCTTGCCTTCATCCATGTCGATGAAGTCGATGACGACCAGGCCGGCGAGGTCGCGCAGGCGCAGCTGACGGGCGGCTTCTTCAGCCGCTTCCATATTGGTCTTGAACGCCGTCTGTTCGACGTTGCGTTCCTTGGTGGCGCGGCCCGAGTTCACGTCGATGGCCACAAGGGCCTCGGTCTGGTTGATGACCAGATAGCCGCCCGACTTCAGCGGCACGACCGGCTGGTGAATCTGGGTCAACAGCTCTTCGATGCCGTTGGCCGCGAACAGGGGCCGCGAGCCGCGATACAGGTGAACCTTCTTGGCCTGAGCCGGCATCAGCACGCGCATGAAGTCGCGCGCCTCCTTGAAGCCCTCGACCCCCTCGACCTGGATGCCGTCGAAATCCTTGTCGAACATGTCGCGCACGGCGCGGCGGACCAGGTTTTCTTCCTCATAGATCACCGAGGGGGCGTGAGAGGCCAGGGTGGTCTCGCGGATCGTCTCCCACAGGCGCAGCAGATACTGATAGTCGCGCTTGATCTCGGCCTTGGTGCGCTTGGCGCCTGCGGTGCGGATGATCAGACCCATGCCCTTTGGCACGTCCAGGGCGGCGACGGCGCTCTTCAGGCGACGACGGTCCGAGGTGTTGGTGATCTTGCGGCTGATGCCGCCGCCCTTGCCGGTGTTGGGCATCAGCACGCAGTAGCGGCCGGCCAGCGACAGCCAGGTGGTCAGGGCCGCGCCCTTGGCGCCGCGTTCGTCCTTGACGACCTGGACCAGCAGGATCTGGCGACGCTTGATGACGTCCTGGATCTTGTAGCGACGCATCAGGCGGCGCTTCAGGCGTTCCTCGTCGGCCAGGGCGGCGTCGGGATCGACGTCGTCGCTGGTCGATTCGCGATCCAGATCGTCCTCGTCCTCGTCATCCTGCGCCTCGGCCATGATGGCTTCGCGGTCGGCGACCGGAATCTGGTAATAGTCCGGGTGGATTTCGTTGAACGCCAGGAAGCCGTGGCGATTGCCGCCGTATTCGACGAAGGCGGCCTGCAGGCTGGGCTCTACGCGGGTGACCTTGGCGAGGTAGATGTTGCCGCGAAGCTGGCGCTTCGCACGGGATTCGAAATCGAATTCCTCAATCTGGCGCCCGTCCACGATGGCGACCCGGGTTTCCTCCGGGTGGGCCGCGTCGATCAGCATTGTCTTTGACATGGAATATCTCTCTCTGGCGCGCGCTGGCCGACCGGCCCGGAACACCGGGTCGGATCATGGCGGCTCGCCGAATGAAGCTAGGGGCCGGCGCGCGCGACATCCCCTCGCCGAAAACGGCGAAGCGGGCTTGTTCAAGCCGTTGGGGTGCGCAGGCGTTAAGGCCCATGGAGGTCGTCGGTCCTGAACCGGGCGCGCCAATCCCTTGGGAAGGCCGCGTCCCTGGTCCGCTCTTCGAATCCTCGGCGATGCCGGGAGATTCTAGGATTGGTGAAAGTCAGCGCCGCGAGGAGGGCGCGCCAGGCTTCGCAGGGGGCGAAATCGGCGCGATCGGTTCGCGAGCGGTCACAGCATAGTCACGCAACTCGCGAATTAAAAGGCGTCGGCCTTAACCCCCTGAATACGAGCATCTGGCATCCTGCGGTCAGAGTAGGCTTTCAGTAGGTTCGTCGGCGCAAATGAGCGGTCGCGTTTTGACAGGTCTGATGCGCTGGCGCGCGAAGGAATGGGCGATGACCGCCCTGGCCTTCACGGTCATCTGCATCGTCGGTCTGTTCGGAACGCGCGGTTTCGCCTGGGGCGCGCAGGGCGACGTCCTCAGCGTCCGCTTCGGCGCGGATGGCGACCGGACCCGCGTGGTCATTGATCTGGAAAAGGCGGCGCAGGGCCGCGTCGTCGACGCCGGCGGCGAGGGGCGGGTGACGCTGGCGCTGAACGGGGTGGCGCCGGGGCGAGGCCTGAACGGGGACGGATCGGGCCTGGTGCGATCCTACGCCGTCTCCGCGTCCGGCGGATCGTCGCGCATCCAGCTGGAGCTGGCGCGCGGCAGTGAGATCGAGCGGCGATTCCTGCTGCCGCCCGGCGACGGGGTCAGCCACTATCGTTACGTCATCGACCTGAAGGCTGTGGGCGGCGCCGTGGCCGCCGCCCGCGCGCCGTCGCCATCGGCCCCGCCGCCCGCGCCGCGCCGCGCCCAGAAGCCGCTGATCGTCATCGACGCCGGTCATGGCGGCGCCGATCCCGGCGCCAGCGGAGCCGGCGCGCGCGAAAAGACCGTCACCCTGGCCGCCGCCCTGGCGCTGAAAAGCGAGTTGGAGCGGACCGGACGCTATCGCGTGCGGCTGACGCGCGAGGACGACCGCTATGTGGACCTGTATCGCCGGGTGGCCATCGCGCGCCAGGCGGATGCGGACCTGTTCATCTCTCTGCACGCCGACGCCGGTTCCGACCCGGCCCTGCGCGGGGCCAGCGTCTATACCCTGTCCGAACAGGGCGCCGGTCGGGCGGTGCGCGAGTTCACGCGCGGCGACAACTGGCACCGCGAACTGCACCTGCCCGGACGCGATCCCTCGGTGGACCGCATCCTGCTGGACATGACCCAGCGCGCCACCCAGAATCGCTCGGCCCAGTTCGCGCGGGTCCTGCTGACCCATCTGGAAGGGTCCGAAACCCCGCTGCTGCGCCGCAGCCATCGCGACGCGGGCCTGGCCGTGCTGCTGGCGCCCGACGTGCCGGCGGT
Source organism: Candidatus Brevundimonas colombiensis (assembly GCA_029202665.1). Lineage (NCBI taxonomy): Bacteria > Pseudomonadati > Pseudomonadota > Alphaproteobacteria > Caulobacterales > Caulobacteraceae > Brevundimonas > Candidatus Brevundimonas colombiensis. The sequence goes on from CP119326.1 coordinate 2,213,935, forward strand.
GCTGTTGGAGATGGGTTTCATCACCAATCCCGAAGACGAGCGGATGCTGACCGACGAACGCGCCCGTCGCCGCCTGATGAAGACGGTCGCGGATGGCATAGACCGCTATTTCCGCGAGCCGGCCGCGCCGATGATGACCGCCTCGAACACCGTGGCCGCCGGTCAGCCCTGAGCGGATCGCGGGAGCGGAGTCTAGGCCAGTCCCGCCTTCTTGAGCGTTTTCCACGCCTTGATGACGCGCTGTAGCTTGGCCTCGGCGCCGCGGTCGCCGCCATTGGTGTCGGGGTGAAAGCGTTTCAGCATCTCATGATAGCTGGCCTTGACCTTGGCCTTGTCGGCGCCGGGGTCCAGGCCCAGGTCGGCCAGGGCCGCGCGTTCCAGCTTGCCTACGCGGCGATCCTCGGTCGGGGACTGGGGCGTCTGGTCGCCCTTGCGGCCGAACAGGCCGAAGCTGTCGCGCCATGAGCCGGCGCCGGTGGTGTTGGACGTGCCCATCTTGGAGGCGAAGGCGGCCGCCTCGCGCGTGAACTTGCCGGCCTTCATCTCCCAGGTCGGGCGGCCGCCGGTCATGGCCTCGTTCTCCTGGGCGGCGCGGACCTCGCCCTCGCTCATGCCGGCGTAGAAGTTCCAGCCCTTGTTGTACTCGCCTGCGTGGGGCTGACAGAATTCGTAGAAGTCGTTCAGCCGGTCGCGCGACTTGGGCGCCCTGGCGGTCGCGGCCTTGCGGCAGTCGGGCCACTGGCACGGCTTTTCGCCGGGCTTGAGGTGCAGGACGTCGGCCTGGGCCGCCTCTTCCTCGGGCTTCGGCGGCTTCACGCGAATGTCGGTGAAGCGCGGCTTGTATTGAAAGGAGGCGGACATCAGCCGAAGTGTAGGGCCGAATTGGACGGCATCAAGGAATCGATCATGTCAGAAGGCCCGGTCGCTGCAATTATTCGTGCAAAACTGACGGAAGGCCTGGCCCCCCGGCGGCTGGAGATCGAGGATGACAGCTGGCGGCACGCCGGCCACCACCACGAGGGCGGGATGGACGCCAAGCCTGGCGGAGAAAGCCACTTCAATCTGGTGATCGTGTCGGACACTTTCCAGGGGCAGTCGCGACTGATGCGCCAGCGCGCGGTCAATGCACTGTTGAAGGTCGAACTGTCCGGTCCGATTCACGCCCTGTCGGTCAAGGCTCTGACCCCGGATGAGGCCGCCACGTAAAAACCAGCGTTCACATCGTCTTAGAACCTTCGTCATAGCGTCACGCCACCAAACAGAAGGCGGGGCTCTGGGCTATGGTGGATTCGGATGGCGTGGCCGAGGCGCTGCCAGGCGATCAGCGTGCCGGGGATGCGTCCCAGGCGCTGACCGCCATCCTGCAGACGCAGTACCTGCGCTATATGATCATCGCCTCCTGGGCCGTGGGGCTGCTGGGCACGGTGGGTTGGTGGCAGGCCGCCCTCTGGTTCGGGGTGACGCTGGCGGCCGGATCGCTGCGCGGCCTGGTGGAGAGACGACTGAGCCACCGCGTGGACGCCGGCTGGGGCATGGTGTTTCCCATCGTGGCGACGGCCACGACCGGCGCCTGGGCGATCGCGCCCTTGCTGGCCTGGTTTTCCCCGTCGGATTTCGGCCGTCCCCTGGCGCTGGCGCTGATCATTTCCGGCTATGTGCTGGTCTTTGCGCAACTGCGCAGCTCGCCGCGTCAGGCCCTGATCATTTCCTCGCCCTATGGCGCGGCGGCGGCGGTCATTCTCGGCAGTCTTTGGGGCAGCCACGAATTCTGGTCCATGCTGGCTGTATTGCCGTTCACGGCCGCGGGCCTGTTCGTCCTGGTCACGATGACGTTGCTCCGCGAAGAGCGGATTCGGGTGTCCCAATCCCGCCAGGCGCATCTGATCGCGGAGCTGGAGGCCGCACGCGACAAGGCCAACGCCGCCAATGACGCCAAATCCAACTTCCTCGGCGTGATCTCGCACGAGCTGCGCACGCCGATGAACGGGGTGCTGGGCGCCGCCCAACTGCTGGGCTCCACGCGGCTGGAGACGACCCAGCGGGAATATCTGTCGATCATCCGCAACTCGGGCGACAATCTGCTGTCGCTGCTGAACGACATCCTCGACATGACCAAGATCGAGGCGGGCAAGATGAATTTCGAGGTCGTGGATGTCGTCCTCGACAGCCTGCACAAACGCATCACCGGCCCGTTCGAAGCCCAGGCCGAGGCCAAGGGGCTGGAGTTCGTCTCCACCTTCGAGGGCGAGATGCCGACGGTGGTGCGCGGCGACCCCTTGCGCGTCTGCCAGGTGGTGCAGAACCTGTTGTCCAACGCCGTCAAGTTCACCGAGGCCGGGCGCATCCACTACATCGTGCGCGCGCACCGGATTTCAGACCAGCGCGTGCGCTTCCAGTTCGTGGTCCAGGACAGCGGGGCGGGGATCGCCTCGGCCGACCTGGAGCGGCTGTTCCTGCCGTTCACCCAGGTCGACAGTTCCTCCACCCGCCGGTTCGGCGGCACGGGCCTGGGCCTGACCATCGCGCGCCGCATGGCCAACATCATGGGCGGCGACATCACCGTCACCTCCAAACTGGCCGAAGGCTCGCGCTTCACCCTGGAGATCGAAGCCGAGGTGGTGGAATGGGCCAAACCGGCGCCGGCCGAAGAAGTCCATGCCGAGATCGAGGGCGGGGAATCGCTGAGGGTGCTGGTGGTCGAGGACCATCCGGTCAACCGCATGATCCTGGAGGCGTGGATGAGTTCGGCCAATCATGTCGCCGTCACCGCCGAAAACGGACAGATCGCCGTCGACAGCGCCGCCGCCCAGCCGTTCGACCTGATCATCATGGACGTCAACATGCCGGTGATGGACGGATTGAGCGCGACGCGCCTGATCCGTGACGGCGGCGGTCTGAACGCCGAGACGCCCATCGTCGTGCTGTCCGCCTCGGCGCGGTCGGAGGATCACGAGGCGGGTCTGAACGCCGGGGCCGACGCCTATCTGAACAAGCCGATCGACTTCAGCGCGCTGGCCCTCCTGATGGGGCGGGTCGGCGGAGGACGCGAGGCCGTCGCGCAGGCGTTCGAACCGCCGTCGGAGACCTCGGCCGCCGCCTGAGGGCCGCCGAATTGCGGCCGGGACATGGCCGCTTCATGAACCCCGCCCGAACGACGCGGTTCAGACTGGCCTCAGGCCGCAGCCTCCATAAGGGCGAGACGTCGAAACGTTTCGGCCGCAGATGGAGACACGACCATGAGAAAGACCCTCACCGCCGCGATCGCTGCAGTCATGGCCGCCGGCGCCCTGGGCGCTGCGGGCGCGTCCTCGGCCCAGCCGATGCCGCCGCATGGCCCCCATGGCCCGCCCGGGCCCCACGGACCGGGCGCGTACGGCCCGCGTGGCCCTGGCCCGCACGGCCCCGGCCCGCACGATTTCCGTCGCGAGCAAAGGCATGAGCGCCGCGACTTCCGCCACGAGCAGCGCCGCGAACGCCACGCCTATCGCGAGGAGCAGCGCGCCTACGCCCGCTGGCAGCAGGCGCAGCGCCGGTATTACGCCCCCCGCTATGAGCCGCCGCGTGGCTATGCGGTTCGGACGTGGAGCTATGGTCAGCGGATGCCGTCCTACTATCGCACCAGCGACTATGTGGTCCGGGACTATGACCGCTATGGCCTGCGTCCGCCGCCCCAGGGCTACAACTATGTCCGCAGCGGCAACGACGTCGTGCTGGCGGCCGTGGCGGGCGGTCTGATCACCGCCGTGATCGCCGGTCTGTTCAACTGATCGTTCGCAAGGCTGGTTTGCGCCCTGGAGGGAAACCTCCGGGGCGTTTTTCGTTCTGGACGGACGGCGACGGTTGGCGCGCCTGAACAGGGATGCAAATGCGCGCCTTCGCAGAGCTTCTGGATCGTCTGTCCCTGACCGCGTCGCGCAACGCCAAACTGGTGCTGGTTCGCGACTATCTGCGGGCGACGCCGGACCCGGACCGGGGGTGGGCCCTGGCCGCCCTGACGGGCGATCTGACGTTCGACGCCGCCAAGCCGGCCATGATCCGCAAGGCGGTGGAGGGGCGGGTGGACAGCGTGCTGTTCGGCTGGTCCTACGACTATGTGGGCGATCTGGCCGAGACGGTGGCCCTGATCTGGCCGGTGACGCCCGACCGCCGCCCAAACCGAGAGCCGGATCTGGCCGAGGTCGTGGAGGCCCTGAGGACCGCCAGCCGGACCGAGGTGCGGGGCCTGCTGGAAAACTGGCTGGATGCGCTGGAGCCAAAGGGACGGTGGGCGCTGCTGAAGCTGATGACCGGGGCCTTGCGGGTCGGCCTGTCCGCGCGGCTGGCCAAGACCGCGGCGGCGATGATGCGCCCCGACGTCGCGCCCGCCCCGCCGTCGCCGGACGGGCAGGAGGGAGAGACGGCGCTGGAGACGCTGGACGCCTCGGCCATCGAGGAGGTCTGGCACGCGGTGGAGCCGCCCTACGCCGATCTGTTCGCCTGGCTGGAAGGGCGCGCCGAACGCCCCAGCCCCGACGCGCCGGGCCGGTTCCGTCCCGTCATGCTGGCCGTGGCCATAGACGAGGCCGTGGACCTGCCGAAACTGTCGCCGACCGACTACGCCGCCGAATGGAAGTGGGACGGCATCCGCGTCCAGGCCGTGCTGGAGGGCGAGGTGCGAAAGCTGTATTCCCGCACGGGGGACGAGATTTCCGCCGCCTTTCCCGACGTCATGGACGCGCTGGCGTTCGAGGGCGCGATCGACGGCGAACTGATCGTCTGGCGCGACGGGGCGGTGGCGCCGTTCGGCGACCTGCAGCAGCGGCTGAACCGCAAGACCGTCGACGCCAAGGCGATGCAGGCCTTTCCGGCGGCGGTGGTGGCCTATGACCTGCTGGCCCAGGATGGCGAAGACATCCGAAGCCTGCCGTTGCGCCAGCGCCGCGCGCGGCTGGAGGCGCTGGCAGCCGACCATGCGGGGGACCGGCTGCATCTGTCGCCCCTGGTCGACTATGCCGACTGGGACCAGTTGGCGCGGCTGAGGGCCGATCCGCCGGTCGGGGCGGCGGCCGAGGGGCTGATGCTGAAACGCTGGGACAGTCCCTATCTGGCGGGACGGCCCAAGGGGCCGTGGTTCAAATGGAAGCGCGATCCGCACGTCATCGACGCGGTGCTGATGTACGCCCAGCGCGGGCACGGCAAACGCTCCAGCTTCTATTCCGACTACACCTTCGGCGTCTGGACCGGGGAGGGGGCGCTGACTCCGGTGGGCAAGGCCTATTTCGGCTTCACCGACGAGGAGTTGAAGCAACTGGACAAGTTCGTGCGCGACCACACGATCGACCGCTTCGGCCCCGTGCGATCGGTGCGGGCCGAGCGGGATTTCGGCCTGGTGCTGGAGATCGCCTTCGAGGGGCTGAACCGCTCGACCCGGCACAAGTCGGGGGTGGCGATGCGGTTTCCGCGCGTCAGCCGTATCCGCTGGGACAAGCCCGCCCGTGAGGCCGACACGCTGGACAATGTGATGGACCTGCTGGACGCCATCGAAAGCGGCGGCGGACGCATCGCCAAGGCATGAAAACGGGCTTTGAGGGCTTCCAATCGTGGCGTCAGGCGTTAGACCCGACCCATGTCTTCGCCCATGCCTCTTGACGTCGCTTCCCTGGACCAGGCGGTCGCCGCCGGCCGCAAGGCCATCGCCGTGGATGCGGTGATGCTGACCAAGCTGACCGATCTGGCGGGCCAGTTCGCCGTCAATCTGACCATCGCCATCCTGATCTTCGTCGCGACCCTGTTCGCGGCGAAATGGGCGTCCAGCGCGGCGCGCAAGGCGCTGTCGCGGGTGCGCGGTTTCCGGCACGATCCGACGGTCCTCAGCTTCGCCGTGCAGGTGGTGCGGGTGGTGGTCACGGTCATCGGCATGATCGCCGTACTGCAGCGGCTGGGCGTGCAGACGACGTCGATCATTGCGGTCCTGGGCGCGGCGTCGCTGGCGGTCGGCCTGGCGTTGCAGGGCACCCTGTCGAACGTGGCGTCCGGGATCATGCTGCTGGTGCTGCGGCCATATCGCGTCGGCGACGTGGTGGACGTGGGCGGCATGTCGGGCACGGTTCAGCGGCTGGACCTGTTCACGACCCAGCTGTCGAACGCCAACAACCACAAGATCGTCATTCCGAACTCCAAGGTCCTGAGCGATTCCCTGACCAATCTGACCGGCCAGCAGACACGCCGGATCGAGATCAAATTCACCGTCGGCTATGGCGACGACCTGAACCGGGCCCGCCAGGTGCTGGCGGACGTGGCCGAGGCGCACGACAAGGTGCTGCATGATCCCAGGCCCTGGACGGGCGTGACCGCGCTGCTGGACAGTTCGGTGCAGGTCACCCTGCATGCCTGGGTGAAGGTCGGCGACTGGTGGCAGACCCAGGCCGACCTGATGCAGGGCGGCAAGGAGGCGCTGGACGACGCCGGCATCGAAATCCCGTTCCCGCATCAGGTCGCCGTGCCCTATGGCGACGCCGATCACGACCCGATCGACGCGCCGGTCGCGCGCAAGGCCGGCTGATGCGCTACGACTTCGGGTCCGACAATACGGCGGGCATGGCTTTGAGCGCCATCGAGGGGCTGGTGCGCGCCAACAAGGGGTTTGCCAGGGCCTATGGCGCCGACGACGTCACCGCGCGCGCCGCCGATCAGATCCGCCAGCGGCTGGATGCGGACGCCGAGGTGCGGTTCGTGTTCAGCGGCACGGCCGCCAACGCCATCGCCCTGTCCATGCTGGCCCAGCCCTATGAGGCGGTGCTGGCGCATCATGCGGCCCACATCTGCACCGACGAGACGGGAGCGCCGGGCTTCTTCGGCCACGGTCTGGGCCTGATCGGCCTGCCGGGCTTTTCGGGCAAGATCGACCCGCTGGCCCTGCAGGCGCAGCTGGCCGAGGCCGAGGTCGGTCATCGCCAGCCGCCCGCAGCCCTGTCCCTGACCCAGGCGACGGAATATGGCGCGGTCTATACCGAGGAAGAACTGCGCCACCTGATCGAGCCGGTGAAGGCGCTGGGCTATCGCGTGCATATGGACGGCGCGCGACTGGCCAATGCGGCGGCGGCCGGATTCGACCTGAAGGACATTCCCCGCCTGGGGGTGGACGTGCTGGTGTTCGGCGGAGCCAAGGCCGGGGCCAATTGCGCCGAGGCCATCGTGCTGTTCGACAAGACCCTGGCCCGACGGCTGGACAATCGGTTGAAACAGGCCGGTCAGACGGCGTCCAAGACCCGGCTGCTGTCCGGCCCGATGCTGGGCCTGCTGGAAAGCGGCGACTGGGAGGCGGGCGCCGCCCACGCCAATCTGATGGCGCAGCGGCTGGCGGCGGGGATCGCCACGCGGTCCTCCTTCGTCCTGGCCCACCCGGTCGAGGCCAACGCCGTCTTCGTGCGGATGTCGCCAGAGGCGCACGCCCGTCTGAACACCCTGGGCTGGGCCTGTTATCCGTTCGACGACGGATCGGTGCGGTTCGTCTGTTCCTGGGCCACGCCGTCGGCGGCGGTGGACGACCTGATCGAAACGATCGCCGGCCTGGATTGACCCGATAATCCCCTGTCGCGCGCCAGCGTGGCCTTTCCCCGGTCGCAATGGCTTTCCATATGCGGCCCATGACGATGCGTGGTGAGCGCTCAGGCGGCCGGCGCGACCCGATGGTCAAGGCGCAGCAGGCCGGGAGCATGGATGACAAGACGGACGGACCGACGACGCTGACGGCGCTTGCGGACCTGGCGCGGCTGGTGGGGCGTTCCGGCGCGCCTCAGCTACGGCTGCGGCTGATCTCGGCCATCGCCCTGACGCTGGCGGGCAAGGGGCTGGGCGTTCTGGCGCCCCTGGTGCTGGGCGCTGCGGTCAATCGGTTGGCGGCGGGGCAGGGGGCGGCGGCGGCCGTCGGCTGGGGCTTCGCGGCCTTCGCGGTCGGATGGGCCCTGGTGCGGCTGCTGTCTGCGGTGTCGCCCCTGGCGTCGGACGTGGTGTTCGCCCCCGTGCGCGCCGCCGCCCAGCGCGCCACGGCGGCCGAGGCCTTCGCCCATGCGCTCAGCCTGTCGCTGGACTTCCACCAGACCAAACGGTCGGGCGCCCTGTCGCGGACCATGGATCGCGGCTCGCGGGCGGTGGACTTCCTGCTGCGCATCCTGGCCTTCAACCTGGTTCCCACCGGGGTCGAGCTGGTGCTGGCGGCGGCCGTTCTGGGCGGCAAATACGACTGGCGCTTCGCCGCCGTCGCCGTGGCGGTGGTGGTCGTCTACACCATCGCCACCTTCGCCATGTCCAACTGGCGGCTGGAGCATCGGCGCATCATGAACGCCGCCGATTCCGAGGCCGCCGGCGTCTCGGTCGACGCCCTGTTGAACTATGAGACCGTCAAGTCGTTCGGGGCCGAGACCCGCGCGGCCCAGACCTATGAACGGGCGCTGGGCGACTATGCCGCGGCGTCGCTGAAGGCCAACAGTTCGCTGGCCATGCTGAACGGGATGCAGGCCCTTGTCATGAACCTGGGGCTGGGCGTCATGGCGGTGATGGCCGGGTTCGAGGCGGCGGCCGGACGGATGGGGCCGGGGGATGTGACCGCCGCCGTCCTGATCATGATTTCGCTGTATGCGCCGCTGAACATCCTGGGCTTCGCCTATCGGGAAATCCGCCAGTCCTTCATCGACATGGAGGAGATGCTGAAGGTGACGCGCCAGACGCCGCAGGTGGCGGATGCGAGGGACGCCGTCGCCCTGCCGCGCCCGGTCGATGCGCGCGGCGCCGCGGTGCGATTCGAACACGTCGGGTTCCGCCACGACGCCCGCGCCAACGGTTTGGAGGATGTCAGCTTCTTCGCCGCGCCCGGCACCACCACCGCTCTGGTCGGCCCGTCAGGGGCCGGCAAATCCACCATCGTCAAACTGGCCCTGCGCCTTCTGGACCCGCAGGAGGGGCGGGTGCTGATCGACGGTCATGACGCGCGTCAGGTGACCCAGGCGTCGCTGCGCGCGGCGGTCGCCCTGGTGCCGCAGGACGTGGCCCTGTTCAACGATACGCTGGCGGCCAATATCGCCTTCGCCCGTCCCGACGCCGACGAGGCGCAGGTCTGGGCGGCGGCCGAGGCGGCGGAGTTGGCCGGCTTCATCCGGGGCCTGCCCGAGGGAATGCAGACCAAGGTCGGGGAACGCGGACTGAAACTGTCGGGCGGCGAACGTCAGCGCGTCGGCATCGCCCGCGCCCTGCTGGCCGATCCCTGCATCCTGATCCTGGACGAGGCGACCAGCGCCCTGGACAGCCGCACCGAGGCGGCGATCCAGAAGACATTGCGCAAGGCCCGCAACGGCCGCACGACCCTGGTGGTCGCGCACCGACTGTCCACCGTGGCGGACGCCGATCAGATTCTGGTGCTGAAGGCCGGGCGGGTCGTCGAACGCGGCGCCCACCATGAGCTGGTGGCGCGTCAGGGCGGGGAATACGCCGCCCTGTGGAAGAAGCAGACCCGCGCCGGAAAGGCCGCTCAGCCCGCCGACTGATCCGCAGGGGGCAGCTTGCGGCGCAGGACCTCGTGCAGATTGGTCAGGATGGCCGTGCGGGCCCGAGCCTCTTCGGGCGGCAGGGACAGCAGCACCTTCATGGCCTGGGCGTGGACGGTGGCGATGCGCCAGTCGAAGCCGCCCTGGCGCGGCGCGGCGTCCAGCAGGTCGCACAGCCCCTTGGCCGCCGTGCACAGGTCGTCCATCGAAAAGGGACTGGCCGCGTCGATGATCTGGTTGGAGGCCGAATAGGCCGCGTCCAGCCGCAGCGGTTCGATCTGGTCGGGATCGGGCCGGGCCAGCAGGACGGCGATGTTCTGGGTGATGATATCGCGCGCCTGCCCCTGCAGGGCGTCCAGGTTGGATTTGGCCTGGGCCAGGGCCATGCCGACGCTGATGCCGCCGGGACGATCCATCATTTCCGACAGGCGAGAGCGCTTCTGGTTGTGGGTGATGACGGTCATAGAGCCACCCTCTCTATCGCGGTCTTGCGGCGCAACATGTCCGCGCGACGTTCGACGCCGTCGTAATCGACATGGCGGAAGCGGCGATCCGGCCCCAGATAGTCGCCCACCTCCAGGAAGGGCCGGGTGTCGCGCGCCACCCACAGGATCCGCTCCAGCAGCAGCGCCGGACTGAAGGGTTTGGTGACGACGAAGTTGGCGCCGCAGTCGCGCGCCTCAGCCACCCGACCGCGCCGGATGTGGCTGGCGGTCATGATGACGGGAATGAAGGCGTTGGGATTGGGGCCGGATCGACGCAGCCAGCGGATCAGTTCGAACCCGTCGATGTCGGGCATGTCGGTGTCGAGGACCAGAAGATCGACGCTCTTTTCAGCCAGCAGCCGCTTGGCCTCGGCGCCGCTGCCGATGGCGAAGCTGGGCCGGATGCCGAAACCGGCCAGGGCGTTGGCCGTCAGCGTCAGCGAGAAGGGCGAATCATCGACGACCATCGTCACCGCGCCCGCCAGGTTGAAGACGGCGCTGTCGCGCAGGGCCTCGCCGCCGCTCACGCCGCCTGACCCTGCATCGAAACCGCCGTCTTGATCATGGCTGGTCGCGCGCCCCGTAACCGCTGTGAGTAGGGCGTCAGCCTGTCAGACGATGATGGACGCTGCGTTAACGCTGGCGCTTGGCGCTCTACAAGGCGCCGATGGCGTAGAAACGGTCGGCGCGCTGCTTCCTGATCTGCTGGGGCGACAGGCCGGCGAAGCCGCGCAGCTCCTCGGCCAGGACGTCGCCGACCCTGGCGATGGCGGCCGTGCGGTCGGTGTGGGCGCCGCCGGTCGGCTCCTCGATCAGCCGGTCCACGATCTTGAGCTGGATCAGGTCGGGGCCGGTGATCTTCATCGCCATGGCCGCGTCCCTGGCCCGCGCGCCGTCGCGCCACAGGATGCCGGCCGCGCCCTCGGGCGAGATGACCGAATAGATCGAATGCTCCAGCATCAGCACGCGGCTGGCCGCCGCGATGGCGATGGCGCCGCCCGAACCGCCTTCGCCCGTGATGGTGGCGATGGAGGGCACGCCCAGCGTCAGGCAGCGCTCGGTCGAGCGGGCGATGGCCTCGGCCTGGCCGCGCTCCTCGGCGCCCAGGCCCGGATAGGCCCCGGCGGTGTCGATGAAGCTGAGCACCGGCAGGCCGAACTGCTCGGCCATGTCCATCAGGCGCACGGCCTTGCGGTATCCCTCGGGCCGCGCCATGCCGAAGTTGTGGGTGATGCGGGTCGCGGTGTCATGACCCTTTTCGTGGCCCATGATGACCACCGGCCGGCCGCGAAAACGCGCCAGACCGCCCAGGATGGCCTGGTCGTCGCCGAACTGACGGTCGCCGTGCAGTTCGTTCCAGTCGGTGAACAGCCCCTCGACGTAATCGATGAAGTGCGGCCGCTGCGGATGGCGCGCGACCTGGGTCTTCATCCAGGGGTCTAGACCGGCGTAGGTCTTCCTGCGCATCTGATCGGCCTTCTTGCGAAGGGCCTCGATCTCGCTGTCGAAGTCGCCCGAGGTGTCGGACAGCAGCGACAGTTCCTCGATCTTGGCTTCCAGATCGGCGATCGGCTTTTCGAAGTCGAGATAGTGCGTGGCCATCAAGGCGTCCGGGAACTGCAAACGGGCGAAAGCGCCCCTGGGGGAAGGCGGGCGAAACTAGAGAGGTCGACGCCGCCGGGCAAGCGACGGTTCAGAAGGCCTTGGGCAAACCGGCCTGTTTGAGGATTTCATTGGCCGTGATCCGCATGGGTTTGGAGGGTACGGTGACTTGGCGACCTGCTGTATTACGCCACTTTTCGTGACTGCCTTTGTCGCCTGGAACACGCTCGAAGCCGGCGTCTCTAAGGCGACGCGTCAGGTCACGGTAGTAGTCCTGAACCATCAATCCGCACCCAGAAGTCGAACCCGGAACCGATTCTCGCGCGGTCTGAAACGCCGCACCATCACAGGTCAGGCTGCAACCAGATCAAGTTGCCGAGAGGCCTCGAAGCGAATGGCGACGGGTTCGTGGATATCCAGATTGGAGGCGAGAAGTTCGGGCGCGAAGTGCCGGATGAGATCTTCGAACTCTTCCAACGTGTCGGTTTGAAGAACGAGGCCGGGAATGTCGGACTCGCTGTACCAGACGCTGGCCTCAGCGTCCCAGATCGCCCTGACATAGAATGAGTGCGCCATGGCCTGAATATGCGCCGTCAGTCCTCGCGCGCCAAGGGGTGGTTTTGGTGGACGACCTGGGCCAGGCGGTCTGTGGCGACGTGGGTGTAGATCTGGGTCGTGGCGATGTCGGCGTGGCCCAGAAGGGTCTGGACGATGCGAAGGTCCGCTCCGCCTTCCAGCAGGTGGGTGGCGAAGGCGTGGCGCAGGACGTGGGGGCTGACGCGGGCAGGATCGATGCCCGCCGTGATCGCGGCCTCGTCCAGCAGTTGGGCGAAGCGGCGCGGGGTCAGGTGGCCGGTGCGGCCGAACGAGGGGAACAGCCAGGGGCTGTCGGGCGCGTCGGGCGTTCGCGCCTTGCGCCTGGCGTCGCGGGCGGCTAGCCAGGCCTTGATCGCCTCGCGGGCGGCGGTGTTCAGGGGGGCCAGCCGTTCCTTGCCGCCCTTGCCGCGCACGATCAGATAGGCCGGATCGCGACGCACCGCCTCGACCTTGAGGCCCAGCAGTTCGGACACCCGCAGCCCTGAGGCGTAGGCCATCTCCACCAGGGCGACCAGACGCAGGCCCGCCGTCGCGTCGCGCGCGGCCGCCGCGGTCAGCAGGGCGTCGATTTCGGCGCGGGTCAGGACCTTGGGCAGGGAGCGACCCTGTTTGGGCGCGTCGAGGCGGCGTGACGGATCGTCGAGGCGCCAGCCCTCGGCCAGGGCGAAACGGTAGAACTGGCGCGAGGAGGATCGTCGGCGCGCGGCGGTGGCGGCCGACAGACCGCGCCGCGACAGGTCGGCGAACCAGGTCTCGACGGCCTCGGCGTCCGCGCCCATCAGGCCCCCGGCGTCCGAAAGGGCGGTCTCGGCGTCGGCCAGATCGCGGCCATAGGCCGACAGGGTGTGGGGCGAGGCGTCGCGCTCGACCGCCATCATCTCCAGAAAGGCCTCGATCTGGGGCGTCATCGCACGATCCGCGCGCCGAACGGATGGCGCAAGGTCTGGCTTGGTGTAGAGGTTTCAGGGATCATGCCTGCCCGCGCCTTCGCCTTCGTCGTTCCGTTTACCGCCCGTTCCGCCGGAGCCGCCGGATGAGGCGGCGCGCGAATCCGGGACCGAGCCGCACCATAGCCCTGGTCGGCCTGATGGGGGTGGGCAAATCGTCGGTGGGGCGACGTCTGGCCAACCGGCTGAAGCTGCCCTTCGCGGACGGGGACGTCGAGATCGAAGAGGCGGCCGGGATGACGGTGTCGGAAATCTTCGCCGCCCTGGGCGAGGAGGAGTTTCGGGCCGGGGAGGCGCGGGTAATCCGCCGCCTGCTGGAAGGACCGCCGATCGTCCTGGCCACCGGCGGCGGGGCGATGATGAACCCCGAGACGCGGGCGCTGCTGAAGGAGCGCGCCGACACCATCTGGCTGAGGGCCGATCTGGCCGTGATCGCCGAGCGGGTGGCGCGACGCGACACCCGGCCCCTGTTGCGCGGCAAGGACCCGTTGGAGGTGCTGACGACCTTGGCCGAGGTCCGCTATCCCATCTATGGCGAAGCGGACGTGACGGTCGATGTGGGCCACGGCTCGCACGGCCAGGCGGTCGACGCCATCCACAAGAACCTGCGCCGGCACTGGCGCAACCGAAAGCGTGCGGAGACCCGGACATGACCACCCTTCCCGTGAGCGGCGGCGCCTTCGCCGCCTATGACGTCGTGGTTGGACGCGGCCTGCTGGCCCAGGCGGGCGCGCAGATCGCGCCGCTGGCGAAGGGGCGCACGGTGATCGTCACGGACGAGACGGTGGCGGCCATCCACGGCGCGGCCCTGGCCGGATCGCTGGCGGCGGCGGGCGTGAGGACCGAGATGGTCGCCGTGCCGGCGGGTGAGGGGTCCAAGTCGTTCGTCCAGTTGGAGCGGGTGCTGGACCGGCTGCTGGAGATCGGGCTGGACCGCAAGGACGTGGTGGTGGCGCTGGGCGGCGGGGTCGTGGGCGATCTGGCCGGTCTGGCGGCGGCGCTCTATATGCGCGGCATCGACTTCGTTCAGGTCCCCACGACCCTGCTGGCCCAGGTGGATTCGTCCGTGGGCGGCAAGACGGCCATCGACACGCCGCGCGGCAAGAACCTGGTCGGCGCCTTCCACCAGCCGCGTCTGGTGCTGGCCGATATCGATGTGCTGGCCACCCTGCCGGAGCGTCAGGTGCGCTCGGGCTGGGCCGAGGTGCTGAAGCACGGACTGATCTGCGACGCCGCCTTCTTCGACTGGCTGGCGGGCGAAGGGGCGGCGGGCGCGCGGGGCGATCCGGCGGCGCTGGAGCGGGCCGTGATCCGCTCGGTCGAGATCAAGAGCGCGGTGGTCGGCGAGGACGAGAAGGAGGCGGGGCGGCGCGCCCTGCTGAACCTGGGCCACACCTTCGGTCATGCGGTGGAGACCGAGGTCGGTTTCGACGAGGACGCCCTGGCGCACGGCGAGGCGGTGGCGCTGGGCTGCTGTATGGCGTTCCGCTATTCGGCGGCAGAGGGGCTGTGTTCGACTGAGGATGTGGCGCGGGTCGAGACGGTGGTCGCGGCGGCGGGCCTGCCGACGCGGCTGGACCAGGCGGGAACATTCGCGGCGGATCGGCTGCTGGCCCTCATGGCGGGCGACAAGAAGGCCGAGGGCGGGGCGCTGACCCTGATCCTGACGCACGGGATCGGCCGGGCCTTCGTGGCCAAGGGCGTTGATGCGGCCAGGGTGCGGCGCTTCCTGATCGAGGAAGGCGCGACGGCGTGATGCAGATCGGCGCCGGGCCGCTGGAGGATCGGTTCGTGCGGCTGGAGCCGTTCGACGACGCTCTGCGGGCCGAGGTGAGGGCGGCCCTGGATTGCGACCCTGACGCCTGGGCGATCATGGTGGCGCCCGCCTGGGGCGAGCATTTCGACGGCTGGTGGGCGGCGGCGCTGGCGGCGATGCGGGCGGGGACACGGATCGCCTATGCGGTGCGGCAGCGGTCGGACGGGTCGGTAATCGGCACGACCAGCCTGTACGAGATCAATCCCGCCCATCGCCGTTGCGAGATCGGCTCCACCTTCTATCGGCCCGAGGCGCGGGGCGGGGCGATCAATCCGGCGTGCAAGCGACTGTTGCTGGCTCATGCCTTCGAGGCCGGGGCGGTGCGGGTCGAGATCATCACCGACGCCGTCAACACCCAGAGCCAGGCCGCCATCCTGAAGCTGGGCGCCAAGCCTGAAGGGGTACTGAGGAAGCACAAGACCACCTGGACCGGCCGGGCGCGCGACACCGCCATCTTCGCCGTCATCGACGACGACTGGCCCGCGGTCCGTGAAGGGCTGGATCGGCGGCTGGCGGCGTTCGGCTAGGTCCTTCCAACGCGTCATTCCGGGGCTGAGCAAAGCGAAGAACCCGGAACCCAGGGGCCCCGTCAGCTTCGCTCTAAAGGCGATAGACGCCGGTTACGCGTTCCTGGCTTTCGGGTTCGTCCTTCGGACGTCCCGGAATGACGTTCGAGACTGAATGTCGATTGGACCTAGGCGCCCATTTCTCCAACCAGCGTCGCCACCAGGTCGGCGGCGGGCAGGGGGCGGGCCAGGGGCGCGCCCTGACCGGCCCACTGGGCGCCGAAGCCGAACTCGCCGACGGCCTTGGCGGCGGTGTTCAGGGCCTTTCCGGCGTCATAGGCGACCGGATAATCGGGCGGAACGGCGGCGGCCGTCGCGCCCCATTCGGTGAAGCGATTGGCCAGACAGCGGGCGGGGCGGCCTGAGATAGCGCGGGTCATGACGGTGTGGAAGGCGGCCTCGCCGGTCAGGGCGGCGCGATAGGCGTCATCGGCCGCGCTCTCGGGGCAGGCGACGAAGGCGGTGCCCATCTGGACTGCAATGGCGCCCAGATCCAGGGCCGCGCGCACGCCGCGCCCGTCCATGACGCCGCCCGAGGCGATGACCGGCAGGCCCGCGCGGACGACCAGAAGGCGGGTCAGGGCCGCCATGCCCAGGCGGCTGTCCTCGGCCTCGGGATCGAACAGGCCGCGATGGCCGCCGGCCTCCCACCCCTGGGCCACCACGGCGTCGACCCCGGCCGCCTTGCAGGCCAGGGCCTCGTCCAGCGAAGTCGCGCTGGCCAGCAGCAGGCAGCCGGCCGCCTTCAGGGCGCGGATGCGGGCCGCGTCGGGCAGGCCGAAATGGAAGCTGACCACAGCAGGCGCATCGGCCAGCAGCCGGGCCAACAGGACGTCGTCATCGGCGAAGCTGCGATAGATCACGCCCAGACGGGTCGGCGGCGCGGCGCCCACCGCCGCGAACTGGGGCGTCAGGGCGTCAAGCCAGGCCGCCTCCCTGGCCGGGTCGCGGCGGGGCGCGGCGTGAACGAACAGATTGACGTTGAAAGGACGTTCGGTGAGGGCGCGGGTCTCGGCGATCATCCGGGCGGCCCCGTTCGCATCGACGGCGCCGACGGCGATGGAGCCCAGGGCGCCGGCGTCGGACACGGCCGCCGCCATCCGGGGCGTGGAGACGCCCGCCATCGGGGCCTGGATGATGGGGACGGACAGTCCGAGGCGGTCGATCAGCGACATGGCCTGGAGTTGGGCGCCGAGGGCGCGCGTCGCAACCGGCTCAGTCGACCGCGCGGCAGTCGGTCGGCTGGCGACCCTCGACCGACCAGGTGGCCAGCACGCCCTTGCCGCGCAGCTCGACATTGGAGGCCCGATACCAGATGCCGTCGGCGGCCCGCTCCTGATACAGGTCCACGGCCTCGCCTGACGAGTTGCGGACGGTGGCCATCTGGCGCGGATTGTCGAAATCGACCGACAGACGCTCGCCGTTGTCGCACAGATAGACGGTGTGGACGACGCGGTTCAGGGTGCGGTCCTGGATTTCGGCGCCGGTGCGCTGGCGGGCGGTCTGGGCCTCGATGGCGCGTTCCTTGACCTCGTCGCCGGTGCGGGGCGCCTTGTCGGGGTCGGGACCGCAGGCCGTGAGCAGAGCCAGTGCGGCGAGGCCGCTGAACACGATCGACTGCGGCAGATCCGGCTTGAACAACGCGATTTCCTCCAGCGGCGCCGCTTGGCGCGGCGTTCTAACGTGCGCCGTTTGCCGCCGTTCCCCTCCGTTGACGGAAGAAGGACTTGAGCAGGCTGGACGCCTCATCCGCCAGAAGGCCTGAGTCTGTCGTCGGACGCCAGTGGCATGTGGGTTGTTGGAACAGACGCGGACCGTGGATGACGGCGCCGCCCTTGGGATCGTCCGCCGCCCAGACGACGCGGCCGATGCGGGCGTGGCTGATGGCGCCCGCGCACATGGCGCACGGCTCCAGCGTCACATACAGGGTCAGGTCCGTCAGGCGATAGTTGCCCAGCGCCGTCGCGGCCCGCCGCATCGCCACGATCTCGGCGTGGGCCGTCGGGTCGTGGGCGCCGATCGGGCCGTTGGCGCCCGTCGCGATCACGTCTCCGGTGGTCGGATCGACAAGAATTGCGCCCACCGGCACCTCTCCTGCGTCCGCCGCCGCTTGCGCTAGGTCCAGCGCCATGCGCATGAACCGCTCATCATGGTCCGCCATACAGACGACAACGACAAGAAGCCCCGCGCCCGTCAAGACGAACGGTCGCCCCGGCCCTTTAAATCCTCCGGTCCCCGCAAGAGCGGCGACGGGACGAAATCATTCGGCGACAAGCCACGCAGCCCTCGCGACGACGGCGCCAAACGGTTTGGCGACAAGCCCGACAGGCCCCGCAGCGACCGGCCCCGCAGCGATAAGCCCCGCTCCGACGGGCCGCGCACCGACAGAGGCGGCAAGGACGCCAAGTCCAAGACGCCGGAGACGCCCCTGCGCGCCGAGCGAATCGCCAAGACCATGGCCCGCGCCGGCATCGCCTCGCGCCGCGAGGTCGAACGGCTGATCGGCCTGGGCAAGGTGGCGGTGAACGGCCGCATCCTGGACACGCCCGCGACCCTGGTGACGCGCGATGACGTGATCACTGTGGACGGCAAGCCCATCGGCGGGGCGCAGGCGACGCGCGTCTGGCGCTATCACAAGCCCGCCGGCCTCTTGACCAGCCACAGCGACCCGACCGGTCGCCCGACGGTGTTCGACGCCCTGCCGGCCGGTCTGCCGCGCGTGATCTCGGTCGGACGGCTCGACCTGGCCACCGAAGGCCTGCTGCTGCTGACCAACGACGGTGAGCTGAGCCGGGCGCTGGAGCTGCCCTCGACCTCGCTGGTGCGTCAGTATCGGGCCCGGGCCCGGGGCAAGATCACCCAGGCCCAGTTGGACGCCTTGAAGGAAGGCGTGGTCGTGGACGGCGTGTCCTATGGCCCCA
Organism: Candidatus Brevundimonas colombiensis; assembly: GCA_029202665.1. NCBI lineage: Bacteria > Pseudomonadati > Pseudomonadota > Alphaproteobacteria > Caulobacterales > Caulobacteraceae > Brevundimonas > Candidatus Brevundimonas colombiensis. The sequence goes on from CP119326.1 coordinate 2,232,387, forward strand.
TCGAGGCGACGCTGGACAAGGCCAAGGAAAGCAAGTCCGAGGACGGCAAGGCCCCGGCCAACCTGTGGATCTCGGTCTCGATCACCGAGGGCAAGAACCGCGAGGTTCGTAAGGTGCTGGAGTCGGTCGGCCTGACGGTCAACCGCCTGATCCGCCTGGCCTATGGACCTTTCCGCCTGGACGTCCTGCCTATCGGGGCGGTCGAGGAGGTCGGGCCGCGCGTGATCCGCGAACTGCTGGCCGACTACATCCGACCCGAGAACCTGCCGACCGGCAATACGGTCGAGACGCCCGCGCCCATCCCCGGCCGCCGGGTCTCCACCCCTATCGTCAAGGGGCGCTCGGGATCGGCCATGTCCGACCCGTCGAGGAAGCCCAGCCGCGTCCGCGCCGCCGAAACCGCCCAGGCGGATGCGGTCGAACGCCGCGAGCGGCCGCCCAAGAAGGAAGGCTGGGCCAAGGCGGCCCCGAAGTTCGAACACGCCAAGACCTTCAAGCCGCGCGAACGCACCGCCCCCGCCGGCGACCGCCCGTCGCGTGAGGACGGCGATCGGCCCAAGCGCGCCTTCAAACCGCGCGACGACCAGTTCATCGACGACCGCAGGACGTCCCCCGGCGGCAAGCCGGGCGGTCATAAGCCCGGTGGTCGCGCCGGACCGGGGCCCCGTGCGGGCGGCGTAGGGACCGGCGGTCGGGACTTCAAACCCCGTAGTGGTCCAGGCGGGGGCGGCAAGCCCGCGGGCCCGTCGGGAACGAGCGGTCGCGCGCCGGGCGGCAAGCCGCGCACCCCGCGCTAGGTCGTCGGCGAGGAACTGAACATGACCCGTTCGACCGGACGATGCCTGTGCGGCGGCGTGACCTTCAGCGCCACGCCCAGGGGCGGGATGCACGCCTGCCATTGCGGCGCATGCCGCCGCCTGTCGGGCGGCGTCCTGTTCAGCGTGGACTGCGGCGACAGCGTCCAGGTCCGGGGCGAGGTCGCGACCTATGCCTCGTCCGAATGGGCTGTGCGCCAGTTCTGCCCGGCCTGTGGGACCGGCCTGTTCTGGCGGTCGAACGACGGCGCCATGACCATGGTCTCGGCCCAGGCGTTCGACGACCCCGGCGTCTTCGCGCTGGAGGACGAGTTCTGCATCGATAGCAAGCCCGATACCTACGCCTTGGCGGGGGACCGGCCGCGCCTGACCACGGCCGAACTGTACGCCCAGTTCGCGCCGCCGCAGGACTGACGCCATGCGGATCGTCGCCGGCGGCCTGAAGGGCCGCGCCATCGTAGCGCCGGAGGGGCAGGGCACGCGCCCGACCTCTGACCGCGCGCGTCAGGCGGTGTTCAACGTGCTGGAACACGCCGCCTGGAGCGAGAGCCTGCACGGGATGCGGGTCATCGACCTGTACGCCGGATCGGGCGCCCTGGGGTTCGAGGCGGTCAGCCGGGGGGCGGGCTTCTGCCTGTTCGTCGAGACGGACGACGGCGCGCGCGGCGCCATCCGCGAGAACGCCGACGCCTATGGCCTGATGGGCCGCACGCGGGTTCATCGCCGCAGCGCGACCGACCTGGGCGTCAGGCCCGGCCCCATCGCCGAGGCGTTCGACCTGGCCTTCCTTGACCCGCCCTACGGCAAGGGGCTGGGCGAACAGACGCTGGCGCGTCTGGCCGAAGGCGACTGGCTGAAACCCGGCGCCCTGGTGGTGTTCGAGCGCGGGTCCGACGAGCCGGACATCGACACCCCCGGCTATCAGCGTCTGGACGCCCGCGACTATGGCGCGGCGCGGGTGCTGTTCCTGCGCGCGGGAGCGGCGGCCTGAGGGCTGGCTGCGACCTGCATGGCGCCACCGAAAACAGTGCAATGCGTAACAAGGTGCGATTTCAGGCGGTGCTCCTCGGCGGCGTCAAACCGTCGGCAATTATAGACCGGGCCGCGCAGGCTGTTGCGCCGGTCGACGCCTGTTGACGCCAAGTCGCTGATTTAAAGCGTCTTCGTGGATCCGTCGGCCAGGGCGTTCAGCGTCGCCTCATGCGCCGCCATGCGCTGTCGGCAGAGTTTGGCGTGACGCAGATAAAATCCGATGCACAGGATGAGGACCCCGCCCAACCCCGCCATCAGCCTATGGTCCGTTCCGCGCTGGCCGGGCAACAGCAGGGCGGCTGTGGTCATGAAAGCCATCCCGGCGATGCTGATCGCAACGCCCGCCCAGGCCCAGCGCAGCCCGGCGCGGGCCTGGGCGAGAGCCGAGCGCAGGGCGACCTGGGGCGTGTCGGTCAGCAGGCCGGGATCGCCGCTTCGGGACCATAGCGTCATGACCAGGGCGAAGCCGACGAACCCCAGGGCCGTCAAGGCGACAGACCAGGGCAGGCCCTTCGTCCAGGTGGCCCAGGCGATCAAGGCGATGACGGCGACGCCGCCTGCGATCTCGCCTGCGAAGTTCAGCCGCGCCAGCCGGTCACGCATTCGCAACTCGCGGATCAGATGGGCGTCCAGCGCCGGTTCGCCCACAGCGGGCGCGGTCCAGACCTGGGTCAGGTCGGACCAGTCTTTGTCGGGATCGGTCATGCGCGAACCTCTGGGGCCGGGTCGTCGGGATTGAGCGCTCGCCGCAGGGCGGCCTTGGCGCGGGTCAGGCGGATGGAGACGGCGTTGGCGTTCAGGCCCAGCATCTCGGCGATCTCGGCGGGGGTGAAGCCTTCCAGAGTCAGCAGGGCGGGCTGGCGCAGCGACAGGGGCAGGGCGCGCACCGCCTGCTCCAGCCGCAGGTGCAGGTCGCGTGTCTCGGCGCAGTCATGGGGCGTGGGGTCGCCGCTGGGTGCGGCTTCGTCCAGCGGCTGGCGACGCGGTTCCGCGGCCTCGCGCGCGACATGGGTGACGGCGCGGTTGTGGGCGACGCGGGCGATGAAGGCGCGCAAGGGCGCCTCGCCCCGATGTTGGGGCGCGGCCCGCCACACGGCCAGCAGAATCTCCTGCTCCAGCTCGCGGCGGCGCTCGCGATCCGCCTCATAGCCGGAGGCGATCCGGCGCAGCATGGCGCCATGTTCGCTCAGCAGGGCCTCAAAGGTCTGGTCGCGTCCCAATCGCGGGGGTCTCCGTGAAATCGTCGGTCGCGATGAAAGACTCGGAAGATCGCCGAGACTTTCACCCCAGGCGTCGAAAAACCAAGGGAGTTCGCCATGACGATTGAAACCGGAACCACGGACAAGGCCAGATCCGGCGTGCTGACGCGCGGCAAAGGGCTTCTGAAGCTGCTGGCCGGGTTGCTGGCGGTCGCGGCGGTGTGCGCCTGGGGCTCTCTGGGGATCGGGCTTTATCTGGATGTGGATCGCGGGGCGCGGATCACCCTGGCGATCGTGGCGGCGGTGTCGACCGAGGCGTTGTTCTGGACCGTGGCGGCCCTGCTGGGCGTGTCGGTGGTCGAGGCGCGCAAGCGCATCTGGCGGCGGATCACGCGCCGCGAAGCCTGACCGCCAGATTGCGGGCGGCGGCTGTGACCTCGGCCCAGGTGGTCTCGAAGCCGTCGTCGTCGCCGAAATAGGGATCGGCGACGGCCTGGCCCTCGCGGCCGGGGACGTGGTCGAGCAGCAGGCTGAGTTCGGCGACAGCGTCGTCGGGACGCAGGCGGCGCAGGTTTTTCAGATTGTCATGGTCCAGGGCGACGATGTGGGTGAAGCGACGAAAGTCCGCCTGCGTCACCTGCCGCGCCCTCAACCCCGAAATCTCCACTCCATGCCGCCGCGCCGTCGCCTGCGCCCTCGCGTCCGGCGCCTCGCCCGCATGCCAGTCCCCGGTCCCGGCGGAATCCACGATCAGGTCGAGGTGGAGCCGCTGGGCCTCCGCGCGCAGGGCGGCCTCGGCGAGGGGAGAGCGACAGATGTTGCCGAGGCAGACGAAGAGGATGGAGGGCATGGGAACCGTGAACGAGGAGTCGAGATCAAATGCGATGCTATTGCTCGAATGGTGATTTCGAATAAATCTCGACATATCTTCGGTCGCAAAAAATGAAAAAGCCTAGGCGAAATGAGAAATGTCCCTGCGGTAGCGGGGAGAAATACAAGCGATGTCATGGCCGCGCGGAGTTTTCAGACGCGCGCTCGCGCCAGGCCGCCGCAATGCTTCAGCGAGTTCAGGCTGACGAGCTTATCAGACAAAGACAGCAGGGGCTTGGCCAGCCCATCGTCGCTTTTAAGGATGGCGAGCAGCAGTTTATAGCGGTCAAGAATCGCCTAGTCTGGTCGGATCGATGGAAGACATTCCCAGACTTCCTCAGCGACTACATCAAGCAAGTTTTTCCGGGCGCTTGGGGTAAGGAAGAGTTTGCCAAGCCATTTCCTGAACGGCATCCGATTATTCAGTGGTACCAAGCATACTGTCTGTATCAACGGCAATTCATCAAAACGCCCGGCGAGATTGCATCAGGCCATGTGACTGGTGCCGTGTTCTGCTATCTTGGTCTTGCCTACAATCTCTATCTTATGGAGCACAATGTGGAGCTTCAGGCGCGCATGATTGCTCGCCTCAAAGATCCGGCAAATTTTCAGGGCGCATTCTACGAGCTTGTAGTAGCTGGCTCGCTTATTCGGGCAGGATACGAACTGGTTCTAGAGGACGAGGCAGATAGGCAGTCGAAGCACTGCGAATTTGCTGCCATCAAGAAATCAACAGGTAAGCGCTACTCAGTTGAAGCCAAAATGCGAGCGGTCGCAGGCATGCTCGGCCGCACTACCCACGATGGAGGGAGTGACGAAAAACCCCTTGGTAGGCTGATCCCCCATCTGTGCGCTGCGCTCCGCAAGCCGTCAGAGGCAGAGCGGTTGGTATTTATCGATATCAATGCTCCGATGGATAAAAATATCAGCGAAGATAACCGCCCCGAATGCATGACGGCAGCAATCCGTTCATTGGAACGTTTCGAAAGAAACAAGAATGCCCCGAAGGAAAGCGCCTATCTTTTTGTGACCAACATTGCCTGCCACCGCTATTTGGACGATCTGCCTGTGCTGGCGATTGCCCCATTTGGCTTCAATATCCCTGACTTCAATCGCCAAGGGATATTCCGCCATGTTGACCGTTACCGACAGGAACAGAAGCACAAGGATGCGCTAGAAATTGCACAGGCGTTGGCTGACGCTGCTGTGTTTCCGAACAGTTTTGACGGGCGACCTTCCTCTGAATTGAGGCCGAATGAACAGAAGCGCTTGGTGGTAGGTGAGACTTATAATTTCGCCGACGCGATACCCGGCGGTTTGATCGCTACTGTTACATCGGTTGCTGCCTGCGAAAAATCTCGATCCGTAATGGCTGTCGCGATGACGTCGGATGGCCAAGGTCACATTCTGCACGAAACGATGAGCGAGGCCGCTGCTGCCGATTATGCGGAGTACGGTGAGAATTATTTCGGAGAAGTCGGCCGAAATGGCGGGGTCGCAAAGAATGCATACGAGATGTTTTGCGGGATGATGGATATTTACGCCGATTATAATCGGGAACAGCTGGCCCGACAGCTTGGTCTGAGTCCAGACGACGCATCGCTTACACACCTCAACGACAGCGAATTGCGCGAGTTTATCGCGGAGCGGCTGGTTGCCAGCATTGATGCGCGCAGCACTGGTTGATCGCGCCTCACCTTCTCCCGAACAGCTTCTCCAGGTCGTGCAGCTTCAGCTCCACGTAGGTCGGGCGGCCGTGGTTGCACTGGCCCGAATGCGGGGTGGCTTCCATCTGGCGGAGGAGGGCGTTCATTTCGGGGGCGGAGAGGATGCGGCCTGAGCGGACGCTGCCGTGGCAGGCCATGGTGCCGCAGATGGCGGCGAGGCGTTCCTTGAGCGACAGGGCCTGGCCGTGTTCGGCCAAGTCGTCGGCGATGTCGCGGATCAGGCCCTGAACGTCCGTGTCGCCCAGCATGGCCGGGGTTTCGCGCACCAGGACGGCGCCGGCGCCGAACGCCTCGACGATCAGGCCCATTTCGGCCAGTTCCTCGGCGCGGGCGGCGACGCGCTCGGCCTCGGCGGGGTCCAGATCGACCACCTCAGGCGTCAGCAGGGCCTGACGGGTCACGGACCCCTCGGCCATCTGGGCCTTCATCCGCTCATAGACCAGCCGTTCGTGCGCCGCGTGCTGATCGACGATGACCAGGCCGTCGCGGGTCTGGGCGACGATGTAGTTGGCGTGAAGCTGGCCCCGCGCGGCGCCCAGCGGATAGTCGAGGGGGTCTTGAGGTTGAGCGGCGAGTGGCGGGTGGCGGGTGGCGAGGTCGCTGTCCGGGGCGGGTTGCGATGGCCATGACGGGCCGCCCCAAGTCGGTTCGACGCGGGCGCTGCGTTCGTTGAGGCCGGGGATGATTTGGGCGGCGGCGTCGGGCTGGGACCAGCCGGTCCAGCCGCTGAACCCCCGGGCCGAGGGGGCGCTGGGGCTGTAGGCGGGGCCGGAACCGAGATGTGTGGCGACGCCGGTGTGGGGCTGGAATCCCGATAGGGCGTCGGCGGCGACGGTGGTTGAGGCGCGGTGGCCCGCCGCGTGCAGGGCGTGCCTCAGGGCGCCGACGATCAGGCCGCGCACAAGGGCCGGATCGCGGAACCGGACCTCGGCCTTGGCCGGGTGGACGTTGACGTCGACATAGAGGGGATCGATGTCGAGGAAGAGGACGGCGGCCGGGTGCCGGTCCCGCGCCAAGAAGTCGGCATAGGCGCCGCGCAGGGCCCCTTGCAGCAGCCGATCCTTCACCGGGCGGCCGTTGACGAACAGATACTGATGCGCCGCATTGCCGCGCGAATAGGTGGGCAGGCCCGCATAGCCGGACAGGCGCACGCCGTCCCGCTCTTGATCGATCAACAGGGCGTTGGCCTCGAAGTCGCGGCCCAGCAGGGCGGACAGGCGTTTCAGCCGCCCTTCGTCGCCGGGATGTTCGGCGGGCAGGCGCAGGGTCACCTTGCCGTCCAGCGACAGGGTGAAGGCGACGGCCTCGTGCGCCATGGCCTGACGCTTGATCTCTTCCGAAATGGCCATGGCCTCGGCCCGCTCGGACTTCATGAACTTGAGCCGGGCGGGGGTGGCGTAGAAGAGGTCGCGCACCTCGACCCGCGCGCCGTGCGGACCGGGGAAGGGGGCGGGCGTCAGGGGGCGGGTCTCGCCGCCCTCGACCTGAATGGCCCAGGCGTTGGTCTCGTCGCGGGACCGGGTGGTGATGGACAGACGGGCGACCGAGCCGATGGAGGGCAGGGCCTCGCCCCGGAAGCCCAAGGTGTGGATGCGCAGCAGGTCCACGTCGCCCGCGTCATCCGGCTCCAGCTTGGATGTGGCGTGGCGTTCGATGGCCAGCGGCAGTTCCGCTCGCGGGATGCCCTTGCCGTCATCGGCGATCAGGATGCGCGACAGGCCGCCGCCGTCGGCCTGAATCTCGATATTGGTCCCGCCCGCATCCAGGGCGTTCTCGACCAACTCCTTGATGGCGCTGGCGGGCCGTTCGACCACCTCGCCGGCGGCGATGCGGTTGACGGTTTCGGGGGAGAGGCGACGGATGGGCATGAGCAGCCCAAGATAGGGCGCGCGGGGGATTCGCGCCATGCGGCGTTCCACCGGCGGGGAACGGGGCGACAGCTTGACCGTTAAGACGCAAACGCGCCTTGATCCAGCCCGAAACCGGGTGCGGAATGGCGCGGCGTGAAGCCTTGCAGCCTCGGATGACGATGAAGACCCGATCGATCGTGCTCGCCGCCACACTGGCCCTGTCAGCCTGCGGCAATCCTCAACCGTCCAAGGCGCAGGAGGGCGAGTTCGCCCAGCCGACGCGCAACGTGCCCAGCGACGCCGGGGGAATGAAGTCCAGCTTCGCGCCCGTGGTGCGTTCGGCGGCGCCGGCCGTGGTCAATATCTCGGCCCGCAGCGTGCAGCGGGTGCAGGCCGATCCCTTCTTCCAGCTGTTCGGCGGCGGCATTCCCCAGGCGCGGGTGGCGGAATCGGTCGGGTCGGGCGTGATCGTCCGTTCGGACGGAATCGTGGTGACGAACAACCACGTCATCGACGGCGCCCAGCAGATCAAGGTCGTGCTGAACGACCGGCGCGAGTTTCCGGCCACGGTCATCCTGGCCGACGAGCGCAGCGACATCGCCGTGCTGAGGCTGGAGAATGTCAGCGACCGCCTGCCGGTGCTGGCCATCGACGATCGCGAGCAGCAGCAGGTCGGCGATCTGGTCCTGGCCATCGGCAATCCGTTCGGCGTGGGCCAGACGGTGACCAACGGCATCATCTCGGCCCTGAACCGCACCGAGACGGGGATTTCCGATTCGGGCTCCTTCATCCAGACCGATGCGGCCATCAACCCGGGCAATTCGGGTGGGGCGCTGGTGGACATGGACGGCGATCTGATCGGCATCAACACCGCCATCTTCTCGCGATCCGGCTCCTCGGCCGGGGTCGGGTTCGCCGTGCCCGCCGCCATGGTCAAGCGGGTGGTGGATTCGGCCCTGGGCGGCGCCAAACAGGTGGTGCGGCCCTGGCTGGGCGTGAAGGGCGACACTGTGACCGGCGACATCGCCGGCAGCCTGGGCCTGAGCCGGCCGCAGGGGCTGGTGGTCACGGAGGTTTACGCCAACGGCCCGGCGGCGCGCGCGGGCGTGCGCCAGGGCGACGTCATCACCGCCGTCGACGGCCAGGAGATCAACGATCAGGGCGGGCTGAACTATCGCGTCGGCTCGCGCAATCCGAACGATCAGGTGCAGGTCGTCATCCTGCGCGACGGGCGGGCCCAGACCCTGACGGCGCGGGTGCAGCCCCTGCCGGGCGACGCCGATCCCAACGGGGGCGTGACCATCACGTCCGGTCCGTTCGCGGGCGCCGAGGTGGTGGCGCTGAACCCGGCGCTGGCCGACCGGCTGGGCGGCGATCCGTTCGCCAGCGGGGTGATCGTCACCGGATTGTCGGGGCGCGGCTATGCAGCGCGGGCGGGCTTCCGCCAGAACGACCTGATCGTCAGCATCAACGGCCGCGCCATCGCCTCGGCCCGCGACGTCGAGGCCGCCAGTTCCGGTCGCGGCCCGTGGGAGGTCGTCATCAACCGCGGCGGCCGTCAGATCCGGGGCGTGCTGAGATAAGGGAAGGGCGCTTCAGCCCTTCGTCGGGCCCCCGATGGACCATGTGTGGCCGAAGGGGTCGCGCAGGACGCCGTAGCGGTCGCCCCAGAACTGATCGGCCATGTCCATGACGGGTTCGGCGCCGCCGACGACCAGGGCGCGGGTCCACCAGGCGTCGGGGTCGGCGACCTGAAGATGCAGGGTCACGCCGGCGGGACGTACGTCCTGGACGCCGGTGTATTCCGGGAACTCGTCGTTCACCATGACGCTGGCGCCGTTGATCCGCAGATGGGCGTGCATCAGCCGCTCGCCGTCGTCGGCCAGGCGGCGATCCAGAACCTCGGCCCCGAAGGCGATGATGTAGAAGTCCACCGCCGCCGAGGCGCCGCGCGACGGGATCGTCAGACGGGGCGTCACGCCGGAAGTCGGGCCTTGGTCGGGGCGGGCGTCGGTCATGAGGGCGGTCTCCGTGTCGGGATGCGATACTAGCGCGTGAAAAGCCGAAGGCGAACGCCTACATAGGTCGCACCCATGAGCGATTTGTTCGAAGCCTCCGGCATTCTGCCCCCCGACGCCCCTTTGGCCGACCGGCTGCGCCCGCGCACGCTGGACGAGGTGGTGGGGCAGGACCATCTACTGGGGCCGGGCGGGCCGATCCGGCGCATGATCGAGGCCGGGCGGCTGGGGTCGATGATCCTGTGGGGGCCGCCGGGGACGGGCAAGACCACCATCGCGCGGCTGCTGGCCCAGGCGGCGGGCTATGAATATCAGGCGATCAGCGCGGTCTTCTCCGGCGTCGCGGACCTGAAAAAGGCGTTCGAGGCGGCGCGGATGCGACGGGCGGCGGGGCAGTCGACCCTGTTGTTCGTGGACGAGATTCACCGCTTCAACCGCGCCCAGCAGGACGGCTTCCTGCCCTTCGTTGAGGCGGGGGTGGTCACACTGGTCGGGGCCACGACCGAGAACCCCAGTTTCGAGCTGAACGGGGCCCTGCTGTCGCGCAGCCAGGTCTATGTGCTGAAACGGCTGGACGATGCGGCGCTGGATCAGCTGCTGGGCCGCGCCGAGGCGCATATGGAGCGGGCCCTGCCGCTGACGCCCGAGGCGCGTCAGGCGATGCTGGCGCTGGCGGACGGGGACGGGCGCTATCTGCTGACCATGTCGGAGGTGCTGTTCGACCTGCCAGAGGACGAGCGGCTGGACGTGCAGGGGCTGGCGGGGGTGCTGCAGCGCCGGGCGCCCGCCTACGACAAGAGTAGAGAAGAACACTATAACCTCATATCAGCCCTGCATAAATCGGTGCGGGGGTCGGACCCGGACGCGGCGCTTTATTGGCTGGCGCGGATGCTGAACGGGGGCGAGGATCCGCTGTATCTGGCGCGGCGGATCGTGCGGATGGCGGTCGAGGACATTGGCGAGGCGGACCCCCTGTCGATCCTGGTCGCCAATGCGGCCAAGGACACCTACGACTTCCTGGGCAGCCCCGAGGGCGAACTGGCGCTGGCGCAGGCAGTGGTGCATCTGGCCACTGCGCCCAAGTCGGTCGGGGTCTATGAGGCGTTCAAGGCGGCCAAGAAGGCGGCCTATGAGACCGGATCGCTGATGCCGCCCGCCCATATCCGCAACGCCCCGACCAAGCTGATGAAGTCGCTGGGCTACGGCAAGGGCTATCAATACGACCCCTCGACGCCCGAGGGGTTTTCGGGCGCGAACTTCTTCCCCGACGAGATGGAGCGTCGCACCTTCTATCAGCCCAAGGGCGAGGGGCACGAGGAGAAGGTCAAGGCGCGGCTGGAGCGCTGGGCCGCGATGCGGGCGCGGATGGCGGTGGACGATCCGGCGGACTGACCTCTAGAAGCGCCCGATGTCCGAACGCCAGCCCGTCGCCCTGTCCGAAGATGAGATCGCCGCCGTCCGGTCGTGGGTGATCCACGAGGACGCCCATATCTTCGCCTTTTCCAAGCCCAGCGGCCTGTCCAGCCAGGGCGGACGGATCAAGGCGCACACGCTGGACGACCTGTTGTGGGCGTTTGCGCGGTCGAACGGCAAGCGGCCGGAACTGGTGCATCGGCTGGACCGCGACACCTCGGGCGTGATCCTGGCGGCCAAGACCAAGCCGGCGGCCGGTTTTCTGGGCAAGGCGTTGCAGATGCGGCGGTTCAGGAAAACCTATCTGGCCCTGCTGTCGGCGGCGCCGGACCCGCGATCCGGCACGGTCGATGCGCCCCTGCGCCGCGAGGAGATCGGGCGCGAATCCTATATGCGGGTCGTCGCCTTCGACGCGCCGGGCGCGCAAGGGTCACAGAGCCGATACCGCACCCTGGCCGCCAGCGATCACGGGGCGGTGATGGAACTGGAGCCGCTGACCGGGCGGATGCATCAGTTGCGGGTGCATATGGCGCATCTGGGGCGGCCGCTGATCGGAGACGTGCGCTATGGCGGGGCCCTGACCACGCCGGTCGGACCCGCGCCGCGCCTGATGCTGCACGCGGCGAAACTGAGCTTTCCGCATCCCGAAGGGGGGACCACGACAGTCGAGGCCCCGCCGCCGGAAGATTTCCAGACGCTGCGGCGCGCGCTGGGTCTATAAGACGGTTCGAACCTCAAGAAGCCGCCCGTGATCGCGACCCTGCTGATCGTCATCGTGGCGCTGATCCACGCCTATATCGTGGTGCTGGAAATGGCGCTGTGGACCACGCCGCGCGGGCGAAAAGCCTTTGGCCTGAGTGTGGAAAAGGCCGAGGCGACCAAGGTGATGGCCGCCAACCAGGGCCTGTACAACGGGTTTCTGGTCGCGGGTCTGGCGTGGGGGCTGTGGCTGGGCGCGGGCGGGTTTCAGATCAAGGTCTTCTTTCTGGCCTGCGTGGTGGTCGCGGGGCTTTACGGGGCCGCGACGGTCAGCCGGAAGATTCTGCTGGTGCAGGCGGTTCCTGCGGCCTTGGCTCTGATCGCGCTGGCCTTGCGTGTATGAGGGAACGCCCGTCTCATTGCGACGCTATGTCGTTGAAAGGATTCACCCGATGAAACGTCTCGCCATCGCCCTGACCGGCCTGTCCGCCCTGGCCCTGACCGCCTGCGCCAGCCTGGCGCCCTATGGCCAGCAGCGGGGAAGCGGCGGGCAGGGGTATTCCGAGCAGCGGATCGAGAGCAACCGATACCGCGTGACCTATAATGGCGTGGGCGCGGCGGGTCGTGTCGCCGACTGGGCGCTGGTGCGGGCGGCGGACCTGACCACCGAACAGGGTTATAGCTGGTTCGAGGTGACGCAGAGCTGGACCGACGGCCGTCCCGGCGGCGCGGGCGGCGTCAGCCCCAGCGTATCCATCGGCGGCGGCAGCAGCCGTTACGGCGGCTATTCCGCATCGGGCGTCGGGGTGGGCGTGGGCCTGAACTTCAGCGGGCCGCAGCCGACCTCGACCACGCTGGAGGTCGTCATGGGCCGGGGCGCCAAGCCTGACAGCCCCTATGCCTACGATGCGCGGTCGGTGCAGAGCTCCATCCCGCGCTGACCATCGCTTTCGCCGCGGTCCGCGTATAGAAGGCCGCACGATGACACGTTTTCTTCTTGTCGCGGCCGGCGGCGCCATCGGTTCGATGGCGCGCTATGGGCTGGGCGTCGCGGCCGGTCGATGGGCGCCGAACGCCGGATGGCCGGTCGGCACATTCGCCGCCAATGTCGCGGGCGGCCTGTTGATGGGCTTGCTGACCGGCTGGCTGGCGTTCCGGGGCGGCGCGCAGCAGGAGGCGGTCAGGCTGTTCGCCGCCGTCGGGGTGCTGGGCGGGTTCACGACCTTTTCGTCCTATTCGCTGGAGGCGGTGCAGATGATCGAGCGCCGTCAGATCGGCCTGGCGGCCGCCTATGTGATCGGCTCGGTGGTTCTGGCTATCGGCGCCCTGTTTGTCGGCCTGATGATCGCCCGCCGCGCCCTTGGAGTTTCCGTTTGACCGACCAGCCACCCGCAGCAGACGCCCCCAAGCGCGAAGTCCTGACGATCTATGTCGCTGAGGACGAGGACGGCATCCGCCTGGACCGCTGGTTCCGCCGGCGCTGGCCGCACCTGTCCAACATCCAGGTGCAGAAGATGGCCCGCAGCGGCCAGATTCGCGTGGACGGCGCCCGCATCAAGCCCGAAGGCCGCCTGACCGCCGGGGCCGCCGTGCGCGTGCCGCCGATCCCTGACGACACTTCGCGCCAGGCCGGGGACGCCCACACCCTGACCGAGAAGGACATCGCCTTCGCCAAGTCGCTGGTGCTGTACGAAGACGATATGGTGATCGCCATCAACAAGCCGCACGGGCTGGCGGTTCAGGGCGGCACCAAGACCAGCCGCCACGTCGACCGGCTGCTGTCGGCCTGGGGCGAGGGGCTGGCGCGGCCGCGTCTGGTTCACCGGCTGGACCGCGACACATCCGGCGTCCTGCTGCTGGGCAAGGGGCCAGAGGCGGCCAAGCGGCTGGCGGGCGCCTTTGCGCGGCGTCAGGCCAAGAAGACCTATTGGGCCATCGTCATCGGCAATCCGAAACCCTATTCGGGCCAGATCGACATGCCGCTGAAGAAGACCGGCATCAACGACTTCGAGATGATGCGCCCGGCCGAGCGCAAGGACCCGCGCGCCGAACCGGCGGAAACCGCCTTCTCGACGATCAGCCGCGCCTCGCACCGGGCGGCGTGGATGGCGCTGCGGCCCTTCACCGGTCGGACGCACCAGCTGCGCGCCCATATGGCGGGGATCGGCCACCCGATCCTGGGCGACCCGAAATACGGCGACGAGAAGTCGCGCGAACTGTCGGGGCCGCTGAAGCTGCAACTGCACGCCCGCAGCATCGAACTGGACCACCCGCGCGGCGGCGTCCTGAAGGTCACGGCGCCCCTCAGCCCCGAAATGAAGGCCGGCTTCGCCCACTTCGGCTTCACCGAGGACGAGGCCGAAGACGACCCCTTCCTGGGCGTGAAGCGAATCCGGTGACGGTCCGGCCGTTCCACCTCTGATCTTCGACGGAGTTTCCATGACCGACCAGCCTGCCCCGCATCGTCCGCGCTTCGTGGAGCTTTCGCCGGATCGTATTGCGCGGTTCTGGACCGAGGCGAGCGTGGGCGCGCATCCAGGCGGGGGGTGGGCGGTGCAGTTGGATGGGCGCACGCCCAAGACGCCGGACAAGGCGCCGCTGACGCTGCCGACCGAGGCGGCGGCCCGGATGGCGGCGGAGGAGTGGGCGGCGCAGGGGGAGTTTCTGGACCCGTCGACCATGCCGGCGACGCGGCTGGCCTCGACCGCCATCGACCGCATCGGAGCCGCGCGCGAGGCTGTGGCGGACGAGATCGCGGCCTATGCCGGATCGGACGTGGTCTGTTACCTGGCCGAGCATCCGACCACCCTGGTCGAGCGGCAGGCCCGCGAATGGGGGCCTTGGCGAGACTGGGCCGCGCGCGAGATGGGGGTCGTGCTGGAGCCGACCAGCGGCATCGTCCACCGGCCGCAGTCGCCCGAGGCCATCGCGAGGGTCAAGGCCCACGCCCTGACGCTGGATGATTTCCGCCTGACCGGCCTTGCGACGGCCGTGCCCCTGCTGGGGTCGGCGGTGCTGGCGCTGGCGGTCGAGCGGGGCGCGCTCAGCGGGGGAGAGGCGTTCGACCTGTCGCGGATCGACGAGGCGTTCCAGGAGGATCAATGGGGCGTGGACGCCGAGGCGTCCGAACGCACCCAGGCGCGCCGCGCCGAGGCGGAGCTGCTGGATCGGTGGTTCAGGGCCTTGGACTGAGGGCCAAACGACATTCAGCCGGATAACGTCATTCCGGGTTCGTCCTTCGGACGCCCCGGAATGATGACCTGGGATTCCGGTCGACTGAACCCGGTGTCAGGCCGAGGCCGTAGAAGCCGCGATGATAGCCGCGCGTTCCTGATCGGTCAGGTGACGCCAGCGGCCTTCGGGCAGGTCGCCCAACTCAAGCGGGCCGATGCGGATACGGTATAGGTCCACGACCTCCAGCCCGACCAGCTCGCACATGCGACGGATCTGGCGATACTTGCCCTCGGTCAGGATGAACCGCAGGCGTTGCGGTTCGATCTGGGTGACGCGGGCGGGCTTCAGCGGCTTGTCGTTCAGGGACAGGCCGTGGCGCAGCTTGCTGAGCTTGCCCTCGGTGATCTGGCCTTCGACGACGACGAGGTATTCCTTGTCCAGTTCCGACGCGGGTCCGATCACGGCCTTGGCCACCACGCCGTCGGACGACAGCAGCAGAAGACCGCGCGAATCCTCGTCCAGGCGGCCGATGGGGGGCAGGGAGGCGTCGCGGGCGGGGGTTTCGCCCTGGCCGATACGATTGGGCGTTTTCAACAGGCGCACGGCGGGAACCTTGCCGGGATCGGGCTGGCCCGAGACGAAGCCGACCGGCTTGTGCAGCACCAGGGTCATGCCGGTGGCCAGGGCGGCCTGGGCGGTGTCGTTCAGGGTCAGGGTTTCGCCGGGCTGAATCTTGCGCCCCGCATCGGCGATGGTCTCGCCGTCGATGGAGACCAGGCCGTTGGCGATCAGGCTGTCGGCCTCGCGCCGGGAACAGACGCCGGTTTGGCCCAGCCATTTGTTCACGCGAACGGGTTCGTCGCCGTCATAGGTGCGGGTGAAGGCCATGCGATTCCGTCGTCCAGTCGATGCGGTTGTCTAGGGGCGGGGCCTGGCGCGGGCAAGGCGGGGGCTGGATTTCAGCAATCATGGCCATGTGATTCCCGGTCTGCGGGTTGATGCGCGACGCATCGACACTATATCCCTCGGAACACCCCAAATCAGTCAGAGTGCCGGACGGCTTTTGTCGGGTCCGTCGATGTCTGTTTTTCTGGCGATCGGGGTGAAGGATTTGTGCGCTTCGGGCGGTGAATCCGAGACATTATTGAAACCCACAAAGGATACGTCTTGTACGCTCAAAACAAATCTTCCGCTGGACCGCGCCGCAACGGCTTCAACCGCCCCGTTCCCATCCGTCTGCGCATGGGTCTGGTGATGCGGCGCAATATGGAGTTCGGGGCGCTGGGCGATGTGGAAGGGGCGTTGCGGGGCGAGGGCGTCGGGTTGGCGCCGATGTCGACCGGCGAGGCCAGTCTGTCGGCGGGCGGCGTGACCGTGCTGGCCACCGCGACGGCCAGGGACATTGCGGAAGGCCGGTTGAAGGGGCTGGTCGTGCCCGGCGGATCGAGCGACGAGGCGTCGCTGGCGGCGGTGCGTTCGCTGATCGATCTGGCCCGCGCCAATGAGTTGACCATCCTCGCCTTCGCCGACGGCGTCGCCCTGACGGCCGAACGGTTCGGGGTGGAGGTCGAAGCCGAGGCCGAGGCGGCCATTTTTGGCGGCGGTCAGCCGACCGTGCTGAACGAACGGGCGGACCTGTCCAAGGCGGTCGCGGCCCTGTCCTGATTGAATGGACCTGATCAGACAGTTCTGAACAGAAGCATCAGGTTCTCGGCCGGCATGGGGACGCGCAGCGTGGCGATCAGGCCGTGGGCGCGGGCCAGGGCCTGAACGGCGTCGCGGTCGCGCAGGCCCCAGTCGGGATTGCGCGACTTCAGACTGGTGTCGAAGGCGGCGTTGGACGGCGCCAATGGGACTTCCGCCTCGCGATAGGGGCCGTACAGAACCAGAAGGCCGCCCGGACGTCTCAGGGCCCGGCCCGCCAGATCCATCAGCCCCTCGGTCGCCGACCAGGGGCTGATGTGCGTCATGTTCGCGCAATAGAGGGCGTCGAACGGTCCGGTCGGCCATGTCGTCGGGTCCTGGCCGTCCAGGTCTAGCGGCGCCGCAAGATTGGGCAGGGCGGCAGTGCGGGTCCAGGCGGCGATGCTGTCGCGCGCCTCGGCGCTGGGGTCGCTGGGCGTCCAGCGCAGGCCGGGCATCGCTGACGAAAAGGCGACGGCGTGTTCGCCCGATCCCGAGGCGATCTCCAGCACCGATCCGGCGGCCGGGAGATGGGCGCGCAGGACGCGCAGGATCGGCTCCGCATTGCGGCGCGCGGCCGGCGAGGTCAGGGCGCCGTCCGGCAGGGCGGCGATGGAATCCAGACTGTTCATACGCCCTGATACCGCCAGACGGCGCTCAGGGCATCTGTGATTTCTCACCGCCAAAGACGGACGATCCGCCGATTTCTTGCACGATTTGACGCCGAAGGGCCGGGGGCGCAATTCGCCTGTAACAGTGCGTGATCGTAATGTTTTCGGGCCATGGCGGCGTCAGATCGCCAGGCCTCCTTTGCTCAGGAGACGTCCTTGTCCATTTCCACCACGCCCGGATTGCGTCCGGCGCCCACCGCCCATGCCGGGCTGATCGCCTGGGTCGAGCAGATCGCCGCCCTGACCCGGCCCGCCCGCGTGCACTGGTGCGACGGATCGGAGGCCGAGAAACAGGCCATCGTCGCCGATCTGCTGGCCAAGGGCACGCTGAAGGAACTGGATCAGGACAGGCGGCCGGGCTGCTACTACGCCGCCTCCGATCCGCGCGACGTGGCGCGGGTCGAAAGCCGGACCTTCATCTGTTCCGAGGACGAGGCGGACTCCGGGCCGACCAACAACTGGGCCGATCCGATCGAGATGCGCGACCGTCTGGCGGGCCTGTTCGACGGCTGCATGGCCGGGCGGACGATGTATGTCGCGCCCTTCTGCATGGGGCCGCTGGGCTCGGAAATCAGCGCCCTGGGCGTCGAGATCACCGACAGCGGCTATGTCGCCCTGTCGATGGGGGTGATGACCCGGATGGGCAAGCCGGCGCTGGATCAGCTGGGCGACAAGGGGGTGTTCGTGCCCGCCGTCCATACGCTGGGCGCGCCCTTGGCCGAGGGGCAGGCGGACGTGGCCTGGCCCTGCAACGACGACAAATGGATCGTCCATTTCCCCGAGACGCGCGAAATCTGGTCCTATGGTTCGGGCTATGGCGGCAACGCCCTGTTGGGCAAGAAATGCTATGCGCTGCGGATCGCCTCGGTCATGGCCCGCGACGAGGGCTGGCTGGCCGAACATATGCTGATCCTGAAGCTGACCGATCCGAAGGGCCGGGCGAAATATGTGGCCGCGGCCTTCCCGAGTGCGTGCGGCAAGACCAATCTTGCGATGCTTCAGCCCAGCCTGCCGGGCTGGACGGCCGAGACCATCGGCGACGACATCGCGTGGATGCGGTTCGGCGACGACGGGCGATTATATGCGGTGAACCCGGAGGCGGGCTTCTTCGGCGTGGCGCCAGGCACCAGCCGCGACACCAACCACAATGCGCTCGAGACCCTGGCGACCAACACCATCTTCACCAACACCGCCCTGACCGCCGACGGCGACGTGTGGTGGGAGGGGATGACCAGGACCCCTCCCGAGGGCCTGACCAACTGGAAGGGGCAGCCGCACGATCCGGCGTCGGGCGAACCGGCGGCGCATCCGAACGCGCGCTTCGCCTCGCCCGCCAGCCAGTGCCCGGCCATCGCGCCGGAATGGGAAGACCCGAAGGGCGTGCCGATCGACGCCATCCTGTTCGGCGGGCGTCGGGCCAGCGCGGTGCCGCTGGTGACGGAGGCGTTCGACTGGGAGCACGGCGTCTTCATGGGTTCGACCGTGGCGTCGGAGGGCACGGCGGCGGCCGAGAACAAGGTCGGCGAACTGCGTCGCGACCCGTTCGCCATGCTGCCCTTCTGCGGCTACAACATGGGGGACTATTTCGCCCACTGGCTGAAGATGGGGCAGGGGCGCGAGGCGTCGAAACTGCCGCGCATTTTCTTTGTCAACTGGTTCCGTAAGGATCAGGATGGGCGGTTCGTCTGGCCGGGCTTCGGCGACAACCTTCGTGTGCTGAAGTGGATCGCCGAGCGGATCGACGGCGAGGCCGAGGCGGTGGACACGCCGGTCGGCCGGACGCCGTCGCCCGAGGCGCTGGACCTGTCGGGTCTGACGCTGACGCCGGAGCAGATGGCGATCCTGCTGGACGTGGACACCGGCGTCTGGGTCGAGGAGGCGGCGCTGATCCCCGACTTCTATCGCCGGTTCGGCGAGCGGCTGCCGACCGCCCTGTGGGACCAGCACGCGGCGCTGGTCGCGCGGCTGGACCGGGCGGCGGGCGCGGCTATGGCGGCGGAATAGTCAGCCGAGGCTTGCATTGAGGGCGTCGCGGGCCGATCAGACGGGCCGTGACGTCTTCTCCTCCCATCGTGATCGTCGGCGCGGGCGTGCTGGGCCTATGCACCGCGTTCGAACTGCATCGGCGCGGGCGATCCGTCGTGGTGATCGATCCGGGCGGAGCGAACGCCTCGGCCGTTGCTGCGGGCATGATCGCCCCGGCCATGGAGGCGGCGATCGACGACGCCTCGCCAGAATGCGCCGCCCTGTTTCGCGCCGCGCGCGACCTGTGGCCCGATTTCGCCACGGCCGCCGGAATCGCTTTGGCGAGACGCCGGGCGGAGTGGCGCGGCGGGGATGCGGCCGGGATCGCGGCGCGGATGCGGTCGCTGGGGTTTCAGGCGCATTTGCACGGCGACCGGGTCGTCACGGACGAGGATTATCAGGTCGATCCCGCCCAGGCGCTGGCGGCGATGAGGGCGACCCTGGGCGATGCGGCGGTGATCGGCCGCGTGGAGGCGGTTTCGCGCTGGACCGACGGTTGGCGCGTGACGACGGATCGCGGGACGCTGACGGCGAGCGCCCTGGTGCTGGCGACGGGCGCTGATCCCGCCATTCCGGGCCTGCCCGAGGCGGTGCGCGAACAGGTCGACACGATCCAGCCCGTTCGCGGTCAGATCGGGATGACGAAACAGGCGCTGGCCGGCCATGTGGTGCGCGGGCCGGGCGCCTATATCGCGCCGATGGGGGCGGGGGTGGTCGTGGGCGCGACGATGGAGTCGGGGCGTCGCGATACGAGGCCGGATGTGGCGACGGGCGAACGGCTGCTGGAGGCCGCCTGGCGCGTGCTGGGCCGACCGCCCGAGCCCCTGGAGATCGAATGGCGGGCGGGCGTGCGCGGGTCCAGCGCCGACGGCCTGCCGCTGGCGGGCGCCGCGCCGGGCGGGCAGGGGGTGTTCATGGCCCTGGCGCCGCGTCGCAACGGCTGGCTGCTGGGGCCGCTGGTCGGGGCGGCGGTCGCCGATGCGATCGAGGGGGAGCCTGCGTCGCCGCACGCCCGCACCCTCGATCCCGGCCGGTTCTAGTCCGCCATCGCGAAGCGGACGGTGAAGTTGACCGTGGCGCCGTCGACGGGGCGGCCGTCCACGGTGCGCGGGTTCATGCGGAAGTCGCGCGTCAGGCTCTGGGCCGCGCGGCCGAAGCCCTGGCCGTTCGGGGTTTCACCGACGACGCGGCAGCCGGTCAGGCCGCCGTCCACCCGCACCACGCAGCTGAGGCTGGCGGAGCCCGGCGTGCCGTTCTCGGCCGCGCGGGTCGGATAGGCCCGCGCCATCTGCGCCGCAGACGGACGGCTGGCCCAGCTCGGATTGTTGATCACCGAGGGCGCACGGGGCGGGGTCTCGACCGTCGCCGTGCCGCCTTCGACGCCCGTGGGCGCCGTGCTGACGATCAGCTGTCCGGGCGGGGCCGTGTTCGCCGGGTTCTCGGGCGGGGTCAGGGCGACGGGCGGAACGGTGGTCGGCACGGTCAGGGTCGGCTTGTGGATCGGCGTCGGCGGGGCCGCCGTGACCGTGGGCGGGAGGGGTTTGGGCTTGGGCGTCTCCATCGTGACGATGAAGGGCGGGTCATCGACCACCGGCTGATCGGCCAGGCCGCTCAGCTCGAACCGTTGATTGTAAAGCACGATCCCGGCCCCGACGTGCAGGATCACCGAGACGCCGATGGCGGCCAGCATCCAGCGCGGGATGGGTTTCTTGCGTTCCCCGAAGTCGATGGGGCTGATCAAGCCGGGTCCGCCGGCGGTTTGCATCATCATGGCCTAACTCCCTCGTTCACCGCCCCCGCAGCGCCCGTAAGGCCAAGTTGAGCGCGCAGGTTGTGGCGGCTTTGCGGCAGGACGCCCGCGTTCGACCAATGTCGATCCGTTACGCTGTCGTTAAGGATTAGGGATTGGTTAACCACGTTCGCCGACCATCGCGCGCATGGGCATCGGAGCGATTCCATCGGCGGGCGGCGTGGAGGCGGCGATCAGGCGCGCCTCGGCGGCCGTGGGCGTCGACTACGACTTCATGGTCAAGACCGCTCGCCGCGAAAGCGCGATGAACCCCTCGGCCAAGGCCCCGACCTCCTCGGCGGCGGGCCTGTTCCAGTTCATCGAACAGACCTGGCTGGGCACGGTCAAGCAGCACGGCGCCCAGCACGGCTATGGCCAGTACGCCGACCTGATCCATCGCGGATCGGACGGGCGCTGGCGGGTGGAGGGTTCGGCGCGCAACGTGGTGCTGGACCTGCGGTTCGATCCGCACGCGGCCTCGGCCATGGCGGCGGAACTGACGGCGTCGAACGCCGCCTATCTGCGCGGACGCACCGGCAAGGAGCCGGGGGCGGGCGATCTCTACGCCGCGCACTTCCTGGGTCCGGCGGGGGCGGCGGACCTGATGCAGGCGATGGACCGCAATCCGGCCGGCAGCGCGGCGGCGATGTTCCCGCAGGCGGCGCGCGCCAACCGCAGCATCTTCTATCGCGACGGGCGAGCCGCGACGGTGGCCGAGGTTCACGCCAATCTGCAACGCACGGCGGGCCAGGGCGCCCCGGCGGCGGGGGCGGGGGAGGCGCGATATTCGACGCCCAGCCTGAGCGAACAGGACCAGATGCTGGCCGCGCGGCTGGATCGGCTGAAGCAGGATCAGGGGCTTCTGGCCCTGCTGCTGGGGCAGGACGGGTCGTCCAGCAGCGGCTTCGGCGGCGCCTTTTCCCCAACGGGCAAGGAAACGACCTGAGTCGGTGAATTTCAACCGATGGTAAACCGCCCATTAAGCATGGCAGTCTCATTTTGGGATCAACGCCCGATTCCCTGACGAGCCGTCCATGACCGCCTATCGCGCACGCCTGACCGAAGTGGACATTCGTCGCCTGATCAAGGCGGCCGACGACGACGAGCGCGCCGAGGCGGCGCACAAGCTGTGCCGCAACATGGAGCGCGCCGAACTGGGTGAAGAGGACCGCGCCGCGGCCCAGAAGATCCTGCGTATGCTGGCCAACGACGCGGCCGAACTGGTGCGGCGGGCCATGGCGGTGACGCTGAAGGCGTCGGACCTGATCCCCAACGACGTGGCGAGAAAGCTGGCCGGGGACCTGGACAGCATCGCCCTGCCGATCATCGCCGCCTCGCCCGCCTTCAGCGACAAGGATCTGATCGAGATCGTGCGCGCCGGTTCGGCCGTGCGGCAGGTGGCGGTGGCGGGCCGGGCGCGGGTGTCGCGCGACGTGGCCGACGTTCTGGCCGGCGAGGGGTGCGAGCAGGCTGTGCGGGTGCTGGCCGCCAACGACAACGCCGATCTGTCCGAGCCGTCCCTGGCCCTGGTTGTCGAACGGTTCGCCGAGGCGCCGGAGGTGCTGACCGCCGTGGCCTATCGCCAGGTTCTGCCGCTGCAGGTCACCGAACGGCTGATCCAGCTGGCCAGCGACACGGTGCGCGAGCATCTGATCAGCCGCCATGCGGTGGCGCCCGAGACCGCCATCCGCCTGGCCCAATATGCGCGAGAGCGCACGACGATCGATCTGGTGGATCAGGCGGGCGTCAGCGCGGACATGGCCGCCTTCATGACGCAACTGAATGCGCGCCGGGTGTTGAACGCCTCGCTGCTGCTGCGCGGTCTGGCGCGGGGGCAGATGGCCATGTTCGAACATGGTCTGGCCGAACTGGCCAATACGCCCCATCACCGCGCCTGGCTGATGGTTCACGACGCCGGACCGCTAGGGCTTAAGGCCATCTATGACCGGGCGGGACTGCCGCCGCGCCTGTTCCCCGCCTTCCGCGCCGGGGTGGACACCTGGCGCGCCCTGGCGGCCGAGGGGATCGACACCTCAAGCGCCCTGTTCCGCGACCAGATGCTGGAGCGGTTCCTGACCCAAAGGCCGAATGTGCTGCGCGACGACCTGGCCTATCTGATGGAAAGACTGGACCAGTCGCCCGCCGCCGGTCCAGCCGCCGCCAACGCCGCCTGATTGCAAAAAGACAAAAGGCCCGCCAGTCGGCCGGCCTTTTTCCCTATCGGGGTTTCAGCCTGGTTCAGCCGGCCAGGTGCTGGGCGACACGCTGTTCCAGGGTTTCAACCAGGGCGCGGCCGGTGGGGTGTTCGTCGGTCTTGATCTGATCGCGGACCACGGCGCGGATGGCGTCGATATGGGCGTCCAGCACCGCCACGGGGGCCGACATCCGGCGTTCGGCGTCGTCCAGCATCTTGCACAGCGATCCGGCGATGCGGGTCACGAGCGGGTATTCATAGGTCGTGCCCAGGCCCTTCAGGTCATGGGCGCGGAAATACAGGGCCTCGGCGGTGGCGGGGGTATAGCCCTGCTCACGGATGTCGGCCTGGGCCTTGTCCAGCTTGACGATCTCGTCGTTCAACCACTGGCCGAACTGGGCCGACATGGCCTTCAGCGCCTCTTCGGCCTTGGCGATGGCGTCGGCGTTGATGCCGAAGCCGCCGCCGACCTTCAGGCGCAGGGCGTTGGTCGGGGGGGTGATCTGCGCCGGGTTGCTCATGGCGGGCTCCATAGGTCTTTCGCGGACACTAGGCTGCTTGGCTTAAGAAGCCGTCACCAGTCAGTTGGCGAACTGTTCGGCCATCACCCGTTCGTCGAACGAGCGACCGGCGTCGAACAACATGGTCAGGGCCACGTCGCGTCGTTCGCGCACCTCCACCCTGGCGACGCGGCGGACTTCGAAATTGTCGGCGGTGGCCGAGACGGGGCGCTTGTCCGCCTCCAGCACGTCGAACCGTACCTTGGCGCCGTGGGACAGCAAGGCGCCGCGCCATCGCCGAGGCCGAAAGGCGCTGATCGGCGTCAGGGCCAGGATACGGGCGTCGAGCGGTATGATTGGGCCGTGGGCCGACAGGTTGTAGGCGGTCGACCCGGCGGGGGTGGCCACCAGACAGCCGTCGCAGGACAGTTCCTCCAGCCGCACGCGGTCGTCGACGGTGATCCTGAGCTTGGCGCTCTGGCGGGTCTGGCGCAGCAGGGAGACCTCGTTGATGGCCAGGCCGGTGTGGACCTCGCCCGCCTCGGTCCAGGCGTCCATCTGCAACGGATGAATGAGGGTTCGTTCGGCGGTGACGATCCGCTCCAGCAGGTCGTCTTCCTCATAATCGTTCATCAGGAAGCCGACGGAACCCCGGTTCATCCCATAGACGGGCGTGCGGCGGCGCATATTGCCGTGCAGCGTCTCCAGCATCTGACCGTCGCCGCCCAAGGCCACGATCACGTCGGCCTCTTCCTCGGCCACCGCGCCATAACGGGCGATCAGGGCCGCCCGCGCGTCCTGCGCCTCGGGTCGGTCGCTGGCCACGAACGCCAGGGCGGGGACGGGCACGGTCGAGGAGGGCGCGGTCTGGGTCACGGCGCGACGTGAGCCGAGCTTTGAGGCGAAGTCAAACGATCGCGGGGTTTTGCATCATCTGACGGAAGGCGCGCGAGGCGGAATGGGCATTCATGGGCGTGGTTGTCCAGCCGCCCTCGCCGGGCATGCCGCCCGAAAGCTTTCGCACCTCGACCAGCAGGGAGGCGAAGACCGCCTTGTCCACCCCGACCGCGATACAGGCCAGATAGAGGGGCTCCGCCGTGGGCGCGCGCACCGCATGGTGGACCTGGGCGTCGCTGAAACCGCCAAGAGCGGCCAGGGCCTGTTCGAACAGTTCGAAGCGCTGCTCGCGCAGGGCGCGGACCAGAATGCCCGGGCGCAACTGACCGGCGGCCTGCAGCTTGTCCACCAGGCGTCGCTCCATCTCGATGCGTTCCCGGTTTTCGGCCAGGCGACTGGCGGGCGCGCCGCGCCATTCCGGCGTGCCGACCGCGGCGCTGGCGGCCTGTTGGACGGCGGCGTTCAACTGGGCGTCGTCGATGCGGAACCGTTCGCCGATGGATTGGCGCAGGGCCTGGCCGACCCATTGATAGAGTTCCTGGGCCAGATCCTCGTTCAGGCGGGGATGGCGGGTCAGGGGCGCGCGCAGGCCGGCGACGCGGCGCGATTGATCGACCAGCCGGCGCATGGACGCCTCGCCGATCTGGGCGGTGCGGTTCGAGGCCAGGGCGGTCATGGTCACGGCTTCGCCCCGGTCGATGATGGCGTCGCAGACGGCGCCGGACAGGCCGGGTCGCCGGGCCACGGCGATCTGATGCTCCAGCGTCGCCTCGATCAGCAGACGGATCAGGTCCGCGTCCTTCAGCAGCGGGCTGGAGTATATGACGGGGCGGGCGATCTCGATCTCGTCCAGCGCCAGCATATTGATCAGGGCGGGCGGGGCCCAGTCGACGCCGGCGATCCGTTCGGCCAGGGCCAGGCGGATGTCGCGCTCGGCCTGGGCGGTCAGGGTCAGGAAGATGTCGGCGAGCAGGGGCGCGAGGCTGGGCGGCGGCGCGGCGCCCTCGCACAGGCCGGTGACCTTGAGCAACAGACGCTGGCGATCCTCGGCCGACCGGCTGCGGGCCAGGCTCAACATCTGCGTCACGGTGCGGTCGTCCCAGCCGTCGCGGGCCGGCTCCAGTTGAACGACAGACACAGCGGCTCCTCGAACCGTCGACGGATAGGTCAAGCTTAGGCAGGTTCCGTTACGGTCGGGTTAACCACGTCTCCGCGCGCCAGGATGACGTCACGTCAGCCTTGGCCTTGGCGCTTGACGCCGCGCGTTGCGAGGAAGACGGTTCCCCCAAACGCCCAGTCAGAGGCAGGAGGAAACCATGGCGGACGGTGCAAATCCCTCGATCAAGTCGCGCGTGTCCGAGGCCGAATGGCAGGCGCGCGTCGATCTGGCGGCGCTCTATCGGCTGGTCGCGCTGCACGGCTGGGACGACATGATCTTCACCCACATCTCGGCGCGCGTGCCGGGACCGGAGCATCATTTCCTGATCAATCCCTACGGTTTCTATTTCGATGAGATCACCGCCTCGTCGCTGGTGAAGGTCGATCTGGAGGGGAATATCGTCCAGGACACGACCAACTTCATCAATCCGGCGGGCTTCACCATCCACTCGGCGGTCCATGCCGCGCGCGAGGACGCCAGGTTCGTCATCCACCTGCACACGGTCAGCGGCGTGGGCGTGGCGGCGCAGGCCGAAGGTTTGCTGCCGATCAGCCAGAACGCCTGTTTACTGCAGCATCAGGTTGCGTATCATGGGTACGAGGGGTTGGCTCTGCACCATGATGAACGCGAACGTCTGGTCGCCGACCTGGGGGACAAACCGCTGATGCTGCTGCGCAACCACGGCACGCTGGCGGTCGGGGAAACGGCGGCGCAGGCATGGATCGGCATCTTCTTCCTGGAGAGAGCCTGCGCGCAGCAGGTGGCGGCGCTGTCGGGCGGACGCGAACATGTGCTGCTGGCCCCGGATGCGGCGCAGGAGGAGACCCGGGAGCAGGGGCGGGGCATCGGCTTCGTCTCGGCCCTGGCCTGGCCCGGCGCGCTGCGCCAGCTGGAGCGCAAGTCGCCGGGTTACGACGTCTGATTCTGGCGACGGCGGGGGGCGCTGTGGCCCTCGGCGTCGCCCAGACGGCCCAGGCCGGGGCCTGGGTCCAGCCCAGGGGCCAGGGCCAGGCCATCGTCAAATACGAGCGCCTGAAGGCCGACAGCGGTTTCGATCCGTCAGGCGACGATACGCCCCTGCTGGCGATGCGCCGCGATGCGCGGCTGGGTCTGTTCGCCGAATACGGGGCGACGGACCGGCTGACCCTGCAATTGAAGGCCGACTGGCAGGAGGGCGAGGACGCCTTTGTCGATTACGAGGGGCGCGGTCCGATAGAGATCGGCGCGACCTGGCAGGTGTTTCGCGACGCTCACAGCGCTGTCAGCCTTTACGGCGGATACAGCCGGGCCGGTGAAGGGCGCAACGCGGACTATGCGCCGCCCGGCGTCGGCGAACACGACTGGGAGGCGCGGCTGTCGGCAGGGCGGTCGACGGGGCCGCGCTGGGGGATGGACCAGACCTTTGTCGAGGTCCAGGCCGCGCGGCGTCTGCGCGACGGCTTGCCAGATGAAACGCGGATCGACGCAACGGCGGGCGCTCGCTTCGGCGGCGGCTGGATGGCGTTGGGCCAGGTCTATGGCGGTGCGGCGGACGGCGGCGCCCGCTGGCTGTCGGTGGAGGCGTCGGTGGTGCGAGACCTGGGCCGCTGGAGCCTGCAGGCTGGATGGAGACAGACGGTGGCGGGGCGCCAGACGCCGGCGGCCCACGGCCCGACCGTCGCGATCTGGCGACGCTTCTAGGGCGGATTTCCGCGACGGAAACGGTCGCGCGGCGCGTTAGTATCGGATTACGTTGCGCAAGCCGCCTTAGACGGCCATGCATGCGGCGTTTCCTGATCGAGAGTTTCGCTGCGTGATCAAACGTCACTTCTTCCTCGTCGCCGCCGCGATCCTGCTGGCGCTGATGGTCGTCGCCGCCGTGGTCAAGGTGGCCACCTCCAACGACAAGTCGGCGCAGGGACCCGGCGCCGGGGGCGGCGGACGGCGGGGCGGGCAGCAGGTGTCGGAGGCCGTGGTCGCCCAGCGGCCGTTCTCGGATCAGATCCGGGTGCTGGGCGTGGCGCGCGGCCAGCGGTCGGTCAATGTCACCTCGTCCACCACCGAGCTGATCACGCGCGTCCTGTTCACCGACGGCCAGCTGGTGTCGGCCGGCGCGCCACTGGTCGAGCTGCAGGCGCGCGAAGAGGACGCCGCCATTATCGAGGCGCGCGCCAACCTCAATCAGGCCCAGCGCGAATATGATCGCTACAAGGCCCTGGCCGACCGGGGCGTGGCGCCGCAGGTCATGCTGGAGCAGGCCGAGACGGGGCTGGAGACGGCCCGCGCGTCGCTGCAGGCGGCGCAGGCGCGTCGCGGCGACCGGGTGATCCGCGCGCCGTTCGCGGGCCGGATGGGGCTGACGACCGTGACGCCGGGCACCCTGATCAACCCGGGCGCCGTGATCGCGACCCTGGACGACACCTCGACCATCCGCGTGGATTTCCCGCTGCCTGAGCGGTATCTGAACGTGCTGCAACCCGGCGCGGCGATCACGGCGACGGCGGACGCCTATGGCGACGCCCCGTTCCAGGGGCGGATCGCCCTGATCGACACCCGCGTCAACGAGGCGACCCGCGCCGCCACAGCCCGCGCTGAATTCCCCAATCCCGGCGGACGTATCCGCCCCGGAATGCTGTTGCGCGTGGTCGTTCAGCAGGGCCAGCGCCAGACGGCGGCGGCCCCGGAATCGGCGGTTCAGTACGAAGGGGCGGGCGCCTTCGTCTATCGCATCGCGCCCGGCCAGAACGGGTCCACCGCCCAGCGGGTCGAGGTCGAGACCGGCGCGGTCGAGAACGGCTTCGTGGAAATCCTGTCGGGCGTGGAGCCCGGCGAACGGATCGTGGGTTCCGGCCTGAACCGCATCCAGCCCGGCGCGCCCGTCAGCGTCGCCGGCGCCGAGCGTAAAGCGGGCGCCGCGAAATGATGCTGTCCGATGTCTCGGTCCGGCGGCCGGTCTTCGCGGCCGTCGCCGCCATCGTCCTGTGCGTGATCGGCGCGGCGGCCTTCTTCTTCCTGCCCGTGCGCGAACTGCCCGACGTCGATCCGCCCATCGTCTCGGTCAACACCAGCTACGCCGGGGCCTCGGCCGAGGTGATCGAAAGCCGGATCACCGAGCCGGTGGAGCAGCAGATCGCGGGCATCCAGGGCGTCGAGCGGATCAACTCCACCAGCCGCGACGGCCGCTCCAGCGTCAACATCGAGTTCTCGCTGGACCGCAACATCGACGACGCCGCCAACGACGTGCGCGACCGGGTCAGCCGCGTGGTCGGCCGCCTGCCGGACCAGGCCGATCCGCCTGAGGTGGCCAAGGCCGATTCCGACAGCCAGCCGATCATCATCGTCTTCCTGCGCTCGACCAGCATGAACCGGCTGCAGCTGACCGACTACGCCGACCGCTATCTGGTCGACCGGATGGCGACCGTGCCGGGCGTGGCCCAGGTGAATATCTATGGCGAGCAGCGCTATTCGATGCGGATCTGGCTGGATTCGGCGGCGATGGCGGCGCGCGGCCTGACGGTCAACGATGTCGAGACGGCCCTGACCAACCAGAATGTGGAGCTGCCGGCGGGATCCCTGGAATCCACGGCCAAGAACTACACCGTGCGGGTGGCGCGCACCTACGCCCGGCCCGACGACTTCCGCCAGCTGCCCATCGGCACGCGGGGCTCGGCCTCGGCCTCCGCATCGGTGGCGACCGGCACGGGCAGCGGGTCCTCGGCCATCATTCAGGGACAGCCCACCTATGTCACCCGCCTGGGCGACATCGCCCGGGTCGAGGAGGCGCCGGAAGAGGATCGTCGCCTGTTCCGCGGTAACGGCATGGATCAGATCGGCCTGGCCGTGACCCGCCAGGCCCAGTCGAACGACCTGGCCATCTCGGACGGCGTTCACAAGATGATCGACCAGATCCGGCCGACCCTGCCGCCCGGCGTGACCATCGAGATCGGCTCGGACAACTCGGTCTTCACCTCGCACGCCATCGACGAGGTGTGGATCACCATCGGCATTTCGATGGCGCTGGTGGCCCTGGTCAACTTCATCTTCCTGGGTAGTCTGCGGGCGGCGCTGATCCCGTCGATCGTGGCGCCCATCTGCCTGTTGGCGACCTTCATCGTGCTGGCGCCGCTGGGATTCTCGCTAAACCTTTTGACGCTGCTGGCGCTGGTTCTGGCCATCGGCCTGGTGGTGGACGACGCCATCGTGGTGGTCGAGAACATCCAGCGACGGCTGGACCACGGCGAGCCGCCGCTGGTGGCCGCCGAACGGGGCGCGCGCCAGGTCTTCTTCGCGGTCGTGGCCACGACCATCGTGCTGTTGTCGGTGTTCGCGCCCCTGCTGTTCCTGCCGGGCTATGTCGGGCGGCTGTTCGTGGAGCTGGCGGCGGCCATCGCGGCGGCCGTGGCCTTCTCGGCCTTCCTGGCGCTGAGTTTGTCGCCCATGCTGGCGTCCAAGATCCTGAAACCGGCGCACGGCGGCGGCTGGGTCGCGCGGCGGGTGGACTGGGGCATGGATCGGTTGAAGTCGTCCTATGGCCGGTCGCTGGACATGCTGCTGGGACGCCGGATCGCGGTGATCGGCGTTGGGGCCCTGATCCTGCTGGTCGCGGCGGGGGCGGGGGGCATCTTCCTGCTGTTGCCGAACGAACTGGTGCCGGACGAGGATCGCGGCCGCGTCAGCGTGCGCGTCGCCGGACCGGAAGGGGCGGGCTTCGACTATACCCGCAAGATCATGCTGGGGCTGGAGCCGCTGCTGGCCGAATACAAGACCAGCGGCGAGGCGGACAGCTATCTGGTGTCTGCGCCCGGCTTCGGCGGCAGCGGCTATAATTCCGGCAATGCGGTGCTGACCCTGGCGGACTGGTCCAAGCGCGACCGCTCGGCCGCCCAGATCGCCCAGGAGCTGAACGGCAAGCTGCGCAGCCAGACGGACGCCCAGGTCAACGCCTCGACCCCCGGCGCCTTCCAACGCGGCGGCGGCAACTCCAACTCCATCGAACTGGTGGCCACGGGCAGCGACTATCAGCAGATCTACAACTGGCTCCAGCCGATCCTGACGGCGGCCCAGGCCAACCCCGGCTTCTCGCGCCCGCGTTTGAACTATGAGCCGAACTCGCCGCGCCTGCTGGTCGACGTCGATCCGCAGAAGGCGGCGGCGCTGGGCGTCTCGGCCCAGTCCATCGGCCGCACGCTGGAGACCATGTTCGGCTCTCGCCGCGCCACGACCTATATCAAGGGCGGTCAGGAGTATGACGTCATCCTGCAGACCGACCGCGACAACCGGCGCGAGGTCTCGGACCTGGAGGCCCTGTATGTCGCGACCGGCGGCGGGCAACTGGTGCCCCTGTCGGCGGTGGTCACGACCAAGACCAGCGGCGACACGCCGGATCGGCGGCGTCTGGATCGCCAGCGCGCCATCACGCTTCAGGCGGACCTGAATCCTGGCACGACCATCGACGACGCGGTGCAGTTCCTGAGCGCAGAGGCAGCCAAACAGCCGCAGGGCGGGGTCGTGGTCCAATGGGGCGGGGCGGCGCGTGACCAGCAGGAGGCGGGCGGCGCGGTCGTGGCGGCCTTTGGTCTGGCGCTGCTGCTGGTGTTTCTGGTGCTGGCGGCCCAGTTCGAGAGCTGGATCACGCCGGCGGTCATCATGCTGACGGTTCCGCTGGCGGCGGCGGGCGGTCTGTTCGGCCTGCTGATGGCGGGGTCCAGCCTGAATATCTACAGCCAGATCGGCCTGATCATCCTGATCGGGGTGGCGGCCAAGAACGGCATTCTGATCGTGGAGTTCGCCAACCAGCTGCGCGACCAGGGCCGGTCGATCCGCGAGGCGATCATCGAATCGTCGTCCCTGCGGCTGCGTCCGATCATCATGACCTCGATCGCCACGGCGTTCGGCGCCCTGCCGCTGGTGCTGTGGCAAGGCGCGGGCGCGGGGAGCCGTCAGACCATCGGCGTGGTGATCTTCACCGGCGCCATCTTCGCCACCGTCCTGACCCTGTTCGTGGTGCCGGTGATCTATGGCGTGCTGGCGCGCTTCACCAGGTCGCCGGAATGGACCGCCCGCAAGATCGAGGAATGGGAAGCCCAGGAAATGCGCGAGGGCGGCGAAAAGCCGATCCCAGAAGCCTGACGGATCAGGAGGCGGGCTGTGTCTGATCCTTGGCCTGCGCCGGGATCGGCGGCTGATAACCCGTCTCCACCTTCAGGAAGGCGATGACGTCGCGGCGATCCTTGGCGTCCGGCAGGCCGGGGAAGGTCATCTTGTTGCCGGGCAGGAAGGTGCGCGGGCTTTGCAGCCAGTGATCCAGCCGCTCGGCGTCCCAGACGAAATCGGCGGTCCTGAGGGCGTTGGAATAGTTGTAGCGGGGCCGGTCGCCCGCCTTTCGGCCGAACACGCCATGCAGGTTCGGCCCGGCCATGTCCGCGCCACCCTCGCCGATGGTGTGACACGACCGGCAGCGGGCGAAGGCGCGGCGCCCGTTCTCCAGATCGCCGGTGTTGTAGGGGGCGGGCAGAGCGGCCAGCAGACTGGCCTTCTCCGCATCCGTCAGCACATGCGCGGGCTTGGCCGGCGTGGCGGTGGACGGCGCGTCCTGACCGCAGGCCGAAAGGGCCAGAATCGGGGCCAGAAGAAGCGGGGCGGCGAGGACGAGGCGGGACATGACGGGCTCCTGTTCGGCGTCTGATAGCGCAATGCGCCCGCGCGGCAATTGGTCAAGCTGTCCCGCTGGACGCGGGGTGGCCGCACCTGATAATCACTGTCAAAGAAACGCGGAGCCGCTGGGGAGCGGCCTCGCTCGTGCGAGCGTAGATTTTGACCGACACCATAAAGTTGAGCCAGGCCCGACGCGGCGATCGCGGCGTCATCGTCCAGGTGGGCGCGCACTGTCATCACCAGGGCGAGGCCGTGGAGCTGGAGCGCCGTCTGCTGGAATTGGGCTTCGTCGAGGGCGCCCATGTCGAACTGCTGCATGAAGGCCTGTTCGGGCGCGATCCCATCGCCATGAAGGTAGACGACATGCGCGTGGCCCTGCGGCGGCACGAGGCCGCCAGCCTGACGATCCGGCTGGACGACGGCGCGCGGGGGGCCGCCTGATGGATGTCGCGCTGAAAACCGCCCGCGTCGCCCTGGTCGGCAATCCCAACAGCGGCAAGACCGCGCTGT
This sequence comes from Candidatus Brevundimonas colombiensis, assembly GCA_029202665.1. Taxonomy (NCBI): domain Bacteria; kingdom Pseudomonadati; phylum Pseudomonadota; class Alphaproteobacteria; order Caulobacterales; family Caulobacteraceae; genus Brevundimonas; species Candidatus Brevundimonas colombiensis. Next base: position 2,265,245 of record CP119326.1, read on the forward strand.
TCAACGCCCTGACCGGCGCGCACCAGAAGGTCGCCAACTACGCCGGCGTCACGGTGGAGCGGAAAGAGGGGCTGATCCGCGCCACATCCGGCCGCACGATGTCGGTGCTGGACCTGCCCGGCACCTATTCGCTGCGCGCGCGCAGCCCGGACGAGGAGGTGACGCGCGACGCCGTGCTGGGGCGGCTGGCCGGGGAGACGCCGCCGGACGTGGTGGTGTGCGTCGCCGACGCCACCAACCTGCGCCTGGTGCTGCGCCTGATCCTGGAGCTTAAGGCTGTCGGACGGCCGATGGTGCTGGCGCTCAATATGTTCGACATCGCCCAGCGTCAGGGCCTGCGGATCGATCTGGAGAAGCTGCGCGCCGAACTGGGCGTGCCGATCATCACCACGGTCGCGACGCGCAAGCGCGGGATCGACGAACTGATCGCCGCCGTCGAGAGCCAGGCCGACGCCGCCGCGCTTGGCGAAAACCACTGGCATACGCCCGACTCCGCCGAACTGCGCAGCACGGCGCGCGAGGCCGAGCGGATCATGAAGGCCTGCGTGCGGCCGCCCGAACGGCCCGACACCCTGACCGGCAAGATCGATTCCATTCTGCTGCATCCGGTCGGCGGCCTGCTGATCCTGCTGGCCCTGCTGTTCGTCATGTTTCAGGCCGTCTTCACCTGGGCCAAGCCGCTGATGGACGGCATCGAGGCGGGCATTGGGTGGCTGGGCGCCTTCGTCGCCACGGTCCTGCCCGACGGTCTGTTGCAGAGCCTGATCGTGGACGGGGTGATTTCGGGCGTCGGCAGCGTGCTGGTCTTCCTGCCGCAGATCCTGATCCTGTTCCTGTTCATCATCGCGCTGGAAGACTTCGGCTATATGGCTCGCGCGGCCTTTCTGATGGACAAGATCATGGGCGGGGCGGGTCTGCACGGGCGCGCCTTCATTCCCCTGTTGTCCAGCTTCGCCTGCGCCATTCCGGGCGTGATGGCGGCGCGGGTGATCGATTCCAAGCGCGACCGCCTGACCACCATCCTGGTTGCGCCGCTGATGACCTGCTCGGCGCGCATCCCGGTCTATACGCTGATCATCGCCGCCTTCATTCCGAACGAGAAGGTGTGGGGTTTCGCCAATCTGCAGGGGCTGGTGATGTTCGGCCTCTATGCAGCCGGCATTCTCAGCGCGCTTCTGGTCTCGCTGGTGATCCGCAAGGTGTTCTGGCGCGGCGCGGTCGAGCCCTTCATGATGGAGCTGCCGACCTACAAGATCCCCGATCTGAAAAGCGTCGGCTTCAACCTGTGGCTCCGGGCCAAGATCTTCCTGAACCGGGCGGGGCGGATCATTCTGCCCGCTGTGGTCATACTGTGGGTGCTGGCGACCTTCCCCTATCCGCCCGAGAACGCGACCCTGCCGGCCATCGACTATTCGTTCGCGGGCATGATCGGCCGCGCGCTGGAGCCGATTTTCGCGCCCATCGGCTTCAACTGGCAGATGGTCATCGCCCTGATCCCCGGCATGGCGGCGCGCGAGGTGGCGGTGGCGGCGCTGGGCACCACCTACGCCATTGCGGATGCCGACAATGCCACGGGCCTGCTGGCCTCGACCCTGGCGCATCACTGGTCGCTGGCCACGGCGCTGTCCTTCCTGGCCTGGTACATCTTTGCGCCCCAGTGCGTGGCGACCCTGGGCGTGGTGCGACGCGAGACCAACTCGCTGAAGTGGACCTGGATCATGATCGGCTACATGTTCGGTTTGGCCTATCTGGCGTCGCTGGTGACCTATCATGTGGCGGTGGCGCTCGGAGGGGGCTAAGCCAAGGGCGTTCGCCGCCGTCTGGACGTCTCGATGCCTCCTGTGATCGCCGCCATCGTCATGGGCGGACTGGGCCTGATTTTCGGCAGTTTCATCGCCGCGGTCAGCGTGCGCCTGCCGCGTGACGAGGACATCGTCATGGCCCGCTCTCGATGCCGGGGGTGCGATCGGCCGCTGCGGCCGTGGGAGCTGGTTCCGCTGTTCAGCTGGCTGGCGCTGCGGGGGCGGTGCGCGCGGTGCGCCACCCCGATTTCAAGACGGTATCCGCTGATCGAACTGGCCGCCGGGACGATCGGCGTCTGGGCCGCGCTGTGGGCGTCCGGCGAGGGGGCGTCGGCGTTCACGATGGCGGCGACGGCGGTGCTGGGCTGGCAGTTGCTGTTGATCGCCATCGTCGACGGCGAGAACTTCTGGCTGCCCGACATCCTGACCCTGCCGTTGATCGCCACGGGCCTGGTCGTCGCCATGGTCGCCGGCTGGGATATCGCCCTGTCGCGCCTGATCGGTTCGGCCGCGGGGTTCGGGGGGCTGTGGCTGGTCGGCTGGCTTTATCAGGCCGTCCGCAAGCGTCAGGGCCTGGGCGGGGGCGACCCCTTCCTGTTCGCGGGCGCCGGGGCCTGGGTCGGCTGGGTCGGCCTGCCCAGCGTCCTGTTGTGGGCCTGCGCGGCGGGCCTCGGTCTGGTGTTCGCCATGCTGGTGGTGCGGCGGTCGGTCCGCGCGACGGACAAACTGCCGTTCGGGGTCTTCCTGGCGGTCGGACTCTGGCTGACCTGGCTCTACGGTCCGCTGGGTCTTTAATCAGGCCGGGCGAACGAGCCAGCCCTCGGCCTGGGGAGCGAACAGATGAGGCTGACAATGACCGAGGTCTTGCGCTTTCAAGCCGCAGCTGGACGCCAGGGCGATGAAGACGGCCGAATGGGCGACGATCAGGGCAGATCGGGACTGTGCGACATCGAGGCAGCGGTTGACAGCGTTCACCGCTCGATCGCGAAATTCATCGAACTGCTCCGCCCCCGGAATGGTCTGGCCTCGCAGCCATGCAGAAACAAAATCGTCGGCCGGATCTGCTTCGAACTGTCCCTCCTTCACGCCAAGACAGACCTCGCGCAGATCGGGCTCCAGCAAGAGCGGGATCGCACCGGCGACGATTTGAGCCGTACGCGCAGCGCGCGACAGGGGTGAATGGAAGATGACATCGACGCCGAGGGTTTGGACAATGCGGTTCGAAGCACAGGCCTGCTTAACGCCATAGGCGTTGAGCGGCTGGTCGTTTTGTCCCACGCAAAGCTGCAGTCGGTTCCAGTCGGTCTGGCCGTGGCGCATATAATGGAAGGGGATGCGACGTAGCGCAACGGGTGGGCTCTTAAGCAACCTCAACGCCCGGTCGTCAGTTTGACGACGATGATCGCCGCCGTATCCAGAATGGCCTCGGGCGTATCGGCGCGGCGTAGAAGATCGAAGCTGGCCGCCGTCGATTCGGCGATGGAGGCGATCTGGTAGGAGGCCAGGCGCGGATTGTACTCCTTGGGGTGAAGGCCGCTGGCGTGGGCCTGGGCCACGCGGCGTTCGATGGCCAGGTGCAGGCGGCGAAGACGGCGCACGCGGCTTTCGACGAAGGCGGCGTCGCCATTATCCGCCAGCATGTGCTCGACCCGCAGAACCTGACCGTAGCTGCGCCAGATCGCCATCACGTCCAGGATGAAGGCGCGCGCGATGGTGAAGGCCCTATCTCCGGGCCAATCCGCCTGAAAATGGGTCGCCAGGCCTTGGAAATCGGTTGCGGCGATTTCGCACAACGCCAGAACGGGTTCTTCGACCGTCTTGAAATAGGTGTAGAAATTCGAGGGAGAAACACCAGCGGCCGCCGCCAGGTCGGCCACGCGGATTTCGCCGTAATGCCGTGCGTTCAACAGGCGCTGAGTCGCGTCGAGGATCGCCTGGCGGGTCCTGCCGCCCCGCGCGCCGATCTTGTGGCCCAGCTTGTTGGTCGTGTTGGGCATCGCCCCCATCGGTCGAAAGAGGGTGGTGCCGGCTGCAGGAATCGAACCCGCGACATCCAGTTTACAAAACTGGCGCTCTACCAACTGAGCTAAGCCGGCCCGCGTCTGCGGTTCGTCCTTATGTCTAGGCCGAAGCCGAGACGCAAGACGATGCTGCGCCGCAAACGGATGAATCCCGTCTCTTCGCCAGCCGGTCGGGCGTCCACCCCTTGTTGCGGCGGATGGAACGAGGGGTCTTTCCCGCATCGGGTCATTGCATCGAACGCTCGCCTGCGCGCCTGAGCTTTCCCATGTTGGAAGGATGATCGACGACAGCGCAAACGCCCCGCCGGACCTCGCCGAGAGGTCAGACCGTCTTCGGGTGATCGACCTGGAAACTGCGGGATCCGGGCCGCAGGACGTCTGTGAGATCGGCTGGCAAGATGTCGAGCGCGACGCCGACGGCCTGTGGCGACTGGCCTCCGACCGGGGCGCGCGGTTCGTCAATCCCGGCAGGCCGATTTCCGCGGACACCATGGCGATCCACCATATTCAGGACGAGGATGTTCACGACGCGCCCTATTGGAAGACCGTGGCGCCGGAGGTGCTGCAGCCGGTCGGGGGCGTTCGCGCGCTGGCGGCGCATCGCGCCGCGTTCGAGCAGCGGTTCTGCACGCCGCGTCTTTCTGGAGGCGCATCTTGGATATGCACCTGGAAATGCGCGCTCCGCCTGTGGCCGGAGTCGCCGAGGTTTTCGAACCAGATGCTGCGTTATCTGCGGCGGCCGGCGGGTCTGGTGCAGTCGCTCGGACTGCCCGCGCACCGCGCATTGCCGGACGCCTATGTGACCGCCCATCATCTGCGCGACATGCTCAACCAGGCGTCGGTCGAACAGCTTCTGGCCTGGAGTCGTGAACCTGGGTTGCTGCCGCGCGTGCCGAGAGGCCCCGACCAGGGCAAGGCGTGGAGTGCGCTGAGCGAAGCGGACCTGTCGGCGCTGACCCAGGACCGCGATGGCGATGTGCGCTTCAGCGCCCTCAAGGAGCAGGAGCGACGCCATGGCGTGCTGATCCATGCGGCCGATCCGCCGGCCCAGCGCCGGTTGCTTTGATGGCGTCGCCTTGGCTTAGCGAGGTCTGTCTTTACGCGGCCGCCGCCTGCGGGATAGCCGCCCACACGGCGTTCGGTTCAGCGATGGCATGAGCCAAGGCGGATCCGACAATACGGCCCATGTCGTGAGAACTGGTGATGCCCTGGGCGAAGGGGTGGCGGCCCATCAGGAAGGGCAGGCTGAGACAGAACAGGCGATCGGGCGGCAACTGGTCGGTGATCGGGTGGAAGGCCGCGTCCAGGGCGACGCCCCGCACGGCCTTGGGCGCATCGGGCGAGACCTGATCCACGATGACGCCCTGTGCGATCAGCGACGGAAAGGGGAAGGCGTCGGCCGATAGCGGACGCTGGCCCAGAGCCTCCACGAAGACGGGGAAATGCAGTCGCATTCCGTCATAGAGGACAGCGGCGCCGCAGCCCTCGACCGGCTGGGTGTCCAGGCGGTAGTCGTCGCCCAAGGCCAGAACCTGAATCCGACCTGCGCGGCGTAACGCCAGAAGGCGGGCGATGGAGGCGTGGGGAACGGCGCCGTAATCGTCCACGAACACCGGCTTCAGCCAACGCTCGAACCGCTCGAACTGGCGGCCGTTCAGGTGCGGGACGATCGCGCCGATCACCTCGTGCATCCGCAGAATGGCGTCGCGCCAGGGGATGGTGAACCGACGCGCGTGATTGCGGCGGGCTTCTTCCAGGTTCTGACGCGCCCAGACGAAGGGATCGGTCGCCGCGCGGGCGGCGAAATAGGCTTCGCCGAAGGATTCCACCGTCGCATCGGCAAGGTCAATGGACAAGGCGTAGGCCGGATCGGCCAGGGTCAGTTCCTGACGGAACAGGGCGAAGGCGTCGTCCAGCAGGTCGTCGGTCCCGCGCCGGACCAGATCGGCGATGGCCGCCTCTGTGCATATGACGAGGGGGGCGTGGGGCAGGGGGAAATAGAAATCCGCTTCGGGCAACAGACCCTTGCGCGACATCAGGGTCACGCCGAACGCCTCGGCGCCCTGTCGCGGGACGTAGGTCAGGTCGCCGTCCGGCTCATCGACAAAGTCGCCATGCGCAACAGCCAGGGCCACCGCCGCGTCGATCGCGGTCAGGGACGATCCGCGAATCCCAACCTGCGCGGCCGGCAAGGCCGACAGTTTGGACGCCGGCCATGGCGACAGGAAATAGCCGGGCCGGACCTCCGGGTCGGACGGCCACTGGTGCCCGGTGGCCAGGACGACATGGTCGAAAATCTCGTCAGTGACGAACCCCAGATGCGGCGCGACCGTCAGCCGTACGCCGTCCGCTGCGTTCGCGGCGTCGATGACGCGGCACGCCGTTCGGACATCTATGCCGACGCCCGCCGTCCGGGCGTCGCGAACCAGGGCGGCGAACTGGTCGGCGAAATAGCGGCCCAGCACCAGGCGCGGCAGGAAGGCGCGGGCATCGATCTCGTGCGGGGCGACGCCCAGGGCCGCCAGATCATCCGGCGCCTGACGTTCAAGCCAGTTTAGCAGCGTCTCCTTTACGGGAGGAATCTCGATGCTGGCGATGTTGGCCAGCATCGCGGGATCGTTCCAGCCCGGCCGATAGGGGGCGCCCATGCCTGCCGTCGGCTGTTGTTCGAAGACGGTGATGTCGACATCCGAACGCCCTTCGGCGAGCAGGGCGGCCAGGGTGTAGATCGTCGTCGGCCCGGCTCCGACAAAGGCGATGGATGGCGTCATCTCCCCTGAATGCGCGACGCTGAAAATGGCGCCATGGCCCTGAAAGATAAGGGGCGCGGCCGTGGTTCGGCCCCGCGCCGCCTGACGATCCTTGAGGGGGAGCGCCCGCTTCGGCCCGCACGCTCGACAGGTCCGGCGCGATGATGTCGTGCAGGCTGTGCGCGCCCGTATCAATGCAGTTTCAGCCGCCCGGAAACGCGGCGGTGAAGCAGGCGCGACAGGGCAAGAAGGATCGTGCGGCGCACGCCCAGAATGGCGCGGTGATGATCCAGATGCAGCGCCATATAGGCCCATTTGGCGATCAGTCCCTCGATCAGGAAGTTCGGACCGCTCAGGCCGCCCATCAGCGAGCCGACGCCCCTGTCTCCGCCCAGCGACACCAGCGATCCCTTGTCGCGATAGACGTAGGGGCCAGGATCGCGCGTGGGATCGGCCAGGGCCTTGGCCAGATAGGCGGCCTGCTGGGCCGCCGCCTGGGCGCGGGCGGGCACGGGGCGGCCATCGGGGCCGGGGGCTTCGGCGCAGTCGCCCATGGCGTAGATTCCGGGCGCCGAAGCGCGCAGATGATCGTCCACGATGAACTGGTTCAACCGTCCCGTGGCCAGGCCCAGGCCGGGGTTGGCGTCCGACGCCTTGACCCCGGCGGCCCAGACGATGAGGTCGGCGGGGATGGGACCCCTGGACGTGTCCAGCCGGTCGGCGTGGACGGCGGCGACCCTGGCGTCCGTCAACAGGCGCACCCCCTTGGCCTCCAGCGCCTTGGCCGCCTTGGCCGACACCCGCTCGGGCAGGCCGCCCAGGATGCGGGGCGCGGCCTCGACGATGGTGACGGACAGGTCGAACTGCTGGTCCGGCGTCAGGCCCGCCGACAGTTCGTCATGGCCCTCGATCAGTTCGGTGGACAGTTCGACGCCCGTCGCCCCCGCGCCGACGATGGCGATGTTCAGACGCCGCTCATCCGCATAGGCGCGGGACAGGAAGGCCGAGGTCAGCCGTTTGTTGAAGGTCTCGGCGTCCGCCACATTCTCCAGAAGATGGACGTGTTCGGCGGCGCCGGGCGTGTTGAACAGGTTGGAGCCGCTGCCGATCGCCAGCACCAGGGTCTGAAAGGTCAGGGTGCGGGCGCCGACCAGAACGGCGCCGTCGTCATCGCGGATTTCGGCGAGCGTCAGGGTCTTGGCCGCCGGGTCCAGCCCGGTCAGGTCGCCGAAGGCGAAGCTGAAATGATTGCGCCGCGCCAGGACTGGATAGGACAGACCTTCCTGGTGCGAATCCAGCGATCCGGCCGCGACCTCATGCAGGCTGGGCTTCCACAGATGGAAGATCGAACGGTCGATCAACAGCACCCGTCGACGCCCTTCGCGCGGGCCGAACCGGCGGCCCAGGCGGGCGGCGAGTTCAAGCCCGCCCGCGCCGCCGCCGATGATGACGATCTCGTGCCGCATACGGGTCTCCTGAAGGCGACCCGTATTTAGGGTCAGGCCGGCTTTTCTTCCAGGCGCTTGTCCAGATAGGCGCCCACGCGGCGTTCGACGGCGCTCATATGGTCCTGCCAGAAGTGGCTGGCGCCCTCTTCCAGTTCGTAGTCGATTATGATGCCCTTCTGGGTGCGCAGCTTGTTGACCACGCGCTCGACCTCGACCGGCGGAACCACGGTGTCGGCCGTGCCGTGAAGGAACAGGCCCGAAGCCGGGCAGGGGGCCAGGAAGCTGAAATCATACATGTTCGACGGCGGCGACACCGAGATGAAGCCATCCGTCTCGGGCCGGCGCATCAGAAGCTGCATGCCGATATAGGCGCCGAACTGATAGCCCGCGACCCAGGTCTGGCTGGCGCCGGGGTTGTTGGACTGAAGCCAGTCCAACGCGGTGGCGGCGTCCGCCAGCTCGCCGATGCCGCTGTCGAACTCGCCCTGCGACTTGCCCACGCCGCGCGAATTGTAGCGCAGGGTGGCGAATCCGCGTTGCTGGAACAACTGGTGCAGGGTGACCGCGACCGGGTTGTTCATATGGCCGCCCGCCTTGGGGTGCGGGTGCAGAATCAAGGCGATCGGGGCGTTCGGGCGCTTGCCCGGGGAATAGCGGCCTTCGATGCGACCGGAGGCGCCGGGCAGGATGACTTCAGGCATAGGGGCTCTGGAATCCGTTCAACTGTCATTTCGCGAGTGCGTAATACTTGACCGCGGAGGTGGGACTTTATAAGTCCCTCCGCAAGCGCACCGCCTTTGCGAAGGCGCGGGTTCTAGCACAGGAGCCCCGAAAAGCGCGCAATTTTTGAAGGTGCGAAATGCGTCTGTCGACCAAGGGACGATACGCCGTGATGGCGATGGCCGATCTGGCCAAGAACGGACGCGGCGAGAGCGGCGAAATCCGGGCGGTGTCGCTGGCCGAAATCGCCGCGCGCCAGGAGATTTCGCTGAGCTATCTGGAGCAGCTTTTCGCCCGTCTGCGCAAAAGCGAACTGGTCAGGAGCGTGCGCGGACCCGGCGGCGGATACCGTCTGGCCAAGGGCGCGCACGAGACGGTGGTGGCGGAAATCGTGCTGGCGGTGGACGAGCCGATCCGGGCGACGCGCTGCGTGGCGCATGGCTCGCCCAAAGGCTGCATGTTGGCCGGCGAACGCTGCATCACCCATAATCTTTGGGAAGATCTTGGCGACGAAATCCACCGCTATCTGGCCGGCGTCTCGCTGGAGGATGTGGTGCTGAACCGCACGGGCCAGCGGCGGCGCAATATCGACACCTCCGCCGTGAGTGTGGCGGCATGAGCGGCGTCTATCTGGATTACAACGCCTCGGGTCTGGTGCGGCCGGAAGTGCTGGACATCATGACGCGGGCGCTGGCCGACAACGGCAACCCGTCGGCGGTCCACGCCGCCGGGCGGCGGGCGCGGGCGCGGGTCGAGACGGCGCGGGCGCAGGTCGGCGAACTGGTCGGGGCGGACCCGACGGCGGTGATCTTCAACTCGGGCGGCACGGAGGCGAACGCGCAAGGGATCGCCAGCGCCCTGGCGGCGGGCTGTCAGCGGCTGATCGTATCGGCGACCGAACATCCGTGCGTGGCCGAGGCGGCGGCGAACGCGGGGGCGCCGGTTGAGGTTCTGCCGGTCGATGCGAACGGCGTGGTTGACCTGGACTGGCTGGCCCAGGCGCTGGCGCGTCCGGGCCGGGCGGTCGTGGCCATCCATCACGCTAACAACGAAAGCGGCGTGATCCAGCCGATCGCGGAGGCGGCGGCGCTGGTGCGGGCGGCAGGCGGCTGGCTGCACGTCGATGCGATTCAGTCGGCGGGCAAGATCGCGGTCGACATCCGGGCGCTGGACGCCGACAGCCTGACGCTATCGGCGCACAAGCTGGGCGGATCTCAGGGCGTGGGCGCCCTGATCCTGAAGGAAGGCGTGTCGGGCGTCCGCATTCTGCACGGCGCGGGACAGGAACGCGGCCTGCGCGCCGGGACCGAGAATGTGCCGGGCATCGCGGGTTTCGGTGTCGCCGCCGACTGCGCCGCGCGCGATCTGGATGCGATGGGATCGCACGTCGCCTGGCGCGATGCGGCCGAGGCCAGGGTCAGGGCGGCAGGCGCGACCATCATCGGCGAGGCGGTTCCGCGTCTGCCCAACACCCTGTTCATGGCGGTCGAGGGCTGGGACAGTCCTCAACAGTTGATCACGCTCGATCTGACCGGCGTCATGGTGTCGGCGGGCTCGGCCTGTTCGTCGGGCAAGGTCAAGCCGTCCAAGACCATCAGCGCCATGGGGCTGACGGCTCTGGCCACCGGGGGCGTGCGCGTTTCCGGCGGCTGGGGAACGAATGAAAACGACTGGGTGCGGTTCGCCGACGCCTGGGTCGCCGCCTACAACAAGCATAAGACACGCGCCGCCGAGCGCGTGAGAGAGGTCGCCTGATGGCCGCCGTCAAGGAAACCATCGACGCCGTCGCCGCGCTGGAAAAATACGCGCACGGCTTCACGTCCGACATCGAACAGGAGTTCGCGCCCAAGGGTCTGAACGCCGACATCGTGCGCTTCATCTCCGAGAAGAAGGGCGAGCCGGAATGGATGCTGGAATGGCGTCTGGCCGCCTATGAGCGCTGGCTGGCGATGGAGGAGCCGACCTGGGCGGCGGTGAAGTATGAGCCGGTCGATTATCAGGACCTGTTCTACTATGCGGCCCCCAAGCAGAAGGAGGGGCCGAAGTCGCTGGACGAGGTCGATCCCGAGATTCTGGAGGTCTATAAGAAGCTGGGCATCCCTCTGAAGGAGCAGGAGGTGCTGGCGGGCGTGCAGGGCGCGCCGCGCGTCGCTGTCGATGCTGTGTTCGACAGCGTGTCGGTGGTGACCACCTTCAAGGAGGAACTGGCCAAGGTCGGAGTGATTTTCATGCCGATTTCCGAGGCCTTGCGAGAATATCCTGATCTGGTGCGGCAGTATCTGGGATCGGTCGTTCCGGTCTCCGACAACTATTTCGCGGCCCTGAACAGCGCGGTGTTTTCGGACGGATCGTTCGTCTATATCCCGCCCGGCGTGCGCTGCCCGATGGAGCTGTCGACCTATTTCCGTATCAACGCCAGCCAGACGGGCCAGTTCGAACGGACGCTGATCATCGCCGACAAGGGCAGCTATGTCAGCTACCTCGAAGGCTGCACGGCGCCGATGCGCGACGAGAACCAGCTGCATGCGGCGGTGGTCGAGATCGTGGCGCTGGACGACGCCGAGGTGAAATATTCGACGGTCCAGAACTGGTATCCCGGCGACGCCGAGGGCAAGGGCGGCATCTACAACTTCGTGACCAAGCGCGCCGACTGCCGGGGCGATCGGTCCAAGGTGTCGTGGACCCAGGTGGAGACGGGTTCGGCCGTCACCTGGAAATATCCGTCCTGCATCCTGAAGGGCGAGGAGTCGTCCGGCGAGTTCTATTCCATCGCCATCACCAACGGACATCAGCAGGCCGACACCGGCACCAAGATGATCCATCTGGGCCGGAATTCGAAGTCGCGGATCATCGCCAAGGCTGTGTCGGCGGGGCGGTCGGACTCGACCTATCGCGGCCTGGTCTCGGTGCATCCCAAGGCGACGGGGGTGCGCAACTTCACCCAGTGCGACAGTCTGCTGATCGGCAAGGACTGCGGCTCGCACACCATCCCCTATATCGAGGCCCGCAACGGCTCGGCCCAGTTGGAGCACGAGGCGACGACGACACGCCTGTCCGACGACCAGCTGTTCTATGCCCAGCAGCGCGGGTTGTCGGAGGAAGAGGCGGTGGCCCTGCTGGTCAACGGCTTCGTCCGCGACGTGCTTCAGGAACTGCCGATGGAGTTCGCCGTCGAAGCGCAGAAGCTGGTGGCGATCAGTCTGGAGGGGAGTGTGGGGTGAGCAAGGCCTTTGCAGCTGTCGCTTTTGCGATACTTTTTGCTGGATGCACTCAGAACTCTGCCTCGACCCAAGAGGGAGATGGGATGGTGGACATCTTCAATGGCAACCTGATCATGCTGAATGGTCAGTCCACATTAAGATCGAATATTTCCATTAATCTTGTCGCAGCCGGAGACGACAAGAACGTGGCTAATCATTATTTCCTCAGCGGCGGTTGCCGGGATCATGGCTTCCTCGACAAGACGGATGGCCGCTTCTGGAGCGGTAGCACGCCGGAAAAGAACGGCGAGATGGCCGATGCTGCCAGAGCAAAAGATCGATCGACATATTGCCTGACCGAAGATGTCACTCGCTACCATCAGATCATTGCGATGATGGAAGAAGGAGCAACACTTGAGTTCGGGCCGGATCGCAGTTCAGCAAAGTTTACGACACCATCGAACAAGACGATCGTGTTCGACTACCGCCCCTCAATGATGATTGATTGACGATGCTCTCCATTTCCAACCTCCACGTTTCCGTCGGTGAAAAGCCGATCCTCAAGGGGCTGACGCTCGATGTTCCGGCGGGCGAGGTCCACGCCATCATGGGGCCGAACGGGGCGGGCAAGTCGACGCTGGGTTACGCCCTGTCGGGGCGGCCCGGTTATGAGGCGACGGAAGGCTCGGTCGAATGGGCGGGCGAGGACCTGCTGGCGCTGGACCCGGCCGAACGCGCGGCCAAGGGCGTCTTCCTGTCCTTCCAATATCCGATCGAGATTCCCGGCGTGCCCGCCCTGACCTTTGTGCGCACCGCGCTGAACGCGCAGAAGCGCGCGCGGGGCGAGGAGGAGGTGGCGGCGCCCGCCTTCCTGAAGCTGGTGCGCGAGGCGTCAAAGGCGTTGAAGATGGACTTCGACATGCTGAAGCGGCCGCTGAACGTCGGCTTCTCCGGTGGTGAGAAGAAGCGGATGGAAATCCTGCAGATGGCCCTGCTGGAGCCGTCGCTGCTGATCCTGGACGAGACGGATTCTGGCCTGGACATCGACGCCCTGCGGATCGTGTCGGAGGGGGTGAACGCCCTGCGTTCGCCCGACCGCGCCATGCTGGTCATCACCCACTATCAGCGCCTGCTGGACTATATCAAACCGGACCGGGTGCATGTGCTGGCCGGCGGCCGCATCGTCGCCTCGGGCGGGCCGGAACTGGCGTTGCAGCTGGAGGCGGAAGGATACGACAAATATCTGCCCGAAGCCGCATGACAGCCTCTTCGCGGATTGACCTGACCGACGCCTCCACCTTCCCGTCGCGGCGGGATGAGGCATGGAAATACACCGACCTGAAGCGTTGGTTGCGCGAGGCGCCGCAGCCGTCGCCGGCGGTGGATGCGGCGGCGTCCGGCGTGTTCGACGGCCTGGGCGGTGAGGCGATCATTTTCGCCAATGGGCGGGCGCTGGGCGTGACCGACTTCATCGCCTCGGGCGAACAGACGCTGCGCCTGCGGTATGTGTCGGACGCAATCGGCACGGGCCACACCGCCAGCGCGCGGGTGTCGGCGCGGGCAGGGGCGCGGCTGCTGCTGCTGGAGACGCACGAGGGCGCGGGCTCGGCCTATGTCGCCCACAACCGGCTGGAGCTGGACGTGGCGGCGGGCGCCGACGTAACGCGCGTGGTTCTGGTCGAGGAGCCTGAGGACGCCATCTCCATCGCCGAGGCCCATGTGAAGGTCGAGGCGGGCGGGATCTATCGCCAGACGGTCATCGCCACCGGCGCGAGGCTGCAACGGATCGAGACGCAGGTCTCGCATTTCGCCCAGGGCGCGCATGTGCAGGCCGACGGCCTGTATCTGCTGAATGGATCACGCCATGCCGATCTGACCAGCGTGGTGCGCCATCTGGAGCATGACGGCACGACCAGCCAACTGATCAAGGGTGTGGCCCGCGACACGGCGCGCGGCGTCTTCCAGGGCAAGATCGTGGTCGAGCGCGGGGCCGACGGTACGGATGCGCGGATGGGCCACCACGCCCTGATCGCCTCGGAACGGGCCGAGATCGACGCCAAGCCGGAACTGATCATCTATGCCGACGACGTGCAGTGCGCGCACGGCAATACGGTGGGGACGCTGGACGAAAGCGCCCTGTTCTACATGCAGCAGCGCGGCATTCCAGCCGACGAGGCCCGCGCTCTGTTGACCCAGGCCTTCCTGATCGAGGTCGTCGACCGGATCGAACATGAAGGCGCAAGAGAGGTGGCGCGGGAATGGCTGACGGCGCGGTTGTGAACACCTTCGATCCCTATGCCGTGCGGGCGCAGGTCCCGATCCTGTCGCGACAGGTGAACGGCAAGCCGCTGATCTATTTGGACAATGCGGCCTCGGCCCAGAAGCCGCGGGCGGTGATCGACGCCCTGGTGGCGACGATGGAGGGCGGTTACGCCAACGTCCACCGCGGCCTGCACACCCTGTCGAACGAGGCGACCGAGGCGTTCGAGAAGGCGCGCGAGATCGTGGCCCGGTTCCTGAACGCCGAGACGCCGGAACAGGTCGTCTGGACCAAGGGCGGGACCGAGGCGATCAATCTGGTCGCCAATGGCCTCGGCCTGTCGATCCAGCCGGGCGACGAGATCATCGTCACCGAGATGGAGCATCACTCCAACATCGTGCCGTGGCATTTCCTGCGCGAGCGGCATGGAGCCGTGTTGAAGTGGGCGCCGATCAAGGATGACGGCTCGCTGGACATGGCCGCCTATGCCGACCTGCTGGGGCCGAGGACGCGGATGGTCGCGGTCACCCATATGTCGAACGTGCTGGGGACGGTGAACCCGGTCGCAGAGATCACGCGACTGGCGCACGCGGCGGGCGCGCAGGTGCTGGTCGACGGATGCCAGGGCGCGGTCCATGCGACGCCGGACGTGCAGGCCATCGGCTGCGACTTCTATGTGATCACAGGCCACAAGCTGTTCGGCCCCACCGGCATCGGCGCACTGTACGGCAAGGCCGAGGCGCTGGAGGCTCTGCCGCCCTATCAGGGGGGCGGGGAGATGATCGAATCGGTCGCTCAGGATCAGATCAGATATGCCCGGCCGCCGCATCGGTTCGAGGCGGGGACGCCGCCGATCCTGGAGGCCATCGGTCTGGGCGCGGCGCTGGAGTGGCTGGCGCAATACGACCGCGCAGCGGTGCAGGCGCACGAACACGCCCTGTATCGCCACGCCGTGGAGCGATTGCAGGGGCAGGACTGGCTGCGGATTCTGGGACAGGCCGAAGGCAAGGGCGCGATCCTGACCTTCGCCGTCGAGGGCGCGCACGCCCATGACGTGGCCCAGATCATGGACCGTTACGGCGTCGCCGTGCGGGCCGGAACCCACTGCGCCGAACCGCTGGCGAAAAGATTGGGCGTGACATCGAGCACCCGCGCCTCCTTCGCCCTATATAACACCGTGGAGGATACCGACGCCTTCGTGGACGCGCTGATCAAGGCGCGGAACTTCTTTGTGTAAAGCCCCATGACCGACGATGCCATTCAGGACAGCGACGCGTTCCAGGCCGCCTGGGACGAGCCGCAGAATAGCGCCCTGTCGCAGGGAGAGCTGGACAAGCTGACCGAGGACCTGATCGACGCGCTGAAGACCGTCTATGATCCGGAAATCCCGGTCGACATCTATGAATTGGGCCTGATCTACCGCGTGGACGTCAACGACGACCGCGACGTTGTGGTGGACATGACCCTGACGGCGCCCGGCTGTCCCGTGGCGGGCGAAATGCCGGGATGGGTCGAGACGGCGGTGGAGAAGGTCGAGGGCGTGCGCAGCGCCAAGGCCAATCTGGTGTTCGACCCGCCGTGGGACGCCTCCAAGATGAGCGACGAGGCCAAGCTGGCCTTGAACATGTTCTGATGACCCAGCTTCAAGCCACGTCTCGCCCGCGCCGTCCGCGTCCCAAGGCCGTCACCCTGACCGACGCGGCCGCAGAACGGGTGCGCGAAATCCTGGACAATGCCGACAACGCCCACATCGGCCTGCGGATCGGGATCAAGAACGGCGGGTGTGCGGGGCAGGAATACACCTTCGCCTATGCCGATCAGATCGGTCCACTGGACGAGGTGGTCGAGGACAAGGGCGTCACCATCCTGATCGAGCCCAAGGCGGTGCTGTTCCTGATCGGCACCGAGATCGATTACGAGACGACGCGGCTGGCCTCCAAATTCGTGTTCAACAATCCGAACCAGACCGACGCCTGCGGCTGCGGCGAGAGCGTGACCATCGTTCCGGCCGCCAGCGCCTGAGGTGGCTTACGACGCCGACTTCGGGGAATGGGTCCGCGAGCATTTCGCGGGTCTGGGTCGGGTGGAAATCAAGCGGATGTTCGGCGGGGCCGGGGTCTATGCGTCTGGCGTGATCTTCGCCCTGCTGGACGACGGCGTGGTCTGGCTGAAGGGCGATGCAGCGTTGGGTGAGGTGTTCGAGGCCGTGGGTTCTCGACAGTTCACCTTTCCGACCAAGGACGGGCGGACGATGAGCATGAGTTATTGGACCCTGCCGGAAACGGCGCTGGACGATCCCGACGAGGCGGTCGACTGGGCCCGCCGGTCGCTGACGGTGGCGGTCAAGAAGGCGTCGGGCAAGACGCCCAGATCCGCTATTTAGCGGGTGCGTCGATCAGCACGGCGGGCGTGACAGGCTGGCCTGTCGCTTCGGCGACCAGTTCGGCGGTGCGGGCTTCGATGACGGCTTCCAGTCGGGCCAGGAATTCGTCCTTGGGCAGGCCGGTGGGGATGGGGGCGAGAAAGTCGAGCGTCGCCGTTCCGGCATGTTTCTCGTACTTCTCCTCAGGCCAGAAAAGACCGAGGTTGGTGGCCAGGGGCACGACCGGCATGTCGAAGTCGCGATACATGTGCCAGACGCCGGAGCGGTATCTGTATTTCTTGCCGACCTGGGCTAGGTGCCCCTCGGGAAAGATCAGGATCTTGCGGTTCTCGGCCTTGGCCTCGGCCGCACGGGTGGCCAGGGCCTTGCGGGCCTGATGGCCGCCGCAGGAGTTGACGACGATGGCGCCCAGCTTCTTCAGCACCCCGCCCAGCAGCGGAAACTTCTCCAGGTGGTCGCCGGTGACGAAGGCCAGGTCGTCGAACTGGTCATAGGTGGCGAAGCCGTCGCCCCAGCTCTGATGCTTTGAGGCGATGATGAAGGCCCCGGCGGGCAGGGTGTCCTTGCCCAGCACCCGCAGGCGGATGCCCGCGAACAGGGCCATGGCCTGAACCATCCGTTTCACATAGCGGCGGATGACCCAGCTGGCGGGGCCGCGACCGGGAGCCAGCGCCGCGAACGCTGCGGTCAGGCCGTAGCCGATCGACAGGATCCAATAGGCGATGTTGAAGACGAAACTGCGCATCGGGCGACTATGGCAGAAAGCTTGACCTTGTCAGGCGACTTGTCGCGTCGCCGGTTCGGTCGCCTGGGCGGCCGTGATGCAGTTGCGCCCCTTGCGCTTGGAATCATACAGGGCGGCGTCGGCGCGTTCCAGCAGGCTGGCGGCCGTCTCGCCCTTGCGGCGCTGGGCGAAACCAGCCGAGACCGTGACCGAACCCAGGTCGTCATTGGTCGAACGGCGGCGCAGGGCGCGCGACGCCACGTCGCTGCGGATGCTCTCCAGCGCGGCCATCACCACGCCGGCGTTTTCGCCGGGGAAGATGATCGCGAACTCCTCGCCGCCGAACCGGGCCGCGAATCGATGATTGCCGCAGATATTGGACAGGACGGTGGAGACGTAGCGCAGGACCTGATCGCCCGTCTGATGACCCCAGGTGTCGTTGAATCGCTTGAAATGGTCGATGTCGAGGATGGCCAGCGCCAGGGGCGCGCCGTCGTCGGGCGCGCAGGCGGCTTCCAGCCGTTCGTCGAACGCCTTGCGATTGGCCAGGTTGGTCAGGGCGTCGGTCATGGCGTCGCGACGGACCTGTTCCAGGCTTTCGCGCAGACGGATGACCTCCTTGTTCGACTTCTCCAGCCGCTTCTCAAGAATGGCCGTTTCTCGGCGCACGCGCTTGGTCGCCGTGGAAAGGCCGCCGACCAGGGACTTCAGCGCCGATGGATCCTCGGCGTTTTCCATGGTGTGGGACGCATCGGCCAGGGTCTCGCCATAGTCCGCCTGAGTCTTGTGGGCCATGGCGATGGCGTTTGCGACACTGGCCAGTTCACGATCCAGCACGGCGCCGACGTCGCGAATCTGGTCCGGCAGGCGTCCGCGGGGCAGGAACTCGGCGGCCAGCATCTCTGAGGTCTTGTCGGAGATGGCGACCGATTGTTCGAGAAGCAGACGAATCTCGCGCGCCAAGGCGCCGTCAGGATCGCTGATGTAGTGTAGCCAAAGCTCGAAGTTCAACGGTGTCGGCCAGACGCACGCCTTTTCCATCTCGGCGATGACATTGCGCGCGAGGGCGTAGGCTTGCGGCCCCCTTAGCGCCGTCTCGACCTGCTTGGACATTCTTCTTTCCCCCTGTCCCCTTCTGGGAACGTCTTCGGGGCGGACACTAAGGGCTGTTCCGTAATGCAGGGTAAACGGCGCGGACTTTCTGCGCGCCGTCTCTCAATGTTCCGTCAGGCGCGAACAACCACGGGGCGACGCAGGAAGGCGGGGATGTCGTCGCCGAAACCGCGCACACCCTGACGCTGGCTGTCTTCGCGGGTTGGCTTGCGATCGCCGCGGCGGTCGGACTGAAGCAGTTGGGGTTCGCGGTCGGCGCGTGCGGCGCGCGGCGCCTCGACCGGATCGGCGGCCTGGACGGCGGGGGCCGGGAGGGGGGCGGCGACGGTTTGAACCGGCGCGGGAGCGTCGATCTCGGTCTTGGCGTCCGGGCGGGCCTTGCGGCGGCTGCGGCTGCGCGGGGCCTCTTCCGCAGTCTCGGTCGTGACGGCGACTTCGGCCTGTTCGACAGGCGCGCCGCTGGCGCGCGAACGGCTGCGGCCGCCACGTTCGCCGGAGCGTTCGCGTCCGCCCGAGCGTTTGTCGTCGCGGCGCGGACCGTCCTTGATGGCGGCGAAGTCGATGTCGTCCAGGACCAGTTCCTCAGGGTCCTTCTTGATCAGCTTCAGCACCTTATCCAGCGACTTGTCGTCGGCCGGGGTCACGATCATGAAGGCCTGGCCCAGACGTCCGGCGCGGCCGGTGCGGCCGATGCGGTGGACGTAGTCGTCGGCGTGGTGCGAGACGTCGTAGTTGAAGACGTGGCTGACGTCAGGGATGTCCAGACCGCGCGCGGCCACGTCGGAGGCGACCAGAATCTTCAGATTGCCGGCGCGGAAATCGGCCAGGGTCTTCATCCGGTGCGACTGGTCCAGGTCGCCGTGGATGGCGGCGGCGTCGAAGCCGTGTTTCTGAAGCGACTTGGCGACGATATCGACTTCGGATTTGCGATTGCAGAAGACGATGCCGTTCTTGACATCGGCGCGTTCGACCAGGGCGCGCAGGGCGGTGCGCTTGGCCTTGGGGTCGCTGGTCGGGATGCGGACCAGATATTGGGTGATGGTGTCGGCGGTCATCGCCGGACGCGAGGCCTCGATCCGGGTCGGGTCCTTCAGGAAGGCCGTGGTCAGGCGCGTGATCTCGGGCGGCATGGTGGCCGAGAAGAACAGGGTCTGGCGACGCGGCGGCGTCAGTTTGAAGATGCGCTCGATATCGGGGATGAAGCCCATGTCCAGCATCCGGTCGGCTTCGTCCACGACCATGATCTCGACGCCGGTCAGCAGCATCTTGCCGCGTTCGAACAGGTCCAGAAGACGGCCCGGCGTGGCGATCAGCACGTCAACGCCCTTGTTCAGGGCCGCGACCTGATCGCCCATGGAGACGCCGCCGATCAGCAGAACCCAGCTCAGCTTGGTGCCCTTGGCGTATTTGGCGAAGCTTTCGGCGACCTGGTCGGCCAGTTCGCGCGTGGGGGCCAGGACGATGGCGCGCGGCATCCGGGCGCGGGCGCGGCCCGTCGCCAGCCGCTCGACCAGAGGCAGGGTGAAGGCGGCCGTCTTGCCGGTGCCGGTCTGGGCGATGCCCAGGACGTCGCGTCCGGCCAGGGCGACCGGGATCGCCTGTTCCTGAATGGGGGTGGCGGTCGTATAGCCGGTGTCGGCGACGGCCTGGAGCGTCGTGGGCGAAAGGCCCAGTTGGGTAAATTCGGTCATGAATCCTTGGGAAAGAAAAGCGTCTGCGTGCATCAAGCAACGGAACCGCCCCTCGGTGGGCGAGCGGGCGGCGCGTATCGCAGACCTGTCCCGAGGCTGGGTGCGATATAGAAGCCCCCTCGTCAAAGTCAAGTATTCATGCGGTTTGCGGCCGGTTGGGCCGCGCAGAGAACCGCACGATCGGCGTGAGCAGACCGTGCGGAATCTGGATCAGCAGGCCGTCGAGGCCGCAGCGGGCGCTCTTTTTCGACTGAGGATCAGGACCAGCGCCAAGCCCAGCGCCGCCGATATGGCGCCGGCGATGGCGACCGCCGGATAGCCCAGACCGCCCGCGATCACCGCGCCGCCCA
The DNA here is from genome assembly GCA_029202665.1 of Candidatus Brevundimonas colombiensis. NCBI lineage: Bacteria > Pseudomonadati > Pseudomonadota > Alphaproteobacteria > Caulobacterales > Caulobacteraceae > Brevundimonas > Candidatus Brevundimonas colombiensis. Next base: position 2,285,707 of record CP119326.1, read on the forward strand.
CGGCCGCGCCGATGGCGTTGCCCAGGTTGAAGGCGCCGATATTGACCGAAGAGGCCAGATTGGGTGCGTCCGACGCGGCGGCCATGACGCGCACCTGAAGCGGCGGAACAAGGGCGAAGCTGGCGACGCCCCAGAAGAAGATGACCACTGAACTGGGCGCGGCGAACGGCATGACGACGGCGAACAGCACCAGAAGGGCGGCCAGCGCCGTCAGGGTGATGATCAGTGTACGGTCCACCGAGCGATCCGCGAACTTGCCGCCCAGCCAATTCCCGACCGTCAGGCCAAGGCCATAGATCACCAGCATGGCGGTGATGAATCCGATGGAGGCGTGGGTCACATCGCGCAGGATCGGCGCGATATAGGTGAAGACGGTGAACATGGCGCTGGAACCGATCACGGTCAGCACCAGGGCCGACACCACGGGGGTGCGCCCCAGCACCTTCAGTTCGGCTATCGCATTGCTGTCCGTCGGCGCGGGCAGTTTCGGCAGGGTCAGACGCAGGGCGATCATGACCAAAAGGCCGATGGCGGTGATGGCCCAGAACGAGGCGCGCCAGCCCAGCACATCGCCTGCCCAGGTCGACAACGGCACCCCGACGACGGTGGCGATGGTCAGGCCCATGAACATGGCGGCGACGGCCCCCGCCTGACGGTTCGGCGGCACGAGGCTGGCGGCGACGATGGAGCCGACGCCGAAGAAGGCGCCGTGGTTGAGCGAAGTGATGACCCGCGCGATCAGCAGGGTGTTGTAGTCGGTCGATATGGCCGACAGCAGATTGCCCAGGGTGAAGATGGCGACCAGCCCGATCAGCAGGGCGCGGCGTGGAACGCGGCCGGTCGTCAGGGTCATCAGGGGCGCGCCCAGCATGACGCCCAGAGCATAGGCGCTGATCAGCAGGCCTGCCGTTGGGATGGACACGCCAAGATCGGTGGCGATGACGGGCAACAGGCCCATCGGTGCAAACTCGGTCACGCCGATGCCGAAGGCCCCGGCCGCAAGGGCTAGAAGGGGTGGCTTGAGCTTCATAACAAGATGACTTTCGGGATCAGATCAGAGGAGGGTTCAGACGCGCGAACCCTTCCTGCTGGCGATAGGGGGTGTGCGGATAGGCGGGCAGGACGCTGCTGGCGGCGTCGAGCACGGCGATCTGTTGGGGCGTCAGTGACCAGCCGACAGCGCCCAGGTTCTGACGAAGCTGTTCCTCGTTGCGTGCGCCGATGATGACCGAGGCGACCGTGGGGCGTTGCAGCAGCCAGTTGATGGCGATCTGGGGCACGGTCTTGCCGGTTTCCGCGGCGACGGCGTCCAAGGCGTCGACGACGCGGTATAGATGATCATCCTCGACCGGCGGGGCAAAGACGGCGGTCTGATGCAGGCGGCTGCCCTCGGGGAGGGGGGCGTCGCGACGAATCTTGCCGGTCAGGCGGCCCCAGCCCAAGGGGCTCCAGACCAGAGCGCCAACGCCCTGATCGGCGCCCAGGGGCATCAGGTCGTCTTCGTAGGCGCGACCGACAAGGGAATAATAGACCTGATGGGCGATGAAGCGGTTGCGACCATCGCGGTCGGCGGCGGCCTGCGCCTTCATCAGCGCCCAGCCCGGATAGTTGGAGACGCCGGTGTAGCGGACCTTGCCTGACGCGATGAGCGCATCCAGCGTCGCCAGCAGTTCCTCGACCGGGGTCGAGGCGTCAAAGGCGTGCAGTTGCAGCAGGTCGATGTGGTCCGTGCCGAGGCGGCGCAGGGCGTCCTCGACCGCACGGATCAGGCGGCTGCGCGACACGCCCCAGTCATCGGGTCCGTCGCCGGTCGGCAGGCCGGTCTTGGTGGAGATCAGCACCTGATCACGGCGGCCTCTGATCGCCTGGCCCAGCACCTGTTCCGATGCGCCGTCGGAATAGACATCGGCGGTGTCGAACAGATTGACCCCGGCCTCCAAGCAGATGTCGATGAGACGTCGGGCTTCATCGACGTCGCTGGTTCCCCAGGCGCCGAACAGCGGGCCCGAGCCGCCGAAAGTGCCTGTTCCGAAGCTGAGAACAGGCACGCGCAGGCCCGATGATCCTAGCTGACGATAGTCCATGGTGGGTCCTCGAAGGGGATAGGGAGGGCTTGGTTCGAAGGGGCAGATGGACGCCGGCGCGCATGGGCGGTAGATCGTGATCAGGCCAAGGATTTTTGATCTGGACACAAAGATGCAGACGAATGGCGCGGATCGGGCGCGGGAACTGGAGGTTTTTGCGGCTGTGGCGCAAAGCGGCAGCTTCTCCGCCGCCGGGCGCGCCTTGGGGCTGACGCCGTCAGCGGTCAGCCGGACGATCGACCGGATCGAGGCGCGTCTGGGCGTGCGGCTGATGCTGCGGACCACGCGACTGCTGACCCTGACGGCGGAAGGTCAGGCCTATCTGGGTGCAGCGCGTCGGATACTGGCCGATCTTGATGATGCGGAGCAGAGCATCGCCGATCAGGGCGCGCCGCGCGGCCGCATCCGGGTCAGTGCGGCGCTGGCGCACGGACGTCTGGTGGTCGTGCCGCTGCTGGGCGAGTTCGTGCGGCGCTATCCGCATATTCTGGTCGATATCAACCTGACGGATACGGTGGTCGATGTGGCGGCGGGTCAGGCGGATGTGGCGATCCGGTTCGGGCCGCTGGCCGACAGTCCGCTGACCGCGCGGCGCCTGGGCGAGACGGGGCGGATCATCGTCGCCTCGCCCGAGTATCTGGCCCGCCGAGGGACGCCGCAGGTTCCAGAGGATTTGCTGGATCACGACTGCCTGAACTTCAACTTTCGCCGCACCGAACCGGTCTGGCCATTCCGCAGGGACGGGCGCGACTATGCCCTGACGGTGAGGGGATCGGTCGAGGCCAACAATGGCGAAACCCTGACCCAACTGGCGATGGGCGGGGTCGGGGTGACGCGTGTCGGCGCCTTCAGCGTGGGGGATGCGGTCGAGAGCGGGCGGTTGGTCCCCCTTTTGGAGGCGTTCAATCCGGGCGACCGCGAGCAGATCCACGCCGTATTTGTCGGCGGCGCGAACATGCCGGCGCGGGTGCGGGTGTTTGTCGACTTCCTGGCCGAACGTCTGCGCTAATCAGCGTTTCTTGCCCAGTTCGGCGGCGATGTCCTTGGTCATGCGGCCGACCTTGCGGTGGGCGGCGGTGATCTGGTCGCGCGTCACGCCCCAGCGCTTCATCCAGTATTCGACGGCCTGACGCTCGGACAGGTCCAGCCGGTCCTTGTCGATGAAGCCGCGCTTGTCCTTCAGTCCCGCCATCGGGTGATCTCCGTCTTTTCTTTCGTCTGGCGCAGGAACGCCATTGCGGCCCTAAAACGCAAATCGCCGGACGGAGCGAGCCGTCCGGCGATCCGGTTCGTCGGTGATGTGGAAATCAGCGCTTGCCGAAGATCAGATCGCCCAGCTTGGCGAAGAACCCCTTGCTCTCAGCACGAGGGTGAGGTGTCGCAGCCGTGGCCGCCGCAGCGGGCGCGGGCTTTGGTTCGGGCGCAGGCTTGGGCGTCTCAACCACAGGGGCGGGCGCAGGCGGGACGGGGGCGGCTGCGGCGACGGCGGGGGCGACGACCGGCTTGGGCGCTTCAACGATGGGCTTGGGCTTGGCCGGTGCGGCGGGCGCGGCCTTGACGGCGGCCTTGGGCTTATCCGCTTTCGGCGTGGCGGCCTTTACAGCCTTGGGGGCGGCGGTTTTCGGCGCGGCGGTCTTTGCTGCGGGCTTGGCGGCGGGTTTCGCAGCGGCCTTCGGTGCAGCGATCTTGGCTTCAGCCTTGGGTTTTGCCGGGGCCTTAGGCGCGGCGGCCTTGGCGGCAGGAGTCTTTGCGGCGGTGGTCTTTGCGGCGGGTTTGGCCGCAGCAGCCTTGGGCGCAGGCTTGGCGGCTGCTGGTTTCGCCGTCTTGGGTTCCGCAGTTTTCTCGGCGGCGGCCTTCACAGCGCTCGACTTCGGCGCGGCTTTAGGCTTGGAAGCGGCAGGCGCTGCCTTGGGCGACGCAGGTTTAGACGTAGTTGGTGATTTGGCCATGTATTCCCCGACCCCTCGGTTTGATCAAAAACGCGGCGGCGACGGGCGCGAGACGCACCAGATCGCAACGATTCGTCATATTAGCGGTGTTTGAGAAATGTCCGAGTCTGCAGTTCAGATAATCGCGCGCGGCGCGCGAAACGCGGCTGAAAGCGCCGCCGAAGCGGTCGACGCCGACGTCCTGCTGGAAGGCGCGACCTATTCCATCCTTGAGGAAGACGAGGACAAGCAAATCTGGCGCATCGACGGCTTCCCCACCACGGACGAAGAGGCCGAACGCATGGCCGCCATCCTGCGCGATCACGGCGGGCTTGAGGTCGTGGTCGAAAAGCTGGCCGACGCCGACTGGCTGGCCATGTCGCTGTCCGGCCTCCCGCCGGTCGAGGCGGGGCGTTTCTTCGTCTATGGCGCGCACGACCAGGGCAAGGTGCCGGAAGGCCGTGTGAACCTGAAGATCGACGCGGGCGCCGCCTTCGGGACCGGCCACCACGGCACGACCGTCGGCTGTCTGGAAGCCTTCGACACTCTGCTGAAGACCGAACGCTTCGATAAGGTGCTGGACGTCGGCTGCGGCACCGGCGTTCTGGCCATTGCTGCGGCCAAGACGGGCACGCCCATCGCCGTCGGCACCGACATCGACGAGCCGTCGGCCCGCATCGCCAATGAGAACGCCGAGATCAACGACGCCAAATGCGACTTCTATTTCGCTGATGGCCTCAGCGATCCGCGCATCGCTCAGCACGCGCCCTATGACCTGGTGTTCGCCAACATCCTGGCCGCACCGCTGGTGCATCTGGCGCCCGAGATCGGCGCGGCGCTGAAGTCGGGCGGGGTCGCCATCCTGTCGGGCCTGCTGAGGACGCAGGAGGAGCGGGTGCTGGAGGCCTATCTGCCGCTGGGCTTCGTCGTCGAACAGACCATCCACCACGACGCCTGGAGCGCCCTGCAACTGCGCAAGGCCTGAGGAACGATCATGCGCCAGACTTTCGACGAAACCACCGACCCGTCCTTCGGGGCCAAACACCTGCCGCTGCTGCGCGCCGAGATGGCGAAACAGGGGCTGGATGGCTTCCTGATCCCGCACGAGGACGAGCATCAGAACGAGTATCTGCCCGACGCCAACGAGCGGCTGGCCTGGGCCACCGGCTTCACCGGCTCGGCCGGGGCGGCGGTGGTGTTCCAGGATCGGGCCAGCATGTTCACCGACGGCCGATACACCGTGCAGGTGAAGGCCCAGACCGATCCGGCCCTGTTCGAACGGCGCGACCTGAACGATGTCGCCGCCTATCTGGAGACGGCGGCCAAGGGGGCGGTCATCGGTTACGATCCGCGTTTGCACAGCCCCGACGCCCTGGTCGGTTTCAAGGCGGCGGCCGAGAAGGCGGGCGCCGCGCTGAAGCCCGTGGACGCCAATCCGCTGGACCTGGCCTGGGGGACGGATCGTCCGGCCCAGCCGACGGCGCCGGTCGTGCCGCACGAGGATGCCTATTCCGGCGAAAGCCATGCGTCCAAGCGGGCGCGGATCGGCAAGGCCGCAGCCGATGCGGGCGCGGACGCCGTGGTCCTGACCGCGCCCATGTCCATCGCCTGGCTGTTCAATGTGCGCGGCGGCGACGTGATCCGCTCGCCCCTGCCGATCGGTCAGGCCGTGGTCGAGGCGGACGGTCGGGCGCGGCTGTTCCTGAACCCGGCCAAGGTGACGAATGAACTGCCGCAATGGCTGGGCGACGCGGTCCAGCTGGAGGCGCCCGAGCGGCTGGGCGAGGCGCTGGACGGGCTGGCCGGGCGCAAGGTGATGATCGATCCGTCCCTGTCCTCGGCCTGGTATTTCGACCGCCTGGAGCAGGCGGGGGCGACGGTGGTGCGGGCGATGGACCCGTGCGCCGTGCCGCGCGCCGTCAAGAATGCGGTCGAGATCGAAGGCAGCCGCAAGGCCCATATCCGCGATGGGGCGGCGCTGAGCCGGTTCCTGCACTGGGTCGATACGGTGGCGCAGGACACCCTGCCGGACGAGCGCGAGGTGGTCGAGACGCTGGAACGGTTCCGCGAGGAGACCGGCGCGCTGAAGGACCTGAGCTTCGACACCATCGCCGGGGCCGGGCCGAACGGCGCCTTGCCGCACTACAAGCCGGTCGGCGCCACGATCCGCAAGGTCGAGAAGGGTTCGCTGCTGCTGGTGGACGGCGGCGGCCAGTATCTGGACGGCACGACCGACGTGACCCGCACCATGGCCATCGGCGAGCCGACCGAGGATCAGAAACGCAAGTTCACCCTGGTCCTGAAATCGCACATCGCCATGGCCACCATCCGCTTCCCCGCCGGGACCAGCGGCATGGCGCTGGACGCCATCGCCCGCGCGCCGATGTGGGCTGCGGGGCTGGATTATGATCACGGCACGGGACACGGCGTCGGCAGCTATCTGGGCGTCCACGAGGGACCGCAGCGGATCGCCAAATGGGGCACCAGCCAGCCGCTGCTGGAAGGGATGATCCTGTCCAACGAGCCGGGCTATTACCGCGAAGGCCATTGGGGCATCCGCATCGAGACGCTGCAGGTGGTGACGCCGGCCGTGGTGCCGGAGGGCGGCGAGCGGCCGATGCACGGGTTCGAACAGCTGACGTTCGCGCCCATCGACCGCAGGCTGATCGCCGTCGATCTGCTGACGCCTGACGAACGGGCCTATGTCGACGCCTATCACGCCGAGACCCTGGCCAAGGTCGGGCCTCTGCTGGACGGAGAGGCGCGGGACTGGCTGGAGACGGCCTGCGCGCCGCTGTGATCCGAGGGTGATCCCATGACCATGATCGGGGCCATCGCCCTGCTGTTGTTCTGTCAGTTGGCGGGTGAGGTCATTCACCGGCTGACCGGCCTGCCGCTGCCGGGCGCGGTGATCGGGCTGATGCTGCTGCTGGGCTGGTTGGCGCTGGTTCCGAAGGAGCGACCGACGCTGAAGGCGGTGACGGCCTGGCTGACGGCGCATCTGTCGATCATGTTCGTGCCGGCGGCGGTGGGATTGATCGATGAGGGCGCGCCTCTGTCGCGATACGGCGTCGGCATTCTGGCGGCTACGGCCGTCTCGACGCTGCTGACCATGGTGGTGACGGCCCTGGTGTTCCGCTGGGCGGTCAAGCGTTTCGGGCCGCCCGAGCCGCAGCCGGAAACGGTCGAGGAGGCGGCGTCGTGAAGGATCTGCTGACCACGCCGCTGTTCTGGCTGGCCATGACGCTGGTGGTGTTCGAGGGCGCCGACCTGATGTCGCGCCGCAGCGGGCGCCATCCGCTGTGCCATCCGGTCCTGCTGGCGACGCCGGTGCTGATCGGTCTGCTGCTGCTGACTCGCACGAGCTATGCGACCTATTGGTCGGGGACGCAGGCGCTGAGCTTCCTTCTGGGACCGGCGGTGGTGGGGCTGGCGGTTCCGGTCTGGGCCCAGCGCGATCTGATCCGGCGGCTGGCCTTGCCGATCGGCCTGGCTTTGATGGCGGGGGCGATCACGGCGGTGGTCAGCGCGGTCGGGGTGCTGGCGCTGTTCGGCGCGCCGCACGAAATCCTGGCCTCCATCGCGCCGCGGGCGACGACGACGCCGGTGGCCATGGCTGTGGCTCAGCAACTGGGCGGGATTCCCGCTCTGGCGGCGGTGATCGTGCTGATCGCCGGGGTGATCGGTGCGATGACGGCGACGCCGTTGTTCAACGCCATGAAGGTTACGGATTACCGCGCGCGGGGTCTGGCCGTCGGCGTCTCGGCGCATGGGTTCGGCGCGGCGCGGGCGTTCCAGGTCGATTCCACCGCAGGGGCCTTCGCCAGCCTGGGGATGGCGCTCAACGCCGTGGCGACGGCGACGCTGCTGTCGGTTCTGACGCTTCTTCTGTAACGGGGGCGGGCGGCGGACATCTGCGGATGCGCTGAACCGGGCAGGGCAGGGCCTCCAGCGCGGCGGTCATGGCGGCGTAGCCGGTGGCTACGGGGCCGTCGTAGGTTTTCCAGTCGCGGATGTCGCTGCCGACGACCTGGGGCAGGACCAGGACATCGGCGTCGATGCGGGCCTGTTCCATCTCGGTGTCGCTGGTGATGGTCGCTGAGCGCATCAGGATGGAGACGATGGGCGGGCCGCTCTTCCAGGCGCCCGACAGGATCCATTTCCACCAGGAGGGCGGGTTCTCCAGCGCCTGGGGATCGACGCCGCGCGTCTGGGACATGTCCACGCCGACGATGGGACCGCTGTTCAGCTGGCGCATGACGCTGGTGGGGAAGTTCTTCAGCACAGCGCCGTCCACCAGCACCTGACCGTCGATGACGACGGGCGGCAGGACGCCGGGAATGGCGATGGAGGCGCGCATGGCGCGGCGCATCAGGCCGCTGCGGTGAACCTCGATCCGGCCCGAGGTCAGGTTGGACGACACCGCGAAGAAGGGCAGGGCCAGGTCCGCCAGGTCGATGTCGCCATAGGCGCGCTGCAACAGGCCCGCGACCTTGCGCGCCCGCGACATGGCGATGATCGGCACGGCGAGATTCGACAGGGGATCGGACTCGACGAAGGCGCGGCGGATTTCGAAATCCAGCCGCTCATGATCCCAGCCCAGGGCCGGGCCGGCCGCGACCACGGCTCCCATGGAGGCGCCGCCGGCGAAGTCGATGGGCACCCTGGCGTCCTGCAACGCCTTGACCGCGCCGATGTGGCAATAGGCGCGCGCGCCGCCGCCCGACAGCACCAGACCAACCGCCGTGCCGGTGACGACGCGGGCGATTCGCTCGGCGTCGCCAGCCAGACCTTCCACGCAATGGAACCAGCGGTCGGGCTGAAGCGCGTCCAGCCAGACGCGGGTGTTGGCCGGATGGCGCATTCGGGGATCGCGCAGCAGGATCAGATCGGTCAGCCGGCGACCGTCGCCGAAGCCATGGCGGCGCGGCACGGAAGACGGCGGGGCCAGAAGCGCGCTGCCGACGACGAACATCCGATCCACCTGGCGGGCGCACAGATTGGCCCAGGCGGGTTGATCCTGTTCGGCGACATAGAGGACGTAGTCGTGATCGCCCTCGACGCGGTTGAACCATTCGGACGCCGAGGCCAGGGCCGACTGGTCGATGACCTGACAGGTGAAGCCCATGGCCTGGATGGCGGCGCAGATTCGCTCCACGAAGGCGCGGATGGGGCGGGGGCGGGCCGAGACGAAGCCGAAGACGCTGGGCTCCGACGCACCGGAAGATCGCTCGCGCGCCCGGCGGATCATCAGGCGCGACAGTTCGACCATCAGGTCCGGCTCGGTGCGGGCGGCTTCGAAAAAAGCCTCGCGCGGCAGGGCCAGGATTTCGCTGTCGCGCAGGGCGACGACGGTGGCGGTGTGGGGCGTGCCGGCCAGCATGGCCATTTCGCCCACCGGCTCGCCCGCCTTGACCACGCCCAGCATATGCGGCGGCTGATCCGCCTCCAGCCGGAAGACGCCCAGCCGGCCTGAGCGGAGCAGATAGAGCGTGTCGGCCGGATCGCCCTCCGCGAACAGCGGCTCGCCGCCGGTCAGGGCGAACCAACTGGCCCGGTCGATCATGCGACCTTCGAAAATGCGCGCGAGCGACGCCGCCAGCGTATCGGGACGAACCGTGGCCATGATGAGGGTTGTAGGCGAGATTCCGGGGTGGGTGAAATGGGTCTGACGCAGGCGCGCGAAAGCAGTTTCGCGCCAGACGACTGCGAAGTTGGAGGGCCTTGTGCCGAGGATCTATACGCTCGGTGTTTCCAGAACGGAGCACGACGGCGGCTGCCGGGATTATGGGGCCTCGGGACAAGGCCGAGAATGACGAAATGTAGGGGTGGGGCCTTCCGTCTCCTCCCCATTTCATGGGGAAGTGGCTCGGAGCGCAGCGGAGAGACGGAGGGGCCGTCCGCCGCATCGCGGGCGCCTGTGCAGCCTCAACAGTCCCTCCAAGGCTTCGCGGTCCCCCTCCCCACACGTGGGGAGGAGACGATGGGGGGCGAGTCCTTCTCCCGCGAGGAGAGAAGGGAGTTCTTTGCGCGCCTCATCGGAGGCGTTGGCGCCGCTTCCCGCGTTGCCCGTGACCGCGCGGGCGGGTAGAGCGTTCGGCTTCTCCCGCCTGACCGAAGTTTCAGACCATGCACGACATCAGAGCCATTCGCGAGAACCCGCAGGTTTACGTGGCGGGCTGGTCGTCGCGCGGGGTGGACGAGGCGGACGGACTGGTCGCCGACATCCTGCGGCTGGACGGCGAACTGCGTCACGCCCAGACGACGGGGCAGGACGCCCTGGCCAAGCGCAACGCCGCCTCCAAGCTGATCGGCGCCGCCATGGGGCGCAAGGACATGTCCGAGGCGGATCGCCTCAAGGCCGAGGTCGAGGCGCTGAAGGGCGACATCGCGGCGGCGGCCGAGGTCGAGGCGCGGGTCGGCAAGGAATTGCGCGAACTCGTGGCGGCGCAGAAGAACCTGGCGGCCGAGGGCGTGCCGGACGGCGAGGACGAGGCGGGCAACGTCGAAGTCTCGACCTGGGGCGAGCCGCGTCGGAGCGGCCCGGCCAAGGATCACGCCGACCTGGGCGAGGCGCTGGGCCTGCTGGACTTCGAGGCGGCGGCGAAGATGTCGGGCGCGCGGTTCGCGGTGTTGAAGGGCCAGCTGGCGCGGCTGGAACGGGCCGTGGGGCAGTTCATGCTGGATATGCAGACGGATCAGCACGGGTATCTGGAAGTGAACCCGCCCTATCTGGTGCGCGATGAAGCGATGTTCGGCACGGGACAGTTGCCGAAGTTCGAGGAGGATTTGTTCGCTACGGGCCTTAAACAGCGCTCTTTACGAGACTTGGTATTTGAGGATCGCGATGTTCTAATCGCCTCAAATAAGCAGACGAGTTTCCTCCAGCTTTCTGACGGCGAAACGCACGCCGATGCGGTGGACCGCTTCTTGGAATGGCAGATTGCCACGATCGAAGCTGGACGTTCCAGCTTCGAGCATGGGGGATCTGATCGCCGCTTTCTCATCCCCACCGCCGAAGTCTCGCTGACCAATCTCGTGCGCGAGACGATCCTGTCCGAGGACGAGTTGGCGACGCCGATGCGGATGACGGCCCTGACGCCGTGCTTCCGGGCCGAGGCGGGGTCGGCGGGGCGCGATACGCGCGGGCTGATCCGTCAGCATCAGTTCAGCAAGGTCGAGATGGTGTCGATCACGCGACCGGAGGACTCGGATGCCGAGCATGAGCGGATGACGGGCTGCGCCGAGGCGGTGCTGAAGGCGCTGGAGCTGCCGTTCCGGCGGATGCTGCTGTGCAAGGGTGACATGGGCTTTTCGGCGCAGAAGACCTTTGACCTGGAGGTCTGGTTGCCCAGCCAGGGGACCTATCGCGAGATCAGCAGCTGCTCGAACTGCGGCGACTTCCAGGCGCGGCGCATGGACGCCCGGTTCAAGCGCGCCGGAGAGAAGAAGACCGAGTTTGTCCATACGCTGAACGGCTCGGGCCTGGCGGTCGGCCGGACGCTGGTGGCGATCATGGAGACCTATCAGCAGGAGGACGGCCGCATCGCCGTGCCCGCCGTGCTGCGTCCCTATATGGGCGGTCTGGAATTCGTGGGCGGAGTTTAAGGTGCGGATTCTTCTGACCAACGACGACGGGATCGAGGCCGAGGGTCTGGCCTGTCTGGAGCGGATCGCGCGGACGATCAGCGACGACGTCTGGGTGTGCGCGCCCGCCGTCGAACAGTCGGGCAAGGGGCGGGGGATCACCCTGACCGAGCCTCTGCGCGTGCTGAACCTGGGCGAAAAGCGGTTCGCGGTAACGGGGACGCCGACCGACTGCGTCGTGCTGGCCGTCAACGATCTGATGCCTGAGAAGCCCGATCTGGTGCTGTCGGGCGTCAACCGGGGGCACAATATCGGCGAGGACGTCAGCTATTCCGGCACGGTGGCGGGGGCGTTGCAGGGGATGGCGTTCGGCATTCGCTCCATCGCCCTGAGCCAAAGCCTTGAACGGTTCCACGACGAGGTGGTGGCGCACTGGGAGACGGCGGAGGAATTCGCCCCCGCCATCATCGCCCGGCTGCTGGCCCAGAAATGGGCGCCGGGCGTGGTGATGAACCTGAACTTCCCCAACCGCCGGCCGGAAGAGGTGGATCAGGTCGAGGTGACGACGCAAGGGTTCCGCGACGTGGGCGAGATGCACGCCGTGCGTCGCACCGACCTGCGCGGGCGCGACTATTACTGGATGAGCTTCCGCGGCGAAAAGCGCGAACACGCCGAGGGCACGGATCTGCGGGCCATTGACGAGGGGCGGATTTCGGTCACGCCGCTGCACATCGACCTGACCCATATGTCCAGCGTCCACGACCTGAAGAAGGTGCTGGGCGGGGCGCCGCCGAAGGCCCTGGCCAGGACATCACCCGCCGCATGAACCTGCACGACGACCGCGCCGGCCGCCTGATCCTGTCGCTGCGTCAGCAGGGGGTCACGGAGCCGCGCGTGCTGAAGGCGATGGAGAGCATCGACCGGGCGGTCTTCGTGCACGAGAAGTTCCTGGACCAGGCGTGGGAGGATCAGGCCCTGCCGATCGACTGCGCCCAGACGATCAGCCAGCCCTATATCGTCGGCCTGATGACCCAGGCGCTGGACGTGCAGGCGCGGCACCGGGTGCTGGAGATCGGCACCGGCAGCGGATACCAGTGCGCGGTCCTCAGCCGGCTGGCGCGCTATGTCTATTCCGTCGAGCGCTATCGCAGCCTGCTGGTCGAGGCCGAGGCGCGGCTGCGGACGCTGGAGATCGATAACGTCATCACCCGACATGGCGACGGCGGGCTGGGGTGGGCCGAGCAGGCACCGTTCGACCGGATCATGGTCACGGCCGCCTCGCCGACGGAGCCGACCGAACTGCTGAAACAGCTCAAGCCGCACGGTGTGCTGGTCGCGCCGGTGGGGCGGACGTCGGTGCAGATGCTGCACCGCTACGTCGGCCAGGGCGACGGCGCCTTCCGCCGCGAAAGCCTGACCGAAGTGCGGTTCGTGCCCCTGGTCGAGGGGACGGCCAAGGAGGGGTAGAACTAACATCTCCTCGCCACGATGTGGGCAGGAGACGGCCTAGCGCCTGCGTTAACCTTAGCGCCCCAATTCCGCGATGATTGCGGGGTTGGCTTATGGGGCGCGAGCGGGCACACCGGGCGGGTGAGTTTAACCATGCGAGGAGCGGCCGGTGGCGGTGATTTCGGGCTGGATGAGAGTGGCGTTGATCGCGGGGGCGTCGCTGAGTGCGGCGGCCTGCATGACCTATCCGTCCGAGCCGCGGTATTCCACCCACGCCTCGCCCGCGCCGGCGCCGGATCGCGGGGCCTATCCGTCTGCGGGTGGTCAGCAGCCGGCCTATCCGGGTGGGGCGCAGACCCAGCCCTATCGCCCCGCGCCCTATGAATCGCCGCCGCCGGCGACCGCGCCCATCGGTCAGGTGGAGGGCGGGGCCCTGCCGCCGCCTGTCACGGTGACGCCCAGCCAGCCGACCTATACGCCGCCCGCCTATCAGCCCCCGGCTGTGGCGCCTTCGGGTTCGACGCGGCCCGGCGCGGCCTATGTGATCCAGCCCGGGGACACGATTTCGGGCGTCGGACGCCGGTTCCAGACCCCGGTGCAGACCCTGATCGACCTGAATGGTCTGGGGCCGCGCGGCGCGATCACCAGCGGTCAGCGAATCATCCTGCCCGAGGCGGCCGTAGATACGGGGAACGATCCCTACGCGACCGGCGCATCGCCCGTGGGCGTTCTGGTGCCCAACAACGGGGTCATTCCGCCGCCGCCGCCGCCACGTTCGGGCAACGCGGCGCTGCCGGTGCAGACGCGGCCGGTGACGCAGCCGTTTTCGTCGGGCGCGGTCCAGGCGCCGGCCGCGCAGGGCGCGGTCGCGACGGGCCAGCCGAATCTGCTTTGGCCCGTTCGGGGCGACATCGTGCGTCGCTTCGGCCCCGTCGGCATGGGCGAGCGCAACAACGGCATCAACATCGGGGCATCGGCCGGCGCCGCGGTCGGCGCCTCGGCCGCCGGGCGCGTGGCCTATGTCGGCAGCGATCTGGTCGGTCAGGGGCTGACGGTGCTGGTTGTCCACGCCAACGGCTGGCGCACCGTCTATGGTCATCTGGGTTCGGCGACGGTTAAGGATGGCGACGACGTGCGGGCGGGCCAGCAGGTCGGCACCGTGGGCCTGACCGCCGGCGACGGCCGTCCCTCGATCCACTTCGAGACGCGCCAGATGCGCGGCGACGACCCCGTCGCGGTCGATCCCCTGACCGTATTGCCGCGGTAGCGCTTTAGCCGCGTTGCATTCTTGAGGGACCAGCCCTAGGTTCCGCGCCTCGTTTTAATGGGGGCGCCGAAGAGGGCCGCCCTTTTTCGTATTCGGAGACTACCCATGGGCGGAGCGGCTGACGGCGGCTTGATGGCGCAACTGATCGGCTTTGCGCCCATCATCGGCATCTTCATCCTGTTCTACTTCCTGCTGATCCGTCCGCAGCAGAAGCGCGCCAAGGAACACGCGACCGCCATCGCCGCCGTCAAGCGCGGCGACACCGTGGTTCTGGGCAGCGGCATGATCGGCAAGGTGACGCGCGTCGAGGACGCCGAGGTCAATGTCGAGATCGCGCCCAGCGTCAATGTGCGCGTGGTCAAGTCGATGATCGCCGAGGTGCGCAACCGCACCGCCATCGCCGCCAACGATTCCAAGGCCTGATACGCGCTCGTATCGCTGAGACCCGGACCGCCTCATGATTCAGCTGTCGCGCTGGAAAGTCATCCTTGTCGTCGCCTCGGCGATCCTCGGCTGCCTTCTCGCCTATCCCAACCTGTTGAGCCCGGCTCAGCGCGAGGCGCTGCCCGGCTGGTTGCCGAAGAACGCGCTGAACCTGGGGCTGGACCTGCAGGGCGGATCGTATCTGCTGCTGGAAGTCGATGTGCCGAAGATGCGCGAAAAGCGCGTCACCAACCTGATCGAGGACGTGCGGGTCACGCTGAATGGCGCGGGCATCGCCACCAACGGCTTCCAGCGCGAGGCCGGCGGCGTGATTGCGACCCTGGCCAATCCGGCCCAGACCGATGCGGCCGTCAAGGCGTTGCAGCAACTGGGCGGACAGACCGGGCCTGGCGGTCAGGTCGAACGCGCGGCGACGCGGCTGGGGGATGGCCGCATCCGCTTCGCCTATACCGACGCCGCGCTGAACGGCATGGGCGCGACGGCCGTGGACCAGTCGATCGAGGTGGTGCGCCGCCGGATCGACAGCCTGGGCACGCGCGAGCCCTCCATCACCCGTCAGGGCGCCGACCGGATCGTGGTCCAGGCGCCGGGAGAGAGCGATCCGTCCAAGCTGGAGGAGGTCATCGGCCAGACGGCGCAGCTGACCTTCCAGATGGTGGACGTCGAAAACTCGGTGAACGACGCCGTTGCCGGCCGCGTGCCGCCGGATTCCGAACTGCTTCAAGGCGAGGACGGCACCCCCTATCTGGTCAAGAAACGCGTGCTGGTGTCGGGCGAGAACCTGACCCGCGCGGGCGTCGGTTCGGACCAGAGCGGCCGCCCGGCCATCGACTTCCGCTTTGACGGCGCCGGCGCGCGCCGGTTCGGCGAGGCGACGGCGGCCAACCTGCAGAAGCCCTTCGCCATCATCCTGGACGGCAAGGTCATCTCTGCCCCGACGATCCAGAGCGCCATCACCTCGGGCTCGGGCCAGATCACCGGCAACTTCTCGATCCAGGAAGCCTCGACCCTGGTGAATCTGCTGAACGGGGGCGCTCTGCCGGCGCCGCTGAACGTGGAGGAACGCCGCACCGTGACGGCCGAACTGGGCGCGGACGCGGTCGCCGCCGGCGCCCTGTCCACGGCGGTCGGTTTCGCCATCATCGTCGTGTTCATGATCCTGGCCTATGGCCTGCTGTTCGGCGGCGTGTCCGTGGTCGGCCTGGTGCTGAACGGCGTGCTGATCGTGGCGGCCATGTCGCTGACGCAGGCGACGCTGACCCTGCCGGGCATCGCGGGTCTGATCCTGACCTTCGCGGTGGCCGTGGACGCCAATGTGCTGATCTATGAGCGGATGCGCGACGAGGCCCGTTCGGGCCGCAGCGTGATCGCCTCTATGGACGCCGGCTTCAACAAGGCCATGGGCACCATCATCGACGCCAACCTGACCACCCTGGTCGCCGCCGGCATCATGTTCGTGTTCGGGGAGGGGCCGGTGCGCGGCTTCGCCTGGACCCTGACCATCGGGGTCTTCACCTCGGTCTTCTCCTCGGTCCTGGTCGCCCAGGTCCTGCTCGGCTACTGGCTCAAGAAGGCCAAGCCCAAAAAACTGCCGATCGCGGAGTGATGGCGATGCGTGGATGGCCCCTTATCAAGCTGCTGCCGCAGAAGACGAATTTCCATTTCGTCAAATATTCGCGCGCGGCCGGCGTTGTCTCAATCATCCTGTGCGTGGCCTCGATCGTGGCCTGTTTCGTGCCGGGCCTGAACATGGGCATCGACTTCCGGGGCGGTGCCTCGATGGAAGTGTCCAAGCCCGCCGGCCAGGAAATCCAGCTGGACCGCGTGCGCGAGACGGTGAACGGTTTGAACCTGGGCGACGTGCAGGTGCAGGGCATCGCCCGGCGCGATACCAACGTCGATGACGGATCGACCGCCATCCTGCGCTTCCAGGTGCCGGAAGGCCGCGACCAGACCCAGGTGGTCCAGCAGGTCGAAGGCGCGATCAGCAAGGCCGTGGGCCAGGTCAACTATTCGGGCGTCAGCGTCGTCGGCTCCAAGGTGTCGGGCGAGCTGTTCACCTCGGGCCTCTTGGCGCTAGGCGTCGCGATCGGCCTGATGTTCCTCTACATCTGGTTCCGGTTCGAACCGCAGTTCGGCTTCGGCGCCGTGGTCGGCCTGCTGCACGACGTGATCCTGACGTTCGGCCTGATCGTGCTGTTCAAGCTGGAGTTCAGCCTGAACATGGTGGCCGCCGTCCTGACCGTGATCGGCTATTCGATGAATGACACCGTCGTCGTGTTCGACCGCCTTCGCGAGAATTTGCGGAAATACAAGACCATGCCGTTGCGCGACGTGATCGACCTGTCGCTGAACGAAACCCTGTCGCGGACCATCATCACCGGCGTCACCGCCGTCATGGTGCTGGCGGCCCTGGCCATTTTCGGGGGCGAGGCGCTGTTCGGCTTCTCCATCGCCCTGATGTTCGGCATCGTCATCGGCACCTATTCGTCGATCTACGTCGGCGCGCCGATCATCCTGCTGTGGGGCGTGCGACGCGGGGGCGGGACGTCCGACGACGCCAAGCCGATCAAGCTGGGCATGGCCAGCCGGCCCTGACGAACCGTCGTCCTCTCGTCGCGTTGTCCGATCATGACCGATAAAAGCAAGGACACGATAGGCGGGCACGAGGGGCCGCATCTCAGCCATTGGCGCCAGAGCACGATCACCCAACCGGGTTTCGCGGATCAGAGCGATGTCTTCTTCGCCGCGATCCAGATGACGCGGATGCCGATGATCATTTCGGACCCGCGCCAGCCCGACAATCCCATCGCCTTCGCCAACAACGCCTTCCTGGACCTGACGGGCTATGAGGAAGACGAGGTGGTGGGCCGCAACTGCCGCTTTCTGCAGGGGCCGCAGACTGATCGCGAGACGGTGCGCGAACTGCGCGATGCGGTCGCGGCGAAACGGGCGCTGGCGGTCGAAATCCTGAACTATCGCCGGGACGGCAGCCCGTTCTGGAACGCGGTCTTCATGGGGCCGATCTTCGACGAGAAGGGCGAACTGCTTTATTTCTTCGCCAGTCAGTTGGATGTCACGCGCCGGCGCGAAAGCGAGCAGGTGTCGCGGCAGGCCCAGAAGATGGAGGCCATCGGGCAACTGACCGCGGGGCTGGCGCACGATTTCAACAACCTGTTGCAGGTGGTGGGCGGCAGTCTGGAGCGGATTTCGGCCGCACCGGATGATGTGGAGCGGGTCAAGCGCTTCGTGACCGTGGCCTCCACGGCCGCCGACCGCGGGGCCAAGCTGACGCAACAGCTGCTGGCCTTTGCGCGTCGCAGCCGGCTGGAGCCCAAGGGCGTGGATCTGACCGAACTGGTCAGCTCCATCTCCGACCTGCTGGACAGTGCGGCAGGGTCCAAGATCGAACTGTCGCTGCATCTGCGCCGACGTCTGCCGCGCGTGATGGTCGACCCGGTTCACCTGGAGATGGCGCTGCTGAATGTGTTGGTGAACGCGCGCGACGCCTCGGGCCATGGCGGGGCGGTGACGGTCAGCACCGAGACGCTGACGCTCAACGGGGACGCCGCCTCGCGCGATCTGACGCCTGGCGACTATGTCACGCTGACCGTTTCGGACGATGGCGAGGGAATGCCCCAGCATGTGCTGGCGCGCGCCACCGAACCCTTCTTCACCACCAAGCCGACGGGGCAGGGCACGGGGCTGGGCCTGGCCATGGCCCACGGGTTCGCGCAGCAGTCGGGCGGTCGGCTGGAGATCGAGTCCCAGCCGGGCGACGGAACCAGGGTGCGGATGATCTTTCCCGTCGCGGCGGCGACCGACGGCCCGGGCGACGCCCCGGTCTCGCGGTTCCGACCCGATGCGGTGGACGACGATGCGCCGCCGCGTGTTCTGGTGGTGGACGACAACGCCGAGATCGCCTCACTGGCGCGCGATACGCTGGTGGAGACCGGCTATGAGGTCGCCGTGGCCCTCAGCGGGGAAGAGGGGTTGGAGCTTTTCGAGACGGCGCTGGCGGAAGACAATCCGTTCGATCTGGTCTTCACCGACGTCGTCATGCCCGGCGGCGTGAACGGCCTGGTGTTCGCCGGACAGATCAGGGAGCGCAGCGACACGGCCGCGATCCTGATGACCACGGGCTATAATGACCAGATGGCGCTGGACGGTCCGCAGGCGGAAGCGATGGACGTGCTGGGCAAGCCCTATCGACGCAGCGAACTGATCGACCGTGTCCAGACCGCCCTGCGTCAGGGACCGCGCAAAGGGCCGGGCCGCCGCACGTCCGATTTCGGACCCGCGACGGCATGACGACCAAGATCAGCGCAGCGAGGCAGTGAAGCGCTGGATGCGGGTGCAGGCCTCTTCCAGCACCGCGTCCGAGGTGGCGTAGCTGATGCGGAAATAGGGGCTGAGGCCGAAGGCCTCGCCCTGGACTACGGCCACCCCTTCGGCGTTCAACAGTTCGGCGGCGAAGGTGGAATCGCCGTCAATGACCACGCCGCTTTCCGTCGTCTTGCCGATCAGGCCTGTGATGGACGGATAGACGTAGAAGGCGCCCTCCGGCGTCGCGCATGTAATCCCCGTCGCCTGGTTCAGCATCGACACGACCAGATCGCGGCGCGTCTCGAAGGCGGCCTTGCGTTCGGCCATGAAGTCCTGCGGACCGTTCAGCGCCTCGACCGCCGCCCACTGGCTGATGCTGGCGGGGTTTGAGGTCGTCTGGCTGGCGACCTTGCGCATCAGGTCGATCAGCGCCTTGGGACCGCCTGCGTAGCCGATGCGCCAGCCGGTCATGGCATAGGCCTTGGACACGCCGTTGACCGTCAGGGTGCGGTCGATCAGGTCCGGCGCGACCTGGGCGATGGTGGTGTATTCGAAGTCGCCATAGACCAGATGCTCGTACATATCGTCGGTCAGCACCCAGACGTGCGGGTGGCGACGCAGCACCTCGGCCAGGGCCTCCAGCTCGGCGCGGGTGTAGGCGGCGCCGGTGGGGTTGGACGGGCTGTTCAGGATCAGCCAGCGGGTCTTGGGCGTGATCGCCGCCTCAAGCACGGCGGGCAGAAGCTTGAAGCCGTCCTTTTCCTCGCCGATGACGGTCACGGGCTCGCCGCCCGCCAGCAGCACCATGTCGGGATAGCTGACCCAATAGGGGGCGGGCACGATGACCTCGTCGCCCGGGTTCAGGGTGGCGATCAGGGCGTTGAAGATGACCGGCTTGCCGCCCGGCGCGACGTGAATCTGGGCCGCCGTATAGTCCAGATCGTTCTCGCGCTTGAACTTGGCGACGATGGCGGCCTTCAGTTCGGGCATGCCGTCGGCGTCGGTGTATTTCGTCTCGCCGCGATTGATCGCGTCGATGGCGGCCTGTTTGACATTGTCGGGGGTGTCGAAGTCGGGTTCGCCCGCGCCCAGGCCGATCACGTCGCGACCTTCCGCTTTAAGCTTCCGGGCCTGGGCGGTCACGGCGATGGTGGCCGAAGGCTTGACGCGGGCGAGGGCGGAAGATTGCAGGCTGGACATCATAATCCCGTCGATTTGAAAGATTCATGCCGGGGAGGCGGGGTTGTTTACGCGTCGCCGCCGCGCGGGACAATGCGCTGACGCTCGCTAATGCAGACGGCGGGTGATAAGCGGCCGGTCTGATGCGCTGGATCGTCGATTTTCTGTCGAACATGGAGGCGCGTCGCTGGCGGGCTGTGCTGGCGACGGCCTTGCTGTTGGGCGCGATGGCGGCCCTGTTCGCGGTGGGCAAGAGCCAGTTGGGACTGGACGCCGAGGATCAGCTGGAGGCGTGGCTGGCCGGATTCCGCCATGGGCCGTGGGGTCTGGTCGCCGCCATCGTGGTGTTCACCGTGTCGGCCTTCTTCGGCGCGCCGCAGTTCATTCTGATCGCGGCCTGCGTGGTGGCGTTCGGGCCGTGGTTCGGCTTTCTCTACAGCTGGATCGCGACCGTGGTGTCGGCGGGCGTCACCTATTGGCTGGGACGCGGACCGACGGCGCGGCTGCTGGAGCGGCATGGCGGCAAGACGGTCGGGCGGCTGACGCGCTTCGTCGGCAAGAATGCCTTCTACGCCAGCTTCATGATCCGCAATGTGCCGTCCGCGCCCTTCATCGTCGTCAATATGGCGTTCGGCGCGGCGCGGGCGTCGTTTCCGGGCTTTCTGGCCGGCTGCGCCTTGGGGGTCCTGCCCAAGACGGCCTTGGTCGCCTTCTTCGGCGGATCGTTCATGACGGCGGTCAGCGGCGACGGAATCTGGACGTCGGCCATATTGGCTGGCGTGGCCCTGGCCTGGCTGGCGCTGATGTTGGTGGTGCGGGAAGTGGTCAAGCGGCGCGAGGCCGCGAGAGGAGATTGAGCCGATGGCCTGGTCGGCGATGCAGCGGGCGCTGGCGGCCGACGGACTGTCCGCCGTCTGACGATCGCAGGAGCGGACATGCGGGGCTGCGGCCCGATATCCCCGGCCCTGCGGCGCACGGGCGGGGTTCTGTAATGACGAGACTGTCATCGGGGCTTGTATTCCCGGTTTCATACAGGCAAACCCGCCGACGGTAGGCGTGGCGAAGACGATCAGGAACTGTCCGGCGTGGGGATGTCGGGACAGTTGGGGCGTCGCCAGGTCGACTGCGAACTCTCAAGACGCCCTGGCCAGCTAACAACGGTATCAATTCCCATGAGTTTTTCCCTTTTCGGCGCGATTTCGAATGACATCGCGATGGACCTGGGCACCGCCAACACCCTGATCTACATGAAGGGCAAGGGCATTGTCCTGAACGAGCCCTCGGTCGTGGCGCTGAGAAATGTCGGCGGCCGCAAGGTGGTCCACGCCGTGGGCATAGAGGCCAAGCAGATGCTGGGCCGCACGCCGGGCCACATGGAAGCCATCCGCCCGATGCGCGACGGCGTCATCGCCGACTTCGAAGTCGCCGAAGAGATGATCAAGCACTTCATCCGCAAGGTGCATAACCGCAAGGGTTTCGTGAATCCCAAGATCATCGTCTGCGTGCCGTCGGGCGCCACGGCGGTCGAGCGCCGCGCCATCAACGACAGCTGCCTGAACGCCTCGGCCCGCCGCGTGGGTCTGATCGACGAGCCTATGGCCGCCGCGATCGGCGCCGGCCTGCCGATCCACGAACCGACCGGTTCGATGGTGGTCGACATCGGCGGCGGCACGACGGAAGTCGCCGTCCTGTCGCTGTCGGGCATCGTCTATTCGCGTTCGGTCCGCGTCGGCGGCGACATGATGGACGACGCGCTGATCAGCTACATGCGCCGCAACCATAATCTGCTGATCGGCGAGACGACGGCCGAGCGCATCAAGAAGGACATCGGCACCGCCCGCATTCCCGCCGACGGCGAAGGCCTGTCGATCGAGGTCAAGGGCCGCGATCTGATGCAGGGCGTGCCGCGCGAGGTCCGCGTGTCCGAACGCCAGGCCGCCGAAGCCCTGGCCGAGCCGGTGACCCAGATCGTCGAGGCCGTGAAGGTCGCGCTGGAAGCCACGCCGCCGGAACTGGCGGCCGACATCGCCGACAAGGGCATCATGCTGACGGGTGGCGGGGCGCTGCTGCGCGGCCTGGACGTCGAAATCCGCGATCACACCGGACTGCCGGTCTCGGTGGCGGACGATCCGCTGTCGTGCGTGGCCATCGGCTGCGGCCGCGTGCTGGAACATCCGCGCTGGATGAAGGGCGTGCTCGACTCCGCGCTCTGATCGCGCCGTCGACCTCTTGCGCGGCCGGGCGAAAGCTTGGCCGCGAATCCTTGTCCCGCCTGCACGATCACGGTTCCATTCCGGCCTTGATTTTGCGATAGGCAGGATGTGCGGCGGGAGGCGTCCCGCCGATTCCAATCCTTTTGAGTGAAAGGTCGCCCGTGGCGTTTCGCGACGGACCTTTTGAGAACATCAAGGTGCCGCTGGTGTGGACCGCCGCGGTGGTCGCTGTCGTGGCCATCGTCGCGGCTGTGGTGTTGCTGCTGAGCGACCGGCCGACGGCCGAGGGCGGGTCCAGCATGGGCGCGGCGCGTGGCGGGTTCGAGACGGCGGCCGCGCCGGTGGGCGGGGTTCTGGCCGCGCCCGTGCGCTGGGCCGGCGGCGTGCGCGACTATATCGGCGGCTATTTCTTCGCCGTCGGCGAGAACCGGCGGCTAAGGGCCGAAAACGCCGAGCTGCGCGAATGGCGCGACCAGGCGATCGCGCTGAAGAACGTCAACAGCCGATACGAAGCCATGTTGGGCCTGCGGGTCGAACCGGCGGTGGCCATGGCGACGGGGCGCGTGATCTCCGATGCGCGCGGGCCGTTCAATCGCGCCAAGCTGTTGGACGTCGGATCGGCCCAGGGCGTGCGGATCGGCAATCCGGTCGTCAGCGAACACGGTCTGGTCGGGCGGATCACCGGCGTAACCTCGCGCGTCAGTCGGATGGTGTTGCTGACCGATGTGGCGTCGCGCACCCCGGTCATGATCGAACGCACCGACGCGCGCGCCATGTTGACCGGCGACGGCGGCGACAGTCCGCGCCTGGAGTTCATTCGCGGAACAGGGGCGGTGCAGGCCGGCGACCGTATCCTGAGTTCCGGCGACGGCGGCGGTCTGCCGCGCGGCCTGCCGATCGGCGTGGCGGCCAAGGGCGTGGACGGCGCCTGGCGGGTCAAACTGTTCAGCGATCACGGCGCGGTGGACTATGTGCGGGTGCTGCTGTTCCAAAGCTTCGGTCAACTGGTCAGCCCCGATGCGCTGAATGCGCCGGCGCTGGCGGGCCTGACCACGGCGCCGGAGCCGAGCGCGGCCGAACTGGGCGCCATTCACGACGCCGCCGCGCGTCGTCAGGCGGCCCAGCAGGCCCAGGCTCAGCAACAGGCCGAGCGGGCGAGAGCGGCTGCCGCGGCCGCTGCGACCGCCGCAACTGCGCCGCCCCCCGCCGCCGCCACGCCACGGCCAGCCCCCACAGCAGCTCGACCGGCGGCGCGCGCTACGCCTACGCCCACGCCCACGCCTGCGCCCAGCCAAACCGCACCCAGCCAAACCGCGCCAGCGCCTGCGCCGGACGGCGCGCTGTGAGACGGCCAGTCGCGGTCCGCGTCGTCGGCCCCCTGCAATGGATCGTCTATCCGGCCCTGGCCGCCATCGCCGCCACCGTCGTTCTGGCGACGCCGTTGCAGGTGTTCGGCCTGCATCTGCCCGAGCCGGTCGCGCCCATGATCCTGGCCTTCGCCTGGCCGCTGATCCGGCCCTCCATGACGGCGCCGGCGGTTCTGTTCGCGCTGGGTCTGTTCCTTGATCTGTTTTGGAATGCGCCGCTTGGTCTGTGGACCTTATGTCTGATGGCGGTCTATTTCACGGTGCTGATGTCGCGCAATCTGATGGCTGGGCATGACGGCCTGATCCGGTTCGGCGCCTACGCCGCCTGCACCCTGGCCGCCTTCGCCCTGGCCTATATGATCGTGGCGGTGCGGGCCGCCAGCGCGCCTGCCCTCGTGCCGCTGATCGCGCAGATCGCGCCGACGCTGATGCTGTATCCCGTGGCCAACTGGATGTTGGAGCGGTTCGACGACGGGGATATCCGGTTCCGATGAGCGGCGAACCCTCCATCTTTTTCGCAGATGTCAACGAGCGGCAGGGTTCCTTCCTGCGGCGCACCTTCATCGTGGGCGGGGCGACGGCGCTGGGCATCACGGCCCTGATCGGACGACTGGGCCAGCTGCAGGTCGTGCAGGCCCAGGAATATGCGGCGCTGTCGTCGCAAAACCAGTTCAACTTCCGCATGGTCCCGCCGCCGCGCGGCCTGATCAAGGATCGCAACGGCGTCGTCATCGCCGGCAACCGGCCCAGTTTCCGCGTGCTGGTCGTGCGCGACGAGACCAAGGATCTGGACGAGACGCTGGATCTGCTGGGCCGGGTGCTGCCGGACACGTTGGAACGGCGCCGGGCCATCATCCGCGACGTCAATGCGGCGTCCAAGTTCAATCCGGTGCCGGTCAAGAGCGACCTGACGTGGGAGGAGTTCGCCAAGGTCAATCAGTACGCGAACGAACTGCCGGGCGTGATGGTGGATATGAACGAGGCCCGTTACTATCCGTTCGGCGGGGCCTTCGCCCACGTCGTCGGCTATGTAGCCAAGGTGTCGGACCGGGACGTCAAGGCGTTGCGAGACAAGGGCCAGCAGCCGCCGCCGTTGCTGTTCAACCCCAGCTTCCGCATCGGCCGTCAGGGCGTGGAAAAGGCGCTGGACCTGTCGCTGCGCGGCGTGCCGGGCGGCAACCGGGTCGAGGTCGATGCGCGCGGCCGTGTGGTGGCCGAGGACGTCGGCGGATCGCGCCCGGCCGTGCCCGGCAAGGAGGTCGTGCTGACGCTGGACGCCGACGTGCAGAACCGGGCGCTGGAGGTGTTAGGCGACGAATCCGGGGCCTGCGTGGTCATGGACGTGCGCAACGGCGACATTCTATGCATGGTCTCCGCGCCATCGTTCGACCCGAACCTGTTCGTGGGCGGGGTGCCGACCAAGACCTATCGCGCCCTGGCGGATTATGAGCGCAAGCCTTTGCTCGACAAGACGATCAACGGCACCTTCGCGCCGGGTTCGACCTTCAAGCCCACGACGGCGCTGGCCTTGCTGGAAGCGGGAGTCGACCCTAACCAGACCGTCGTCTGCACGGGCGCCTTCCGAAACGGCAATCGGATCCAGCGGTGTTGGGGCCGGCATGGCGCGCAGAATATGCACAACGCCATCAAGAACTCGTGCGACGTCTATTTCTACACCATGTCCAATCGCGCGGGGGTGGACAATATCCGCAAGGCCGGGATGGCTTTGGGTTTCGAGCACATCTTCGATATCGGCGTCGATAATCAGAAGAAGGGCCTGCTGCCGTCCACCGAATGGAAGGCGCGCACCTTCCCACGCGATCCCGTCTGGCATCCGGGCGAAACGACCTCGGTGGCGATCGGTCAGGGCGCGGTCACGGTCAATGCGCTGCAACTGGCGGTGATGACGTCGCGCCTGGCCAACGGCAAGAAGGCGCTGCATCCGCGGCTGATCAAATCCATCGGCGGGATCGAACAGCCCAGCGGGGCGGAGGCGCCCGACCTGCCGTTCGATCCCGCGCACGTCGAATATGTGCGTCAGGGCATGATCGCGGTGGCCAACGACCGGTCCGGCACGGCCTATCGCCAGAGCCAACTGGGCCTGGGCGACATCCAGATGGCCGGCAAGACCGGCACGGCCCAGGTGCGCAACTACGGCTCCGGTTCGCGCAAGAGCGACATATGGGCGCTGAAGGACCACAACCTGTTTATCGCCTTCGCCCCGGTGGATGCGCCGCGTTATGCGGTCGCCGTCATCGTCGAGCATGGCGGCAAGGGCGGAGCCACCGCAGGCGCGCCCCGCGCGCGCGAAGTCATGCGCACCGTCCTGCTGAAGGACCCGGACATGCGCGCGCGCATCGAACGGCCCCCGCCGCCCGAGCCGACCGGCGACGCCATCGTTGAGGACGGCGTGGTCGGCGCGGCCCCCGAGCCGGACGTGGTCGCCGCGCCGGAGCCGACCCGCGCGGCCCCCGGCCCGACCAGCGGCCCGCGCCCCTATCTGCCCGAGCCGGGCCGATGACCGCATCCGCCCTGTCGCGTCCGGGCGAGCGCGAACGCATCTCGACCAAGCTGGGTCAGATCGACTGGCGGCTGACGGCCCTGCTGTGCGTGGTGGCCGGCACGGGGGCGATGATGCTGTATTCGGTGGCGGGCGGATCGTGGTCGCCGTGGGCGGCCAAACACCTGATCCGCTTCGGCATGTGCCTGGCCTTGATGCTGGCGCTGTCGCTGATCAGTATTCGCTACTGGTTCTCCCTGGCCTATCCGATCTATGGGCTGGCGCTGTTCCTGCTGGCGCTGGTGGAGACGCCGCTGGGGTATCACGCCCTGGGAGCGACGCGCTGGCTGGACCTGGGGTTCACCCGCATCCAGCCGTCGGAGATCATGAAGATCGGCGTCGTTCTGGCCCTGGCCCGCTGGTATCATGGCGCGACGGCCAAGGAGGCGAGTTTCCACTGGAAGCTGATCTTCCCCGTCGGGATCATCGGCCTGCCGTTCCTGCTGGTCGCGCACCAGCCGGACCTGGGTTCGGCCATGCTGATCGGCCTGACAGGCGCCGCGATGATGTTCGTGGCGGGGCTGAGCTGGCGTGTCATCGTGCCGCTGATCGTGGCGGCGGCGGTGCTGGTTCCGCCCTATGTGATGTTCGGCATGCACGACTATCAGCGCCACCGCGTGCTGACCTTCCTGAGCCCCGAGGCCGATATGGCGGACAAGGGCTATCAGATCGTGCAGTCCAAGATCGCCATGGGATCGGGCGGCCCGCTGGGCCGTGGGTTCGGCCTGGGCAGTCAGAGCCAGCTGGAGTTCCTGCCTGAGCGTCAGACCGACTTCATCTTCGCCGCCTTCGCCGAGGAGTTCGGCTTCGTGGGCACCTTCACCCTCCTGGCCTGTTACGCCGCCATCATCCTGATCTCGCTGAGGATCGCGTCGTTGTCGCACAGTCACTTCGGGCGATTGGCGGCCTCGGGCGTGACGGCGACCTTCGCCCTGTATGTGCTGATCAACGGGGCGATGGTGATGGGGCTGGCGCCCGTGGTGGGGGTGCCGATGCCGCTGCTGTCCTATGGCGGCACGGTGATGCTGACCGTAATGATCGGCTTTGGCCTGGTGATGGCCACGCGCGTCCACCGCTATGCCGAACTGCCCAAGGGTCATGGGCTGATCTGACGTTACGTCAGCTAAGTGATCGGCATTCATGTTTCGCTTCCTA
Source organism: Candidatus Brevundimonas colombiensis (assembly GCA_029202665.1). Lineage (NCBI taxonomy): Bacteria > Pseudomonadati > Pseudomonadota > Alphaproteobacteria > Caulobacterales > Caulobacteraceae > Brevundimonas > Candidatus Brevundimonas colombiensis. The sequence goes on from CP119326.1 coordinate 2,313,266, forward strand.
AGCGGACGATTTCGAAGATAAGCTCGTTTCCAACGATCCTTTCGCGACGGCCCGGCCGTCAGCGGCGGACGATATGGGAGATGACGCATGAGCGATCTGGAGCCGTTCCGCGCCGAGACGCGCGCCTGGCTGGCCGACAACTGTCCGACCGAATGTCGCGGACCTATGGCCGACGACGAGATGATCTGGGGAGGGCGAAACCCAACGTTCAAGACGCCGGCGCATAAACTGTGGCTGGAGCGGATGGGCGCGCGAGGCTGGACCGCGCCCGAATGGCCCAAGGAATATGGCGGCGGGGGGCTGAGCCGTGAGGAGGCCAAGGTCCTGGCCTCCGAACTGCGGCGCATCGAGGCGCAACCGGCCCTGGCCAGCTTCGGCGTCTGGATGCTGGGCCCGGCGCTGCTGGCCTTCGGCACGGAAGAGCAGAAGCAGCGGTTCCTGCCCGAAATCGTGCGCGGCGAGGTGCGCTGGTGCCAGGGCTATTCCGAGCCGGGGGCGGGGTCGGACCTGGCCGCGATCCAGACGCGGGCCGAAGACACTTCTGATTCTGGGGGAGACCACTGGATCGTCAACGGCCAGAAGATCTGGACCTCCTACGCCGACAAGGCCGACTGGATATTCTGTCTGGTGCGGACGGACCCGGAGGCGCCGAAACACCTAGGTATCAGCTTCGTCCTGTTCGATATGACCACGCCGGGGGTGACGACGCGGCCGATCACCCTGATCAGCGGCAAGTCGCCCTTCTGCGAGACCTTCTTCGACGACGTGCGTGTGGAAAAGGCGAACCTGGTCGGCACGCTGAACCGGGGCTGGGATGTGGCCAAATATCTGCTGGCCCACGAACGGACTATGATCGGCGCCATGGGCGAGGTCGGGGGCGGTCGGCCGGTCGGGCAGGTGGCGCTTGACGCCATCGGGGCGGATGACGACGGGCGGCTGGACGAGCCGATGCTGCGCGCCCGGATCGCCGAGCTGGAGATCGACGCCGCCGCCTTCCGTCTGGCGATGGAGCGGGTGGGCGATCAGGTGAAGGCCAAACAGGCGCACCCGGCCATCGCCTCCATGCTGAAATACTATGGGTCGGAGCTGAACAAGCGGCGGCACGAACTGCTGATGGCGGCGGGCGGAGCGGACGCACTGGAATGGGAAGGCGAACGGTCGCACGACGGCAAGACGGCGCGCGACTGGCTGCGGACCAAGGCCAACTCCATCGAGGGCGGGACCAGCGAGGTTCAACTGAACATCATCGCCAAACACCTGCTGCAACTGCCGGGGGCGTAAGACGCTCTTACGCTCCGTCATCCTCGGGCTCGACCCGAGGATCGGACGGCTCCAATGCTTGTGCGACGATGTTGGCGCACGGCTCGCACAACGCTCGATCCTCGGGTCAAGCCCGAGGATGACGAGGAAAGAACGGTAACCGAAATGCCCCTGATCCTGACCGAAGAACAGATGATGCTGCGGGACGCCGCCGACGGCTTTCTGAACGAACAGGCGCCGATTTCACATCTGCGCAAGCTGCGGGACGAGGGCGATCCCGATGGCGTGTCGCGCGACCTGTGGCGGGCGTTCGGCGAAATGGGTTTCGCCGGCGTCATAATCCCCGAGGCGATGGGCGGCATGGGGCTGGGCGCCGTCGAGGCCGGGGTGATCGCCGAGAGCCTGGGGCGGACCTTGACGCCGTCGCCCTTCATGGGATCGTCGGTCCTGTCGGCCAAGGTGCTGATCGACGGCGGATCGGAGGCGCAGCAGGCCTGGCTGCCTCGGATCGCGGCGGGCGAGGCGATCCTGGCCCTGGCCGTCGACGAAGGCGCCAAACACGCACCGTCGCGCATCGCGACGCAGGCTGAGCGCGCCGGAAACGGCTTCAGGCTGAACGGGGCCAAGGGCTTCGTGCTGGACGGCCATGTGGCGGACGCCCTGATCGTGGTCGCCAGGGCCGAGGAGGGGGTGACCCTGTTCCTGGTCGATCCGGCGACGGCGGGTGTCACGGTCGAACGCACGGCCATGGTGGACGCCCATAATGCAGCGCGCATCACCCTGAGCGACGTTGCGGTCGACGCCGATGCGGTGATCGGCGACGTGGGGCAGGGCGGGGCGCTGCTGGACGGCGCCCTGACGCTAGGGCGGGCCTGCGCGGCCTCGACCCTAACCGGGGCGGGCGATCAGGCGTTCAAGATCACGATGGACTATCTGCGGACCCGCAAGCAGTTCGGCAAGCTGATCGGCGAGTTCCAGGCGTTGCAGCACCGGGCGGCGCATCTGTTTTCCGAACTGGAGCTGGCGCGGGCGGCGACGCTGGGTGCGCAACTGGCCATCGACGAGGGGCGCGAGAATGCGTCTCTGGCCGCCTCGATCGCAAAGGCCAAGGCCGGCCGCGTCGCCGAACTGGCGGTGCAGGAGGCGGTTCAGATGCACGGCGGCGTCGGCATGACCGACGAGTTCGACGTCAGCCTGTTCATGAAGCGGGTGCGGGTGCTGAACGAACTGCTGGGCGACGCCGGATTCCACGCCGAACGCTTGGCGCGGGCGCAGGGGTTCTAGGTTCGGTTCTCGCCGAAGACGCCGTCATTCCGGGGCGTCCGTAGGATGAACCCGGAACCCAGGGGTACATCACCGACGCCTGACGCGGTAAGATTAGTGACGCGGCCCTGGCTTTCGGGTTCTTCGCTGCGCTCAGCCCCGGAATGACGATGAAAGAGGACTCGTTTTTGATCTAACCGACCTTTTCGCTCCACAGGTCCAGGTCGGGTTCGCGTCCGATCAGGGCCAGGCCCGCGGCGATGGACTCGAACTCGCCGCCGGTTTCGATCCGGTCCTGGCCGAAACGGTTCTGGAAGATGGCGCGCACCGCTGGCACAAAGGAGGTGCCGCCGGTCAGGAAGACGCGGTCGATCCCGTCCGGCGCCAGGCCCGCGCGGTCCATCGCCTGATCCACCGCCCCTTCGATGGCGGCCAGTTCCGGCGCGATCCAGCCCTCGAACTCGGCGCGTGCGACCGGCTTTTCGATATGGACGTCGCCCGCGTGGAAATGGAAGGTCGCCGTCTCGCTGGCGGACAGGGCCATCTTCAGGGCCGAAACGGCGCGATACAGGTCGTGGCCGTGGTTGTCGTCCAGCACCTCGATCAGGCGTTCGATCTTCTCCGGCTCCAGCGCCGTGCGGGCCAGCGCCCGGATGTCGCGCATGTCCCGCGATGCGCGTAGCAGGGCCAACTGGTCCCAGCGGGCGAAGGCGGAATAGTAGCGTTGAGGGATCGGCAACTGCTTGCCGACCGAGCTGTAGAGGCCGCCCTTGCCCAGTTCGGGCGACACCAGCTGATCGATGATCCGATAGTCGAAGGCGTCGCCGGCCACACCCACGCCCGACCGGGCCAGGGGCGTCGAACGCAAGCCATCGTCTGTCCGCTCGAACCGGATGATCGAGAAGTCGCTGGTACCGCCGCCGAAGTCGGCGACCAGGACCGTGGCGTCCTGCGTCAGCTGGCGCGCGAAATAGAAGGCCGCGCCCACCGGCTCGTGCGCGTAGCGGATGTCGGTGAAGCCCAGCCGCTGAAACGCCGTCTGATAACGGCCCAGCGCCAGAGCCTCGTCGGGATTGCCGCCCGCGAAGGTGACCGGACGACCGACGATCACCGCCGGCGGCATGGCGTCAAGCGCCTCGCCCGCGTGGTGGCGCAGCCGCAACAGGAAGGCCGCCAGCAGATCCTCGAAGGCGTATCGCCGGTTGTCGATGCGGGTTTCGGTGAAGGCGGCGCTGGCGGCGAAGGTCTTGAAGGACTGGATGAACCGCGTCTCCAACGGGTCCTCGACATAGGCGGCGATGGCCCAGGGTCCGGCCTCGACCACCCGTTCGGGCGGCTGGCCGTCGACGCTGGGATGGGTCTGGAAGCTGAGCGCCGACCGGAAGGTGGTCGTCCGACCCTCCACCGCATCGAAGGTCGCCAGATGCGCCACGCCGTCCCCATCGCTCAACGCCACGACCGTATTGGTCGTGCCGAAGTCGATGCCGATGGTCGTCGGTGTCATCGCCGTCATGGCCGCGCTCCTGGAAGGGGAGCCGGTTCCTAACGTCCGGGCGCGCAGACGCAAGGATTAAGAGCAGAACATGAGAATGAACCGGCGCGAATGGCGCTCGCGCAACGCGTTGCGATCGATACGAACGGTCGCTTCATAAGCGAAGGTTATAGGATGTGGACGTCGCTAGGATTGATGCATCTCCAGCCTGGTCGCAGAAGTGCGCCGCAACGCCTGTAATGTGCAACGCGTGATTTTTGACCAGGAACGTCGATGTCCAGGACTTCAGCCCTCGTTCCCGTCGCAGAGGCCGCCAGTTTTCTGTTCGTGCCGGGCGATCGGCCCGAGCGCTTCGGCAAGGCCGAGGCCAGCGGGTCGGGTCAGGTCATCATCGATCTCGAGGATGCGGTCGCGGCGGATATGAAGGACACGGCGCGTGACTGCGCCGCCAAATGGTTTGAGACGGGGCGCCGAGGCGTGGTTCGCATCAATGCCGCCGATACCCCTTGGCATGAGGCGGACGTTGCGTCCTGCATCGCGCCGAGCCTTGACGCCATCATGGCGCCGAAGGCCGAACACCCCGAACGGCTGGCAGCGATCGGCCATCGAACGGGCAAGCCGATCATCGCCCTGATTGAAACCGCCGCGGGCCTCAATGCTGCGAATGCAATCGCGGCCACCCCAGGGGTCGTGCGTCTCGCCTTCGGGTCGATCGATCTCTCGCTCGATCTCGGGCTTGACGCCCCCGACGAGGCGCTGGACGGCTTCAGACTGAGGCTGACGCTCGCCTCGCGTCTAGCTGGTCTCGCGCCGCCGATCGATGGCGTGCTGGCGGACTTCCGAAACGCCACGCGTCTGACCGAAACAACGCGGCGCGTGCGGGGCCTGGGTTTCAGCGCCAAGCTTTGTATTCATCCCGCCCAGGTGACCTGGGTCGAACAGGGCTTCGCGCCGAGCAGCGAAGAACTCGCCTGGGCGCAGCGTGTCGTGGGCTTGGGCGAGAGTGTCGCAGCCCTGGACGGTGAGATGATCGACCGGCCGGTTCGCGAACGCGCGCTTCGGCTTCTCGCGCGGATCAGAACGTCGACGTCGTAGCGGATCGATGTATCGGCGGACGCTGTGGTCGCACTTTACGACCCCGGCCACGTCTCGCGCCGCATGGGGGTCCGTATCAAACGCGATGCACGCAGGCCGTGACGCTCGCCGGATTCCCTAGCCGCGATCCCACACCGAAGACCACCCATCAGCCCGATGCGCCGGTCGACAAGGTCAGGCGGCGTCGGTACGTGCGGTCTCGGACCACAGTCCGAGTTCGCGTAGGATCGCCTCATTGTGTTGGCCCACCGATGGGACGGCGTCCATTCGGGGGTTGTCCGCCGCAGACTGGCCGGGCGGCAGCAAGGCTGGAATCGGGCCGCCGGGCGTCTCGACGGAGGTCCAGCGATTTCGGGCTTGCAGTTGGGGATGGTTCCAGACCTGCTTCATGTCGTTGACGCGCGCATTGGCGACCCCCGCCCTGTCCAAGAGGCCGATGACCTCTTCCGCTGTGGAGCCGGCGAAAGCCTCCTCAATCAGGCGGGTCAACAGATCACGATGCGCATGTCGACCGGAATTGCGGGCGAAACGCTCGTCTTCCGCCAGTTCCGGCCGTTTGAGCGCGACATCGCAGAAGGCCGTCCACTCACGGTCGTTCTGAACGCCCAGCATGACCATAGCGCCATCCCCCGCCCTGAAGGGACCGTAGGGGAAGATTGTTGCGTGCGCAGCGCCGACGCGGGCAGGCGGCTCTGCGCCCTCGAAGGCGTAGTACAGCGGGAAGCTCATCCATTCGACCATGCATTCAAGCATGGACACGTCGATGCGGCGGCCTTTGCCGGTCTGCTGGCGCGCGAACAGGGCCGCGAGGATATTGGTATAGGCGTACATGCCGGCGGCGATGTCGGCGATCGAGCAGCCGGCCTTCGCCGGGGCGTCGCCGTTCCCGGTAACGGACAGGAAGCCGCCCTCGCTCTGAATCAGCAGATCATATGCCTTTTTGTCCCTGTAGGGGCCGTCGGGTCCATAGCCCGAAATCCCGCATACGATCAGTTGAGGGAATTGCGTCTCCAGCGCCGCATAGTCCAGACCGAGACGATCCGCAGCGCCGGGCGCGAGGTTCTGGATCAGGACATCGGCCTTGCTCAGCAGGGCCATCAGAACGCCGTGTCCCTCAGGGGTCTTGATATCCAAGGCCAGGCTCTCTTTGGAGCGATTGGTCCATACGAAGTGTGACGCCTGCCCGCGAACCCGCTCGTCGTACCCACGAGCGAAGTCGCCGGCGCCGGGGCGTTCGATCTTGATCACTCGCGCGCCGAGGTCGGCAAGCTGTCGGGTGCAGAAGGGCGCCGCGATTGCGTGTTCGAGCGAGACGACGGTGATGCCTTCAAGCGGTCTCATGATCGGCGTGCTCCAGCGTTGATGGAATGGACCGATGTCGTCGGCCCTTTGATCATCCGCCCCCTCGACGTCACGAGGTCGGGGAGGAGGAAGGCAGGCGCGTCCACGGCGCCGACCCGCGCAGCCGCAATCCGGTTGACCAAGGGATATTGAACCCAGAGGGCGCTTTGCAGGCGAGAGGCAAGATTCGACGCGCAAGCGCCCTGTACGAAGCCGCGAAGGGCGGCTGATGCGAGGCAGATCATGAAAGTCACTTTCCTGGCCACTGTTCCGGTCTGCGTCTCTGACAGCGCTTCCGGCAGCCCTTTTACAGACGACGGTAAGATCGGCCGGGACGATGTAAATCGCCGATGCGGCAAGGATGGATTCGCGTATTGCGAAAAGAAGACGCCTGTCATGATGGTGGCGGACCACCTCAGCCGCCACGGGCCTGGCGCATGCCGCGACAACTCGGGCGCGCTCAAACTGCGGGCGAGGGCAGGGTGATGACAGGGCGCTTCCATTGCGCGGGGCCCAGGACGTGGATGCTCTCGCCCTTTGGCGTCACGGCGACAGTCACCGGCATGTCGCGCACCTCGAATTCGTAGATAGCCTCCATGCCGAGATCCTCGAAAGCCACGACGCGGCTTTCCCGAATGGCGCGCGCGACCAAATAGGCCGCTCCGCCGACGGCTGATAAATAGGCTCGGCCGTGCGCCTTGATCGACGCGATCGCTTCCGGTCCGCGTTCAGCCTTGCCCACCATGGCCGTCAGGCCGAGGCCGAGCATCATATCGGTGAATTTGTCCATTCGAGTTGCGGTCGTCGGCCCGGCAGGACCTACGACCTCGTCGCCTACCGGATCGACCGGACCGACGTAATAGATCACGCGGTTCTGGAAGCTCACCGGAAGCTCCTCGCCCCGCGCCAGCATTTCCTGGATCCGCTTGTGAGCGGCGTCGCGGCCTGTGAGCATCTTGCCGCTCAGCAGCAACCGGTCGCCCGGTTTCCAGTCGGTCATCATCTCAGGCGTCAGCGTATCCAGATCGATGCGCAGAGCCCGATCATCCGGCGCCCACGCCACATCGGGCCACGCCTCGAGATCGGGCGGAGCCAAATAGGCCGGACCGCGTCCGTCGAGCCTGAAATGCGCGTGTCGGGTCGCGGCGCAGTTCGGGATCATGGCGACCGGCTTGGATGCGGCATGGGTCGGCCAATCCAAAATCTTGACGTCGAGCACAGTGGTGAGCCCGCCCAATCCCTGGGCTCCGATGCCGAGGGCGTTGACCCGGTCGTGCAGTTCGATCCTCAGCGCTTCGATCGGGGTCTGCGCGCCTCTGGCCTTCAGTTGCGACATGTCGATCGGCGACATGAGCGATTCCTTGGCCATCACCAGCGCCTTCTCGGCGGTGCCGCCGATGCCGATGCCCAACATGCCGGGCGGACACCATCCAGCGCCCATGGCGGGAACGGTTTCGAGAACCCAGTCGATGATTGAATCGGACGGGTTCAGCATCTTGAACCTGGCCTTGTTCTCGGAGCCGCCGCCCTTGGCCGCGACGACAACCTCGACCGTGTCGCCCGGCGCCAGCTCGACGTGAATGACGCTTGGCGTGTTGTCGCCGGTGTTGCGTCGCGTGAAGGCGGGGTCGGCGACAATCGAGGCGCGGAGTGGGTTGTCGGGCGCGAGATAGGCGTGTCTGACGCCTTCATCGATCACCGACTGAAGACTGCGGTCGCCTGACAAGGTGCAGTTCTGACCCCATTTCACAAAGACCGTCACGATGCCGGTGTCCTGACAAATCGGACGCCGGCCCTCAGCGGACATGCGGCTGTTGGTCAAAATCTGTGCAATGGCGTCGCGCGCGGCCGGCGACTTCTCCAGCCTGTAGGCGTCGCCCAGGGACCGAATATAGTCCACGGGATGGAAGACGCTGATGTGTTGCAGGGCGTCGGCGATGCTGACGATGAGATCGTCGGCCTGTATGACGGGCATGGCGTGATCCTGCGCCTCTCGCGGCGGGTTGAAATCTTCGTGGCGGCGGGAGGTCTCGACGATCGACGCCTCGTCGATCCCCTGTCGCGACTAATCCAGCGCAGGCGGGACGGGTCAATCGCTTCGTCCCATGCGGCCGGCGCCGACCGTCTGCAGGATCAAGGCGTCGTATGTACGCGGCGCAGCCTCGTTCAGCAGTCCCCCCGCCCGGTGAGACGCTCGGGCGGGTTTTAGACGGTTCGACCTCCATCGACAGGAAGCTCGACGCCGGTGATGTAGTCCGCCGTCGCGAGATAGAGCGCCGCCTGGGCGACATCCTCCGGTTCGCAGAAGCGGCCCAGGGGGATGCTTCCAAGGAATTTGGCGCGATTTTCCGGGGTGTCGGCCATGCCCATGAAATCTTCCAGCATGCCGGTGACGCCCATCACTGGACAGATGGCGTTGACGCGGATTTTCCAAGGCGCCAGTTCGACCGCCAACGACTTGGACAACATGTTCGCCGCGCCTTTGGAGGCGTTGTACCATGTCAGGCCGGGCCGGGGGCGAATGCCGGCGACGGAACCGACATTCAGCATGACGCCTCCGCCATTGTCGCGCATCGCCGGCACCGCAGCGTGAACCATGTGATAGAGCGCCTTGACGTTGACGGCGAACACGCGATCAAACGTGTCCTCGTCGACCTCGAGCAACGGTCTGTTCTTGTGGGTGAAGCCCGCGTTGTTGACGATAATGTCCGGCACGCCGAACGCCTCGACGGTCGCGGAGATCAGGGCGTCGGTGTCCGCCCGCTGTGAGATGTCGGCGCGCACCGCGATCGCCCGACCTTCTCCAAGGCTTTCGGCGACGGCCTGCGCCTTTTCGAGATGAAGGTCGGCGATCACCACGCGGGCGCCGTGTTCAACATAGCGGCGGGCGATGGCCTCGCCGAAGCCGCTGGCGGCGCCCGTGACGATGGCGGTCTTGTTGTCGAGGGTCATGGTTGGTCCTACCTGTAATGCGCCGGATCAGCCGTGATTGAACACGGTCGTCTTGGTCTTGCTGAAATCATACATGGCCGCGAACCCTTTCTCGCGACCATGACCGCTCTTTCCGGCGCCCCCGAACGGCAGCTCGATGCCGGCGCCGGCGCCGTAGCAGTTCACGAAGAACTGGCCGGTGCGGATCTTTCGGCCCAATCGCATCTGACGGGCGCCATCCCGCGTCCAGACGGCGGCGACCAGTCCATAGTCGGTGTCGTTGGCCAGGCGGACGGCGTCGTCCTCGTCATCGAACGGCAGGGCCACCAGAACCGGGCCGAACACCTCTTCACGGGCGATCTCGCTATCGCGCGGCGCAGGACCGAACAGCGTCGGCTTGACGTAGAAGCCGCCGGCTGGCGCGCTCTCGACGACGACGCCTTCGGCCAGGACCGGGATTCCTGCGGACACGGCCCGGTCGATGAAGCCCTGGACGCGTTTCTGCTGCTTGGCGGTGATGATCGGGCCCGCGTCCAGATCGGCTTCCGGGCGCCCGACGCGCACCTTGGCGAACGCCTGCGACAAGCGATCGACGACCTCGTCGTATGAGCGGCGTTCGATGAGCAGCCGGCTGCCTGCGGAACAGGTTTGGCCGCTGTTCTGGATGATGGCCTTGACGATCACTGGGATGGCTGTGTCGAAGTCAGCGTCGGCGAAGACAATCTGCGGCGACTTGCCGCCGAGTTCGAGCGTGCAACTGATGTAGTGGTCGGCGCAGAGCTTCTGGATGATCTGGCCGACTTCCGGCGACCCCGTGAAGGACATGAAGTCGACGCCTTCATGGGACGCCAGCCCGGCGCCCGAGACTGCGCCCCGTCCGGTGATGATGTTCACAGACCCCGCCGGGAACCCCGCCTCTACGATCAGGTCCGCGAGCGCGAGGGCGGTGGCGCAGGCGTCCTCGGCCGGCTTCAGAACGGCGGCGTTGCCGACGGCCAGAGCCGGAGCCAGTGTCCGCCCGAACATCTGGGCGGGGTAGTTCCAGGGCAGTATGTGGCCCGTCACGCCATGCGGCTCTGGCGTAACCGTCACGGTGTAGCCTGCGAGATAGGGCAGGGTCTCGCCGTGAAGCTTGTCGGCGGCCCCGCCATAGAACTCAAAATAGCGGGCCAGGGCGACGATGTCGTTGCGGGCGACCGTCGCGGGCTTGCCTGTGTCGCGGGCCTCACAATCGGCGAGGCGGTCTATATCGCGGAGAACCAGTTCGGAGAAGCGATGCAGGAGACGGCCGCGTTCCAGCGCTGTCGTCCGCCCCCAGGGGCCCTCGTCGAACGCCGCGCGAGCCGCCTTCACGGCCGCGTCGACATCATCCAGCGTGCTGTCGGCGATCTTGCCGATGATCGCCCCCGTCGCGGGCTCCAAGACGTCGATCTGATCGGGTCCTGTCGACGCGCGCCACTCGCCGTCGATGAAATTGCAGGCCTGGGTCATCGCTTTGTCTTCTCTCTCCTCGACCGACCGAACGGCGACGCGGCCGCCCGACGCCCCGCGGGACGGCGAGGTTGACGTGGCGCATCGGCCGCCGATCACGGCTCTCGTTGTCTGAGGACGTAGCGCCTGACATCGATAAGGTCTAATAAGCCAAATGGCTCAACCTCATGCATGGTGATTATGGATCTTCGGCATCTCCGCTATGTCATCGCCGCCGCCGAGGAGTTGCATTTCACCCGCGCGGCCCATCGGCTCGACATCGCTCAACCTGCGTTGAGCCAGCAAATCCGGCGCCTCGAGGACGAAATCGGCGCGCGACTGTTCCACCGCCTCACCAGAGGCGTCGAACTGACCGAGGCCGGGCGCGCCTTTCTGCCCTTCGCCCGGGCGTCCCTGCAGGCGGCCGACCAGGCCATGATCGTCGCCAGACGCGCCGCCCGAGGCGAACTGGGCCGCATCGCGATCGGTTTCACCAGTTCGGCGTCGTTCAACCCGCTGGTCACAGCCGTCATCGGCCGATTCCGGGATGCCTATCCGGATCTCGAGCTTGATCTGCATGAGCAAGCCACGTCGCGGCTCATCGAGTCGCTGCGGGCGGGGGACCTGCATCTGGCCTTTCTGCGAGCGGCGGACGACGAACTGGTCGGGTTGCGTCGCACGCCCCTTCCCGATGAGCCGTTATGGGCGGCGCTGCCGGTAAGGCATCGTCTAGCCGGCCAAGGCCGGATATCCCTGGCGGACCTGGCGGGCGACCCGTTCATCCTCTATCCGCGCGCGAATGGCCGGCTTCTGTACGACGCCATCATCGCGGCCTGCGGGCGATCGGGGTTCAGCCCGCGCATCGCACAGGAAGCCCCGCAGATGGCCTCGACGGTGAACCTGGTCGCTGCAGGCGTCGGCGTGGCCCTGGTCCCGGCCTCGATGCGCCAGATCAAGGCGCCGGGCGTGGCTTACACCCAGTTGAGCGGCACGCCGCCCGTCGCGGCCCTCAGCCTGGTCCAGGCTCCTGACGCCGGGTTGAATCCGGCCATCCGTCATCTTCTGCGTTGCCTCGAGGATTTACGCATCGAGGTGGCCGCCTAGGCCGCAGGATCCGGGCAGGCCTCTGCCGCGCGCCGGGCCAGGAGTTCAGCCACGCCGCGGGCCAATCCGCCCTGTCGCGCCTTCGGCGAGAGGCAAAGCAACATCCGGCGGTGAGCCCATGCGTCGTCGAGGGAACGAACCTCGATGCCGGAACCCGCCGCAAATCGTCGCGCTGCAGTTTCGGGCAGCACGCCGAGGCCGAAACCGGCCTCGACCATGCGAAAGACGCCCTCAAAGCTGCGGACCTGGATTCTGAGGCGAAAGGGCTGTTCCTCAGCGGCCGCTTCGGCCTGCATTCGGCGCGTGATGGCCGTCGCCTCGAGCAGGCCGACGAAGTCGTGCTTGAGAAAACGCGCGAAGGCGACCGGAGCGTCCTCCAGGGCGCCGGCCTCTGCGAAAACCTCTGATGGAGCCATCAAGGCGAGCCGGTCCGTCCTGTAGGGAAGAAGGTCCAGGCCCGGAGCGTCGGTCCCCTCTACGATGACGCCGAGATCGGCGCGATCGGTCTGAACCGCCGCAACGACCTCGAAGCTCCACGCCTCTTCGAGATCGATCCGGACATCCGGCGCGGATCGCGCATAGGCCGCGAGGTCGGACGGCAGAAACTGCGTGACCGCCGACGTATTGGCCAGAACCCTGACCTGCCCCTTCAATCCGCCGGCGTAGTCGGCCATCTCGCTGTCCAGGGCGCGGGCCTGTTCAAGCAGCGCGCGGGCGCCGAGCAGCAGCGCCTCTCCAGCAGGCGTCAGGCTGACGCCGTGGCGGCTGCGGTAGAAGAGACGAACCCCAAGCCGGTCTTCGAGATGGGTGATCCGGCGCGACGCCGCGGCGACGGCGAGATTCGACTGTCTGGCCGCGTCGCCCAGCTTTCCGGTCTCAGCGGCCCTGACGAATAGGCGCAAGCTGACCAGATCCTGCACGCGACGACTCCTCAATGTGACGCCCTATTGGGTCGCACGGCCGGTCGCTGGCAAGTCGGTTGAGCGACGTGCGCGATAATCGGGCGTTATGGCCCCTCAGGCGAAGGCGGGCGCCTCATGTCGTCCTCGTCGATAGAGGGCTCAGAATCTCGAAGATGGGCCGCGCGCCGATCCGCCGTCGGGCTCTTGTAGCAGACATCGGCGCAGTCGCCGGTGAATCCCGATCCTCCGTCCCCGAACGCTCGGCGCACGAGGCGGCTGCAATCTGGGATAGCGTTGGTTTTGAATTCGCAGAATGCGAAATCAACATTGCCGCATCGGCGATTTACTCGCTCCGCGATCGGCCTAATCAGGCAGCAACGCTCCGCTTCAGAGAGAGCGTTCGGAAACGACAGATACAGGGATATCGAGATGATGGCGAAGTCATATTTGCGTCTGGCTGCGACAGCGGCGCTGTCGATCATGACCGTTGGCGCGTTTGGCTCCAGCGCTTCATCTCAAGCCATCGACGCAGGCGACTACGTCCCTGCGCCCCCAGGCACCCAACTGGGTCTGCTCTACACCCAATTCAGCCACGCCAAGGGTCTTTACGCCAAGGGCGACAAGATCGACGGCGATGCAAAGCTCGACGTCAGCGTCGTGATGCCGCGTTACGTGGGCTTCACCAAGGTCGGCGGCATGACCCTCGACTATCAGGTGCTTCTGCCGTTCGTGGAGATCGATGCGGGCGGATCGACATCGGCGCTGGGCAGCACGCGCGGCATGGGCGACACGATCCTTGTCAGCACGCTGTGGCTGCACGAAGACGCTGCTCGCAAATCCTATTTCGGGATCACCCCCTATGTGTATGTCCCGACTGGGGAATATGACGGCGCAAAGGCGCTGAATCCCGGTGAAAACCGATGGAAAGGCTCACTGCAGGCCGTCTGGTCCAAGGGGATAGGAGAACGCTGGGTGGGCGAGGTCGCCGGAGACGTGATGGTGTACGGCTCCAACGACGATTATGCTGGCGGCCAAAAGCTTGAACAGGACCCTACATGGCGGGTCCAGGCCTTCGCGCGCTACATGGTCGATGACGCCAACGAGGCGAACCTGCGCCTGATGTATGTCGGCGGCGGCGAAACCGAGATCAACGGCGTCGCTCAGGACAACAAGACCGGCACGCTGTCGGCCCTCGCGACATGGCGGCATACCTTCAGTCCGCAATGGCAGTTGCTAAGCCAGGCGGGCAGGGACCTCTCGGTCGAGAACGGCTTCAAGGAGGCCGGCCGTGTCCAGTTTCGCCTGTTGCGGGTGTTCTGAGCGCGCAAAGACATAATCAGGGAGGCATCATTCCATGACCGACGACATCGACCCGATCCGCCTCGGCAAGGCGCTTGAAGATTACAACAGGGGGCGTGTCGATCGACGCGGCTTCCTGCGCGGCGCCGTCCTGGCGGGCGCCAGCGTCGGGGTCGCCCAAGCCCTGTCCCTCAGCGGCGGCAAGGCGTGGGCGCAGTCCACGCGTTCGGTGGAAGCGCCGCGCGCCGCCGACTATATCGTCATTGGCGCAGGTTCCGCCGGGGCGACGGCCGCAGGGCAATTGGCCCGCACGACGGAGGCCTCGGTCCTGCTGCTGGAGGGCGGCCTGTCTGACGCCCAGGACTCCATCAGCGATCCGGCGCAATGGCCGGCGGCGCTGGGCTCGCCCTTCACGAAGAACTACGCGACAGTCCCCCAGATTCACGCCGACAACCGCGTGATTCCCTATCCCCGCGGCGAAGGGTTGGGCGGATGCAGCAGCGTAAACTGCATGATCTACTGCCGCGGCGCCGCCAGCGACTACGACGACTGGGCCTACAACGGAGCCACAGGCTGGGGCTGGAAAGAGGTCCTGCCGGAATACAAGGCGTTAGAGGACTGGGAAGGCGGCGCCTCTGAACTGCGCGGCGCAGGCGGTCCGCTCCATGTGACGCGTCCGAACCCGGCCCTCGGCCACGAGGGCGCCCGCGCGTTCATGGAGGGCGCCAAGTCCCTGGGGTATCCGGAGACGGCGGACTTCAACGGCGGCACGCTGGAAGGCCCGGCCTGGGTCAACTTCACGGTCTATGGCGGAAAGCGCCAGTCTTCGGCGGTCGCCTTCCTGCGTCCGGCGCAGGAAGCGGGCCGAAAGCTGACAGTCCTGACCGAAGCGCCCGTCCTGCGTCTGATCATCGAAAGGGGACGCTGCACCGGCGTCGAATATCTGCACAATGGTCGCCCGACGATCGTGAAGGCGAACAAGGAGGTCATCCTCTCCGCCGGCGCCTTGATCACCCCCAAGCTTCTGATGCTGTCGGGCATCGGCGACGCCGCCGCCCTGCGCGCGCTTGGCCTGACGCCCGTTGTCGATCTGCCGGGAGTTGGAGCCAATCTACAGGATCATGTTCTCGGCGCCGGGGTGAACTACGAAGCGAAAGGGCCGGTGCCGCCGACGCGCTACAACGCCTCCGAAGTCTATATGTGGTGGAAGTCCGATCCTTCGCAGCCGGTCCCGGATATCAACGCGCTCTACGTCAGCCTGCCGTTCGCCACTCAGGAGCTGAATCTCCAGCAGCAACACGGCTACGCCATCCTCTGCGGGGTCATGCGGCCCAAGTCGCGGGGCAGCGTCACCCTCACGTCGTCCGATCCGCGCGTCGATCCCCTGATTGATCCGAACTATCTTCAGGTCGGCCAGGATTTCGTCGCTCTGAAAGCGGCCACCGACCTGGCGCGCGCGATCGGCAACAGCGACGCCTATCGCGACATTCGAAAGGCGGAACTGATGCCCGCGCATTCAGCCGCATCGCCCGAGGCGTATCGCGCTTTCCTGCGCAAGTCCGTCTCGACCTATTTCCATCCGGTGGGCACCGCCAAGATGGGAACAGACGTCGGATCAGTCGTCGATCCGCATCTGAAGGTCTATGGTGTCGAAGGCCTGCGCGTGGCGGACGCCTCGGTCATGCCGTCGATCACCACCGGCAATACGAATGCGCCATCCATCCTTATCGGTTGGCGCGCCGCCAAGATGGCCGCGGCCGCCGCATGACCGTGTGATCAGGAACGATTGTCTCTCCCCTAAGCCTCGGCGACGATGTGGTCGCCGGGGCGATCCTGTCTCTGAAATGGAGTATCTCCCATGGATATGACCGCAGACCTCGGCGTCAATATCGACTTCTCCGGGCCTTACACCCTATCGATCGACGGTCGTCTCGTGGGGACCGACAGCACCTTCGACGTCTTCAATCCCGCCACCAACGCCGTCCTGGCCAAGGCGCCCCTGGGGACGGCGGACCATATGGAACGCGCGATTGCGGCGGCCAAGGCCGCTTTTCCCGCCTGGTCCGCCATGAGCTGGGACGAACGCGCCGGCTATATTGCGCGCTATGCCGATGCTCTGGACGCGCACAAGGACGAGCTGATCACGCTGCTTACGCTTGAACAGGGCAAGCCGCGTCACAGCATGGCGACCGGGGAGGTCGAAGCCGCCATCTTCTGGGTGCGGGAAACCGCCAAACGTCGCCTGGACATCGAGGTGATCGAGGATACGATCGAACACGTCGTGGAGGTCCACCATACCCCGCTAGGCGTGGTGGGCGCGATCACGCCTTGGAATTTCCCGGTGCTCCTGGGGCTGTGGAAGGTCGCGCCATGCCTGATCACCGGCAACACCCTGGTGATGAAGCCCTCTCCGTACACGCCGCTCTGCACGCTGCGCTTCGGCGAAATCGCCCAGCAGATATTCCCTGCCGGCGTGTTGAACGTCGTGGCTGGCGGCAATGATCTCGGGCAGCAGATGACCGAACACGCCGATGTCGCCAAGATCAGCTTCACGGGTTCGACGGCGACCGGCAAGAAGGTGATGGCGTCAGGCTCGGGCAATCTGAAGCGGATCACCCTGGAACTCGGCGGCAACGACGCCGCCATCGTATTGGCCGACGCCGACTGGGAAGCGATCATCCCGGTGCTCTTCTGGGCGGCTTTCGGCAACTCGGGCCAGTGGTGCATCGCCACCAAACGCATCTACGTCCACGAGAGCATTCACGCGGCGTTCGTCAAGGCCTTCGTCGCCTTCGCCAAGACGCAGAAGGTTGGTGACGGCATGTCTGCGGACACCGACCTTGGACCGATCCAGAATCGGATGCAGTACGGCAAGCTTCTCGACCTGTTCCGCGACGTCAAGGAGAAGGGCTATCAGGTGGCGTTGGGCGGGACGATCGACGAGAGCCTCGCCGGCAACTTCGTGCCCGTAACCATCATCGACAACCCCCCGGAGGACAGCCGCATCGTTCAGGAAGAGCCGTTCGGCCCGATCCTGCCGATCCTGTCATTCCAGGATGTCGATGAGGCGGTTGCCAAGGCCAACGACAGTCCTTTCGGCTTGGCCGGCTCGGTTTGGGGACGGGATCGCAACGCCGCCATCGCGGTCGCGAAACGTCTTGAGACCGGCACGGTCTGGGTCAACGAGATCCATATCCATGGCGTCGACATTCCGTTCGGCGGGCACAAACAGTCCGGCATGGGGGTCGAGAACGGCCAGGAAGGTCTGGCCGAGTTCACCAACACCAAGACCTATATGTTCCACAAATAGGGCATCGAATCGGGAGGATCATCGAGCCGCAGCCGTCGCTGCGGCTCATCCTTCTTTGGCCGTTTCTTGAAGCCGTAAAGCAGCCGACGCTGCCAAAAGGCGCCGTTTCGAAACGATGCAAGCGAAGCCCAAGCCGTTGAGGGCTCTGGGCCGTCGGGAGAGGGGCGCGCGGCATGTGGTAGCCCCATGTCCTTACGCAGCGGCGAGGCCGCGCAGACGCCCGCGATCAACAGGACGCCGTCGTCAACGACAGTGTGATGAAGGCGGGGTTCACCAGCGCGCCTGAAGCATCAGGCCGATGACGCGCGGATCGCCCAGCACGGCCTGATTGGTCTCTTCGCGATTGTAGCTCAGATACTGCTCGTCCAGCAGGTTCTTGCCATAGATATAGGCGCCCCAGCGTTCGGTCTCGTAGCCGACGCGGCCGTTGACCAGCGTGCGACCGCTGACCTTGCTGCTTTCCTGGGTGAAGCCGGTATTGGTGAAGACTTCCGAGCGATAGTTGGCGTTGAAGTTGGCCACGAAACCCGCGCCCCAGCGGTAGTTTCCGCCCAGGGCCAGGGTCCAGCGTGGGGCATAAGAGAACTCTGAGCCGCTGAGGTTGCTGGAGGCGCCGCCCACATTGGTGACGAACTCGTCGAACTTGGTGCGCGAGAAACCGACCGACGTGTACCAGTCGAAGGCAGAGTTCAGGCGGTGCGAGGTCTCGACTTCAAATCCGTAGAGGTGCGATTTTCCAGCGTTGACGGTATTGTAATCGTACAGGTTTAGGCCGAAATTGACGGACACCTGCTGGTCCTTCCAATCAACATAATAGGCGTTGGCGTTGACGGTCAGAGCGCCGTCCAGCCATGTCGATCGCAGCGACGCCTCGTAGTTCCAGGTATACTCCGGATCATAAGCGAATACCTGGGACCGCGCGGTGTTGGCGCTGGAACCGCCGGAGCGATATCCGCGCTGCACCACGAAACCGGCCTTCATGTCTGGCGTCAGGTCGTACAGCAGGCCGAGTTTCGGCAGGAAGGCGTCGAACTCGCGCCTGGCCTCGGGCGTGGCCGAGCCGGCCTGGGACACAAGGCTCGCGACCCCGGCGTTGATGCCTGCGACAGCCAGGTAGAGGGGCGAGCCGACTGCGCCATAGCCGGCGGGGTCGGGATAGGTCCCGGCAAAGACGGCCGACTGGGTGACCTGGGTCGTGTTCTCCTCGTGGTCCCATCGGAAACCGCCCACGACCGACAGGCGATCGGTCAGGTTCCATTCGCCGTCGCCGAACAGGGCGTAGGTGGTCACCTGGGTCGGGAAGTCTGCCGCATAGTTGACGGGAATGACGGGAAGCGCCTGGCTATAGAGGTTGGCGACGAAGCCTGCCGTCGTGGCATCCAGGCCGTTCGACTGCAGCAGGGCTGAGATGGTGTTGACCGGCGTCTGCACGTTGGTGCGGCTGGCCGAGTTCGCCTGTTGATCGCGGTTGTAATAGAAGGCCCCGAGCAGGCCGTGGAGACGTTCGCCCCGATAGTTCAGCCGCACTTCCTGCGTCAGGGTGTCATAGTCGTAGTCATTATAGCCGTAGCCGATGGCCGCGGCCGTGCCGTCGCCGTCGTATTGCTGGAACTGCTGGATGTCGCTCCACGAGGTGACGCCGGACAGGGTCAGAGTGTCGGACAGGACCTGATTGAGTTCCAAGGTCGCCATGTCGGTTTCCACATGGCTCAGATTGGGAGTGTCGGAATAGGCGCGGCGCTTGTCGTAGAAGTCCGGCACGTCAGTATTGGTGTAGGAGAACAGATAGCCGCCATCGCTTTCGAACCGGGTGTAACCCAGTCGGGCCTCGAACCCGGGCAGGCTCTTGGGCGTCCACAGCAGCCGGCCGCGAACTGTCAGACTGTCAGTCGGATCTTCGGGCGCGTTGAGGGTCTCGTTGTGCGTGTAGCCATCGCTGTCGCGCTTTTCGGCCGAGAGGCGGAAGGCCAGTTCATCCGCGATCAGAGGGCCGCCGCCCGCGACTGCGAAGGCCGTCTCCTGCGGATCGGCGACGATGGCGCGGCCGCGCAGATCCCAATCGAATGTCGGGTCGATCGTTCGCATCACGACCGCGCCGGCCAAGGCGTTCAGCCCCTGAAGAGTGGATTGCGGCCCGCGGAAGATTTCGATCTGGCGCATGTCCCAGGCGTCGGTCGGTCCCGAGAAGGTGACCGAAGGGGGCAGGGGGGCGCCGTCGACATAGATGGTGGTTAGGGCTGCATCGCCGCCTCCCGAAACGCCCTGGTTATTGACGCCGCGGATGGTGAATCCGGCGTGGCCGTAGGTCTCGGACAGGTTGGCGGTTCGCTGGAAGATTTCGCCCAGCGTCTGGATGGCTTCCTGCTCGACTTGCCGGGCGGTCACGACCCGGACGCTGGTCGGGGTGTCCTGCAGCGATCGGTCGGTCTTCTCGCCGGTGACGATGATCTCCTCAAGCGAGGCCGTCTGCCCTTGCGTCTGATCTCGCGTCTGAGCAACGGCAGCGCCTCCGCCTGCCACGACGACAAAGAGTGCGGCCGACGACGTCAGCAAACGATTACGCGACATTTTGTCTTCCCCGAGTATCCCGGAGGCGGCGTTAGAGGGGGTAGGAATGCAAGTCAATCGCAATATGTGGTTGGCCCAGACCCTGGACTGCAGAGGGAAGGCTGACGGTTCTCACATCCGGGCGGAAGAGGAAAAAGCCCAAGGCGCTTTGGCATAGGCAAATCCTACACGGCGAAATAGTTGATATTGAGTCGCAATAGCTTTACTGCGGCGCTTCTTATAGGAGTATCGAATATGGGCCGTTCTCCCCGACTGCTCGCCGCAGGTGTATCCGCGTTGGCGATCAACTTCTCGTTCGGGGTCGTGCAGTCCCTGGCGCAAACCTCGCCCGATCCGACTGTTGACGCCGATGCTGCATGGAAAGACACGACGCCGACCGTCGTCGTAACCTCATCACAGGCGACGCCCGCCTATCGATTGGGTGATCGCCTGAATACGGGTGCGAGCGTATTTGACGAGGTTAGCATCAGGGACCGCGCGCCGGGTACGGGCGACGTCCTGCAACTGCTTAAGTTGAACCCGGGCGTGCAATTCACCACTGAGGAAGGTCACGCTACCCGCGACACTCTGCGGGACCTGCTGCCCAGCGAGATTTCGATCTCCGGCGGCCGCCCGACGGAAAACTTCTTCATCCTCGACGGAGTTGGAGTGAACAACCTGATGGAGACCGGAACGAGCAATAGTACGCTCGACTTCGACTGGGTCCGCAGCGCCAGCCCCCAGACGATCTGGGTCGATGCCGATCTGATCGGATCGCTGACGGTGCTGGATTCGAATGTCTCCGCTGAGTTCGGTCGCTTCGGAGGCGGGGTTGTCGAGATCAAGACGCGCGAACCCTCGCGACGTTTCGGCATGCAGGTCGGATACAGCATGACCTCTGACGACATGGCCCGCTATCATCTATCGCCCAGCTACACGAGCACGATCGTACGGGAGCAACCGCGTTTCGATCGAAGGCGCTGGAACGTGTCGGCGGACTTGCCGATCAACGAGACCATGGGCCTGCTCGCCTCCTATTCCCGGTCTCAGGCGACGACCTACAACAACTGGTCGGCCAATCTGACCGATATTGGAGATGAGCAGTTTGACCAGACCAATGTCAGCGAGAGCTATCTGTTGAAATTCGCCTGGGAACCGCATGGCGACCTCAAGCTGACGGCCCAGGTCACCCACGCGCCCTATTCGAATGTCATCGTTAGCTCCTCCGGCATCAATACCCTACAAGACAATCACGGCGGCGGAACGACCGCTCGACTGGGCGCGAGTGGGGGGCGCGGTGCCGCCGACTGGGGCCTGAATCTGAGCTACGCCATGTCGGATGCCGATAAGGACGCCGCCGACTGGCGCTATGATGTCCGTGGCGGGCTGGAGCCCTGGTGCGGGGGCGCCATTACGGTGACCTGCACTAACGGTTATGTAGGCGCCATCAAGCAGCGCCAGAACGACCTGGCGCTCGACGGCTCTTGGAGCCAGCCGTTCCGCGGCGGTGATCTGCGGCTCGGATTCGCGATTTCGGACGTGGATGCGGAAAAGTCGCGCCGCGACGGCGGGGTCTATGCCTTCACAGGAACGACCGCAGTCATAAACCAGGCGACCGGACCGTTGACGTTCTGCCTTTCGGCGACTGACCCCAGCTGCGTCGAGGGGCGATACGCCTACAACCGCAAGACCGTCTATCCAGCCTACCATGCCCAGGTGTCCCTGCAGACCTATGGAATGTGGGCGGAGTACGTCAGGGACTGGCGCGGCTTCGACGTCAGGGCAGGCTTGCGCTACGATTATGAAAGCTTCCTCGGCAACCATACCTTGTCGCCGCGCCTGTCTATCGCCCGCGAGTTGCCGTGGTGGGGGATCAACGCCACCCTGGGCGTGAACCGTTATTATGGTCGCAGCTATCTGGGCTATGCGATCCGCGAAAAACTCACCGACACCATGCAGTACAGCCGCACGTTCACAACGGTGAGCGGACGCCGGGTGTGGTCGCCGGACTGGGTGCTGTCCTCGGTGACGCCGACGACCAAATATAGCGGCCAGGATCTCGATACGCCCTACAGTGACGAGGTCTCATTGGCCCTGACTGGCGACCTGTTCGGCGGCCAATGGCGGGTTAGAGGCGTCTATCGCGATAGCCACGACCAGTTTTCACGCTCGCTGGTATCGACATACGTGCTGATCGACGCCCTCGGCGCCTCACGAAATGTCAACAGCTATAAGATGACCAATGGTGGCTCGAGCACCTACGAAAGCGGCAGTCTTGAGTATGTCTTGCCGTTGAATCGCCATACCTTCAGCTTCAGCACCAACTGGTCTGACACCAAGAGCAGCGCCAGCACATTTTTCGATACCCCCGACGACGACCTCGCCGGCTCGACGATGGTTCTTTTCGAAGGCCAGATCATGAGCCTGGCCGATCTGTATCAGGATAACCAGCGCCGGGACTTCGCCGCGCCGTTCATGTTTAACGCGGACTGGCAGTCAAAATGGATCGACAACCGACTGAGCATCACGGTCGGTGGTCGCTATCGCGGCGACTTCAATCGGATCGAGGCGTCCGGCGCCTATCAAACGGTCGAAGGGACAAGGTACCGAATCTACGACGTCGTCCAATACCATTCTTCGATCGATCTGAACGCGAACATCTCCTATGCCCTGCTCAGCGGCGACTACGGGGTGACGCTGGAAGCGCGGATTGCCAATCTGCTAGACAAGATACCAGACCGCGATGCGACCTATTCCAGTCAACCCTGGCAACTGGGCCGGAGCGCTTGGGTCGGCGTACGTGTCCGTTACTGATGAGCGCCTCATTGGTCGGCGGGCCGGTCTTCCACTCCGGCGCTCACGACCCCTGAGCAACTCGTCGCTGATCGTCGTATACACGGTCGGCAGATGTTTGGTGGAGCAGGTGCAGTATCCAGCGACTGGAACAGCCGGGCGCGCGTATCTCAGGACGGCAGCGGCCAGGTGCTGGGCGCGGGCGCCGCCCCAACAGAGGAGCGTTACGTCGTCACGGTTCTCGCCTGGATCAAGCGCCACAAGCGTATGATCTCCGAGGTTCGAACAGGGGTTGTAACGCTTCGGCTCATTCTTGATCACAGCGGCGGGGTGCGCGACATTCTGTTGATACGCAGCAGCGGCTCCCGGCCTCCTGATACGACCGTCGTCGACCAGATTCGCAATAGCCAGCCGTGTCCACGCCCCCCGCCCGGCACGGCCAATTTACGGTGAACATCGACTATCGGTCCATCCCATGATCTCGCGCCTGGATATTCGAACGGCCGGGGTGGCGGTCTGCGTCCTTCAGGTACTGTCATGACGCAGTATCGCCGACTATCGCGAGGCAGCTATAAATAGAATGTTAGAGCGTACGGCAGCGGCCCTTTCATAAAGGAGAACTGCCGCGCAGAAAGACTTCAATGATGACGCCTGGTAGCGCAACCTTCGCACTTGTCACCAAGACGAATACCACAAAGCGTGGGAGCTCATGGGTCTTCACCACCAGCGCGGCGGAAGCGGTGGGATTCGAACCCACGGACGGCTCACACCGTCGCTGGTTTTCAAGACCAGTGCCTTAAACCACTCGGCCACACTTCCTCGCCGCATCGAGCGACAGCGGGACGCCATAGCAGGGGATGGGGGCGTTAACCAAAGCGGAAATGTCTTCGTTCATCCTGTTTTTACAACGACGGAGATGAAGGCGAGACGGATGACGGCTGGACGGTGGATGCGCGGCGCGCTGGTGCTGGGGTTGTTCTCGCTGCTGGCGGCCTGTTCCAGCCTGGGCGGCGGGCGCGGTACGGGGGGCATCCCTGTCGTCAAGGACCCCGCGCCCATCGTGTCGGGCACGATGCGGCCCTATCAGGTGCGGGGACGATGGTACACGCCCAAGGAACAGCCGAACTATGACGAGGTGGGGATGGCGTCCTGGTACGGAGACGCCTTCAACGGTCGGCCGACCTCGACCGGCGAGCGTTTCGACATGCACGCCCTGACGGCGGCGCATAAGACCCTGCCGCTGCCTGGCCTGGTGGAGGTGACCAATCTGACGAACGGGCGGCGCATCGTGGCGCGGGTCAACGACCGGGGGCCGTTTGTGGATGGACGGATCATCGATCTGTCGCGGGAGGCGGCGGATGAGCTGGATATGCGACGTGACGGCGTGGCGCGCGTGCGGGTGCGCTATCTGGGCCAGGCGCCGCGCCTGGGCGGCGGGACGGTGCTGAGGGCCGAGGCGACGCGGGCGGCCGAACCGCAGTCGGTGCAGATGGCGGCGGTCCAGCCGGCGCCGATCCAGACGACGCCAAGGCCCTATTATGCGCCGCAACCCGCCTATACGCCGCAACCGGCTTATGCGCCGACGCCGCAGGTCGCAACGGCGCCGGTCGTCCCGATCGGCGGGTCTTATTGGGTGCAGGCAGGCGCGTTCCGCGATCCGGGCGCGGCGCGGCGAATCGCGGACCGGCTGGGCGCGCGGGCCAAGGTGGACGAGGCGGGCGGCGGATACCGCGTTCTGGTCGGACCCTGGATCGATCAGGCGACGGCCGAGAGCGCGCGTCAGGCGGTCATGGCGCGCGGATATGCCGACGCCCTGTTGATATCCGGCGGCTAAGGCTTGCCACCCGCGCTGCGGACGCCATTAGTGCGCCCGTGACCCGTGGACGTTTCATCACTTTCGAGGGCGGCGAGGGCGCCGGCAAGTCGACCCAGGTCGGGCGGCTGGTCGAGCGGCTGAACCCTGTGCTCGGCGACCGGCAGGTGGTGCGCACGCGCGAACCGGGCGGGTCGAAGGGCGCCGAGGTGATCCGCAATCTGGTGGTAGCCAACGAGGCCGAGCCGTGGTCTGCCATGACCGAGACCCTGCTGATGTATGCGGCCAGGTCCGATCATCTGGAGCATACGGTGCGACCGGCCCTGGCGGCGGGCGACTGGGTGGTGTGCGATCGGTTCGCCGATTCCAGCCGCGCCTATCAGGGGGCGGGCGGCGGCGTGGCCCAGAGCTTCATCGAACAGATCGATGCGGGCGTGGTCGGGACCGATCAGCCGGACCTGACCCTGGTGTTCGATCTGCCCGTCGAGGTCGGGCTGGAGCGGGCCTTCGGGCGCGGGCTGTTCGAGACGCGGTTCGAAACCAAGGGGCTGGCGTTTCATCAGCGGCTGCGGGAGGGGTTCCTGAAGATCGTCGAAGCCCATCCCGAACGGTGCGTGCTGATCGATGCGGTCGGATCGCTGGATGAGGTCGAAGACCGAGTCTGGCGGGCGGTTCAGGATCGGCTGTTGTGAGCGAGGATCATCCGCGCGACCGGTTCGACCTGGTCCCCGATACGGCGGCCGAGGCCGCGTTTCTGGACGCCTGGGAGCGCGGACGGCTTCACCACGCCTGGCTGCTGTGCGGGGTTGAGGGCGTGGGAAAGGCGACCTTCGCCTATCGCGCGGCGCGACGGCTGCTGGGGGCGGCGGCGGATCCGGGGCGGGGGCCGTTGGGGGCACGGCGGGACGACCCGGTCAGCCGGCTGATATCGGCCCAGGCCCATCCCGATCTGCTGGTGCTGGAACGGCTGGTCGAGGGTGGCAAGATCAAGAAGTCGATCTCGGTCGATCAGTCGCGCGAGCTGCCCGAGTTTTTCTCCAAGAGCCCGTCGCAGGCCCAGCATCGGGTGGCGATCATCGACGCCGCCGACGACCTGAACATCAATGCTGCCAACGCCTTGCTGAAGGTTCTTGAGGAACCGCCTGAGCGGGGCGTTCTGTTCCTGGTGACCCATGCGCCGGGGCGGCTGCTGGCCACGATCCGCTCGCGCTGTCGGCGGTTGAGCTTTCCGATCTGGACGCCGGATCGGCTGGAGACCCTGGTGCGCAACCGGACGGGGGTGGAGCGCGAGGACGCGGAACATGCGGCGGCCATGGCGGGGGGATCGCCCGGCGCGGCCCTGGCGCTGGCGTCTGGGGCGACCTTCGAAATGGATCAACTGGCGCGGCGTTGGGTCGAGGGCGACATCGACCGCGCCGAGGCCCTGGCCGTCGCGGACAAGTTCCGGGGCGCCGAGGGGCAGGAACGGTTCGAGGTGTTGATGGATCGGCTGATTTCGGCGGTGAAGATGCGCGCGCTGGACGGCGGGTCGGGCGGCCATCGCTGGGCCGATCTGTGGGAGCGGCTGCAACCCCTGCCGGAGCGGACGGCGGGTCTGAACCTGGATCGTGGCGACGTGCTGGCGGGCGCCCTGGCCGACATTCGGCGGGTTCAGGCGCAGCAGGAGCGGATGGGCTGATGCTGATCGACAGCCATGTGAACCTGCACGCCCCCCAGTTCGACGAAGACCGCGACGAGGTGATCGCGCGGGCGCGGGCGGCGGGGGTCGGCCTGATGGTCGAAATCTCGGACAGGCTGACGACCTTCGAGGCGACGCACGGGATCGCCATGGCTCATGACGACATCTGGTGCACGGTCGGGGTCCATCCGCACGAGGCGAAGGATGCGGCGGACCTGAAATCGGCGACGCTGGTCGAACTGGCGCAGCGACCAAAGGTGGTCGGGATCGGCGAATGCGGGCTGGATTTCCACTATGATCTCAGCCCGCGCGACGTTCAGGCGGCGGTGTTTCGCCAGCACGTCGCGGCGGCGCGGGAAACGGGCCTTCCGCTGGTGATCCACACGCGCGAGGCGGATCAGACGATGGTGGATATCCTGCGCGAGGAATACGCGGCCGGGCCGTTCAAGATGTTGATGCACTGCTACACAAGCGGGGCTGAACTGGCGAAAATCGCTGCGGAAATGGGAGCGTGGTTCTCGGTGTCGGGCATCGCCACCTTCAAGGCGGCCGAGGATGTGCGGGCCGTCATCCGCGACATGCCGGGCGACCGGATCATCGTGGAGACCGACTGCCCCTATCTGGCGCCCATACCGCACCGGGGGCGGCGCAACGAGCCGGCCTATGTCGGCCATGTGCTGGACAAGCTGGCCGAAATCCGGGGCTGGAGCGCCGATGAGGCGGACAGGCGCACGACCGAGGCCTTCTTCGGCCTTTTTGACCGGATACCGAGACCGGCATGAGTTTCGAGGTCGTCATTCTGGGCAGCGGGTCGTCGGGCGGAGTGCCGCGCGGCGACGGCGACTGGGGCGTCTGTGATCCGGCCGAACCGAAGAACCGGCGCACGCGCTGTTCGATGCTGGCGCGCAAGGCTGGGCCGGACGGTGTGACCAACATCCTGATCGACACCTCGCCGGACCTGCGCGAACAGATGCTGTCGAGCGGGACCAGACACGTCGACGCCGTGCTCTACACCCATGACCACGCCGACCAGACCCACGGGATCGACGATCTGCGGACCTTCGCCGCACGGGCGCGAACGCGGATTCCGGCCTGGATGGATGAGGCGACGCGGACGTCGCTGACGCATCGGTTCGACTATATCTTCGAGACCAAGCTGGGCTATCCGCCGCTGCTGGACGCGCGGACCATTCCGCCGCACGGCGTGCAGTGGTCGGTCGAGGGGGCGGGCGGAACGATTCCGGTCACGACCTTCGATCAGACGCACGGACCGATCCGCTCGGTCGGATACCGGCTGGGCGACATGGCCTATTCCAGCGATGTGTCGGACCTTGACGAGGCGGCTCTGAAAGCGGTGGCGGGCTGCCAGCTTTGGATCGTGGACGCCCTGCGTTATGCGCCCCATCCGACCCATGCCCATCTGGATCAGGCGCTGGAATGGATCGCCGCCGCTCATGTAGAGCGGGCTGTGCTGACAAACCTGCATATCGACATGGATTACAAGGTGTTGTCGGCGCTTGTTCCGTCGAATGTCGAGGTCGGGTTCGATGGCTGGAGCGCGGTCGTCGGCTGACGGTTTGTCTCTACAGCCGTCATCCTCGGGCTTGACTCGAGGATCGAATGATCCGCAGCCAGCGTATCTAGACAGGCACAGCGCGAGCGACGCCTGATCCTCGGGTCAAGCCCGAGGATGACGGAAGGGGCGAGTAGGCCGGGTTCAGTCGCTTCCCGCCTTATGGCCCTTCCAGTCGAACAACTCTTCCAGCACCTGAACCGCCTGGCCGCGTTCGGAGGTCAGGTCGGGGTCGCGATTCAGGATTAGGCGGGCGTCGTCGGCAGCGGCCAGCATCAGGATGCGATGGCGGATGGGGTCCGCGAAGCGGTAGGCGGGAAAGCCGCTCTGTTTCAGACCCAGCGGGTCGCCGCCGCCGCGCAGGCGGAAATCCTCTTCGGCGATGACGAAACCGTCTTCGGTGCGCCGCAGGGTCTCCAGACGTTCCTTGGCCGTCTCCCCGAGGGCCCCGTCCTGGCCGCCATAAAGCAGGATGCAGGAACTGGCCTTCGATCCGCGACCGACGCGGCCCCGGAGCTGGTGAAGCTGGGCCAGGCCGAAACGGTCGGCGTGTTCGATGACCATGATCGAGGCGTCGGGCACATCGACGCCGACTTCCACAACCGTGGTGGCGACCAGAACGGGGATGCGGCCGTCGGCGAAGTCGGCCATGACGGCTTCGCGCTCGGCGCCGGGCATCTGGCCGTGGGCCAGGCCGACCTCGACGCCCAGCAGGCGGCGCAGATCGTTGGCGCGGTCGACGGCGGCGGCCAGGTCGATGGCTTCGGATTCGGCGACCAGGGGGCAGATCCAATAGGCCTGGGCGCCGCCGTCGATGGCGGTCTTCAGCCGGGCGGCCACCTCGCCGATGCGGGCCAGCGGCAGGACAGCGGTCGTGACCGGCGTGCGGCCGGGCGGCTTTTCCATCAGGCGACTGACCTCCAGCTCGCCGTACTGCGTCAGCTCCAGCGTGCGGGGAATGGGGGTGGCCGACATGGTCAGCAGGTGGACGGCGCCCAGGCGAGGGTCGCCCTTGGCCTGAAGTCGCTGGCGCTCATTGACGCCGAAGCGGTGCTGTTCGTCGATGACCGCCAGGGCCAGCCGGTCGAAGCGGACGGCGTCCTGGAATAGGGCGTGGGTGCCGATGGCGACCTGGGTCTGACCCGAAGAGAGTGCGGCCAGTTTCTCGCGCCGCTGGCCGTTGGTGTCGCGGCCGGTCAGAAGCACCGACGTCACGCCGGCGATCTCCAGCAACGGGCCAAGCTTTTCATAATGCTGGCGCGCCAGGATTTCGGTCGGGGCCATCAGGGCGGACTGGAAACCGCTGGCGGCGGCGTCGGCCAGGGCCATGGCGGCGACAGCGGTCTTGCCCGAGCCGACGTCGCCCTGAAGCAGGCGGCCCATCTGTTTGCCGCCGGCCAGATCGCGACGGATTTCCGCGATGGCCTGGGCTTGGGCGTTGGTCAGTTGGAAGGGCAATGCCTCAAGCAGATGGTCGGACGCCGCGCCGGGCGCGATGACGGGCGCGGGCTTGATCTCACGCGCGCGGCGACGGCGGGCCAGGGCCAGTTGATGGGCCAGGAACTCGTCATAGGCCAAACGCTGACGGGCGGGGGCATCCGGCGACAGATCCGGTTCGCCGACGGGGGCGTGAAGCGAATCCAGCGCGGCGCGCCAGGACAGCCAGCCCTGTTTCTTCAGCCAGGCGGCGTCCTGCCATTCGGCCAGATCGGGGGCGGCGGGCAGGGCGGCCTGGACCAGTTTTCGCAACTGGCGCGAGGTCAGGCCCTGCGTCGCCGGATAGACGGGCTCGGAGGCGGGGATATCGGCCGCCTTATCCGCTGTGACGATGTCCGGATGGACGATCTGGACCTCGCCGTTGAACCGTTCGACCTTGCCCGAGACCAGCCGCGTTTCGCCGCGCGGCAACAGACGGTCGATATGCTGGGCCGAGCCGCCGAACCAGACCAGATGGACGAAACCGGTGGGGTCCGTCGCCCGCACTTTCAGCGGGGCGCCGGGGCGGCTGGGCACAAACAGCCGGTCGATGGCGACTTCGAATACGCCGACCTCGCCGTCCACGGCGTTTGCGGCCTGCATCGGTCGGCGGACGATGACGCCCGATGGCGACAGGAAGACCAGATCGCGCACCAGCGGACCGGCGACCTTCTGCACCAGGGGCAGGGCGCGCGGGCCCACGCCCTTCAGGGTCGAAACCTCAGCGAACAGGGGAAAGAGACTCGGCGGGCGCATCGCCGTGAACATAGCGTGACCATGACGGGTGGCGAAACAGGGCGAGGAACGCTATCTGCGCTTCTTCCATTTCGGGTGCGTTATCGCTCGCCGCGCGGCGGATCGCTGCTTGAGCGCACCGGCATATTCAACGGGCAAGGATTCTTGTGGCCGAAATCGACGCACGCCCCGAAGGCGAAATGACCCCGGAACGCCGCCAGCGGCTGGGCCGGATCCAGTTCCGCTCATGGCGGCGCGGCTTCCGCGAAGCCGATATGGTGCTTGGGCCGTTCTCGGACCAGGTGGCGCCGACCCTCAGCGACGCGGAGTTGGACGAGTATGAGCGGCTGATCGCAGAGGAGGACCAGTGGCTCTATGGCTGGATCATCGAACGTGATCCAACGCCGCCGGAGTTCGAAACCCCGGTGATGGCCAAGGTCCGCGCCTTCATGCGCGCCCATGTCTCTGCCGAAGTCAGCAAGGGCATCGGTTGATGGATCAGCAGGTGATGCGGACCGACGCCGACCTGGGCGGCGCGCCTGAGGGCCTGGACGCCCTGATCACGGCCGGGCGGTTGACGGCGGCGGGCGGCGTCGGCCTGTTCGTCGCGCGGGATTATCAGCGGTTCGGCGCCTTTGTTCAGGCGTTTCAGTTCTTCTCTCAAGATATTGAAGTGCTGGAATATCCGGCGTGGGACTGCCTGCCCTATGACCGGCTGAGCCCGACGGCGGGCATCGCGGCGCAGCGGATGGCGACCCTGACGCGACTGGCTCAGCGCAAGTCGGGCGACGCCCCCGTGCTGGTCGTCACGACGATTTCGGCGGCCATGCAGCGGACGCCGCCTAAGGCCGTGACGATGCAGGCCGGGTTCGACACCAAGGTCGGACGCGACCTGGATATCCAGGCGCTGGAGCGGTATTTCGCCGCCAACGGCTATGTCCGCGCCTCCACCGTTTCGGAACGCGGAGAGTTTGCGGTGCGCGGCGGGGTGGTGGATGTCTATCCGCCGGGCTTCGCCGAGCCGGTCCGGCTGGACATGTTCGGCTCCGAGCTGGAATCGATCCGCACCTTCGATCCCGAAACCCAGCGGTCGACGGGCCAGATGAAGGCTGTTTCGCTGGCGCCGGTGTCGGAGGCCCTGTTGGACGCCGAGGCCATCTCGCGGTTCCGCACCGGCTATCTGAACCTGTTCGGCGCGCCGGGCGATGACCCGCTATATGCAACGATCAGCGAGGGTGCGCGGCGTCAGGGGATGGAGCAGTGGCTGCCGCTGTTTTACGAGACGCTGGACACCCTGTTCGACTATCTGCCGGATCAGGCGCAGGTCTTTCTGGACAATCAGGTCGAGACGGCGCGCGGCGAGCGGTGGGACCTGATCGCCGACGCCTATGAGGCGCGGGCCGAGGCGGCGAAGGCCAAGGGCGGCGCGGTGGCCAATCGGGCCTTGCCGCCGAAACAGCTCTATATGGACGCGGGCGACTGGAACCAGGCGCTGGCGGGCCGCGCCGTGCGGCGGTTCACGCCGTTCTCCAACGGTGGAGAGGACGCCGGCGGGCGGTTGGGCCGGACCTTTGCGGCCGAGCGGGCGCAGGACAGCGTCAACCTGTTCCAGGCGGTGGCCGATCACGCCCAGGCGTTGAAGGCGGACGGGCGGCGCGTGCTGTTCGCCAGCTGGACCGAAGGCTCGTCCGAGCGGCTGGCGACCATGCTGTCCGATCACGGTCTGGATCACATCGTCGCCGTGCGCGACTGGAACGACGTCCAGAACGCGCCAAAGGACCTGTATCTGCGCGGAGTCCTGCCGGTCGAGCACGGCTTCGTCACCGACGACGTCGCGGTGATCTCCGAGACCGACATCCTGGGCGACCGGCTGGCGCGGCCGCGCAAGAAACGCCGCGCCTCGAACTTCCTGGCCGAGGCTTCGGCCCTGACGACTGGCGACCTGGTGGTCCACCTGGATCACGGCATCGGTAGGTACGAGGGGTTGAAGACGCTGGATATCCAGCAGGCGCCCCACGACTGTCTGGAGTTGATGTACGCCGGGGAGAGTAAACTGTATCTGCCGGTCGAGAACATCGATCTTCTGACCCGCTATGGCTCCGATTCCGAAGGGGCGCAGCTGGATCGGCTGGGCGGGGCGGGCTGGCAGGCGCGCAAGGCCAAGGCCAAGGAGCGGCTGCGCGCCATGGCCGAGGGGCTGATCGCCCTGGCCGCCAAACGGGCGCTGCGCGAGACGGAGGCCGTCACCCCGCCGCCGGGCCTGTTCGCCGAATTCTGCGCGCGCTTCCCGTATGAGGAAACCGATGACCAGCTGAACGCCATCGGCGACGTGCTGGAGGACCTGGGCAAGGGCGTGCCGATGGACCGCCTGATCTGCGGCGATGTCGGGTTCGGCAAGACCGAGGTGGCGCTGCGGGCGGCCTTCGTCGTGGCTATGACGGGGCAACAGGTGGCCATCGTGGCCCCGACGACCCTGTTGGCGCGTCAGCACTACAAGACCTTCACCGAACGGTTCGCTGGCTGGCCGGTCAAGGTGCGGCAACTGTCGCGGATGGTGACGGGCAAGGAGGCGACGGAGACGCGCGCGGGCCTGAAGGACGGCTCGGTCGAGATCGTGGTCGGCACCCATGCGGTTCTGGCCGAACAGGTCGGCTTCCGCGATCTGGGCCTGGTGATCGTGGACGAGGAGCAGCATTTCGGCGTCAAGCACAAGGAGAAGCTGAAGACGCTGCGCGCCGACGTGCATCTGCTGACCCTGACCGCCACGCCGATCCCGCGCACGCTGCAGATGGCCCTGACCGGTATTCGCGAAATGTCGATCATCGCCACGCCGCCGGTCGATCGTCTGGCGGTGCGGACCTATGTGACGCCGTGGGACCCGGTGCTGGTGCGCGAGGCCCTGCTGCGCGAGAAATATCGCGGGGGTCAGGCCTATTATGTCGCGCCGCGCCTGAAGGACCTGCCGGACATCGAGAAGTTCCTGCGCGAGCAGGTCCCGGAGGTGAAGTTCGTCGTCGGCCACGGCCAGATGAGCGCGACCCAGCTGGAGGAGGTGATGAGCGCCTTCTACGACGGGGAATACGATGTGCTGGTCTCGACCACCATCGTCGAGAGCGGGCTGGATATTCCGACGGCCAATACGCTGGTCGTCCACCGCGCCGACATGTTCGGCCTGGCGCAACTGTATCAGATCCGGGGCCGGGTCGGGCGGTCCAAGGCGCGGGCCTTCGCCTATCTGACCACCGATCCGATCAAGCCGATGACCCTGTCGGCCGAACGGCGGTTGCAGGTGCTGCAGTCGCTCGACAATCTGGGGGCGGGTTTCCAACTGGCCAGCCACGACCTGGACCAGCGGGGCGGCGGCAATCTGCTGGGCGACGAACAGTCGGGCCACATCCGCGAGGTCGGCGTCGAACTGTATCAGCAGATGCTGGAGGATGCGGTCGCCGAGCTGAAGGAGAAGGGCGAGGGCGTTGCTGTGGATCGCGGCTGGTCGCCGTCGATCAATGTCGGCGCTTCGGTCCTAATTCCAGAGGATTACGTGCCGGACTTGAACGTGCGTCTGAGTCTTTATCGCCGTCTGTCGGACGCCGAGCAGAGCGAGGATCGCGAAGCCCTGGCCGCAGAATTGATCGACCGCTTCGGGCCGCTGCCGGACGAGGCGCAGCAACTGCTGAAGATCGTCGGCATCAAGTCGAACTGCCGCCGCGCCTGTATCGAGAAGATCGACATCGGGCCGCGCGGGGCGGTGCTGACTCTGCGTGACAACAGCTTCCCCAACCCGGTCGGGCTGGTGGGGCTGATCCAGAAGAACCAGGCTTTCTGGAAGATCAGGCCGGATCAGAAGATCGTGGTGTCGGGCGACTGGCCGACGGCCGAGGATCGGCTGAAGGTGGCCGAGCGGATCACCGCCGATCTGGCGCGGGTGGCGGGGGCGTAGGCCTCCGCAACTGCCGTCATCCTCGGGCTCGACCCGGGGATCGTGTTATGGGGCTTGCCGTGCGTCGCCCCAAACGCAATGCGGCGGACCATCCGGCCCTCGGGTCAAGCCCGAGGGTGACGGCCCCTGTTCCTAGCGCGTCTTTTCGTACAGGTCGGCGGAGGCGCGTTCCAGCAGGACGGCGGCGCTCTCGTCCGGCCGCATCTCGGCGGCGCCCACGTCGAATTCGGCGACGAACGGCGAACGATCCGACCCGGCGTCGAAGGCCGTGCAGCCGATGACGGCGGCGATTCGCTCGGCCGCCAGGCGCGCCGGCTCGGCATGGGTGGCGGGCAGGGCCAGGGCGAAGACCTCCTTGGCCAGCCGCGCCGGCGTGTCCTCAACGCGGACCAGGCGCGAGACCATGGCCCCGATCTGGGGCATGGCGCGGTCCAGCCAGCCGCCCTGGCGCGCCCAGGTGACGGCCTCGGTTTCCCGCACCCGCAGGACGCACACCGACAGGGGGCGTTTGCGCGCCCGCGACGCCTCGGCCACACGCGCCAGATGGCCGGCGAACAGTTCGGGGGTGAACAGGCCCGTCTCGGGGTCCATCAGTTCCAGGCTGCGGACCGAATCCAGCGTCTTGCGGATGCCCAGGTGGGTGCGGTGGGCGCCGGCCAGGGCCAGGATCCGTTCGGCCGTCTCGCCTTCCGGCGTATCGACCGAGGCGACGTCGGCGAAGCCGCGATTGAACAGTTCCGACAGGCTGATCTCGTTCTTGCCCCGCAGATAGAGCATCAGCGGGATATGATAGAGGCGGGTGTTGCGCTTCATGCCCGCCGCGATGGACAGGGCGGGGGCGTGATCCTGGGCGCCCCACAGGACGGCGGCGTCGAAGGGGCTTTCGTGCAGATAGTCGAAGGCGGTGTAGGGGGTAGGGGCGGCGATCACCTCGACGCCCGCGGCGGTCAGCGCGTTGGACAGGGCCAGGAAGCGGCGATCGGCCACCCCGGCGGCCAGAACGCGCAAGGGGCCGTCGTCACGGGGGCGGGCGTCCAGCGCCACGCCGCGCGTGGCGAAGGTGGCGACCCGCAGGCGGAACTCTTCCTCGGCGATGGCCGCGCGGCCCAGCTGCTCCAGCCGAAGCGCCGCCTGGGCCGGGTGGGGCGGAACGGACATGGTCATGTCGGCGCCGCCGATGCTGTCGGGCCGAGCCCCGATCACCAGAATGGGCAGCCGACGCGGTTCGGCCGCCGCGCGCAGGCGAAGGGCGACGTCCTCGTCCAGGCCCTGGATGTCGATGACGGCCGCCTCCAGCGGGAAGTCCTTCAGCGTCATCTCGCCTGAGACGACGTCGCGCGCCGTCACCGTGCGCCATCCCAAGGCGTCCAGCCCGGCGGCGAGCGGCCCGATCCGGCCGTCATCAGCCGCCAGGATCAATACGCGCGCGTCGAAAGCCAAGCCGTTCGTCTCCGTAAGCCGTCGCACCCCAGCCGGGCGCGGCGCGGGCGGACCATAACGAGCAGGGTGTTAAGGATGCAATGTCGTGATCCGTCGGAGCGCGGCGTGATCGTGGAAAGACCGTCCTCACGCGGATGAGACTTTCGTCGACGACGGAATCCGCTAGGTTCCGCCGCTTGCAGTAACGGTTGTGGGGACCGGCTTGAGCGACCAACTGACACGATCGGTGCTGAAGGCGCCCGGATTCTGGGGGGGGCTGGCCGTCAGGGCCTTCACCCGCAGTTGGGGGCGCGATGTCATGCTCTATACTGGCGGGGTGTCGTTCTTCGCCCTGCTGGCGGTGTTCCCGGCCATCGCCATCCTGATCGGTTTCTACAAGCTGGGTCTGTCGATCAGCGAGGTCAGCGCCCAGGCGGCGGCGCTTTCCGACCTGTTGCCCAACGCGGCGCAGACCATCTTTCAGGATGAGATCGCCCGGTTGAGCAACGCCTCGGCGCGGACCGTCTCGGCCCAGAGCGCCTTTGCGTTGTTCGTCGGCGCCTATGCCGCGCATCGTGGGTTCAAGGCCTTGCTGGCGGGGTTGAACCTGATCCATGATGAGACGGAGCCGCACGGCTTCTTCAAATTCAATCTGCTGGCCTTCTTCGTCGCCGTCTTCGCCTTCGCCCTGTTCACCGTGGTGTCGGGCGCGGTGGTGACGGTGCGTATCCTGGCCCATGCGTCGTCCGCAGCGGCGGCGCAGGAACGCGCCCTGGCGCCGCTGGACGCCTTCCTGCCCGCCATCGGCCTGATGATCGGGATGACGCTGCTCTATCGCTACGCCATGAGCCACCGCACGCCCGTCGCCTGGTTGCCGGCGTCTGTTGGTGGTCTGGTGGCGACGCTGATGTCGGTGGTGTCGTCCTGGCTGTGCGCCATCTATGTCGAGCAGATCGCGCCGCTGGGGGCCACCTATGGATCGGTCGGCGCGGTGGTGGTGCTGCTGATCTGGCTGTCGTGGAACGTCAACGCCATCTTTTACGGCGGCGCCTTCGCCACCGAGATGGAGCTGGCCGCCAAGAAACAGGCGGAGCAGGAGACGGCGCCGGCCAGCGTGGTCAATCTGTCGGAGCGCCGGGCCAGCCGCCGGTCTCGATCATAAGACGCAAAAACCCGTCCGCCTCTTCGATGGCGACGACCTTTCCGCCCTTCTGAGACATCAGAAAAGGCACGTCGATTCGGGCCATCGGGTCGGTCGCCAGCAGGACGAAGCGGGCGGCGGGGGCCGCCTCCTGCATCGCCTTCATCAATTTCAGGCTGGGGACGGGGCAGCGATGGCCGCGCGCATCGACGACGACGGGGACGCTCACCCCAGTCGATCCGCCAGCAGGTCCAGCGCCACGCGCACACTGGCCAGGCGCACGGCGTCGCGGC
The DNA here is from genome assembly GCA_029202665.1 of Candidatus Brevundimonas colombiensis. Lineage (NCBI taxonomy): Bacteria > Pseudomonadati > Pseudomonadota > Alphaproteobacteria > Caulobacterales > Caulobacteraceae > Brevundimonas > Candidatus Brevundimonas colombiensis. The sequence continues at coordinate 2,350,141 of CP119326.1, forward strand.
CGATGTCGCCGAACCGCATCTCTCGGTGGACGACGCCCGATGGGCCGTAAGCCGCGAAATGGACCAGGCCGACGGGCTTCTCAGCCGATCCGCCGCCGGGACCGGCAACGCCTGTGACCGAGACCGACACCTGCGCCCTGGAATGCGCGACAGCGCCCGCCGCCATGGCGCGGGCCGTCGCCTCCGACACCGCGCCGTGGCGGGACAGCGTCTCTTCGGGCACGCCCAGCATCTGCATCTTGGCGGCGTTGCTGTAGGTGACGAAGCCGCGATCCAGGGCGGCGGACGATCCGGGAACGGCGGTCAGGGCGGCGGCGACCAGGCCGCCGGTGCAGCTTTCGGCGGTCGCCGCCATCAGGCCGCGTTCGGCCGCGGTTGCGACGATCTGTTGCGCCAGGCGCTGGATGTCTTCGGGGAACATGGTCTTTTCATAGGCCGCGAACCCGGCTCTAACCAGAGGCATGACCGAGGCCCTCGAACCGTTGCGCCCCGTCGGCCGGACGGCCGATCCCCTGGCGCCTATCCTGTTCGCCGTGGCCATCTTCACCTCGGCCTGTCTGGTCTTCGTGGTTCAGCCGATGGCGACCAAGCTGATCCTGCCGACGCTGGGCGGGTCGCCGTCGGTGTGGAACGCCTCGATGGTCTTTTTCCAGACCGCGCTGCTGGCGGGATACGCCTACGCCCATCTGCTGCAGCGTCTGGCCAGTCTGAGGGCGCAGGTGGCGGCGCATCTGGCCCTGCTGGCGCTGGCGGCGCTGTTCCTGCCGCTGAGGATCAGCGGGGTGTTCGGCGATCCCGATGCGGGGCAGCCGGCCCTGTGGCTCCTGGCCACATTGGCGGTTTCGATCGGAGCGCCGTTCGCCGTGCTGTCGGCGACCGCGCCGCTGTTGCAGGCTTGGTACGCCCGGGTGCGGGCCGGTCAGGCGGACGGGGCCAATCCCTACGTCCTCTACGCCGCGTCCAACCTGGGCAGTTTTCTGGCGCTGTTGGCCTATCCGGTCCTGATCGAACCCCTGGCCAGCCTGTCGGGCCAGCGGCTGGGGTGGAGTCTGGGCTATGGTCTGTTCGTGGCCATGGTGATCGGCCTGGGGCTGCTGGTCTGGCGTCGGCGCGAGGTGGGGGCGGCCGAGCCGGCGCCTCTCGCCGTCAGCGCGCCCATCGCCTGGCGCGAAAAAGGGATGCTGGTGCTGCTGGCCGCCGCGCCGTCCAGCCTGATGCTGGGGGTGACGGCGCATCTGACGACCGATGTGGCGTCGGCGCCCTTCCTGTGGGTGATCCCGCTGGCGCTGTATCTGCTGACCTTCGTGATCGCCTTCCAGACGCGGCCGGCCGTTCCGCCGGTCGTCGCATTGGTGTTGCAGGGCGCCATGGCGGCGGCGTGCGCGGCCCTGATCGCTTTCCGCACCGGCGAGTGGCTGCTGGTGTTCACGGTCAATCTGGCGGCCTTCTTCTTCACGGCCCTGATGTGTCACCAGCGGCTGGCGGCCAGGCGGCCGCCGCCGGATCGGCTGACGGAGTTCTATCTGCTGCTGTCGTTGGGCGGGGTGGTCGGCGGGGCCTTCAACGGTCTGGTCGCACCCATGGTGTTCAACATGGTCTGGGAATATCCGCTGGTCCTTGTCGCGGCGGCCCTGCTCAGGCCCTGGAGCCGGCGCGAGATTCGGCCTTGGGAGATCATGTGCGGCGTCGCGGGGGTGGTGATCGCCTTCCTGGGGCCGGTGTCGATGGAGGCGGTGCGCTATGCGCCCGATATCCGCGCGGCCGTGCCGGATGCGCAACTGATCCGCATCGCGCAGGGCGTCCTGGGCGTCGCGGCCCTGTTCGCCTTCCTGGTGCGGGATCGGGCGGTGCTGTTCGCCGTTGTGCTGGGGGCCATTGTCTGGTCGGGATATCATCTGGCCAGGGGCTACGACTGGGAGCTGTCGGAACGCAGTTTCTTCGGGGTCATGCGGGTGGCCCGGATCGACGATCCGCTGATGGGCGGTCCGGTCCATGTGTTGATGCACGGCACCACCTTGCACGGGGCGCAGGCGCAAGGTCCGGCGCGGCGTTGTCAGCCGACCCTGTATTACGCCACCGCCACGCCGCTGGGTCAGGCGATGCTGCAGACGCAGGCGCGTCATCTGGACGGGGCGCGGGTCGGGGTGGTGGGTCAGGGATCGGGCGCCATGGCCGCCTATAAACGTCAGCAGGATCGGCTGACCTTCTTCGAGATCGATCCGATGGTGGATCGTTTGTCGCGCGACCCGCGCTGGTTCAGCTTCATCGACGGATGCGCCGATGGGCCGGTGCGGACCGTGATCGGCGACGCCCGACTGACGATGGACCGGGAGCCGGCGGGATCCTATGACCTGCTGATCATCGACGCCTTCTCATCCGACGCCGTTCCGACCCATCTGCTGACGGTGGAGGCGGTCAGAGGCTATCTGCGGCTGCTGTCGCCGGACGGGGTGGTGGTGCTGCATCTGTCGAACCGCAATCTGGAAATCACCCGGCCCGCCGAGGCGGCGGCGCAGGCGTTGGCGGTTCCGAACCTGCATCAGGTCTATCTGGAGAAATCCGGGCAGGGACAAATGGCCGAAGCCTCGACCGAAGCCCTGCTGATCGGCAAGAGCGAGGCTGCCGTTCAGCCCTATCGCGACGACGGCCGCTGGCGCGCGCTGGACAAGACTGACGTTCGTCCGTGGACGGATGATTACGTCAATCTGTTCGGTTCGCTGGTGCGTCAGATGCGCTATTCGCGCTGACGGACAGGCATTTCGACGGCGACCACGGCCTGGGCGGCCAGCCCCTCGCCACGGCCGGTGAAGCCCAGTCCCTCGGTCGTGGTCGCCTTGACGCTGACGGCGTCCAGCGGCAGGTCCAGCAGGGCGGCGATGCGGTCGCGCATCGCCTGGCGGTGCGGTTTCACCTTGGGATGTTCGCAGATCAGGGTGACGTCCACATTGACGATTCGCCCGCCGCGCTGGGCCGTCAGTTCGGCGGCATGGATCAGGAACTGATCTGACGACGCGCCCCTCCATTTCGGATCGGTCGGCGGGAAGTGGTCGCCGATGTCGCCGGCCGCGATGGCGCCCAGGATGGCGTCTGTCAGGGCGTGAAGCCCGGCGTCGGCGTCGGAATGGCCGATCAGCGTCCGATCATGCGGCACCTCGATCCCGCACAGCCAGACCGACCCGCCCGGCCCCCAGCGGTGCACATCGTAACCCGAGCCGATGCGGGTCTGATAGCGGGGGGCGTCTTGCGTCAGCAGGGCCTCGGCCATGGCGAAATCCTCGGGGAAGGTCAGTTTCAACAAGCGGGGATCGCCGGGGACCAGGATCACGCGCCCGCCCGCGCGCTGGACCACCATGGCCTCGTCGGCAGGGGGCTCGGCGTCCGGCCAGTCGGAATAGGCGCCCTCGATCACGTCGCGCCGGAAGGCCTGGGGCGTCTGGGCGCGCCACAGATCCTCGCGGGCCACCACCTGGGTCATGGCGCCATCCTGGGCTTTGCGCAGGCTGTCGGCGACGGCCACGGCGGGCAGGGCGCCGTCCGCCGTCTCAAGAGCCGCGACCAGGCGGCCGATGATTTCGGCGCTCAACAGGGGCCGCGCCGCGTCATGGATCAGGACGGGTTGCTCCGGCGCGCAGGTCAGCGCGGCCAGACCCGCCCGCACCGAATCGGCGCGGTTGTCGCCGCCGGCGACGACGCGCCAGCCGGTCAGGCCGTCCAGGACCGCAGCAGCGCGGTCTTCGGCGCCAGGCGCCACGACCACGATCAGTTCGGCGGCGCCGGCGTTCAGCATCGCCTCGGCCGACCAGCGCAACACCGGCTTGCCGCCCAGCAGTCGCCACTGTTTGTCGCCGCCGGCGCGCGAGCCGGAGCCGGCCGCCACGATGATGCCCGAAAAAGTCATGGCGGCCTTGATAGTGCGCCCCGCGACGCGGCGAAACCATCAATCGGCCCCGGTCATGCTTGACGAAGGGGGGCGTGATGCTGCGAAAGGCGCGGATGCCCAAGACCCTTCAGATCGGCGACGTGATCGTGCCCGGCCAGGTGCTGATGGCGCCGATGACGGGCGTGACCGACCTGCCGTTCCGCGTGCTGGCGTCGCGACTAGGCGCCGCCTATGTCGCGACCGAGATGGTGGCGGCCAAGGAACTGGCGCGCGCCAGGCCCGATGTCGTGCGGCGCGCGGCGGTCGGGGCGGGCCTGCCGCTGACGGTGATTCAACTGGTCGGGCGCGATCCCGAACAGATGGCCGAGGGGGCGCGCATGGCCGAGAAGGCCGGGGCCGATATCGTCGATCTGAACTTCGGCTGTCCGGCCAAGGAGGTCACAGGGTCGGCCGCCGGCTCGGCCCTGATGCGGACGCCGGATCTGGCGTGTCGGATCATGGAGGCGGTGGTCCAGGCGACGGCGCGACCGGTAACGGTCAAGATGCGTCTGGGCTGGGACGACGACAGTCGAAACGCCGCCGACTTGGCGCGGCGCGCCGAACAGGTCGGGGTCAAGGCGGTGACGGTCCACGGCCGCACCCGCAAACAGTTCTACACCGGCCATGCCGACTGGGATGCGGTGGGGGCGGTCAAGGCGGCGGTGGCCATTCCCGTCATCGTCAATGGCGATATCATTACGGCCGAGGCGGCGCGGCAGGCCCTGGCGCAGTCGGGGGCCGATGGGCTGATGCTGGGGCGGGGCGTCTACGGACGCCCATGGCTGGCGGCGCATCTGGAGCGGGCGCTGACCGACGGCGTCGATCTGGCCGAGCCGGGTCCGGAGGCGCGCCTGGGCATTGTCATCGAACACCTGCGGGCGTCCATCGCATTTTATGGGATGCCTCTGGGTCTGAAGATGTTCCGCAAGCATCTGGGTTGGTACATCGAACAGGCACCATGGCCCGCCGATCCGCAACACCGCCGTGAGGCCAAGGCAAGAATTTGCCGTCTGGATGATCCGCAGGGCGTCGAGGCGGCCATGAGCGATCTTTGGCGATCGGATTTGCCGCAGATCAACAAGTCCGTTGTTGAAAATGAGCCACAGCTGATGGAGAGTGCTGTGGCATGACGGATACGCCTTCAGCAACGACCCCTGCGCCCGGCCGTACGCCGGACGATGAGTCGTTCTGGGGCTGGGTCGATACGGAACGGGCGCGAACCGGTTTCGGCGTCGCCTATTTCCTGGCGGTGGCGATTACGGCGGCGGCGATCTGGCTGGTCGCCGTGGCCCCCGGCTCCGGGGGCGGGGCCGCGCGCGGGTCCAGCAGCGAGATCGCCCTGATCGTGCTGATCGCCAATCTGGCGCTGATCGCCGGACTGGCCTTCATTGTGGGCCGCCGCGTTCTGGCCCTGGCGCGCAGCAAGGAAGAGGCGGGTTCGCGCCTGCATCTGCGGTTCGTGGCCCTGTTCTCGATGGTGGCCCTGATCCCGTCCGTACTGATCGCCCTGGTGTTCGGGGTATTGGTCAACCGTGGTGTGGATCAGTGGTTCAGCGCGAATGTCAGCGCCTCGGTCGATAACGGCGCGTCGATCGGCAAGGCCTATATCGCGGATGTCAGCAATGACATGACGCGTGATCTCCGCACCATGGCCAGCGAACTCGGCGGCGCGCGTCAGGTGTTTGACAATCGTATCCAGTTTACGGACGCGCTGACGCAGATCGCTGAATTCTTCGGCTATCCTGCGGTCTATGTTTTGAACAGCCAGGGTGAAGTCTTGGCGACGGGCGCTTTACCCGACGCGCCACCCTATATATCGCCACCGCGCTCGGCTCTGGAAATCGCGGGCGAAGGGCAGGAGGCCCCGGTCGAGGTCACCGAAAACCCAGACACGGTCCGGGCGCTTTATCCTTTGCCGGGCTATGGCGACGCATTCCTCTATGTGGTGCGACCGCTGGCTCCGGGCTTGGTGGCGCAAATGCGTTCGGCGGTGCAGTCCATCGACAGTTATCGCGAGGCGCAGGAAAGCCGGGCGCGCATCCAGTCGGCCTTTATTCTCAGCTACCTGGAGACGGCGCTGCTGGTGCTGGTGGGCGCGGTCTGGCTGGGGATGTCGGCGGCCAGCAGTATTTCCGCCCCTATCGGGCGGTTGGTCAAGGCGGCGGGTCAGATCGCGGGCGGCGACCTGACCGCGAGGGTCGACAGCGCCGGCGCTCCGGCCGAGATCGCCACCCTGTCCGACGCCTTCAATCGCATGACCGGCGATCTGCAGGATCAGCAAAGCGCGCTGAAGGCGGCTAGCGACGAAGCCCAGGACCGCAGTCGTTTCATCGAAACCGTGCTGTCGGGCGTCAGCGCAGGCGTGATCGGGCTGGATCGGCGCGGCCGCGTGTCCGCCATCAACGACAGCGCCCTGCAATTGCTGCATATCGAAGAGGCTGAGGTGCTGGGGCATGAACTGGCGGCCCTGTCGCCAGAGTTGAGCGATCTGGTGCGCCGGGCCGAAGCCCATATCGAGGAGGATATCGACGTCAGCCGGGGCGGCGACACCCGCCGTCTGCGCGTCCGCATCGAGGGCGGGCAGGGCGGCGAGATGGTCCTGACGTTCGACGACATCACCCGCCTGGTGACGGCCCAGCGCAACGCCGCCTGGCGCGATGTGGCGCGCCGCATCGCCCATGAGATCAAGAACCCCCTGACGCCGATCCAGTTGTCGGCCGAGCGGTTGAAACGCAAGTACCGGGCGCGGATCGGAGAGGATGTCGAGATCTTCGACCGCTGCACCGACACCATTATCCGTCAGGTCGGAGACATCGGCCGGATGGTGGACGAGTTCTCGTCCTTCGCCCGGATGCCGGCGCCGAGGTTCGCCCCGTCGAATCCGGCGGAGATGCTGCGCGAAGCGGTGTTCGCCCAGCGGGTGGCGGCCCCCGATATCGTTGTGGACATGGTCGACCCCCTGCCCGAGGCCGTGCTGGAAAGCGACGGGCGGATGGTGGGCCAGGCCTTGCTGAACATCCTGAAGAACGCCGGGGAATCGGTCGCGGCCCGCCGGGCGGCGGCGGGCGAGGATGCGGCGTCGGACGATCCCGCCGTGATCGCCTCGCTGTCCATAGAGGACGGAAACGCCACCTTCGTCATCGAGGACGACGGCGTGGGCCTGCCTGCACGCGACCGCGACCGGCTGACCGAACCCTATGTCACCACGCGCGAGAAGGGCACGGGCCTGGGCCTGGCCATCGTCAAACGCATCTGCGAGGACCACGGCGGCGAACTGAAGCTGGCCGACGCCCAGACGCTGCGCGGGGCGCGCGTGTGCATGATCTTCCCCCTGAAACCCCACGGCAAGGCCGTCGACGGCGTGGAGCGCAGGCTTCAGACCGTCGCCGCCGAATAGCGAGGCAAGATGCGACCTACCGGTTCCGACATTCTGGTCGTCGACGACGAAGCCGACATCCGCGACCTGGTCTCCGGCCTTCTGGAGGACGAGGGGCACGCCGTGCGCGTCGCCGCCAACTCCGACGAAGCGCTGGCCGCGATCCGCGCCAGAAAGCCGTCGCTGGCGATCCTGGACATCTGGATGCAGGGCGGCGGCCTGGACGGGCTGGAACTGCTGGAGGTGGTCAAGGAACTCGATCCAGACCTGCCGGTGGTGATGATCTCGGGCCACGGCAATATCGAGACGGCGGTCACGGCGTTGAAACGCGGCGCCTATGACTTCATCGAGAAGCCATTCAAGTCGGACCGGCTGGTGGTGGTGGTCGAACGGGCCATCGAGGCGGCGACCCTGAGGCGTGAAAACCGCCGCTTGCGCGCCCAGACCATGACGCCTTCCGGCCTGATCGGCCGGTCGCAGGCGGCCCAGGCGCTGCGCAGCACCATCGCCAAGGTGGCCCAGGCCAACAGCCGTGTCCTGATCTCTGGCCCCGCCGGATCGGGCAAGGAACTGGTGGCGCGCCAGATCCACGAAGGCAGCCCGCGCGCCCGCGCCGAGTTCGTCGCCATATCGGCCGCCGGCATGACGCCGGAACGGCTGGACGTCGAGCTGTTCGGCGAAGAGGGACAGGATGGGCGCCCGCGCAAGATCGGCGTGTTCGAACGCGCCCACAACGGCACGCTCTATCTGGACGAAATCAGCGACATGCCGCGCGAGAGCCAGAGCCGCATCCTTCGCGTTCTGGTCGATCAGCGGTTCCGTCGCGTCGGCGGCGAGCAGGATGTTCAGGTCGATGTCCGCGTCGTCACCTCGACCTCGCGCGACCTGAAGTCGGAAATCGCAGAGGGCCGGTTCCGCGAAGACCTGTTCCACCGCCTGAACGTCGTGCCGATCCGCGTGCCGGCCCTGTCGGAACGGCGCGAGGACATCGCCGAACTGGTCGAGTATTTCGTCGATACGATCAGCGCCTCGCAAGGTCTGCCCAAGCGGATCGTCGGCGACGATGCGGTGGCGGTGCTGCAGGTTCACCCTTGGCCCGGCAACATTCGGCAACTGCGCAACAATATCGAGCGGCTGCTGATTTTGGCGACAGGCGATCCGGCCGAGACCATCACGGCCGACATGCTGCCCCAGGAGGTGGCGACCTCGAACGGCGGCGGCGCGAACCTGGGCGGGGAGCGGACCATCGCCCTGCCGCTGCGCGAGGCGCGCGAGGTGTTCGAGCGTGAATATCTGGCGGCGCAGATCATGCGGTTCGGGGGCAATATTTCACGCACCGCCGCCTTCATCGGCATGGAGCGGTCGGCCCTGCACCGCAAGCTGAAGTCGCTGGGCGTATCGCCCGCGCGCGGCGGCGAAGAGGACGAGCCGGCCTGATGTCGCGCGTCGCCTACGTCAACGGCGCCTATAGTCCGCATGGGCAGGCGGTGGTTCATATCGAGGATCGCGGCTTTCAATTCGCCGACGGGGTCTATGAGGTCTGGTCGGTGATGGAGAGTCGGCTGGCCGACTTCGACGGCCATATGACGCGCCTGAACCGCAGCCTGGATGCGCTGAAGATCGATATCCCGATGACGTCGGCGGCGCTGGGCCTCGTATTGCGTGAGACGGTGCGGCGCAATCGGGTGCGCGAGGGCATGGTCTATCTGCAGGTCACGCGGGGCACGGCGGCGCGCGACCACGCCTTTCCGGCCGACGCGGCGCCCAGCGTGATCGTGACGGCCAAGCGGGTCGATCGTGCGCGCGGACAGGCGATGGCGGCAAAGGGCGCGGCGGGCGTGACCCAGCCCGACATCCGCTGGGGGCGATGCGACATCAAGACGGTGGGCCTGCTGCCGAACGTTCTGGCCAAACAGGCCGCACGCGAACGCGGCGCCTATGAATGTCTGATGTACGACGACATGGGCCTGGTGACCGAGGGGGCCTCGACCAACGCCTGGATCGTGGACGAGGAGGGGCGGCTGAGAACGCGCGACGTCCAAGCCAACATCCTGCGTGGCGTCACCCGCGAGGCGGTTCTGAAACTGGTCGTCGCCGAAGGGATCGCGCTGGACGAACGCCCGTTTTCGGTCGAGGAGGCCAAACGCGCGCGCGAGGTCTTCGTCACGGCCGCCAGCGCCTTCGTCATGCCGCTGATCTCGCTGGATGGCGTCAGGATCGGCGACGGAACGCCAGGTCCCGTCGCCACACGTTTGCGCGACGTCTATCTTGAACAGGCGCGCAGAGAGGCCATTTAGGCCGTTGCCCCTGTAGGCGGGCGGCGGCTAAGGTCGCCTTCGGCCGCATCGGCCCCACGCCGACACATCGGCGACGAACAACGAAGAACAGGAAAAACCTGCCATGTCGCAAGACAAGCGTCAGAACCTTCAGGACACCTTCCTCAACTCGGTCCGCAAGACCAAGACGCCGCTGACCATCTTCCTGGTCAATGGGGTCAAGTTGCAGGGAATCGTGACGTGGTTCGACAACTTCTGTGTGCTGCTGCGCCGCGATGGCCAGTCCCAGCTGGTGTACAAGCACGCCATCTCCACCATCATGCCGTCCGCGCCCGTGCAACTGTACGAGCCCGACGCCGAAGAAGATTGATTGACCCAAAAACTGATTGACCACGCCGTCCCTCTGATCCGGGCGGTCGTCATCCATCCCGACCGGCGCGCCGACAGTCCTCGGCTGGCGAGCGAACGGCTTGAGGAGGCCGTAGGCCTGGCCCGCGCGCTGGACCTCGACGTGCGCGCCGACGAGGTCGTGCGACTGCGCGGAACCACGCCCGCCACCCTGTTCGGAAGCGGCAAGGTCGAGGAACTGGCCGCCCTGATCCGCGCCGCGGATGCTGAGGCGGTCATCGTTGACGACGCTTTGACGCCTGTGCAGCAGCGCAATCTGGAAAAGGCGTGGGAGGTAAAGGTCATCGACCGCACCGGCCTGATCCTTGAAATCTTTGGGCGTCGCGCGCGGACCAAGGAAGGGCGGCTGCAGGTCGAACTGGCGCGTCTGGATTACGAGCGTTCGCGGCTGGTTCGGACCTGGACCCACCTGGAACGCCAGCGTGGCGGCACAGGCTCGACCGGCGGGCCCGGCGAAACCCAGATCGAACTAGACCGGCGTCTGATCGCCGACCGGATCGTCAAGCTGAAGGCTGAACTGGAAGAGGTGCGCCGCACGCGCGGCCTGCACCGCAAACAGCGTCAGAAGGTTCCGTTCCCCACCATCGCCCTGGTGGGCTACACCAATGCGGGCAAGTCGACGCTGTTCAACCGGCTGACGGGATCAGAGGTTTTCGCCAAGGATCTGCTGTTCGCCACGCTGGACACGACCCAGCGCACCATCCGTTTGCCGCAGGGCCGACCGGCCATTGTGGCGGACACGGTCGGCTTCATCTCGGACCTGCCGCACGAACTGGTCGAGAGCTTCCGCGCGACGCTGGAAGAAGTCGGAGAGGCCGATCTGATCCTGCATGTCCGCGACATCGCCTCGGCCGACAGCGACGCCCAGGCCAGGGATGTCGAGGCGGTGCTGAAACAGATCGAGACGCCCGAGGGCAAGACGCGCCGGGTGCTGGAAGTCTGGAACAAGATCGACCTGTTGGACGACGAGGCGCGCGAGGCTGTGCTGGGCCAGGCCGAACGTCTGGCCAAGGAAGGCGAGGCGGTCGCGGTGTCGGCCTGGACGGGCGACGGGATCGAGCCGTTGCGCCAGACCATCGCCGGCCTGATCGACGACGATCCGGAAACCCAGGTGACGTTGGCGCCGCATCAGGGCGAGGCGCTGGCTTGGCTTTATGAACACGGCCGGGTGACGTCGCGCGATGCGGATGAGCTTGGCCGCACTCATGTCACGGTGCGGTTGCATCCTGGGGCGCTCGGACGATTCGAGCGTCTGTATCCCGACCTTGGCGGCTAAGTTGCAATGCATCTGATCGAAACCATACTGCTGCTGCTTCTGGCTGTCGTGGTGTCGGGTTCGATCGCTCGGATCACGCGGATCGCCCTGCCGCTGGTGCAGATCGCGCTGGGGGCCGGGCTTGTGCTGATCACCGGCTCCACGGTCGATCTGAAACCGGACATTTTCTTCCTGCTGTTCCTGCCGCCGCTGCTGTTTCTGGACGGATGGCGTATTCCCAAGGAAGACCTGTTCCGCGACCGGGCGGTGATCCTGGAGCTGGCGCTGGGCCTGGTGCTGTTCACCGTTCTGGGACTGGGTTTCCTGCTGTGGTGGATGATCCCGGAAATGCCAATGCCGGTGGCCTTCGCCCTGGCGGCCATTCTGTCGCCGACAGACCCCATCGCTGTTCAGGCCATCGCGGCCCGCGCGCCGATCCCCAAGCGGCTGATGCATATTCTGGAGGGCGAATCGCTGCTCAACGACGCGACGGGCCTGACCTGTATGCGGATCGCGGTGATCGCGGCGACGACGGGAGCCTTTTCCGTCGGCCACGCCATCGGCGCCTTCCTGTGGCTGGCCCTGGTCGGGGTGGCGGTCGGCGTGGCCAGCGCCATGGCCATCAGCTACGCCAAGACGATGATCAGCCGACGCTGGGGCGAGGATGTCGGCGCGCAGATCTTGGTCAGTCTGCTGATCCCGTTCGCCGCCTATCTGATTGCTGAAGAGCTGAAAGCGTCCGGCATCCTGGCCGCGGTCGCCGCCGGCATCACCATGAGCTTCACCGAGCGCGGCGCCATTCCCGGCCAGTCCATGGCCATGACCCGCATCCGGCGCAGCGTTGTGTGGGACACCGTGCAGTTCGTCGCCAACGGCATCATCTTCGTGATCCTGGGCGAACAGATGCCCTCGATCCTGTCGCGCGCGGCCGAGGTGGTGCGCGGAACCAGCCGGCCCGAGGTCTGGTGGCTGGCGGTCTATGTGGTCGCCATCGTGGCGGCCCTGGCGGCGCTGCGGTTCATCTGGGTGTGGACCTCGCTGAAGCTGACCCTGTATCGGCGGCGCAATCGCCAGCCGCCCGCGCGCGTGGGCCTGCGCCTGACGCTGGTGATGTCGCTGGCGGGGGTGCGGGGCGCGATTACACTGGCGGGCATTCTGACGCTGCCGTTCGTTCTGGGCGACGGCTCGCCCATGCCGTCGCGAAACCTGGCGATCTTCCTGGCGGCGGCGGTCATCATCGTGTCGCTGCTGGTGGCGACCTTCGCCTTGCCCCGACTGCTGAAGGGGGTGGAGCTGCCGCCTGAACCGTCGCACGAGCGCGAGGAGGATCGAGGCCGGGTCGCCGCGGCTTCCGCCGCCCTGCGGGCCGTGGAGGATGCGTCGCACGTCATGGCCGAGGGGAAGGTCAATCCCGACCTCTATTCCGACGTGGCCAGCCGGATCATGGAACTGTATCGCCAGCGGATCGAAAGCCGCACCCGCACAGACGAAGACGATGTCGAGGCCGCCCGTCTGAGCGACACCATCGAACGGCATCTGCGGCTGGCCGGTCTGGCGGCCGAGCGGGAAGAACTTGGACGGCTGGCGCGCCTTCGTCGGCTGGATGAAGAGACGGCCAAGAAGCTGATCCGCGAGGTGGACCTGCAGGAGTTGCGCTACTCCTGAGGCGGATCAGCGATCCATGAAGGCGGCGACATCGTCGTAGCTTTCGGCGATGTGGTGGGCGCCCCGCTGGCGCAGGCGGGCGGCGTGACCTTCGCGAATGTGGCTTCCGGCGGTCAGACCCACCACGGTCATCCCGGCGCTGACGCCCGCCATGACGCCGGCCTCGCTGTCCTCGATCACCAGGGCCCGCGCCGGATCAACGCCCTGAATCTTTGCGGCGTAGAGGAAGACATCCGGATGGGGCTTGCCGCGCTCAACGTGCAGGGCCGCGCTATAGACCCGATCGGCAAACATCTCCGCCAAGCCGAAGCGGTCAAGTCCCAGCGCCAGCCAGTCCGGGCCGCTGGACGAGGCGATGCAGCGGGCTTCGGTGCGGCGATGCAGAAAATCCACAAGGCCGGCGACAGGCTCAAGCTCAGCCTGGGCGCGGGCCCTGGAAATCCGGCTGTAGTTGGGATGGAAATCCTCAGGACAGGGGCGGCCATGGCGGGCTTCGACCAGGGCGCGGTTGTCCCGCCAACGCCGTCCGACATAGTCCGTCAGAACTTCGTCCAGCGTGGTGGGCAGGCCCAGCGCGGTCAATTCTTCCGCCATGATGGCGCTGGTCAGCAGTTCGCTGTCAGCGACCACGCCGTCGTAGTCGAAAATGATCAGATCATAGGTCATGCGGCGCTCACTCGTTGGGGGCGGCCTTTTCCGCCGCCTTTGCGGCGTCCCACAGGCGATCCATCTCCTCCAGCGTCGATTGGTCGGGCGTGCGGCCGTCCTTGGCCAGTTCTGTTTCGATGAAGCCGAAGCGGCGCACGAACTTGGCGTTGGCGGCGCGCAGGGCGTCTTCGGGTTCGACGTCCAGTTTTCGGGCCAGGTTGGCGACGACGAACAGCAGGTCGCCTAGCTCCTCGCGCGCCTTGGCCTTGTCGCCCGCTGCGATTTCGACGCGCAGTTCCTCGACCTCTTCCGCCAGCTTGTCGAACACCTCGTCGGTTGAGGGCCAGTCGAAGCCGACGCGACCAGCGCGTTTGGTCAGCTTGGCGGCGCGGGTCAGGGCGGGCAGGCCGACAGGCACGTCGTCCAGAACGCCGGGCTTCTTGCGGTCCTTGCGTTCGGCGGCCTTGATGACCTCCCAGGCGACGGTCTGTTCTCTGGACGAGCGCTGGGCTTCATTCCCGAAGACATGGGGGTGGCGGCGTTCCAACTTGTCGGCGATGGCCGTGACGACATCGTCGAACGCGAACAGCCCCTGTTCCTCGGCCATGCGCGCGTGGAAGACGACCTGGAACAACAGGTCGCCCAGTTCGCCCTTCAGTTCGGCCAGGTCGTTGCGCTCGATGGCGTCGGCGACCTCATAGGCTTCTTCGATCGTATAGGGGGCGATGGTGGCGAAGGTCTGCTCCACGTCCCACGGACAGCCGCCGTCCGGGTCGCGCAGCCGCTCCATCACGCCCAACAGACGGTCGATCGGCCTCATGCCGCGGCTCCGGCGTCGCGCGCATCGAGGGCCGCACGGATTTCGTCATGCCGTTTCGCGGTCAGCGGATAGTTCCTCAACACCACGCCCGCCAGGATCAGCAGAACGCCCGGCACGGCGATGAACAGGATCTGCAGCGTCAAAAGGGCCGCGTCACTGTTGCCGGCCGAACCGGGCAGGGCGCGGAAGCCCACCCTATCCAGAATGAAGTATGGGATCAGGGCGACGACATGGCCGATCTTGGTGGTGGCCGACAGGATCGACAGCATCAGGCCGGTGCGGTCCACGCCGGTCTCGAACCGCTTCTCGTCGCCGGCGTCGGCCATCATGGCGCGGGTCAGGAACAGGCCCGCCGCATAGGGCAGGCCGGCGATGAACATGACCACCGCCGTCAGGACGAAGTTGTTGCCCGGAACCAGGGTCGCGCCGACATAGAGAACGGCCGAAACGACGCTGGCCACGGCCAGACCGCGATCCTTGCCGACGCGGGTCGCGTACCAGGCCCAGAAAGGCGCGCCGCACAGCCCCGCGACGAAATAGAACAGCATGAACAGCCCGGCCTGGGTGTGGTCGTAGCCCCGGATCTGGCCGAAGAAGAAGAACAGCAGCGAGCCGGTGATGCCCGGCGCCACGCCCAGCAGCAGGTCCGACAGCAGCAGCTTCCTGACCACCGGCTTCTTGAACAGGCTGATATAGGCGCCCAAGCTGCCATGCGGTTGACCGCCGGACGTGACTGGCTCGGGCACGGCGATCATGGCCAGGCCGATGGTGACGGGCAGAGCGATCACGATGGCCCAGCCCATGATCCGCACCCCGTCGGCATAGGTCCCGATCCCCGTCTGGACCACCACGGTCGGCAGCACCAGGATCAGCACCACGCCGATGATGTTGAACACTTGCCACCAGCCATAGACGCGGCTGCGCTGGTCATACTGCGGCGCCAGGACGGCTGCCCAGCCCAGCTGGCCCAGGGTGCCGATGGAAAAGCCGAGATAGAGAAACAGCAGCCAGCCAAACAGATAGACAGGCGGCGCGCCCGGCTGGACCATGACGAACATCATATAGGCGGCCAGCATCAGCATGGGCGTCGACAGCGCCATCCACGGCCGATAGCGGCCGAACCGCGTCTTCGTCCGGTCCATGCCCCAGCCGATGAAGGGGTCGAAGACGATGTCGATCAGGCGCACCGCCATGAAGACGGTCGCCACCACCCCCAACTTCAGCCCGACGAAGGTGGCGTAGAACTCTGGCAGGGTGACGGGCAGGGCGACGCCGAACGCCGCCAGCGGCAGGCAGGGGCCGGAAAAGGCGGCCAGAACGGCGTTCGAACGGCGGGGCGTCTTGGCGGCGGACGCGGATCGGGCGGTCATGAAAGAGGGTCCGAAACGGCCCGGATGAGTCGGACCTGCGGCACCATCGCAGCTTTGGCGCGTCAGCGGTATGGTGGACTTCGCCGCCCGCTTGGGGCTTGCTGCGGTCATGTCGCTTCGTCTGTTCGCCCTGTTCGGTCTGATGCTGGGAACGCTTTTCGCCGGGCAGGCCAGAGCGGCGGGACCATGCCACACCAATGCCGATGTCTGGGGCGCGCAAGGACTGGCCAACGCCGAGGCGGCCTATGCCATGCCGTGGACCCCGTTCGGATCGACCGAATGGGGTTGGCGGCCCTATCTGCCGTTGATCCAGCAGGAGCTGCACACCCGCTGTGGGGCCGGCACGCCGATCTTCGCCTCGCAGCTGGCGGGTTTTCAGCAGACGCATGGGCTGGCGCCGACCGGCCTGTTGGACGCCGCGACCTTTCAGGTGTTCCGCGGCGTGTGGCAGGAGCGGCGGCCCTTCGTGATGGCGCGCGTCGGCGGCCTGTGCCCCGAGCCGCCGCCGATCAACCAACTGGGCTATCTGGTCGCCGAGGAAGAACATGCCGACCGGCTGACCCGGCTGTTGCGACGCGACGTGCTGGACGCCTATCGCCGACTGGTCGCCGCCGCCCGCGCCGAGGTTCCCGAGGTCGCGGCCAATCCCGAACTGCTGCAGATCTTCTCGGGCTTTCGCGACCCGGAGGCGGATGCGGCGCGCTGCGCCCAGCAAGGCAATTGCGATGGTCTGAGACGGGCGGTCTGTTCGCCGCATCGGACCGGAACGGCCGTCGATCTCTATGTGGGGCAGGCGCCGGGTCTGGGCGTGGACTCCACGTCCCCCGCCAGCCGCGAATATATGGCGCGGACGGAGACCTATCGCTGGCTGGTGGAAAACGCCGGGCGTTTCGGTTTCACGCCTTACGTCTTTGAACCCTGGCACTGGGAGTATGTGAGGCCGTGGGACCCATCGTTCGCGCCCTGACACAGGCCGAGGCGGGGCTGGCGCGCGAGGCGTTCGGCGGGGCGCTGCGGCTGGATATGGTGCGGCTGATCGCCTGGCCGTTCCGACGCGCCTTCGTGGCCGGGCGCTGGTTCGGGCGCGACTGGATCGTCTGGCCGCACCGCAGCCTAGTCGCGGATTTCGCCGCAGCATCGGCCCAGGTGCAGGGCGTGCTGATCCACGAACTGACCCACGTCTGGCAGGCCCAGCAGGGCGTCAACCTGTTGTGGGCCAAGCTGAAGGCTGGCGACACGGCCGCGTCCTATGCCTACGACCCCTTTGCGATGCACCGTTGGGAGGCGCTGAATATCGAGCAGCAGGCCATGGTGATGGAACATCGCTTCCATGGCCTGCGGGGCCGATCCACGCCGGGATCGCCCGCCTTCTACGCGGCGCTTTGCCCGTTCGAGCCGAAATCAGAGCCTGGGACTTGCGCGCCGAGCAGGGACGCGCCAAGTTAGCAACGGTCGTTGTTGCGAATGACGGCCCCAGTCATTCAACGGAGCCTCCCCGATGCCTAAAGTTCTGGTCCTTTATCACTCGACCTATGGTCACCTGGAAACCATGGCCGAAGCCGTCGCCGAAGGCGCGCGCGAGGTCGAAGGCGCAGTCGTGGACATCAAGCGCGTGCCCGAAACCGTGCCGGAAGACCTGGCCAAGGCCTCGCACTACAAGCTGGACCAGAAGGCTCCGATCGCCAAGATCGACGACCTGAAGGACTATGACGCCATCATCATCGGCGCGGGCACCCGCTTCGGCTCGGCCGCGTCGCAGATGCGCGCCTTTCTGGACCAGGCCGGCGGCCTGTGGTTCTCGGGCGCGCTGATCGGCAAGATCGGCGGCGCCTTCACCGCCACGGCGACCCAGCATGGCGGCCAGGAATCCACCTTCCAGGGCCTGCATAACTTCTTCATGCACCACGGGATGCCGGTGGTCGGTCTGCCCTATTCGTATCAGGCGCAGATGACGCTGGATGCGATCCACGGCGGTTCGCCCTATGGCGCCTCCACCATCACGGGCGGCGACGGCTCGCGTCAGCCCAGCGATATCGACCTGGGCGGCGCTCGCTTCCAGGGCAAGCATATCGCCGAACTGGCCAAGAAGCTGCACGGCTGATCCGATGCGCCAGCCCGCCGTCTTCTTCGGTCACGGTTCGCCCATGAATGCACTGGGCGGTCCCTATGGGGCCGCCTGGCGCGACCTGGGCCGGGCCATAGGCAAACCCAAGGGCGTGGTCATGGTGTCCGCCCATTGGGAGACGCGTGGGCTGGGCGTCACGGCGCAGAAAAGGCCCGAGACCATCCATGATTTCGGGAATTTCCCGCGTGAACTTCATGACATGCAGTATCCCGCGCCCGGATCGCCCGAATTGGCGGCCCGGGTGTCGGCCTTGACGGGCGCCATCGAAACGCAACAGTGGGGGCTGGACCATGGGACCTGGTCGGTGCTGTGTCATGTCTGGCCCGAGGCCGACGTGCCGGTTGTGCAGTTGTCGCTTAACCGCGACCTGACGGCGCGCCAGCATTACGACCTTGCCAAGGGGCTGACGCCTCTGCGCGACGAGGGGATCGTCATCGCCGGATCGGGCGACTTCGTCCATAATTTGCGGACCTGGAAGCGTGAGGACGGGGCCGAGCCCTACGCCTGGGCGACGGGCTTCAACACGGCGGTCAAGGCCGCGTTCGAGCGGGGCGACCACAAGGCCCTGATCGACTGGGTGGGCCTGGCCGAGGACGCGCAGCTAAGCGTGCCGACCGACGAACACTATCTGCCGGTGCTCTATATCGCCGCCCAGCAACAGCCGGGCGAACCCGTCCACTTCTTCAACGATCGCATCGATGGCGGATCGATCTCGATGACCGGCGTTCGGATCGGCTGACGCCGGAAAAAGCGGCCCGATCAGGCCGCTTTTTCCGCCTCGACCATTTTCTGGATGGCGACATAGTCCGTCTTGCCGGTGCCCAGGACCGGCACCTCGGAGACCTTGACGATCTTCTTGGGCACGATCAGTTCCGGCGCGCCGTTGGTGCGCGCCCATTCGGCCAGGGGCGCGACCTCGGCGGCGTCGTGGTCGGTGACCAGGACCAATTTTTCGCCCTTTCGGCTGTCGGGGATCGCGACGACGGCGTGACGACGTTCGGGCCAGACCGCGCCGGCGATGCCCTCGACCGCCGTCAGTGAGACCATCTCGCCGCCGATCTTGGCGAAGCGTTTGGCGCGCCCCTTTATGGTGACATAGCCGTCGGCGTCCACGTCGACGATGTCGCCGGTATCCAGCCAGTCGTCGCCAATGGCGTCCCAGGTCAGCGGCTCGGCCGAAGTGACATAGCCGCTCATGACGTTCGGACCCTTGAGGAACAGGCGGCCGCCGCCGTCGATCCCCTCGACGGGTTCCAGCTTCCAGTCGATGCCCGGCAGCATCTGGCCCACCGTGCCCGGCGCGTTGCGGTCGGGGTGGTTCACGGCGATGACGGGCGAGGCTTCTGTCGCGCCATAGCCTTCCAGCAGTTCCACGCCGCCGAACTTGGTGTTGAACAGGGCGCGGGTTTCGTCGCGCACCTTCTCGGCGCCGGCGACGGCGAACTTCAGGGTGGCGAAGTCGTTCGGCTCGGCCACACGCGCGTATTGGCTCAGGAAGGTGTCGGTCGCGAACAGGATCGAGGCGTTCACCTGGGGCAGCAGGTCGGTGATCTGTTTGGCGTGCAGCGGCGACGGATATTCGAACGCCTTCAATCCCTGCAGCAACGGCAGGATGACGCCGCCGGTCAGGCCGAAACAGTGGAAGGTCGGCAGGGGGTTGAACATGACCCAGGACGGATCGAGGTCGATGTGGGCGGCCACCTGACGCGCATTGGCCACAAGATTCTGCTGGCTCAACACCACGCCCTTCGGCGTACCGAAACTGCCCGAGGTGAACAGGACGACGCCCGGCGCGTCGGGGTCTGTCCTGACGCGGAACCGCTTTGGCGCGGCGCCGGCGGCCAGGCCATACAATTTGTCGGCCAGGCCGATGGTCTTTCGCACGTCGTCCAGCCAGACGACATCGGCGACCGTTTTCAGCTCAACAATCAGGTCGTCCAGCTTGGCCTGATCTATGAAGCGTTTGGCGGTCAGCACCTTCTTGACGCCTGACGCCTTGATGGCCGCCTTAAGATTGGCCTCGCCGGCGGTGAAGTTCAGCATCACCGGCACGCGGCCGTGGGCGTGCAGACCGAAGAAGGTGACGACAACCCCCATCGAGGACGGCAGCAGAATGGCGACCCGCTCGACCCGTTCCGTCATCTGCGCGATCTTGCGGCCCAGCACGAAAGCCGCCCGGATCAGGCCGGTGTAGGTCAGGGGATGACGATCCTGGTCTTCCAGGATTTCCTTGTCGCCGAACCGCGCGCGCGCCTCGATCAGGGCGTCGATCAGGGTTTGTTGGTAAAGCGACGGATCCAGGGCCTGGCGCAAACGCGTCTCCTACGAAGGGCGCGAGACGCCCTCTCTGCTGTTCGGGCGTTTGTCATTAATGCCGCCGCGTCATCTTGAAAAGATGCGTTACGTCGCGTGAGTTCCCGAGCGGTCGCGGTCTGTAACGCGCTGTGCCTTGCCTTCCGGGCGCGGAAAGCCGAAATACCGGCCATGGTCACCCTGATCGACACCCTGCAGCGCAAGCCGTCGGAACTGCGTCACCCGGAAAAGCAGAACCGGCCGGAATCGGTCGTGCTGAAAAAGCCTGACTGGCTGCGGGTCAAGGCCCCCGGTTCGGGCCAGTACAACGCCACCAAGGACATCGTCCGCTCCAAGGGGCTGCATACCGTCTGTGAAGAGGCGGCCTGCCCCAATATTGGCGAGTGCTGGAGCCAGAAGCACGCCACCCTGATGATCATGGGCGACACCTGCACGCGGGCCTGCGCCTTCTGCAACGTAAAGACGGGCCTGCCCCAGCCGCTGGATCCGGAGGAGCCGGGCAAGGTGGGTCTGGCCGTGTCCCAGATGGGTCTGAACCACGTCGTCATCACCTCGGTCGACCGCGACGACGTGTCGGACGGCGGCGCGGCCCACTTCGCCGAGGTGGTGCGCCAGATCCGCATCCAGGCGCCCAACACCACCATCGAAATTCTGACGCCCGACTTCCTGCGTAAGGATGGCGCGGCCGCTGTGATGATCGACGCCAAGCCCGACGTCTTCAATCACAACCTGGAAACCGTGCCGCGCCTGTATCTGAAGATCCGGCCCGGCGCCCGCTACTTCCATTCCCTGCGTCTGTTGCAGATGGTCAAGGAGCGCGACCCCGAGCAGTTCACCAAGTCCGGCATCATGGTTGGTCTGGGCGAGACCAAGGAAGAGGTCATGCAGGTGATGGACGACATGCGGTCCGCAGGCGTCGACTTCATCACCATCGGCCAATATCTACAGCCGACGCGCAAACACGCCGCCATCGACCGCTTCGTCACGCCGGAAGAATTCAAGGCCTATGAGGCGATCGCGCGCGCCAAGGGCTTCCTGATGGTGTCTTCGTCGCCGCTGACGCGTTCGTCTCACCATGCCGGCGACGACTTCGCCCGGCTGAAGGCGGCGCGCGAGGCGCAGTTGAAGCGCTAAGCCTGGAATGGCGGTCCATCGCGTCACGCGCATTCTTCCTTATGCGCCCGAACAGCTTGCCGGTCTGGTCGCCGATGTGCGGACCTATCCCGA
Organism: Candidatus Brevundimonas colombiensis; assembly: GCA_029202665.1. Taxonomy (NCBI): domain Bacteria; kingdom Pseudomonadati; phylum Pseudomonadota; class Alphaproteobacteria; order Caulobacterales; family Caulobacteraceae; genus Brevundimonas; species Candidatus Brevundimonas colombiensis. The sequence goes on from CP119326.1 coordinate 2,371,543, forward strand.
CTTCGTGCCCTGGGTCACGTCGATGCGGGTCTGGAACGACCGCGTCGAGGCTGACGGCGTGACCGTGGTGGACGCCGAGGCGGGCGTCGGATTCGCGGTGCTGAAAGAGCGGTTTTCGACCTGGGTGCGCCACGACCACAATGCGCCAAAGGTCGAGGTCGGTCTGCTGCGCGGGCCGTTCAAGCATCTGAAGAACCGCTGGGAGTTTTTCCCGCATCCCGAAGGAACGCGGTTGGAGTTCATGATCGACTTCGCCTTCAAGTCCCGGGTGCTGGACCTGATGCTCCAGGCCAATTTCGACCGGGCGGTGGAAAAGCTGATCGGCTGTTTCGAGGCCGAGGCCAGGCGGAGGTATGGCGGATCATGAGCTTCGATTTCGACGCAACTGTCGTGGGCGCCGGGGCTGTGGGCCTGGCCTGCGGTCGGGCGTTGTCGAAGCGGGGCCTGACGGTTCTGGTGCTGGAGAAGGAAGGCCACATCGGCCAGGGCGTTTCTTCCCGCAATTCCGAGGTGATCCACGGCGGGCTCTATTATCCGAGCGGCTCCTTGAAGGCGCAGTTCTGCGTCGAGGGGCGGCGGGCGCTGTATGATTTCCTGGCCAGTCGCAAGATCGACCATTGGAAGTGCGGCAAGCTGGTCGTGGCGACCGAAGAGGCCGAGGTCGGGCGAATCGAAGCCATCTTCGAACAGGCGACGGCGAACGGGGTGGAGGGGCTGGCGCATCTGACCGGCGCCCAGGCGCGGGCGCTGGAGCCGGCCCTGAACGCCCATGCGGCCATCCTGTCGCCGGAGAGCGGCCTGTTTGACAGCCACGGCTATATGCTGGCCCTGCAGGGCGAGATCGAGGATGCGGGCGGCTCGGTGGTGGTGTCGGCGCCGTTCGAAGGCGCCGAGCCAATGTCAGGCGGCGGTTTTTCCGTTCGTGTGGGCGGGCAGGGGGCGATGACTGTCTCCAGCCGCCTTTTGATCACCGCGCCGGGTCTGTCGGCGCAGAGCGTGGCGGCCAGCGTCACGGGCTATCCCGCGACCAACATTCCGCCGGGCCATTTCGGCAAGGGGGTCTATTTCCGGCTGGTCGGCAAGGCGCCGTTCGACCGATTGATCTATCCGCCGCCGATCCCCGGCGCTTTGGGCACCCACTATCGCAAGGACCTGGGCGGGCAGGGGGTGTTTGGGCCTGATCTGGCCTATGTGGAGGTCGAGGACTATTCGGTCGATCCGGCCAAGGCGGAAGGGTTCGCGACCTATATCCGCCGCTTCTGGCCCGGCCTGCCCGACGGCGCCCTGACGCCCGACTACGCCGGTATTCGGCCGAAACTGCATGGGCCGGGCGAGCCGCAGCCGGACTTTCAACTGCATGGGCGCGAGCATCACGGCATCGACGGTCTGATGGCCCTGTTCGGCATCGAGAGCCCCGGCCTGACCAGCTCACTGGCCATCGGCGAGGCGGTGGCGCACGCCTTGACGGAGACCCAATGACCGAGCGTGAAAAGATGCTGGCGGGCCTGCCCTATGATCCGGGCGACGCAGACCTGAGGGACGGACGCGCCCGCGCCGTGGGCCTGACGGTCGCCATCAACGCCGAGCCGGATCGGGACCGCCGCAGCGCCCTGGTGAACCAGTTGGTGAACGCTGCGGACAACAAGGCGGTCATCATGCCGGGCTTCTTCTGCGACTATGGCGTCAACATCCATCTTGGCCAACGCGCCTTCGCCAACGCCAACTGCGTGTTCTTGGACTGCGCCGAGATTCGAATCGGAGACAATTTCCAGGCCGGGCCGGGGGTGCAGCTTCTGACGCCCGAGCATCCGCTGGACGCGGTGGCGCGTCGGGGCGAGGAGACGGCCCGATCCATCACTATCGGCGACGACGTGTGGATCGGCGGCGGCGCCATTGTTCTGGCGGGCGTTACGGTTGGGGATCGCTCGGTCATCGGGGCCGGTTCGGTGGTGACGAAGGATGTGCCGCCGGACGTCGTGGTGGTCGGCAATCCCGCGAAGATCGTGCGTCGTCTGACGCCTGTTTAAACGCCTTGAAATCGTCGCGCGGTTCATGCATAAGCCGCGCCTCGCGTGGCGGCTCGGCATCCTTCTGATGAGGGTTGGGGGCCGCCGCTATCGTTTTCGCGCCAGACAGGCTTAGGCTCTAGGCGGCGCCCGACTTAGAAGATTGAGACGGACATGGCCGTTCCGAAGCGCAAAGTATCCCCCTCGCGTCGCAACATGCGCCGCGCCCACGATGCCCTGACCTCCAACGTCTATGTTGAGGACAAGGACACCGGCGAGCTGAAGCGCCCGCACCACATCGACCTGAAGACCGGCACCTATCGCGGTCGCCAGGTCATCACGCCCAAGGAAGACTAGGTCTTCACCGACAGCGGCCATGGGCCGAACGAGAATATATACGGCGCGCGGTGATCCGCGCGCCGTTTTCGTGCGTTCCCGGCAGTGAAGCTTCATTTGGAGATCGCTGCATTATGATTCGTCTCACCGCCGTCAGCGCCTGCGCGCTTTTGACCCTCGCCGCCTGTGGGCGCGACGACCGCCCGGCCGCGCAGGCTCCAACGGATGCAGCCCCTGTCGCGATGGCGCCGGCGGCTCAGGCGCCGGCGGCCCCTGCCGCCGATCCCAATATCCTGACCGCCGAGGGGCTTGGCGCGGCGCGGATCGGCATGAGCAAGGCCGATCTGATCGCGGCCTGGGGCGACCGGGCGAATCCGAAGTCTGTCAGCGGAGCCGAGCCAGAAGTCTGCGACCAGTTCCATCCATCGCGCGCGCCCGAAGGCGTCAATGTGATGATCCAGGACGGCAAGCTGACGCGAATCACCCTGATGCGCGACGCCAGGATCAAGACCGACCGGGGATTCGGCTTGGGCGATACGGCCATGGCGATCAAACAGGCCTATGGCGGTTCGATCTTCGCCGAGCCGCACAAATATCAAGCCGCGCCGGCCGAGGATTTGTTCGCCTGGACCCGCGGCGGCTCGGCCAGCTACGTCACAGATCCATCCGCGCGCGGTGTCCGCTATGAGATCGGCACGGACGGCAAGGTCATCATGATCCATGCGGGCGATCCGACGATCCAGCTGGTCGAGGGTTGTTCCTGACCTGACGGCGCACGGCGGCATTGGCCTTTGGCGGACGGGCGGCTAAACCCGTCTGACTTCACTTCCGCCTTGAGCCAAAGAGCCGAGCCATGACCGACATCGCCGACATCGTCGCCCGCCAGATCCTCGACAGCCGAGGCAATCCGACGGTCGAAGTGGATGTGATTCTGGACGACGGCTCGTTCGGCCGGGCCGCCGTGCCCTCGGGCGCCTCGACCGGCGCGCACGAAGCCGTCGAACTGCGCGACGGCGACAAGGAGGTCTGGGGCGGCAAGGGCGTTCAGAAGGCCGTCGACGCCGTGAATGGCGAGATTTTCGACGCCCTGTCCGGCATGGACGCCGAAGACCAGCGCCGCCTGGATGAGGCGATGATCGAATTGGATGGTACGCCCAACAAGGGCCGTCTAGGCGCCAACGCCATCCTGGGCGTGTCGTTGGCGGCGGCCAAGGCCAGCGCGATTTCGTCGGGCCTGCCGCTGTATCGCTACATCGGCGGCGTCTCGGCCCGCGTGCTGCCCACCCCGATGATGAACATCATCAACGGCGGCGCCCATGCCGACAATCCGATCGACATCCAAGAGTTCATGATCCTGCCGACGGGCGCAGAGACCTTCACCGACGCCCTGCGGATGGGCACGGAAATCTTCCATGCGCTGAAGACGCAGCTGAAGGACGCGGGCCACAACACCAACGTCGGCGACGAAGGCGGATTCGCCCCCAATCTGGCCTCGGCGGAAGAGGCGCTGAGCTTCATCACCAAGGCGGGTCAGGCCGCCGGCTATCTGGCGGGCGAGGACTTCCACCTGGGTCTGGACGTCGCCTCGACCGAGTTCTTCAAGGACGGCAAATACCTGATGACCGGCGAGGGCAAGACCGTCGATGCCGACGGCATGGCCGCCTATCTGGTCGATCTGTGCGAGCGCTTCCCCATCGTCTCCATCGAGGACGGGATGGCCGAGGACGATTTCGATGGCTGGCGACTGCTGACCGAGCGCCTGGGCGACCGGGTTCAACTGGTCGGCGACGATCTGTTCGTGACCAATCCCGCGCGTCTGGCCGCCGGCATCGGCGAGGGGCTGGCCAACTCGATCCTGATCAAGGTCAACCAGATCGGCACGCTGTCGGAGACGCTGGATGCGGTCGATATGGCCCAACGCGCGGGCTATACGGCGGTGATGAGCCATCGGTCGGGTGAAACCGAGGACTCGACCATCGCCGACCTGGCCGTGGCCACCAACTGCGGGCAGATCAAGACCGGCTCGCTGGCCCGTTCCGACCGGGTGGCCAAATATAATCAGCTGCTGCGCATCGAAGAGATGCTGGGCGACCAGGGCGTCTATTTCGGCGACGGCATGCTGTTGAAGTAGGCGTTGGAAATATCGGCGGAGAATCAGCGTTCTTCGCCGACTTTCTTACGGTCAAGCTACATTTCGTTAGGCATTTTCGGGCACGGTCCATGAACTGTGTTCTTGCGCTCAGAAGGAGCGTCATAAGTGCCCGAACGGATGAAACCTTACCGCGTATCCTGTGCCCTGATGCTTTTGCTCGCCTATCTCGGCGTGCAGGCTTTGACGGGCGAGCGCGGGCTGCTGAGCGGCGCCTCGCGCGATGCGCTTCTGGATCAGCGCGAGACTCAGCTCGCGCACCTGGCCGAACAGCGGCGCGACCTGGAGACCAGGGTCCGATATCTGCGTACTGACAGCCTGTCGCGCGATCTGCTGGAGGAACGCGCGCGGGCCGTGTTGGGCTTTTCCGACCCGCGCGACTATGTGATCCGCGTGTCGGCTCCGCCTACGCAGGGCTGAACCCGCCCAGGCCACTTGAACTATTGTTACAGCCCGGCCCGCACCCCTTTGCGTTCCGGGAAGGAAGGCTGCTAAAGCCCGTTTCCGTAACGATAAGAAGGCGTCGCTTCCCGGCGCCTAGCCGGGAGATACCGGATGGCGAAAGCCCCAGCCAAATCCGCTCAGACGACCACGCCTGACAAACTGCCCAATACGCCCACGGCGTCCAAGGAAGACCTGCTTCGCTTCTATCGCGAAATGGTTCTGATCCGCCGCTTCGAGGAACGCGCGGGTCAACTGTACGGCATGGGTCTGATCGGCGGCTTCTGCCACCTGTATATCGGCCAGGAGGCCGTGGCGGTGGGCGTTCAGGAGAGCGTCAAACAGGGCCACGACAAGATCATCACCGGCTATCGCGACCATGGCCACATGCTGGCCGCGGGCATGGATCCGAAGGAAGTCATGGCCGAGCTGACCGGCCGCAGCGGCGGCTCGTCCAAGGGCAAGGGCGGCTCGATGCACATGTTCGACGTGCCGACCGGGTTCTATGGCGGTCACGGCATCGTCGGCGCCCAGGTGGCGCTGGGCACCGGCCTGGCCTTCGCCGGTAAGTATCGCGGCGACGATTCGGTGGCCTTCGTCTATTTCGGCGACGGCGCCTCGAACCAGGGGCAGGTGTACGAGAGCTTCAACATGGCGCAGCTGTGGAAGCTGCCGGCCATCTACATCATCGAGAACAATCAGTACGCCATGGGCACGAGCATCGAACGCTCGTCCTCGACCACGGAACTGTACCAGCGCGGCGCCAGCTTCGGCATTCCGGGCGAACAGGTGGACGGCATGGATGTTCTGGCCGTGCGCGACGCCACCGCCCGCGCGGTCAAGCGCGCGCGTGAAGGCGGCGGCCCCTTCATTCTGGAAGTGAAGACCTATCGCTATCGCGGTCACTCGATGTCCGACCCGGCGAAATACCGCACGAAGGAAGAGGTCGACGAGGTCAAGAAGACCCGCGACCCGATCGATCACCTGAAAATGCTGCTGTCGGCCGCCAAGGCGACCGAAGAGGAGCTGAAGGTCATCGATAACGAGATCAAGGCGATTGTCGCCGAGGCTGTGCAGTTCGCGCAGGAAAGCCCTGAGCCGGATCCGTCCGAGCTCTATACCGACGTCTACGTGGAGGCGTAGGTGATCTTATTGGCTCTTCTCCTCGGCCAGATTGCCACTTCAAATCAGGCCGAGCCAACATATGTCGTTGTAGAGGGTGTAGAATTGGAGACCCTAGAGCGTTGCGATCCACAGGTCTGTACCGGGCAAGCATTGACCCAGGTTATTTACAACCCATCTCAATCTACTCCCGAACTAGCCTATCAGGTGAGTTATGAGAGGGGGCGCGTCGACCCGCCATGGAGCAGCATTGATCTGATTTTCCAGTTTAAGCTCGTTGGTTGCCAGTCCCCAGACTCGGTTAAACTCTTCATGGGTGAGTCCAACAGCGAAATTCCGCTGTACGAGCGCTCCGAGTCATACTCGACCAGCTTCTTTCCCGGCATCTATGCTACGGACGACCAGCCAATCGTTTTCAAGATTGAGGGCGACGGCCCGGCATGCAGCGGTCGCGGCGAAATACCAGCCAACTACATAACCTCACTGAAAACCTGGGCGAACACCCTGGAACAGCGGCAACCGCTGAATGGAGAGCCCGTTCAATGACCGACATTCTGATGCCGGCGCTGTCCCCCACGATGGAAGAGGGCACGCTGACCAAATGGCACATCAAGGCGGGCGACGCCGTGTCGGCCGGCCAGGTGATCGCCGAGATCGAAACCGACAAAGCCACGATGGAAGTCGAAGCTGTCGACGAAGGTGAAGTGCTGGAAATCCTGGTGCCCGAGGGTTCCGAGAACGTGAAGGTCAATACGCCTATCGCGCGTCTGGCGGGAGAAGACGGCGCTGCCGCGCCCGCGCCCAAGGCCGCTGAAACCGACGCGCCCAAGGCCGCTGTAGAAGGCAAGACCGGTGATCCTGAAAAGGCCCCGGCCCAGACCGCGACGCCCAAGGTCGAGCTGCGCGACCCGGAAATCCCGTCGGACGCCAAACTGGTCAAGACGACTGTGCGCGACGCCCTGCGCGACGCCATGGCCGAGGAAATGCGTCGCGACGACCGCGTTTTCCTGATCGGCGAGGAAGTGGCCCAATACCAGGGCGCCTATAAGGTCAGCCGCGACCTGTTGCAGGAGTTCGGCGACCAGCGCGTCGTCGACACCCCGATCACCGAGCACGGGTTCGCCGGCCTGGGTGTTGGGGCGGCCATGTCGGGTCTGAAGCCGATCGTCGAGTTCATGACGTTCAACTTCGCCATGCAGGCGATCGACCACATCATCAACTCGGCCGCCAAGACGCTCTATATGTCGGGTGGTCAGATCAAGGCGTCCATCGTCTTCCGTGGCCCCAACGGCGCCGCCAGCCGCGTCGGCGCCCAGCACAGCCAGGACTATTCCGCCTGGTACGCTCAGGTTCCGGGCCTGAAGGTCATCGCGCCCTATGACGCGGCTGACGCTAAGGGCCTGCTGAAGGCCGCCATTCGCGACCCGAACCCGGTCGTCTTCCTCGAACACGAAATGCTGTACGGCACCGAGTTCGACGTGCCGGAAGTCGACGACTACGTCCTGGCCATCGGCAAGGCCAAGGTGCGTCGCGAAGGCAAGGACGTCACCATTACGGCCCACGCCCGCATGGTCGGCTTCGCGCTCCAGGCCGCCGAGAAGCTGGCCGAGGAGGGCATCGAGGCCGAGGTCATCGACTTGCGCACCCTGCGTCCGCTGGACCATGAAACCATCGTCGAGAGCGTCAAGAAGACCAACCGTCTGGTCTCGGCCGAAGAGGGCTGGGGGCCGATGGGCGTCGGCGCCGAGGTCGTGGCCCGCGTGATCGAACACGCCTTCGACTATCTGGACGCCCCGCCGCTGCGCGTGCACCAGGAAGACGTGCCGCTGCCCTACGCCGCCAATCTGGAAGTTCTGTCGCTGCCGGGCGTGGACAAGATCATCGCGGCCGTGAAACAGGTGATGGCATGACCGAGGCGTCGGAGTTCATGCTGAAGACGCCGGACAGCGTCGCGGCTGATCCCGAGGCTATCGAACTGCTGCGGATGTGGTGGTCGAAGGAAGAGCCAGTGATGGCGGTAAAGCCCGCCTTCAACGATCCGATCCAGTTCGGCCGTCTGTTGGCGTATGCAGCGCGCCACATGGCTCACGGCTACGCCGTGCGCCACAACCACGATGAAACTGCGGCCTACCACCGCATCCTCGAAGGCCTCAGCGAAGTGGTGAAGGCGAACGACGTTCGCTCCGTCGCCGAGCCGACAACGCAAACCGGGGGGAACGCCTGATGACCGATATCCTGATGCCGGCCCTGTCTCCGACCATGGAGGAGGGCGTTCTGGCCAAGTGGCACGTCAAGGTCGGGGACGTCGTGTCCGCCGGAGACGTGATCGCCGAGATCGAAACCGACAAGGCCACGATGGAAGTCGAGGCTGTGGACGAAGGCGAAGTCACCGACATTCTGGTCGCCGAGGGCACGGAAGGCGTGAAGGTCAACACGCCCATCGCCCGCCTGAAGGACGAAGGCGGTGCCGCTGCGCCCAAGGCTGCAGAGGCGCCTGCGTCCAAGCCGCAAGAGGCCGCCAAGGTCGAGCCCGCGCCCGCCGCCGAGGCTGCGAAGCCTGCGCCAGCGTCCGCCGCGCCGAAAGCCGACAGCGGCGAACGCATCTTCTCTTCGCCCCTGGCCCGTCGCATCGCCGCCCAGAACGGCGTCGATCTGAAGTCGATCAAGGGCACAGGCCCGCACGGCCGCATCGTCAAGCGCGATGTCGAGGCTGCCGGCAAGGGTTCGACCCAGCCTGCCGCGGCCGCATCCGCATCGACGGCCGCCAGCGCCGCAGCCGAACCGCGCAAGGCCCAGTCGCTGGCGCAGATGGGCATTCCGGACGGCAGCTACGACCTGATTCCGCTGGACGGCATGAGAAAGGCCGTCGCGCGTCGCATGGTCGACAGCATCCAGAACGTGCCGCACTTCCCGCTGTTCATCGATGTCGAGATCGATCAGCTGATGGCTGTGCGCGCCAAGGTCAACAAGATGCTGGAGCCGCAGGGGATCAAGGTCTCCGTCAACGACTTCGTCATCAAGGCGGCGGCCCTGGCCCTGAAGGCCGTGCCGGAGGCGAACGCCTCCTACACGCCCGAGGGCATCGCCATGCACCACAACGCCGACGTCTCCATGGCCGTGGCCATCGACGGCGGTCTGATTACGCCGATCATCAAGAAGGCCGAGACCAAGGGGCTGGCGCAGATCGCCACCGAATCCAAGGACCTGGCCAAGCGCGCCCGCGAGCGCAAGCTGAAGCCGGAAGAGTTCCAGGGCGGCACCTTCTCGGTGTCCAATCTGGGCATGTTCGGCATCAAGCAGTTCACCTCGATCATCAATGAGCCGCAGGGCTGCATCATGAGCGTGGGCGCGGGCGAGCAGCGCGCGGTCGTCAAGGACGGCCAGATCGTTGCGGCCACCGTGATGACCGTGACCCTGACCTGCGATCACCGCGTGGTGGACGGGGCGACCGGCGCCCGCTTCCTGCAGGCGTTCAAGCCGCTGATCGAAGATCCCGTCGCGATGCTGGCTTAAGGGAGGAGAGGGGTCATGACTTCGGTTTATGACTTCTCCGCCCGCGCCATCGACGGCACGGACGTCTCGCTGGACCGCTATCGCGGGCAGGCGCTGCTGATCGTCAACACGGCGTCCAAATGCGGTTTCACCGGCCAGTACGACGGTCTGGAGGCGCTGCATCGGGATTTCGTGGGTGCGCCGTTCGAGGTGCTGGGTTTTCCCTGCAACCAGTTCGGCAATCAGGAACCGGGCAGGGCGGCTGAAATCGCCGCCTTCTGCGCCACCAGCTTCGACGTGACATTCCCCCTGTTCGACAAGGTGGAGGTCAACGGGCCGAACCGGCATCCGCTCTATGCCTGGCTCACCAGCCAGAAGCGCGGCTTTCTGGGCTCCCAGGCCATCAAGTGGAACTTCACCAAGTTCCTGACCGACCGCGAGGGCAGGGTGGTCGCCCGCTACGCCCCGCAGACTGAACCCTCGGCCATCAAGGCCGACATCGAGAAGTTGATCTGATCATGGCTGCTGAATTCGATCTCGTCGTCATCGGCTCGGGCCCCGGCGGTTATGTCGCCGCCATCCGCGCCAGCCAACTGGGCCAGAAGGTCGCCATCGTCGAGCGCGAGAATCTGGGCGGCATCTGCCTGAACTGGGGCTGCATCCCGACCAAGGCCCTGCTGAAGTCGGGCGAGAAGTTCGAGAGCCTGTCGCACCTGAAGGAATACGGCCTGTCGGCGTCCGGCGCGTCGTTCGACTTCGACGCCATCATCCAGCGCTCGCGCGGCGTCGCGGCGACGATGAACAAGGGCGTCGCCTTCCTGATGAAGAAGAACAAGATCGAGGTGATCGAGGGCTCGGCCAAGCTGGAGAAGGGGGCCGCTGCGCCCAAGGTCGTCATCGCGCTGACGGCCGGCGGTTCGCGCACGGTCGAGGCCAAGTCGGTCATGCTGGCCGTCGGCGCCCGCGCCCGCGCCCTGCCGCAGATCGGACTGGAAGCGGATGGGGACAAGATCTGGGCCTATCGCGACGCCCTGGCCCCGAAAAAACTACCCAAGTCGTTCGTCGTCATCGGCTCGGGCGCCATCGGCATCGAGTTCGCCAGCTTCTATCGCGCCCTGGGCGCCGAGGTGACGGTCGTCGAGGCGGTCGAACGCATCATGCCGGTCGAGGACGAAGAGGTCTCCAAGGCGGCGCAGAAGTCGTTCGAGAAGCGCGGGATCAAGTTCAAGGTCGGCGCCAAGGTGACGAAGGTTTCCAAGAGCGCGTCTGGCGTCAAGGTCGACGTCGAGATCGGCGGCAAGGCCGAGACGCTGGAGGCCGAGGTCTGCATCTCGGCCGTCGGCATCACCGCCAACACCGACGGCATCGGCCTGGAGGCGCTGGGCGTCGAGCTGGACCGCGGCCACATCAAGACCGACAGCCACTGCCAGACCAATCTGCCCGGTCTCTATGCCATCGGCGACTGCGCCGGGGCGCCCTGGTTGGCGCACAAGGCGTCGCACGAAGGCATCCACGCCGCCGAACACATCGCCGGCTACAAGACGCCGAACGTCCATTCGCCCATCGCCGGCTGCACATACGCCCAGCCGCAGGTCGCCTCGGTCGGCATGACCGAACAGGCCGCCCGCGCCGAGAAGCGCGAGGTCAAGATCGGCCGCTTCCCGTTCCGCGTGAATGGTAAGGCCGTGGCGGCGGGCGAGGTCGACGGTTTCGTCAAGGTGATCTTCGACGCAAAGACCGGCGCCCTGATCGGCGCTCATATGATGGGGCACGAAGTCACCGAGATGATCCAGGGCTTCGTCACCGCCATCACCATGGAGGCGACGGAGGAGGACATTCAGGGCATCGTCTATCCGCACCCGACCATGTCGGAAGCCATGCACGAGGCGGCGATGGACGCCTACGGACGTGTCCTGCACCTGTAGGCTTGGCCGGACGCTGATCGGGCAGGACAGCGGCGGATTGTCGCGCTAGCCTCGCAACCTAGCGAGGAGGGCGTCGATGCGATCGTTGTTGAGAAGCCGCGTGGCGGGCGAACACGCCCGCGTCGGGTTCGTCGAACTGTTTTTCGACCTGGTCTTCGTCTTCGCCATCACTCAGGTCAGCCATGGCCTGCTGGCACATCTGACGCTGCTGGGCGCTCTACAGGCGGCGATGCTCCTGGCGGCCGTCTGGTGGGCCTGGGTCTTCACCTCCTGGGCGACCAACTGGTTGGACCCCGAACGCGAGCCGGTGCAGATCGCGCTGTTCGTTCTGATGGGGATCGGCCTGGTGATGTCGGCGGCCTTGCCGCACGCCTTTCAGGAAAACGGCCTGGTGTTCGCTCTGGCGTTTGCCGGAATCCAGGTTGGGCGCACCGCCTTCATGACGTGGGCGATGCGCGACGATCCCAGCCTGCGTCTGAACGCCCTTCGTATCCTGATCTGGCTGGTCGCCTCGGCCGCGCTGTGGATCGCGGGCGGTCTGGCGGAGCCTGATCAGCGGCTGTGGTTCTGGTTGGCGGCCCTGACGGTCGAATATGCGTCGCCGGCGCTCTATTTCTATGTTCCGGGGCTTGGGCGTTCGCGGACCGACGACTGGACCATCGAGGGCGGCCACATGGCCGAGCGGGTGGGCCTGTTCGTCATCATCTGCCTGGGCGAGACGCTTCTGATCTCCGGCGCCACCTTCGGCGGTCTGGACTGGTCGTCGGGCGCGGTCTGGGCGGCCTTCGTCTCGGCGGTTCTGTCCACGGTCGCCATGTGGCGGCTGTTCTTCAGTCAGGCGCACGAATCCGCTTCGGACGCCATCATGCATTCCGACGACCCTGGTCGGATGGCGCGGCGCGCCTATACCTATTCGCCGATCCTGGTGATTGCGGGCATCATCGTGGTGGCGGTCAGCGACGAGCTTGTGCTGGCCCATCCGAGCGGAAACGTCGCGACAGCGACAGCCCTGACCTTGCTGGGCGGGCCGATCCTGTTCCTGTTGGGGACTGCGGTGGCCAGTTGGGCGATCTGGCGCACGGTGGCCTGGACCCGGCTGGTCGGTTGCGTTGTCCTGGCGACCGGCTGGCTGGTCCTGCCGTGGGTGACGCCGCTGATCCTCAGCATCGCCACGACCGTCGTGCTGATCGCGGTGGGCCTTTGGGAGACCGTGCGGCTGGGCGACGCCAAGACGCCCGTCTGAGCCTTCGTCAGTCCGCCTTTTCCACGAAGCTGTCGATCACCCGCTTTTCCCCAGCCTTTTCGAAATCCACCAGCAGCTTGTTGCCTTCGATGACGCGGATGTTTCCATAGCCGAACTTCTGGTGGAAGACGCGTTGACCCTTCGTCCAGCCCGAGCTGGATTTGGGATCGGCGGTGGCGATCAGGCGGCCGTCGCCCTCGATGACGGCCTTGCGGGCGGGCACGCGCGCGGGCGTCTGGGCGGCGGTGAAGCTCTGGGCGCGTTTCCAGCCGGGCGAGGAATAGCCGCTGCCGAAAGAGGGCGCGTCGTCCCAGCGGCTCTTGGCCTCCTTCATGCCGGTCGAGGCGCCGTAATAGCCGGTGTCGGACTGCGGATCGACGTGGGCGATGGGCAGTTCATCGACGAAGCGGCTGGGTAGTTGCGAGGTCCAGCGGCCATAGACCAGACGGTTGGCCGCAAACGAAATCCGCGCGTCCTGCTTGGCCCGGGTTACGCCGACGTAGGCCAGGCGGCGTTCCTCCTCCAGACCCTTTTCGCCTTTTTCGTCGATGCTGCGTTGGGAGGGGAAGACGCCTTCCTCCCAGCCGGGCAGGAAGACCAGCGGGAACTCCAGCCCCTTGGCGCCGTGCAGGGTCATGATCTGCACCGCCCCGTCGCCGTTCGGATCGTCGCCCGCGCCGCGGTCCAGGTCCATGACCAGCGAGACATGCTCCAGATAGGCCTGAAGCGTCTCGAATTGCTGCATCGACTGAACCAATTCCTTCAGGTTTTCCAACCGGGTCTGGCCGCTGGTCCGGTCGGCCTTCTGCATGTCGGCATAGCCGCTCTCTTCCAGTACGGTCTCCATGACCTGCCAGTGCGGCGTGGTCTCCGACAACTGTCGCCAGCGGTCGATGTCGCGCACGAAGTTGGACAGGGCCGTGCGGGTGCGGGCCTGAAGCTCGTCGGTATTGATCAGGCCGCGCACAGCGGTCAGGGCCGACAGATCGTGCTGGCGGGCCAGTTGCAGGATTTTCTGCACCGACGTGTCGCCGATACCGCGCTTGGGCGTATTGACGATCCGCTCGAACGCCAGATCGTCGTCCTCGGACAGGATCAGCCGCAGATAGGCGTGGGCGTCGCGGATTTCGGCCCGTTCGAAGAAGCGCGGCCCGCCGATGACGGTATAGGGGATGGCCAGCATGACCAGCCGTTCCTCGAACGCCCGCATCTGGAACGAGGCGCGGACCAGAATGGCCATGTCCTTGTATTTCAGACCCGGCTCGCCCGCATGGGGACGCCGCGCGGTCTCGATCTCGTCGCCGATCAGCCGGGCCTCGGCCTCGCCGTCCCAAACGCCGCGCACCCGCACCTTGTCGCCGCCGTCGTCCTCGGTCCACAGGGTCTTGCCCAGCCGGTCGCGGTTCGCGGCGATCAGGCCGGACGCGGCGCCCAGGATGTGGCGGGTCGAGCGATAGTTCCGCTCCAGCTTGACGATCTTGGCGCCGGGGAAGTCGCGTTCGAACCGCAGGATGTTGTCAACTTCGGCCCCGCGCCAGCCATAGATCGACTGGTCGTCGTCGCCGACGCAGCAGACGTTGCCTGTCGAGGCCGTCAGCAGCCGCAGCCACAGATACTGGGCGACGTTGGTGTCCTGATATTCGTCCACCAGGATATAGCGGAACCGGCGGCGATATTCCTCGGCCAGATCCGCGTGCTGCGACAGGATGGTGATATTATGCAGCAGAAGGTCGCCGAAGTCGCAGGCGTTCAGCGACCGCAGCCGCGCCTGATAGGCGGCGTACAGCCCCTGGCCCTTGCCGTTGGCGAAGTCCTCGCCGGCCGGCAACTTTTCAGGCGTCCAGCCCCGGTTCTTCCAGTGGTCGATCAGGCCCGACAGCGACTTGGGCGTCCAGCGTTTGGTGTCGATATTGGCCGCTTCCAGCAGCTGCTTCAGCACCCGTTCCTGGTCGTCGGTGTCCAGGATGGTGAAGCTGGATTTCAGCCCGACCAGTTCGGCATGGCGACGCAAAATCTGGGCGGCGATGGAATGGAAGGTGCCCAGCCAGCGCAACCCTTCCGCTGACGGGCCGATCAAATGGGTGATCCGCTCGCGCATCTCGCGCGCGGCCTTGTTGGTGAAGGTGACGGCCAGCAGTTCCCACGGCTTGGCGCGATCCGTCGCCAGTATATGGGCCAGACGGGTGGTCAGGACGCGCGTCTTGCCCGTGCCGGCGCCCGCCAGCACCAGCACAGGCCCCTCAGTCGTCTCGACCGCCTCGCGCTGTTCCGGGTTCAACCCGGCCAGATAGTAGCTAGCCTGCGCCCCCTCGGGCGCGCGAGCGCGGGCCAGGTCGGAAATACGGGGGGCGGGAAGGTCGGTCACAGGTGAAGAACTATCCGTCATTCAGGGTATCTGGCAGAATCGAGAGCGGAACATAAGGGGACCGCGAGGCAATGTCAGGGCCGTCGCCGCAATGAAAACACGGAACCTGCCGGTTCGACGGCCGGTTCCCCCATTGCGATGCAAACCACGACCAAGATCAACAAGGCGACGCCGCACCGGCCGCGAACGGCGGGTCACAGAGGCTGGATCGCTTTCGCAGTCGGAATGACGGCCATGTTCGCCTTGCTGACGATCTGGGTCGTGCTGGTCGAGATGGGCGGGGAGCGCCGTTCGGAGACGGGCCTCATGGCGCAACGGGCGCAGGCCAGCGCGCTGAACTCGCAAAACGCCTGTCAGGACGGGGCTATTTCAGACTGTAGGTGATCGTCGTCACCACACGGACCTTCTTGTCGATGGAGGCGGCTTCATTGTCGCCAGAGCCGTCACGGGGCAGGATTTCGAACGATCCCTGCGTCGCCTGACGGATCGGCCCCAGCGGCGTGCCGCTGTCCTTGGCGAACTGTTCGGCGCCGGTGCGGGCGGCGGCTGTGCCTTCGGCGATCATCTGCGGCCGCACGTCGTTCAGCTTGGTGAAGATGTAGGACGGACCCTGGAAGTCCTGCAGCACCACGTCCTGGCAAACCAGGTCGTTCAGGGCGCGGGTCGTGGCCTGGACGCGGGTCACATCGTTCGTTCGCACCACCACGGTCTGGGCCAGGATGAAGCGCGGGCCGCCATTCTGCGAGGCGTATTCGCGCGACCGGGTATCGGCGACTTCCAGCCGCCCCAGTTCGATGGCCGATGTCGGATAGCCCTGGCCGGCGAGAAAGCGGCGGACAAGCCCCAGGTCATTGTCGATCTTGCCCTGCACTTCGGACAAGACATCGCCTGAGGCGGTGAACCGAAGCGGCAGGACCGCCAGATCGGCCTTCACGTTCCGTTCGGACAGGCCGCGCACAGTCACCGTGCGGTCGCCGGCGCGCGCATGGATCACGCCCTGACCGATCAGGGCGCCCGCCCCGATGAAGCCCAGGGCGAGCAGTCCGCCGAACAGGGCGGCGGGAACCAGTCGATTGTCGCTCATGATCGCATCTCCATCCGTCGGAGATTAGGCCGCCCGGCCGTTGTCCGCCACCCAGTCCAGCGCCAGCAGACGACAGGCCGAGGCCAGAGGGCGTCGCCCGCGCCCGGCGTCGATCTCGGCCAGAAGCTGGGCCTTGCTGAGGCTGCGCGCCGCTGCGATCCGATCCAGCACGGCCCAGAACTCTGGCTCGAGCGCCACCGACGTCGCATGGCCCGCCAGGGCGACGGAACGCTTGGCCAAGCCGCTCAACGCACGGACTTCAACACGATCTCCGCCGATGTCGGCGCGCCATGGGTCAGGATGGAATGACGGGTGTCGGTCGTGAAGACCAGGGCGCCGGACGGATCACGGATCTCGGCGCGGACCGCATAGGTGTGACGCGGATCGATTTGCGACGTCGGGAAACCCAGCGTCACGGAATAGGGAGGCCCGCCCGTCAGGGTCTCTCGCGTTTCAGCCAGAACCTTGGCGGGGGCGTCCGCCAGGCTGACGTCCTCGACCCGCACCGTCAGCACATGACCGGGCGGCAGCATGATCCGCTCGCGATACAGGGCGGTGACGGTGACGACGGTCGTGCCGGTTGCGACGGGCGGGGGGGCTTCGCCCGGCGTGGCGCAGGCGGCCAGAACCAGGGCGGCGGGAAGAACGAAGGCGGCGTTTCGCATGGCGATCTCCTGTTGAAGGTCCAGCATGTCACACTCGGGCGCAAGACGTGAGGGGCCAGAGGGCCTTGGGGGTGATAAGCGGATCGCGCCTGCCTGGAGACCGCGCTTGAGCCGACCCTTCGCCATCGCCGCCATCGCCGCCTGCGCTCTTATCTGGGGCACGACCTGGTATGCGATCACCCTGCAACTGGGGCCCGTGGATCCGGTCGTCTCCATCGTGTGGCGCTTTGGTCTGGCCGCGGTGGTCCTGTTCGGCTTCTGCGCCCTGACGCGTCGGCCGCTGCGCCTGACGCGGCGCCAGCATATGGCGGCCATCGGCCAGGGCGCCTTTGTCTTCGCGATCAGCTACGGATTTGTCTATGCGGCGGAAGAACAGATGGCGTCGGCGGTCGTGGCGGTCATCTTCGCGGCCCTGGCCTTCGTGAACCTGATCCTGTTCCGGGTCCTGGCGGGGCAGAAGGCGGCGCCGGGGGCCTGGCTGGGCGCGGTGTGCGGCGTAATCGGGGTCGGCGTCCTGTCATACGGGCAGATGACCGCGAACGGGGCGGGACTGAATCCGGGACTGGGCGTGGCCTTCGCCATGACGGCGGTGATGGCTTCGGCCTTGGGCAACTGGTTCGCCTGGCGTTCGCAGCAGGCAGGCGCGCCGGTTCTGCCGGCGACGGCATGGGCGATGGCGTACGGCGCGGCCATGCTGGCCCTGTATGGCCTTGCGACGGGGGTGACATGGCGGATCGAGCCGACGCCGGCCTATCTGTTGTCGCTGCTGCATTTGTCGCTGTTCGGCTCGGTGATCGCGTTCGGCCTGTATTTCACCATCGCCCGCCAGAGGGGATATGCGCTGGCCAGCTATATCTCGGCGCTGACCCCGCCCATCGCCATGCTGGTGTCCGTGTTGTTCGAGGGGGCGCGTTTCGGCTGGAGCGCCCTGGTCGGCCTCGCCCTGGTGCTGGCGGGGCAGGTGATGCTGATCCGCGCGCCCAAGATCTGAAGATCAGTCGCCGCCGCGCGTGTCCCGCTTCTTGCCGTCAAGCAGTCGGGCGGCGCGGGCCTGCGCCATATCGGCGGACTGTTTCTCGGCCTTGGTTCGACCGTGAGCAACGCGATTGGCGATGGCATCGGCCTTCTGATCCGCCTTGACGCGGGACTTCCGGGCGCGGTTCAGATTGACGATCTCGCCCATGGTCAGGTTTTCGGAGTTTCCGGCTTGGATGGCGTGGCGGATGGGGCCGGCGCGAGGACGGCCGGCACCTCGCTTTCATCGACGTGGGTCTGTGGAATGAAGGGCTGGTCAGACTGTTTCTGATCCAGGCGGGTCCAGGCGTCCGGTCCGCGACCGCGCTGGCGGCCCAGTTCGAACATGGCGGACATGGTTTCCTGATCGAACTTCAGGCTTGAGGCTTCCACATTGTCGGGAATGGCCGACAGCGACATGTCCAGGCCGTTCCGCTGGGCGAAGGCCGTGGTGATCGCCAGATGGGTGCGTAGCGAGGCCTTGCTCATGCTGTCATAGGTGCGCGCCAGTATGCCCGACAGGCGGCCGGGCGTGACGCCGTCGTTGCGACCCGTCTGTCCGTTGACGATGACGTAGAGGGCGCCCACCCGCCCGGCGTCCCGGGAGCGGGTCCATAACATCAGGTCTTCGGGAATGGCCAGGAAGGGCGTGTTGACCCCGCCGTCGACGTGCATCTCCAGCACCACCTTGTCGTCGTCCTGAAGTCCGGCGATCAGGACCGGCGGGAAAACGCCGGGGATGCTGGCCGAGGCGACCAGCACCTCCTTGAACAGCTCGCGGGCATTCTCGTCGCCCTGGCTGGCCAGCAGGCCCATGTCCCAGATGACGGTCTGTTCGCTGTCGAGGTCTGTGGTGGCGACCAGCAGGCGGCGGCCCTTGGCGTGTTCGCGCGCCACCGCACGCAGCAGTTCGGGCGTGACATTGTCGTCAACCAGTTTGCGCAGGACCTGGGACGAGAACAGGCTGGGGTTCAGAAAGGCGGCGAAGCTGCGCCAGCTCAGGATATTGCTGGCTCCGCCGCTGGTATAGGCTTGGCGCAGTTCGTCGTCCCAGTCCGAGCCCAGGAAGGCGAAGGGGGCGGCCAGGGCGCCGGTGCTGACGCCGGTCACGACGTCGAAGGTGGGGCGGTCTCCATGCTCGCTCCAGCCCGTCAGCAACCCCGCCCCATAGGCGCCGTTGGCCCCGCCGCCCGACAAGGCCAGAATCGTGGTGGGATGATCGGGTCTCAGACGACTGGCGATTTCCTGGGTGAACGCCTGCAACTGCGCCTGGTCGTTGCTGCGGATGCGAGGATCCTCGGCCTTGACCAATGTGCCTTCGACGATCCTGAGCGGACCCGTCGGCCGCTCCAGCGTACCGCACGCCGTCAGCGTCAAGGCCATGACGACGCCGAAAAGACCCGACCCGATCCACCGCATTCGCAGAGTTCCAGTGTGTATGAACGATCGTCACATACAGACTTGCGGGTGCGACCGCCAGACGCAATCCCGATTTCGAAGCGGCGCTGTTTGAAACCCCAGGCGCAGGGTCACGTTCTCAGCGACAGGAACAACCCTGTATTGGAGATACCATGGTCGACGTTTCGCTTATCAAGGAACATTTGGAAGTCGTCGGTTCGGACGGCGGTCACGTCGGTCGCGTCGACCACGTCCTGGGCGACCAGATCGAACTGGCCAAGCTGGACCTCGCCGGCGGGTTCAAACACCATATGATCCCGGTCAGCTGGGTTTCGCGGGTCGATGACAAGCATGTCCACCTGAGCCTGACGCAAGAGGACGCCAAGGCGCGCTGGTCGGAAAAGCCTCACTAAGTCCCAGACTGCCATTTCTGGATGAAGGCCCCGCTGTCGCAGGCGGGGCCTTTTGTGTATTCCGGTGGCAAAAACCGACCCTGCGGAGCCGACCGTGATCCGACTGATCCTGAATGTCCTGTGGTTCGTGTTCGGGGGGTGGCTTTCGGGCCTGCTGTGGCTGTTGGGCGGCGCGATACTGGCGCTGACTGTCGTCGGTCTGCCGTGGACCTTCGCGGCGTGGCGCATCGCCAGCTATTCTTTCTGGCCGTTCGGCCGCGAGATCGTCTGGCAGGAGGCGCACCCCGTGGCCGGCTGTTTGGGCGTGGTTCTCAATGTGGTCTGGTTTGTGGTCGCCGGTTGGTACATCGCCCTGTCGCATCTGGCGATCGCGGTGGCGGAGTTCGTCTCCATCATCGGCATCCCCTTCGCCTTGAAGGATCTGGAACTGGCCAAGCTGGCGCTGGCGCCCGTCGGACGCACGATCCGCGACAAGGCCTGAGCCAAAGAAAAAGCGCCGATGTCGCATCCGACATCGGCGCTTTCTGATTTCGGGACCGTCTGGTCGATCAGCCCGGCGAGATCATCTTTTCGGGGCGGACGGCCTCGTCGAACTCGGCGTCCGTCAGATAACCGCCGCCGACGGCTTCTTCGCGCAGGGTGGTGCCGTTCTTGTGCGCGGTCTTGGCGATCTTGGCGCAGATGTCGTAGCCCAGCTTGCCGTTCAGCGCCGTGACCAGCATCAGCGAGTTGTTCAGGCCGCGCGCGATATTGTCCTCGCGGGCCTCGATGCCGACGACGCAGTTGTCGGTGAAGCTGATGGCCGCATCGGCGACCAGACGCACCGACTGCAGGAAGTTGTAGGCCATCACCGGATTATAGACGTTCAGCTCAAAGTGGCCCTGCGACCCCGCGAAGGTGATGGCCGCGTTGTTGCCGAACACCTGGACGCAGACCTGGGTCAGGGCTTCGCACTGGGTCGGATTGACCTTGCCCGGCATGATGGACGAGCCCGGCTCGTTCTCCGGCAGGGCCAGTTCGCCCAGACCCGAACGCGGGCCGGAGCCCAGGAAGCGGATGTCGTTGGCGATCTTGAACAGCGAGGCGGCGACCGTGTTGATGGCGCCGTGGCTGAAGACCATGGCGTCGTGGGCGGCCAGGGCCTCGAACTTGTTCGGCGCCGTGGTGAAGGGCAGGCCGGTGATCTCGGCGATCTGGGCCGCGACCTTTTCGGCGAAACCGATGGGGGCGTTCAGGCCGGTGCCGACGGCGGTGCCGCCCTGGGCCAGTTCCATCAGCTTGGGCAGGGTCTGTTCGATCCGCTCGATGCCGTTGGCGACCTGCTGGGCGTAGCCGCCAAACTCCTGACCCAGGGTCAGAGGCGTGGCGTCCTGGGTGTGGGTGCGGCCGATCTTGATGATGTGGGCCCAGGCCTTGGCCTTGGCCTCCAGCGCGGCGTGCAGATGCTTCAGCGCCGGGATCAGGTCGCCCGCCACCTGTTCGGCGCAGGCGACGTGCATGGCCGTGGGATAGGTGTCGTTGGACGACTGGCTCATGTTGACGTGGTCGTTCGGGTGGACCGGCTTCTTGGAGCCCATTTCACCGCCCAGAATCTCGATGGCGCGGTTCGAGATCACCTCGTTGGCGTTCATGTTCGACTGGGTGCCCGAACCCGTCTGCCAGACGACCAGCGGGAAATGATCGTTCAGCTTGCCTTCGATCACCTCGTTGGCGGCCTTGATGATGGCGTCGGCCAGGGTGGGGTCCAACTTGCCCAGATCGCGGTTGGTCTCGGCGGCGGCGCGCTTGACGATGCCCAGGGCGCGTACGACCGGCAGGGGCTGTTTCTCCCAGCCGATCTTGAAGTTGCCCAGCGAACGCTGCGCCTGGGCGCCCCAGTAACGATCGGCGGCGACTTCGATGGGACCGAAGGTGTCGGTTTCAATGCGGACGTTGCTCATGCGCGGAATCTCGTCTCTCAGGCGTGGCGATGGGTTGCGCGGCGGTGTAGCACGCAACTCATGCAGGGCAAGATGAACGGCGATTGGATCGGCACCGGCAAGGTCCGGGCGCGCGAGGATGGCGACGCTGTCGAGATCGTTATCGACGGCCTGACGACCCAGGCGAAATACTACAAGCCGCTGGTCTATGAGTTCATGCGTAAGGAATGGCGCGGCGCCCGTCCGTCATGGGGAGACCATGTCGTGGAAATCCGCATGGAGCACGTCGGCGAACCGCCGTGGATGGACCTGGACAATCTGGCCAAGGCCCTGCTGGATTCGATCAAGGGCTATCTGTTCCACGACGACGCCCAGGTCGCGCGGCTGCTGGTCGAGCGGCACGAGGGCGAAAGAGAGCGGATTGTGATCCGCTCCTATCCGCGTCGTCCCTGACGCCTATTTCTTGCGGAACTGATCCAGCGAGACGACCTTGGGGCCGTCCGAGGCGGGCGACGGGTCGTGGGACGGATCGGGTGTTTCCTCGATCGGCTCGACGATCTCAGGCTCCTCGAACTGCAGCAGGAACTGCACGCTGGGATCATAGAATCGGGTGACGGCCGAATAGGGGATGGCCAGGCTCTTGGGCATGCCGCCGAAGCGCAGCTTGACCGAGAATCGGTCCGTCTCGACGCGCAGGTCATCGTACTGGTGCTGCAGCACGACGGTCATCTCGTCGGGATATTTCGCCAGGATGTCGGGCGCGACGCTGACGCCCGCAGCCCGCGTCTTGAAGGTGATATAGAAATGGTGCGCGCCGGGCAGGCCCTCGGCAAGCACTCGTTCCAGCGCCCCGCGCATGACGCCGCGAAGGGCCTCGTGCGCCAGCCGCTCGTACTGCATCTCATCGACCGGAGGGGTCTGGTCGCTCATCGTCACCTCGCAACAGAGCGCGACTGATAGACGGGCGGACGCGATGGCGAAAGGCGCTTTGAAGGTTAGCGCGAGATTTGTCGCCGTACCGATGATTTGGCGAAAGCGCCGGGATTCTGTTGCCAGGCTCCCGACAGGCCCCGCCCAAGGATCTGAACCCCTAGGACTTAAGATTCGAAATCACTCGAACCGCATTACGCGGCGAGAGCGACTTCTCCAGCGAAGTTATCGTTCGCAGTTAGAAAATGGCCCGATACGGTGGGCCAGGACGAGCGAAAGCAATCCTCTTTACACGTCCGTCGATGCTAGTCGGCCCCATGCCTCCTCCGCCGATAACGCGGGGAGAAAGTTGGTGGAGCCGCCGGGAATCGCACCCGGGTCCGGTCCGCTTATTACAAGCGCGTTTATCGCCATAGTCCGGCCGAAACCGGACGGTTGGAATATAGGGCGACGACCGACGCTTTCCAAGCGCGTTGTCGAAAAGGCGTCAGACGCGAGGCCAGTCGGCGGTCTGGTTTCTGAACCAGGTCAGCTGGCGCTTGGCGTAGTTGCGCGTCGTTTGTTTTAAGGCGGCGACAGCAGCGGAAAGGTCCGTTTCGCCGGACAGATGGGCGGCCAGTTCCCGCAGGCCGAAAGCTTTCATCGCAGGGAGCGCCGGGTCCAGGTTCCGCTGCACCAAGGCCTGAACCTCGGTCAGCACGCCCTGATCCATCATCTGGTCCACACGCTGGTCGCAGTTGTCATACAGCCGGGCGCGGTCCGGTTCGATCACCAGGCCGGTCCACTCAGACGGCGGCAGCAGCGGTCGGGTTTCAGCCTTCCAGGCGCTAAGCGTGCGGCCGGTGGCGGCATGGACGCTCGTGGCCCGCACCAGCCGCTGGCGGTCGCCCTGTTCGATGGCGTGCGCCGAGGCCGGGTCGATCTGGGCCAGCCGTCGGCGGAAGGCGGCCTCGCCGTCCTGCAGATATTCCGCTTCGACCGTATCGCGCACCGACGGCGGCACGGGCGGGATGTCGGCCAGACCGCGTGTCAGAGCCATGAAATAGAGGCCGGTGCCGCCGACCAGAATGGCTGGGCGACCTTCCACGCGCAGTTCGGACAGCAGGTTGAGGAAGGCGCGGCTCCATTTGCCGACGGACCAGACCTCGGCCGCGTCGACCACGCCGTAAAGCCGATGCTCGGCCATGGCCTCATCCTCTGGCGACGGGCGGGCGGTCAGGATGCGCAGGTCGGCGTACAGTTGCTGGCTGTCGGCGTTGATGATCACCGCCCCGGTTTCACGCGCCATCTTCAGAGCCAGCGCGGACTTGCCGGAGGCGGTGGGGCCGGCGAGCAGGGTGACTGATGGCGGTTTGGACAAATCGAGGCTCGCGGCAGGGCTGGGACGGCGATAGAACGCCCACCTCATCGCCTGCAAGTCTTCCGGGAGGCCGCCTTGGTCGAACGCACCGCCGTCATCGCCGCGCTGGACGCCGTCATCGACCCCGTGTCGGGCCAGGGGCTGGTCGCCGCCGGTCTGGTGCAGGGCCTCGTCGTGGCCGAGGACCGCGCGGGTTTCGCGCTGGAGGTCGATCGTCGCCAGGCGGCCGCCTACGCCCCGGTCCGCGATGCGGCGGAAGCCGCGTTGAAGGCGATTCCCGGCATGGCGCGGGTCTCGGTCATCCTGACCGCAGAGGCGGCGTCGGCGTCGGCGCCTTCGCCGCGCAAGGCGGGGCTGTCGAGAGCGGCCGTCGATCAGGGACGGCCCAAGGCGCCGGTCCCGACCGACCGTCCCGCCCATGTGCGCCGCGTCCTGGCGGTGGCCAGCGGCAAGGGCGGGGTCGGCAAGTCGACCGTCGCGGTCAATCTGGCCGTCGCCCTGGCCAGGCGCGGCCTGTCGGTCGGCGTTCTGGACGCCGACGTCTATGGGCCGTCTCTGCCCACCATGTTGGGCGTGTCCGGTCAGCCGGCCTATGAGGACGGCGCCATCATCCCTCACAGCGCGCACGGTCTGAAGGTCATGTCGGTCGGACTGTTGACCAGGATGGACGACGCCATGATCTGGCGCGGTCCGATGGCGTCGCAGGCCATCACCCAGATGTTGAGCCAGACGCGCTGGGGCGCGGCCGAGGCCCCCCTGGACGTCCTGATCCTCGACCTGCCGCCGGGCACGGGCGACGTTCAACTGACCCTGATCCAGAAGACGCCGCTGGACGGGGCGGTGATCGTCTCTACCCCGCAGGAGGTCGCCCTGGCCGATGCCCGGCGGGCGCATACGCTGTTCCATAAGGTCGGCGTGCCGACCTTGGGCCTGATCGAGAACATGAGCGGCGACGTCTTCGGACGCGGCGGCGGCAAGGCCGAGGCCGAACGTCTGTCCATCCCCTTCCTGGGCGACCTGCCGCTGGATGCCGCCTTGCGCGAGGCCGGCGATGCCGGGACGCCGTTGGCTGCGGCCGAACCGTCGAGCGAGGTGGCCGGGCGTTTCGACGCCATCGCCGCTGCGACGGCCTCTGCGCTTGGCCTTTAGAAGAATCCGCAGGAGCGGGGGTTTCAAAAGGCAACCCTGTTAGCCACCTTGGGGGTTGCCAATCTCCAAGGATATCCAATGAGCGCCGACGCCCTGTTCCGCCCCTTCACCGTCAAGGGGCTGACCCTGCCCAACCGCATCGTCATGGCGCCCATGACGCGGTCCTTCTCGCCGAACGGCGTGCCGACCTCGGACGTCGCCGGCTATTATCGTCGGCGGGCCGAGGGAGGCGTTGGCCTGATCGTGACCGAAGGGACGGTGATCGAGCGGCCCGCTGCGCGCAATGACGCCAATGTGCCGGTCTTTCATGGCGAGGCCCTGCCGCAGTGGAAGACGGTGGTGGACGAGGTCCATGCCGCCGGAGGGCTGATCGCGCCGCAGATCTGGCACGTCGGTTCGGCGCGCGGCCAGGGCGCGGATTGGGAGCCGCTGGGCAAGGTCGACAGCCCGTCGGGCATGACCGCGCCGGGCAACACCAGGTTCGAACCGATGACCGAAGAGGATGTCGCCGACGTGATCGGCGCCTTCGCGCGCTCGGCCCGCGCCGCGCGTGATCTGGGCTTCGACGCCGTCGAAATCCACGGCGCCCACGGCTATCTGATCGATCAGTTCTTTTGGGGCCGATTGAATTCGCGCGACGACCGCTGGGGCGGGGCGACCATTGCCGATCGCTCCCGGTTCGGCGTCGAAGTCATCAAGGCGGTGCGCGAAGGCGTGGGCGACGACATTCCCGTCATCCTGCGTCTGTCGCAATGGAAGCTGCAGGACTACGCCGCCCGCATCGCCGAGACGCCGGATCAAATGGCCGAATGGCTGTCGCTCTTGTCCGAGGCCGGGGTCGACGTCTTCCACTGTTCGCAACGCCGGTTCTGGGAGCCGGAGTTCGAAGGGTCCGATCTGAACTTCGCCGGCTGGGCCAAGAAGCTGACCGGCAAGCCGACCATCACCGTGGGGTCGGTCGGCCTTGACGGCGATTTCATCGCGGCCTTCGGGGGCGAGGCGTCCCAGCCCGCGTCGCTGGACGGCCTGCTGCGACGGCTGGAGGCGGAAGAGTTCGATCTGGTCGCCGTGGGTCGCGCCCTGCTGGCCGATCCGCAATGGGCCGCCAAGGTGCGCGACGGCCGCGCCGACGAGCTTCAGAACTTCGAGCGTTCGGCCCTGATGAGCCTGTCCTGACGCCCGCGCGTCGTCGAGCCGGTCAGGCCGGCTCGACGATGACCCCTGTGCCATAGGCCAGCACCTCGGTCACGCCGGGCATGATCTCGGTGGCGTCGTAGCGCACGGCCAGGATGGCGTTGGCGCCGTGGGCCTCGGCATGTTTGACCAACTCGTCATAGGCCTCCTGCCGACCAGCCTCGGCCAGTTTGACATAGGCGCCGACGCGCCCGCCCAGCATCGACTGAACGCCGCCGATCGCGTCAGAGATGGCGTTGCGCGAACGCACCGTCACGCCGCGCACCAGGCCGATATGGCGGGTCACGCGAAAGCCGGGCAGGTCGTTGGTCGTGGTCACATACATAAGAATCTCCTAGCGACGTTCGAGAACGCGGAAGGTGAAGGCATGATCGTCCTTCTCGCCTGCCGGATGCGATTCCGACGATACCTCGATCCAGGCCGTTTCGTCGAATGCGGGAAAGACGGCGTCGCCATCGGGAGCGGCGTCGACCTCGGTGATATAAAGTCGTCTGGCGCGGGGCAGGGCGGCCTCGAACAGGGCCGTGCCGCCGATGACGCAGATTTCGTCCACGCCGTCCTCCTCGGCCGTTTCGCGCCCGATCTCGATCGCCTCATCAAGAGTGGCGCAGACCAGGGCGCCCTTGGCCATGCCGTCCGCCTCGTAGGATTCGTCACGCGTCATCACCAGGTTCAGCCGGCCGGGCAGGGGCTTCAGCGGCAGGCTCTCCCAGGTCTTGCGGCCCATCAGGCAGGGCTTGCCCACGGTGATGGCCTTGAAGCGCTGCAGATCGCTGCGCAGCCGCCAGGGCAGGTCGCCGTCCCGGCCGATGACGCCATTGCTTGCGCGGGCGACGACCAGAGAAATGATGGGTTGTGGCAAGAACCTTGACCGTATTGCTGCGTTGAGTTGCTCCATCCCATGAACGCGAGACCCGCCATGAGCAAGTACATCCCCTCCATCGTCGTTGGTTTCGTGGTCGCCCTGGCCGTCAGCTTCGGCCTGTCGTTCCTGTTTTCCGGCCTTGGGGCGGATGCGGGCTATCTGCCGACGCTCGCGGGCGCATTCCTGGGCATCTTCACAGCCTATATCATGGCCAATCTGGTCGGGACGAAACTGGGCAAGACGGCGACGCCGGAGCAGAAGCAGGCGGCGCTGGATTTACATCCACAGGTCCCTAATCAGGCCCTGTTGATCGTCTATCGTGAAGGTTTCGTGGGCAAGGCGGTCGGTCTGGCCCTGGCCCTGGACGATCAGTATGTGGCCCAACTGAAAAGCCCGCGTTTCACCGCCCTGTCCGTCGCGCCCGGCGGCCACCAGCTGTCGATGGCGTTCAGCGGTCTGGCGGGCAAGCAGAACAAGCCGACGCTGGAGGGCTTCATCGCCGCCCCCGGCGAGATAGTGGTGTTTCGGGCCACGATGCAGATGGGCATGACGCAGAACCGCATCGTCGTTGAGCGAATCTCCGCCGACCAGGATCTGGTGCAGCGACTGAAGCCGATGATCATGATCGCGCCCGAGGTTTAGGGCGCGGGCCGAGGCTCCAGCCACTTCAACCATTTGCGCTGCATCGCCTGTTCCAGATCGACGCCTGAGCGGGCGCAATAGATCAACAGCATGCCCAGGACGTCCGCCGCCTCGTCGCCCAGCGCCTGGGTGTCGGGCGTTCCGCGTGCGCGGCGGGTAAGACGCAGATGCTCGGCCGTTAGTTCGCCCAGCTCCTCCTGCAGCTTCAACAGCGCCCAATCCCGATCCCGGTCGATGTCGTGTTCGGCGGCGTAGATGTCGGAGATTTTCAGGACATCGGCCTGCAGAGCCTTCAAATCCATCAGACGGCGACATCCGCCTTGATGTGCGGCCAGGCCTCATAGCCCTCCAGCGTGAAGTCGCTGAGCTCAAAGGCGAACAGGTCGGTCTTGGGCGCGATCCGCATCTTCGGCAGCGGCAGCGGTTCGCGCGTCAGCTGAAGCTCGGCCTGTTCCAGATGGTTCAGATACAGGTGGGCGTCGCCGAAGGTGTGGACGAAGTCGCCCGGCTCCAATCCCACGACCTGAGCCAGCATTATGGTCAGCAGAGCATAGGAGGCGATGTTGAACGGCACGCCCAGGAAGACGTCGGCGCTGCGCTGATACAGCTGGCAGCTCAGCTTCCCGTCGGCGACGAAGAACTGGAACAGGCAATGGCAGGGCGGCAGGGCCATGTCGTCCACGTCGGCCGGGTTCCAGGCGGTGACGATGTGACGGCGGCTGTTGGGGTTGGCTTTCAGTCCGTGAACCAGCTTCTCGATCTGATCGACGACGCGGCCGTCCGGCGCGGCCCATGACCGCCACTGTTTGCCATAGACCGGGCCCAGTTCGCCCTCGGCGTCGGCCCATTCGTCCCAGATGCGGACGCCGTTGTCCTTCAGATAGCGGATGTTGGTTTCGCCGCGCAGGAACCACAATAGTTCGACGATGATGGATCGCAGATGCAGCTTCTTGGTCGTCAGGACCGGAAAGCCCTTGGCCAGGTCGAACCGCATCTGGCGGCCGAATACGCCCAGGGTGCCAGTGCCGGTGCGATCTTCGCGCCGCACGCCATTGTCCAGAATGTCGCGCATCAGGTGCAGATATTGCCTTTCGGGATGATCGGCGGGCGCGGCGGCGATGCGGGCCTGAAGTTGGGCGATAGCGACCTGAGCGTTCATGGCGTCAGCTTCCACCCGAATCGGCCTTTCGCCAAACAACCGCAGACGGTCGATACCGGATCGTTGTGGATCGAATCAGCCGCCGAAACCGCCTTCGTCGAGGAAGGCTTGTTCTTCGGCCGTCGTCTCGCGGCCCAGGGCGGCGTTGCGGTGAGGGAAGCGGCCGAAGCGGACGATGATGTCGCGGTGTATCCTGCCCCATTTTTCCAAATCCTCGTCGCCGGCGATCAGCGCCATGTAGCGGTCTTGATCCTCGATCCGCTCGGAATGCTCGAACGGCAGCAATAGAAAGTTTTTCAGTTCAGGTTCGACCTGCCGATGCCGGTCGCGCGCCACCGCCTGATTGGCGAACATCAGGGCCAGCGGGTCGGTGGCGAACTGATGCGCCGTGCCGCGGAAGCTGTTCCGGGGATACTGGTCCAGCAGGATCAGCAGGGCCAGGGCGCCCTCCGCCGTGTCCATCCAGTCGTCCAGTTCGCGTCGTGCGGCGGCCCAGTGGACGGCTCGGCCCCGGTCGCGGAAAAGGGTGTCGAACGCCTCGTCCTTGGCGAACCACTTTTCGGGCCCGACCTCTTTCCAGAAGGCGACGACGGAGGAAGGGGTTATGAAGACGGCCATGACCCAGACCTTATCCAATCCGCTGCCCGTATTCCATGACCGCGACTGCGACCTTTCGATCATTCGCGGCAAGCGCGTCGCCATGATCGGTTATGGCAGTCAGGGCCGCACCCATGCGCTGAACCTGCGCGATTCGGGCGTGATCGACATCGTTGTCGGGCTGAAAGCAGGTTCGAAGACGCGCGACCTGGCGCGCGCCGACGGATTTGAGGTCATGACGGCCGGGCAGGCCGCAACGGGCGCGGATGTCATCGCCGTGATGACCTCGGACGAGGCGCATCGCGATCTGTGGCGCGACGAACTGGAGCCGAACGTGCGGCCGGGCGCGGCCCTGGTTTTCGCCCACGGCCTGTCGGTTCGGTTCGGCCTGGTCCAGCCGCGCGCCGATCTGGACGTGATCCTGGCCTCGCCCAAGGGCATCGGGCCGCGCATTCGCGACCTGTACGAGGCCGGGGAGGGGGTCTTTTGCCTGTTCGGCGTGCAGCAGGACGCGACGGGCGACGCGCATGCCCTGGGCCTGTCCTATGCGGCCGCCCTGGGCTGCGGCCGCAAGGGCATCCTGGAGACCACCATGCGCGACGAATGCGAGAGCGATCTGTTCGGCGAGCAGGTGGTGCTGTGTGGCGGGATCGCCGAACTGATCGACGCCGCCTTCATGAAGCTGGTGAATGCCGGCTATCCGCCCGAGGTCGCGTGGTTCGAGTGCTTCTACGAGACCAAGCTGGTGACCGACCTGATGTACGAACGCGGCATCGCCGGGGCCTTCGCCAAGATTTCGAATACGGCGGAATACGGCGCCTATCTGACCGGGCCGCGCGTGATCGGGCCCGAGGCGCGCCAGGCGATGGACGATGTGCTGGCGGAGGTGCAGGGCGGCGACTTCGTGCGGCGGCTGATGGCCGACTACGACGCCGGGTCGCCGGACCTGACTGCGCGGCGAAAGGCGCTGGGCCTAAGGACGATTGAATCGGTCGGAGCGCATCTGAACGCGGTGGCCCGCCAGGCCATGGAGACCGCGGCGAACGACGACTGACCGTGCACGTCGGTGCGGCGGAGGCGATCCGCCGCCTGATCGCCAAATGTCTCGAAGGAGAAGATGGTCGGAGTGAGAGGATTCGAACCTCCGACCCCTGCGTCCCGAACGCAGTGCTCTACCAGGCTGAGCCACACTCCGACCGTGGGGGCGGGCCGCAAAGCGTCGCCCCGAAGTGAGGACGCGGCTTATAGCCATGGCTTCGACAGGCCGCAAGCACCCATTTCGACCTTCGTCGCGCACACCGAAAATAGTCCTGAAAGAGGGTGTTGCATCCCAAATCGGTTTGGCCTATCTGACCGCCTCCGCCGCACAGAGCGCTGCGGAAACGCCGGTCCTGCTGGGGAATGGTGTAATGGTAACACTACGGTTTTTGGTACCGTCATTCTAGGTTCGAGTCCTAGTTCCCCAGCCACCGCCCTCACTGCATTTGAGCGCTTTTGACCCCTCCTGAGGGACGTGGGTTTTACACTGGGTTTTACAGTTGCTGTTCTGTTCTGGGTCTCCTGGAGCCGCGCGATCATGCCGAGTCCGATCGCTTCGCCGGTGACGTAGCGGCGGGCGATCTCCTTCACCCGCTTCAGCTCCCACCCGAGAATCGTCGCCACATCGTCGAGCGGCAGACCCGCCAGGATGTAGCTGGTCGCAGCCGTGCCTCGCAGGTCGTGGAAGCGCAAGCCGTCGAGGCCGGCTGTGACGCCCGGCCCGGCCCGTTTGCGCGCCGCCTCGTCCGCACCATCTCGTGCGCGCTGCACGCCGCTGTCGAGGCCGCGGCCCGGCGGCGTCCACGGTTCTCCCTCCGAGCTCGCCAGCACGGTCGGGCAGGATCAACGCTCGAGGGTATCGAGCACTTCGCGAACGGCGTCGGTAATGGGCAGGACGACGCTCTTCCGCCCTCGGCTCTTGCCGGTCTGCCACACGATCGCGTTCTCTTTTACGGAGGACCGGGCGCAGGCCGCTGGCGTTCAACGGCCATGTTGAGCGGTCCAGAGCGATCTCGGTGTGCAGGGTCTGACGCATCGACCAGCCCACGATCTTGCGGGTGTGCATATCGAGGATGGCGGCGAGGTAGAGCCAGCCTTCGCCCGTCGGTATGTAGGTAAGGTCGGCGAGCCAGACCTGGTTGGGCGCCGCCGCCTCGAAGTTGCGGGTGAGCCTGTTGGGCGCGATCGGATAGCCGTGGCGGCTGTTCGTCGTTTAGGCGCGACGCGGCAGGGCCGCCAATCCCCGCAGGCCGGCGCGGCGCATCAGCCGCTCCACGCGGGATCGACCGACCCGACGCCCATGCCGCCGCAGGGTGGCGTGGACGCGGGGCGAGCCGTAGCAGCCGCTGCTCTCGGCATGGATCAGGCGGATGTCCTCGGTCAGTTCGCGATTGGCGACAGACCTCGCGCTCTCGGGGCGACCGCGCCAGGCGTAGTATCCGCTGGTCGACAACCCGAGAACCGCGCACATCACGCGAACCGGCCAGACCTGACGATGCCCATCGACGAACCCGAACTTCATCGGGAGGCCGCTCCGAAGATGAGCGCGGCTTTTTTTAATATATCCCGCTCCATCCGGAGCCGCGTGTTCTCCCGTCGTAACCGGGCCAACTCCGCCGCCAGATCCGACGGCGACGGGGACGACGCCTGCGTTGTGGGGCCCGCGACGTCCCCGCCGCCTGCACCCCGAACTGCGTCATCCATCGACGCAGCACCGTCTCATGCAATCCCAACTCTCTGGCCACAGCACCGACGCTCAGCCCACTGCTGGCGACCCGATCAACAGCCTCCCGCTTGAACGAATCCGGAAACACCCGGCCTTGAACACTCATCAGACACGCCTCTCCAGCTCCGAAAAGCTAGCATGGGTGTCCACTCAAACGAGGGAGGATCAGCGCGGAAGTCCTTGAGGCGGCAGAAGGCGCGTTCGACGGCGTTGCTGAGCCTGTAGGTGACAGCGTCGAAGGGGTGTCGGTTCACGCGATTGATCTTGTTGGGGATCACCGGGGTCGTGCCGCGCTCCTTCAGCATGCGACGCAGGGCGTCGCCGTCGTAGGCCCTGTCTGCGAGCAGGCGCAGGCTGGGTCGGCTGGCGACGATCAGGTCGTGGGCGGCTACGATATCGGAGGCCTGGCCGGGCGAGAGTTGCAGGACACGAGGCCTTCCAGCTTCGTCCGTCAGCATGTGGACTTTAGTCGTTCGACCGCCACGGGACTGACCTATGGCGTGAGCCGAGGCCGCCCTTTTGCGCCGGCCGCCGAGCGGTGCGCCTTGACGGAAGTCGAGTCGATCATCGCCGTCACCGTCGGGTCGGCCGCTTCATTGAGCGCGGTCAGGATCCGCTGCCACAGCCCTCGCTTACTCCAGCGATTGTAGCGGTTGAACACCGTCGTATACGGCCCATACACGTCCGGCAGGGCCCGCCAGCGACAGCCCTCGCGTAGACGGTGCACGATGCCGGAGATCACACGCCGATCATCCACACGCCGCTTGCCCGTGTAGACCTTGGGAATGTGTGGCTCGAGCACCGCCCACTGTGCGTCCGACAACCAAAAATGATCCGTCATGATCAAGCCTCCTGAGAGACTTGAATCATAACAGACAGATCAACTCAATTGAGTACAGGCCCTAGGTTCGAGTCCTAGTTCCCCAGCCACCGCCTTCCCTGCATTTGAGCGCGTTTGCCTCCTACGCGAGCGGCGGGTTTTACAGTTGACCGTCTGTTCCGGCCCTCTTCGAGCCGCGCGATCATGCCCAGTTTGATGGCTCACCCTGTGACTTAGCGGCGGGCGATCTCCTGCAATCGCTTCAGCTTCCAGCCTGGAATCGTCGCCAGGTCATCTGGCGGCAGCGCCGCCAGGATATAGCTGGTCGCAGCCGTGCTCGCAGATCGTGGGAACATGGGTCTGGCCTGCCGGTCGGACAGTCGCTGTCAATCTGGCGAATCTGGATGTTGCTGCTCAGCACTGCGCGACTGGATACAGGGGCGCGTCAAAGGCGTCGGGGGCGCCATCGCGTGTCTGGTCCCAATAGGGCCTTGCTGCGTCCACAAATCCTCCACCTGCCGTCGACAGAGGTTGCACCGATCTGT
Source organism: Candidatus Brevundimonas colombiensis (assembly GCA_029202665.1). Taxonomy (NCBI): domain Bacteria; kingdom Pseudomonadati; phylum Pseudomonadota; class Alphaproteobacteria; order Caulobacterales; family Caulobacteraceae; genus Brevundimonas; species Candidatus Brevundimonas colombiensis. The sequence continues at coordinate 2,405,140 of CP119326.1, forward strand.
CGGAAAGAGGCCGCGACCCAGATGGAGATGTGCCTTGAGCATTAATGTGCAGGAACTTCTGGAGCAGGAAGCACGCTACTGCTCCTTCGGCGACACGGTTCACTATGTCGATCCGCCCAAGATTTTCACCGGCTGCGACGGCAGCTATATGTTCGACAACGACGGCACCGCCTTCCTGGACCTCCAGATGTGGTATTCGGCCGTCAATTTCGGCTATAAGAACAAGCGCCTGGACGACACCCTGATCCGGCAGATTCACGAACTGCCACAGGTCGCCAGCCAGTATCTGCACCCCACCAAGATCGAACTGGCCAAGTTCATCGCCGAGGACGCGCAGAAGAAATGGGGCCTGCCGGGCCGGGTCCATTTCAACGTCGGCGGGGCGCAGGCCGTCGAGGATTCGCTGAAGGTCGTGCGGAACGCCAGCAACGGCAAGACGCTGATGTTCGCCTTTGAAGGCGGCTATCACGGCCGCACTCTGGGCGCGTCCAGCATCACGTCCAGCTATCGCTATCGTCGTCGCTTCGGTCACTTCAGCGACCGCGCCCAGTTCATTCCCTTCCCCTATCCGTTCCGCCGCCCGCGCGGCATGACGGCAGAGGAATACGCCGACGTCATCGTGCGTGACTTCGCCCGCAAGTTCGAGAACGAATATCACGCCGTCTGGGACCCCAAGACGAACCAGTGCGAATATGCGGCCTTCTATGTCGAGCCGATCCAGGGCACGGGCGGCTATGTGGTGCCGCCGGCCAACTTCTTCACCGGCCTGAAGTCGGTGCTGGATCAGCACGGCGTCCTGATGGTGGTCGACGAAATCCAGATGGGCTTCTGGCGGACGGGCAAGCTGTGGTCGGTCGAGAACTTCGGCGTGACGCCGGATGTCCTGGTCTTCGGCAAGGCGCTGACCAACGGCCTGAACCCGCTGTCCGGCATCTGGGCGCGCGAAGAACTGATCAATCCGACGACCTTCCCGCCCGGTTCGACCCACTCGACCTTCGCCTCCAATCCCCTGGGCACGGCGGTCGGTCTGGAAGTGCTGAAGATGACGCACGAGGTCGATTTCGGGCGCCAGGTGCGCGAGTCGGGCGCCTACTTCCTGGAAGGCCTGCGCGATCTGCAATCGCGTCACAAGGAGATCGGCGACGTCGACGGCCTGGGCCTGGCCCTGCGCGCCGAAATCTGCACCGAGGACGGCTTCACGCCGAACCGCGAACTGCTGGACAAGATGGTGGACATCGGCCTGGCCGGTGGTCTGGACTATCAGGGCGAGAAGCGCGGCCTGGTTCTGGACGTGGGCGGCTACTACAAGAACGTCATCACCTTCGCGCCGTCGCTGATGATCTCGCGTTCCGAGATCGATGAGGCCATGGTGCTGCTGGAGCAACTGCTGAACCGCGCCAAGGCGGCGTGACGGAGGCGCCGATGCGCTGGCGCAATCTGCTGGAGCCGAAAACCCTGATCGACCGGTGGGCGGCCTGTCCGCCGGAAGGGTTTTCGGTCATCGGCGATGCGCCGGCGCCGGCGTTTCTGGCGCCGTTCGACCTGTTGACGACGGCGGACGCCGACTTCGTCGCGCGGCTGTCGCAATGGCCGGGTTTCCGCACATGGCGGCGGTTCCTGCGCCTGCGCACGACCTTCATCGGGACGACGGTGACGGAATATGCGCCCGTGCCGGAGACCGGGGCGGGCGATGCGCAGGCGGCGGCCGACCTGGCTGCCTCCCTGCGCGAGCGTCTGGGGGGCGGAGCCGCCCTGACCATACTGAAGGACCTGCCGCAGGCCTCGCCCCTGTTGTCGCCGCAGGACAATGTTTTCGCCGATGAACTGGCGCGGGCGTGCGAAGCGCGCGATTTCATTCAGCTGGCCGGGCAGGCGCTGGCCTATGTGCCGATCGATTTCAACAACGTCGATGACTACATCGCCCGCCTGAAGCGCCGGGACGCCAAATACATCCGCAAGAAACTGGCGGCCCGCGCCGGGTTGACGGTGAGCGTGGTTCGTACCGGCGACGCCTGTTTCGATGAGACGACGGTGCGCCGCTATTATGCGATGTACGAACAGGTATACGCTCAGAGCGAAATCCACTTCGATAAGTTGACCTATGAGTTTTTCGCTGCCGTTCTGACCGATCCGGCGCAGAACGGCGTGGTGTTCGAGTATCGCAATCAGGATGGTGCCTTCATCGGCTGGAACCTGTGCTTCGAGCATCAGGGCATGCTGATCGATAAATACATCGGCTTCGTCTATCCGCAGGCCCGCGAGGCGAACCTGTATTTCGTCAGCTGGTTCGTGAACCTGGACTATGCGCTGGAACGCGGCCTGAACCACTATGTCGCCGGATGGACGGACCCTGAGGTCAAGGCCCTGCTGGGCGCGCGCTTCACCTTCACGCGGCATCTGGTCTTCATCCGCAACCCCCTGCTGAGGGCCTTGGGGCGCCGCATGGCCGGGTCGTTCGAAAGCGACAGGACGTGGAGCGACAAGGCCGGAAATGCGATGACAGGAAACGCTGAGCCATGACGCGCCCGCCCCTGGTGCTGGATATGGACGGCTCGGTCCTGCCTTTGCCGGACGAAATCCGCCCGACCCTGCCGCCCGAATGGAGCGAGACCCTGCGTTTCGGCTGTGGGGCGAAGAGGTTCCGTCGGGCAAGCGCCGCCCTGACGGCCCTGGTCCCGCCCTATCAGGCGCATGGTCCGGTGCTGATGGGCAGCGGGGATTTCCACCATCTCAGCTGGCCCCTGATCCTGCGGTGTCTGGATCGGGCCGAGGCGCCGGTGCAGGTGGTGGTTCTGGACAACCACCCGGACAGCATGGTCTTTCCCTGGGGCGTGCATTGCGGATCATGGATCGGCCGCATGGCGATGGACCCGCGCGTGTCCGAGGTTCATGTCGTCGGCGTGACGTCCGAAGACCTGGGCGGCGCCCATGCGTGGGAGCATGATCTGCGTGCGGTCAAGGGCGGCAAGGCGACCTATTGGAGCACGGGGGTCGATGTGGACTGGGCGCATCGTCGCGGCCTTGGCGAACGGTTCCGATCCTTTGACGACACGGGCGCGCTGACGGCGGCCCTCAGCCGCTATCTGGGCGATGATCCGGCGCCGACCTATCTGAGCATCGATAAGGATGTCTTCGCCCCCGACGTGGTCCGCACCAACTGGGACCAGGGTCAAATGACGGCGGCGCAGGGGCTGGACATCGTGGCGGCCCTGAAAGGCGCCCTGGTCGGCGCCGACATCACGGGCGAGGTGTCGCTGCACCGCTATCGCACCTGGTGGAAGCGCTGGCTGAGCCGGATGGACGGTCAGACGGAGGAACCGTCCGCCGAGGTCGTGGCCCGCTGGCAGAGCGAGAACCACCCGTTCAACCTGCAACTGGTCCAGGCGCTTCAAGCCGCCTGGCGCGCCTAGGGCGCCATCACACCAACTCCTGGGGAGGCGCACGACATGCTGGATGGATTGATGCTGCAACTGGTGAAGCGGGTCTTCACCCCCCTGATCCAGCGCGGCGATCTTGAGATCGTCATGCCGGACGGGGCCGTGCTGCGGCTGGGCGACGGCGGGACGCCGAGCGTGCGGGTGCGTTTCAAGGATCGCCGGGCGATCCTGAATCTGGTGCGCGATCCCGACCTGAACATGGGCGAGATGTTCATGCAGCAGCGACTGATCGTCGAACGCGGCACAGTCTATGATTTTCTGGAGCTGGTGCTGCGTGACGACCGCGACGTGGCGGTGGGCGCCACGGTGCGGTTTCTGGATTCGCTGCGGTCGGCGCTGCGTCCCGTCGTTCAACGCAACAGGCGGCGGCAATCGCGTCGCAACGTGGCCCATCACTACGACCTCGACGACCGGCTCTATCGGCTGTTTCTGGACGAGGACCGCCAGTATTCCTGCGCCTATTTCGAGACAGGCGACGAAACCCTGGAAGAGGCCCAACTGGCCAAGAAACGCCATATCGCGGCCAAGCTGCTGATCGAACCGGGTCAGCGCGTTCTGGATATCGGCTGCGGCTGGGGCGGGATGGCGCTTTATCTGGCCGAGGTGGCGGGCGCCGGTCAGGCGGTGGGCGTGACCCTGTCGACCGAGCAACAGGCGGCGGCGACGGCGCGGGCGACGAGGTCGCCGCGTGGCGGGGATGTGGAGTTCCGGCTGCAGGACTATCGCGACGTGCCCGGCCCGTTCGACCGCATTGTCTCGGTGGGCATGTTCGAGCATGTCGGCATCGTCAACTTCGACGCCTTCTTCACCCAGTGCCGCGACCTGTTGACCGAGGACGGCGTCATGCTGCTGCACTTCATCGGCAACAGCGACGTGCCGGACTTCAACAATCCGTGGCTGGAGCGGTACATCTTCCCCGGCGGCAGTCTGCCCTCCATGTCCGAGTTCACGCCGGCGATCGAGCGGTCGGGCCTGATCATCACCGACATCGAGGTCGTTCGTCTGCATTACGCGCAGACCCTGCGGATCTGGCGCGAGCGTTTCATGGCGCGGCGCGACGAGGCCAAGGCGCTGTATGACGAGCGGTTCTGCCTGATGTGGGAGTTCTATCTGGCCATGTCCGAGACGGCCTTCCGCTATCAGGAGATTGCGGTGTTTCAGGTCCAGTTGGCGCGTCGCCAGGAGGCCGTGCCCCTGACCCGCAACTATATCGCCGAGCGCGAGGCGGAGCTGAAACGCAGGGAACAGGCGCGGGCTTAGAGCCTGATCGGTTGAGATGGAATCGCTTCGCGATTTCATCGATGCCGTGAATCAGGCTCCAGATATGAGCGAGAGCATGATTCACGCTTCTGTCGGAACCGCTACGCGGTTCCGTCTAAAACGATCATGCTCTAGCCCCGTGCTGAGGTCGCGCGGCGCAGCATCTCGCAGACCCGCGCGAAGTCCGCATCGCCCAGCCATGGACTGTTGCTGATCGCCAGCAGCCGCCCGGCCCAGCTCCGGGCGTTGGGCAGGGCGTCAGGCGCGCTGGTTGGCACGACCGAGGTGTAGCGCCGATAATCCGGCAGGGCGCGAAGGAAGGGCGGGCTGAGGCCCAGCCCCTTGTCCCAGCCTTGCGCCAGGACGGCGTCCCGCGCCGCCTGATCCGGCAGGCGCACCATCAGGATCGGCCAGACGCCGCGCGCGCCGGGGGCGCTGTCCCGGACCACATCCACGCCCGCAATCTGCGCCAGCGTCTCGACGCGCGACGACGCCTGCACCTCGGCGGCGGCCAGAAACTCCGGCAGGCGTTTCAGGGCCATGGCCCCGACCTTCTTGCGCCATCGCCCCGGCCGGTGAAGGGGAATCCGGTCGGGAAAATCGTCGCCCGCCGCAGCGCTCCAGTCCCCGCGCGCCAGCGCCTGACGCAGCGGTGCGCCATAGCTCCATCGCAGGGCGCCCGGCCGATAGAGAAGGGCATAGCCGATCAGTTCGGCGATGCGCCGGGCCTCCATCGTCCGGCTGTCGGGGATCAGACGGCGGCTGGTTTCCTGAAGGGCGCGCCGAAGCGGCGCGTCGCGCGCGGTCAGGACGCCGCCCTCATAGATGCTGAGCCCCTTGCCCACGGCCAGGCTGTAGAAGCCGATGTCGCCCTGCTGGCCGACCGAGGCGGCGCCGAGACGCGCGCCCAAGGCCTGTGCGGCATCCTCGATCACCCAGGCGCCGACCCGGTGGGCGGCCTCGACGGCGGGGCGGATGTCGCTGACCCGCCCGCCCAGATGGGTGGGCACGACGGCCAGGGTGCGAGCGCCGCAAAGCCCATCCAGCGCCTCGGGCGCCATGTCCAGGGTGTCGGGGCTGAGATCGGCCAGTTTCAGCTTCAGCCCACTGGCGGCGACGGCCTGGGCGACCAGCGGGCAGGTATAGGCCGGGACCACCACCTCGTCTCTGTCGGGCGCGCGGTCAGCCAGGGTGCGCAGGGCGACGATGAAGGCCGCCGTGCCCGAACATTCGATCTGGACCCCTGGCGCGCCCAGAAACGCCGCCAGATCGGTCTCCAACTCTGAATATCTGTCGGGGAACAGGTCGCGGCCCAGCAGGGGCAGGCCAGCCGTGGGCGGCGCGAAACCCGCCGCCCTAGCCAAGGGGTTCAGGCTCCGCCTCGCGGCTGAGCCGGCCTTCACCGACCGCCAGGAACACTATGCCGCCAAGGATCAGCGCCGTGCCCAAAAGCTGGGGCCAGCCGATGACCTCGCGGAACAGGACCGCCGACAGGGCCAGCACGGACACGATCTCGAGGTGAGACGCGGCGAATGCAGGACCGACCGGCGCCCGCTGCAGCAGGGTCATCCAGGTGAAGAAGGCGCCGATATAGCCGGCCATGGCGCCATAGATCCACGGCTGGCTGAACACCCTGGCCAGCCAGGACGATGAGAACTCCAGCGGCAGGGCGCTGCTGCCCGCCTGTTTGAAACAGAGCTGGGCCAGGGTGTCGAACGCCATCAGCGACAGAAAGCCGATGATATAGAAGGCTTTTGAAGACGATTTCATCCCTTCAGCCCCACGACCGCGACCCCGAGGGAAATCAGCGTCACACCGATGATCCGCAAGGGCGTCAGCTTTTCACGGAACAACAGGCGCCCCAGCAGCAGAATGGCGACGATGTTGATCGAGCCCAGCAGGACCCCGTCAGACAGGGGCACAAGCGACAGGAAGGCCAGCCAGATCAGAAACTCCGCCACATAGCTGCTGATGCCGATCCATATCCACGGACGGCGGGCCATGTAGAGCCAGCGCGCCAGGCCGTCACCCGCGCGCGGGTCGGAGGCGGCGGCCTTGAACGCCAGTTGACCGGCGCAGTCGACCACGATGTTGGCTGTCCACAGCCCCACGACCAGCGCGCTCACGCGGCGGCCTCCATCGTCTCAGGCTGGCGGGCGATCCGCTTGGCGAAGTCGGTGACACAGGCGATGACGCGGCGACGCTCCCGGTCGATCGTGACCATGTGATAGCTGTCTTCCAGCACCACCAGTTCGACTGGCGCCTTGTGGACGCGGTTCCTGATGTCCTGCGCGTTGGACAGGGCAGCGACGTCGTCGTGCCGCGCGTGAATGACCAGACAGGGGACGTCGATCAGGGACAGCCGGCGCCGCACATGGCGCGCCAGGGCCTGAAGCTCGCCGATCGACCACCACGGATTGCCGGGCAGGCCGGCCTGGGAACTGTCGCCCGACTGCATCTGGGCCACGATGCGGGCGCGGATCGCTTCGTCCTTGATGCCGTAGGGCGGCATTTCAAAGAAGACGCGCTTGGCCCCGATCCCCAAGGCGCGGCACAGCGGCAGCAGGAAGGAAAACCGCGTGTAGAAGGGCATGCTCCAGCCGTCATGGCGGAAGGTGGTGGACAGGGCGACCACGCCCGCCAGTTTCGCCGTGCCGTCCTCAGCCAGACCCAGGGCCAGAAGCGCCCCCATCGACAGACCGACGGCGATGATCCGGTCGGTGTCGGCGGCCAGATGACGCGCGCCTTCCTGCACGCTGTTCATCCAGTCGCGCCAGCCCGTCGCCAGCAGGTCGTCGACGTCGCCGCAGTGGCCGGCCAGTTGCAGGGCATAGACGGTGAACCCCTCCTTCTGCAGACCGCGCGCGATCAGCCGCATCTCATTGGGTGTTCCGGTCAGGCCATGGATCAACAGGACGCCGATCCGCGCATTCGTGCCCTGGCCGGGCAGAAGATAGGCATGGTCTTTCAACACAGAGGTCGAAGGCGGCGTCATACGGCATCCTGAAGCGAAGGACGGCTCAGGATTTCCGGCAACAGGGCCAGGGCGTCGGTGAAGTCGTCAATAGGGGCGTGGGGAATGGCGTTGGCCCGGCAATGATCGATCAGCCGACGCTTCGCCAGAACGAAATCCGCCTTGCCTGACACGCAGAAGTCCGAGGTGCTGTCGCCGATATAGAGGATGCGGTTCGCCGTGCGCCGCGCTTCGGCCAGCCGGGCGCATTTGCAGTTGGCGCTGTCCTTGACGCAGGCCGCGGAACTCAATGGCGTGTTCAGCCGCCAGCGGTTGGCCGAGGCCTGTTCCATCTGATTGGCCATGACGGGCAGGGCGCCTAGGTTCAGCGGGGCCAGGATGCGTTCGATGGCCAGATCCAGACCATCGCTGACAATGCTGATCGGCGCGCCGAAACCCTGGGCCGCCCGGACGAAGGCGGGGAAGGCGGGGTCCACCTGAATCGCGGACAGGGCTTGATCAAAAGCCTGATCGGTCATGTCCAGCAGGGCGATCTGGCCGGTCATGCAGGCCTTAGAGCCGATCTGTCCTTGTTCCCAGGCGTTCTCCAGGTCCGTCCAGCCGGGACGGCCGAAGGCCTGAAGCAGGCTGTCGGTCGCATCGCGATCGCTGATGGTGCCGTCGAAATCGCAGTGAATGGCCCATTCGCTGCGTGAAGGGCTGAGGCTGTAGCGGTGTTTAGTCATTGAAATTGACCCGAACGGTTTGGCCGACGCGCACGTCGGGGCGGGTGTCGAATTCGAGCAGGCCTTCGACGACGCGGCTGGGGCCGCGTTCAACGTCGTCGCCCTGACGGGCATGGGTGTAAACGGGGCTGAGATAGGTCAGATGAGCGGCGGGCAGCGGCTTGCCGCCCAAAGGTGTCGGATCAATGGTCACGCTCGCCTTCATGCCGGGACGCACGCGTCCGATGAAGCTCTCGTTGATCTCGGCGCGGACGATCAGCGGGCGCTCCGGCAGAAGGGTCATCAGGGCTGCGCCCTGCGACAACCGCTCTCCGGCCGGCACGACGATGCGAAGGACGACGCCGTCGGTCGGGGCGATCACCTGGGTCTTCTTCAGGCGATTGCGCGCCTGGGCCAGCCGTTGATGATAGACGACGATGTCGGCGGCGGCGGCGGCGGATTCAGCCTGGGCGTCGGCAAGGGAAAGCTGAACATCGGCCAGAGCCTGGGCCGAGACGGCGCCCGCTTTTTCAGCCTGCTGGTTTCGATTGAGGGTTTCGCTGAGCGCGCGGACCTTGAGTTGCGCCGCCTGCTGGCGTTGGCGCGACTGATCGGCCTGGGCTTCGATCAGGCGGGTTTCGTCTGCAAGCGCGCCGTCGTCGAAGCGTGCCAGCACGTCGCCCTTATGCACGGTCTGACCTTCGACGACCTCCAGCGCGCGCAGTTCGCCTTCCAGCGGCGCGGTCACGGCGACCAGCCCGCCCTGCACCTCGATGCGGCCGCGCGCCACGGCGTGCATCGGCGCGGTTTGCGTCGGCGGTTCGGGCTTCTGGCAGGCGGACAGGGCGGAAAGGCCGACAATCGCCAGAACGGCGACGACGGAAGGGCGGGGTACGGGCGGCAGGATTGTGGCTTTCATCACCGAGCTTCCGAATAGAGTTGTGGGCTGGAAGACAGGCCGGGGCGAACATCGCTCTTGATGACGCCGTCCTCCATGGTCAGCAGGCGGTCGGCGAAGCGGATCAGGCGTGGATCATGGCTGACGCACACCACCGTCGCGCCTCGATTATGAGCAATCTGGCGCAGCATTTCGCTGACCCGCTGACCATTCTCCGCGTCCAGCGCGCTGGTGGGTTCGTCGGCGAACAGCAGGGCGGGCGACTTGGCGATGGCGCGGGCGATGGCGACCCTCTGTTTCTCACCGCCGGAGAGTTGCGCCGGGCGCATATCCAGGCGGTGGCTCAGTCCTACCTCCTTCAACGCATCCAGGGCCAGGACCTCGCTTTGACGGTGGTCCATGCCCAGATAGCCCAGCGGAAGCTGCACCTGCTCCACGGCGGTCAGCGCCGGGAACAGGTTGAATCCCTGGAACACAAAGCCGGTGTGTTGCAGGCGGAAGGCCTCCAGCCGGCTGCGACCGAGCCGGTCCAGCCGCTCACCCAGCGCCGTGACGGAACCGCTGTCCGGCTTCTGCAGGCCGGACAACAGCGACAGCAGCGTGCTCTTGCCGCAGCCCGAAGGGCCGGAGATCAGGGTCATCTCGCCGGGATGAAGGTCCAGATCCAGATGGGTCAGCACCTGTGTCTGGACCGCGCCGGTGGTGAAGCTTTTCACCAGCCCGGCGGCGATGACCGTCGGGGCGGGCGATCTGGCGAGCGTCAGGATGTGCGCGGAATCAGCCATGGCCTTATCTCAACAACATGGCGGGATCGGTCTTCAGCATCGTCCGCACCGCAGCCAGACTGGCCAGCATGGCCATGGCGAAGATCAACAGGCCGCATCCGGTCGCGACGGGCAGGCTCATGGCCACCGGCACATCCTGTCCGGCCGCCAGCATCAGCAAGGGCGTGCTGATCAGCGCCGCCAGCACCAGGCCGACCCCGCCGATCCAGGCGCTCTGCTCAAGCACCACGCGGGTCAGCGACCAGCGCCCCACGCCAAGCGCGCTGAGGGCCGCATACTCCCGGCGCGAGGCGGAGATGGTTCCGGCCAGCGACTGGCTGGTCACCATGGCCCCCACCAGACTGACGATGATGGCCATGAACAGGACGGCGATGCCCGCCCCGGTGTCCAGCAGCCAGTAGTTCTGCGAACGGGCGGCGAATTCGTTCGCGGTCCAGGCCTCATAGGGTGAAAAGGCCGCGCGGTCCTGCATCAACCGTTGGCGCACGACACCCGGTGCGGCGCCGTTCTTCAATCGCGCCAGATAATAGGTGTCCCTGGATGTCTCCGCCCCGCCGATCTCGCGTGCGGTGTCCAGCGATGACAGGACGTTGACGCCCCCCAGGCCGCGCATGCCCTTTATGACGCCGACAACGCGCACCGGGTGCCTGTTGATCCAGGCCAGGCCGCCCTCAGCGACCCCAAGGGTGGTCAGGTCCGCGCTATCGACGATCACCGCGCCCGGATCGCGCAGCCGCTGGCGCAAGGCGTCCGGCAGCAGCCTGGAAAACGCCATGGCGTCCTTTTCAACAGAGAGGCCGGACAGATAGACCGTGACCGCCCCATGGTCGTCCGACGCCGAATGCCAGTCGGCATCGACCCAGCGCCAGGGTTCGACGGTCGAAACGGCTTCATCGGCGCGCAGACGCATCTCGACGTCCGGTCCCAGCGGGCGACCGTAGTTGAAGCTTTGCGAACCGGGATAGCCGACCCAGACGTCGGCCGATGACGCCTTGATGTAGATGGCGGCGCTGCTGAAGATGCCCAGCACCAGGGCGGCCTGCACGATCAGCAGCAGCCCGGCGAACGTCACCGCCAGCACCACGGGCACGAAGCGAACCCACTCGTGGATCAGGGTCTTGCGGGCGAGGGAGATCACGGCGTCGTCCCCTCCGCCAGCAGCGGTCCGCCCGCCGCCTTAAAGATATGGAGCAGGGCCGTTATGCTGTCCAACCGGGCGTCGACCAGGGCCGAACGGGCCTCCAGCAGGTCGGTTTGCGGCTGGATCATATCCAGATCGCTGGCCAGACCCAGGTCATGGCGCGTGGTCCAGGCGTCCAGGGATCGGCGCAGGGTTTCGACCGTCTCGCGACGCGCCGTGACAATGGCCTGCTGCTGCTCCAGGGCGCTGAAGGCGGTCTGAACTTCGCCGGCCGCTTCGATGACCGCCTGGTGATAAAGCGCCAGGGCGCTGGACAGGGCGTGGTCCTCGCTGTTGACCATGGCGCGGCGCCGGCCCCAGTCCCACAGCGGAATGTCGATCGTAGGCCCGATCACCGGCATCAGCCCGCCGGGTGAAGGCGCTGACGACAGGCTGCGCGTATAGCTGATCGACCCGCTCAACGACAGGCTGGGATAGAGGGCGGCCCGGGCGATCCTCACGCGGGCGGCGGCTTCCAGAACCTCTGCTTCGGCAGTCATCACGTCGGGGCGACGACGCAGGTCGTTGGCCTTCAGTTCGGCCGGAAACCGCACGGACGCGAAATGGCCGGCGGCCTGATCCTGTGAGGCCGGGTCGGATCGACTGAGCAGAGCGTCCAACGTCCGTGACGCACGCTCGATCTGGTACTGCAGGCGAGCCTGTTCGATGCGGTGACGGTTCTCTTCGATGGAGGCCGCGCGCCGCTCGCGCGCATCGGCCAACCCCGTATCGACCCGCACCTGCACCAGGTCGAGGGCGCGCAGGGACAGTTCGTGCGATTGTCGCGACAGCGCCAGCCGGACCTGCGCTTCGTGGCGTTCGTAATAGGCTTGAATAAGCGATGTCGCGATCATCAGGCGCGCTGCCCGCAACTGTGCGGCCTGCGCGGCGGTGCGAGCTTCGGCTTCCTGATCCCGTGCGGCGTTGGCGCCGAAGAAGTCGACCTCCCACCGTGTGGCGAGGCCCAGCTGATAATAGCCGTCGCCGGTCGGAACATCCTGTAGCGGAAGCCCAAGCAGGTCCAGGCCGGGACGTTCGGCGTTGTTTGTCCGGCGTTGCAGCGCCTGCGCCTGTTGCAGCCGCTGCCGCGCGCTCTCGATCGTCAGGTTGCGGTCCAGGGCCTCGGTCAGCAGGGCCATCAGGTCGGGGTCGTCGAAAACCTCGCGCCAGTCGTCGGCGACCCAGTCAGCCGCCAGGGGCGCGCCCGTCTGCACGTCCTTGACGATGACGGCCGGCGCATCGGCTGGTCTTGGCGAGACAGGAGCAGCCGTCTCACGCGCCTGCGCGACCGCCCCGCCTGCAACGACAAGCAGCATCGCACTTGGCGCACCCAACAGAAGTCTTCGTTTGGGCCGGGGCAAGGACAATCCTCATGGAGCAAGGCGGCGGGAACTTTTGAAGCCCTTACCCATCACGTGTTGCGGCTTTGCGGACGGAATGTGGAGGCCATGTCGCGCCTGTTGGTTTGACGATACCGCCGACTGCAGCGTCAGTCGGCGAGCGGCAGTTCGAACTCAGCCCGGAGCCCGCCGGCATCAGACCGTCCCAGCAGGGCGTATCCGCCATGGGCTTCGGCGATATACTTCACGACGGTCAGGCCCAGGCCAGATCCCTTTGCGTCAGAGCGCGCGCTGCGGAAAGGATCGAACATCTGGGGCGCGATGTCATGGGGAATTCCCGGGCCCGAATCCGCGACGCTGAGGACAGCGAATCCGGCGTTTTCTTCGATGGCGACCCTGACGACGCCTGGATCGGCATGGACGCGGACATTTTCCAGCAGGGCATGAAGGGCCTGCCGGATGCGCGTGCTGTCCCCGAACACCCGTACGGGCCTCACCTCCCATTCGATCGTGAAGCCAAGTTTGTTGAGCAGCGGCTCGTACAGGCTTCTCAACGGCTGGATGACCTGGTCCAGCGCCAGTTTTTCAGTCTTCAGCGACATACGGCCGCTTTCGTAAAGGCTGATGACCCGCAGATCTTCGACAATCCGGGTCAGGCCCTCCAACTGAAACTTCATCAGGGCCATCCATTCGTCGTCCAGATCGAACACTTCGTCGGCGACGCCTTCCATCATGCCGTTCATGATGGTCAGGGGGGTCCTGAGTTCATGAGCGATGGCGGCGTTCCACTGGATGGATTCGTTGGTGGATTTTTGCAGATGCGCCGCCAAGGTGTTGAAATCGGATATGAGTTGCGAGATTTCGCCTAGGCTCCCATCCTTGTATTCCACACGGGCCGACAGGTCGCCGGCCGTCATGTTTCGCGCGACCAGCGCGACCTGAGACAGTGGCGCGGCGATCCGCTGCGACAGGATGCGTCCCGCGATGAGGGACACCATCAGACCCCACAGCAGCGACAACACCAGAGCCGCCATGTCGACGGCGTTTATATAGCTCTCAAGATACTCGCTGCGCGGGTCGATGAACACCACATCGAGAATGCCCCAGAACACGAACGCCGAAAGCAGACCGCTGACCGCGACCGCAGCCATATAGAGGGAAAATTTCCGCTGGAGGCTGGGCGAACGTTGGATCATCGCGCGTTCAGGCGATATCCGACGCCTCTGACGCCCTTGAGCGCTTTTTCCATTCCAGCGGCGGTCAGCTTGCGGCGCAACTTACTGATGTGGCTGTCGACCGTGCGATCCAGCGCGTCTTCATTCGGCAGACAGGCGTCAGCCAATTCCCCGCGTGAGAAGACCCGCATCGGATGGCGGGCCATGAACTCCAAAAGACGGAATTCGGTCAGTGTGGTGTCCAGGTGGTTGATCTGGTCGCCGCTTCGCACGGTGGCGATATAGCTTTCCGGGTCGATCTCCAGCGCGCCGACGCGGATCAGTCGGTCAGGCGCCATGCCAGCGGTGCGTCTCAGTATGGCCTGAACGCGAGCGACCACCTCGACGGCGCTGAAGGGTTTGACCACATAGTCGTCCGCGCCGGTGCGCAGCGCCTGAAGCTTGTCCACATCCTGATCCAGCGCGGTCATGATGAGAACCGGCGTATCGCCGCGACGACGCAGTTCGGACAGCACGCCCCAGCCATTGATGCGCGGCAGCATGACGTCCAGCAGCACCACATCCGGCTTCAGCGAAGCATACAGGTCGAGACCCACCTGCCCATCGTAGGCGCGGGCGGTGCGAAATCCTTCACGGACCAGATAACGATCCAGAATTTCCGCGATCGCGACTTCATCTTCAACGATGAGGGCTAGGGGTGTCATGGGTTTGACGTCAAGATCTCATGTTCATGCGAACAATCTCGCATGGGGCGGATCCATGTCCAAGCCGAGATCACCGTGTCCATCATAAGTCCATCAAGTCTTCATATTCGATCGTGATTTCTCTCCGTGGTGCGGAAATCGTCATGAGCGGGCGATGACATTTTAAGTCGGTTTGACCGCCTGCCGACCCGATTCCGCTCGTTTTAACCGCCGCCTGCGCCTCCCGCGATCTGCGCCGACCTTGTAGAAGGCGCAGGTCCACGCCGAACGCCTCCACAGCTTCAGGATTATGATCTCTTTCGGGACTTCCGTTCGGCCTGTTCGCTTCCTAGCTTGACGACAGGTCGTTGCTAAGGAGAACGAGAATGGTCACCGCCCGCGAGAAACGTTTGGCGCCGCTGAGAACGCCCACCAGCCTGTCGGAAGAGGCGACGCGGGATATTTCCGCTGCGTTGACCACGCTGTTGGCGGATACGTTCGCGCTCTACATCAAGACGAAGAACTTCCACTGGCATGTGTCGGGACCGCATTTCCGAGATTATCACCTGCTGCTGGACGACCAGTCGGCCGAAATCCTGGCCATGACCGATCCGATCGCCGAGCGGGCGCGCAAGATCGGCGGCACGACGTTGCGCTCCATCGGTCAGATCGCCAAGGAATCACGCGTCGCCGACAACGACGCCGACTATGTCGATCCGTTGGATATGTTGGCCGAGCTTCGCGATGACAACGGCGATCTGATCAGCCGGATGCGCGAGGTGCACGACCTCTGCGACGAACATAACGACATCGCCACCGCCAGCCTGCTGGAGAACTGGATCGACGAAAGCGAGAAGCGCGTCTGGTTCCTGTTTGAATCGGGCCGACGCGGCAACGTCTGACGCCCGGAACCGTCCTGCTTGCGCCGTCTTATGTATCGTCGATAGTCGGTACCGGGACGGTGCAGGAGGGACGGGTTGAGAAGCAGGGTCTGGATCGGCGCCTTGGCGTTGATGGCTGTCGGCGCGGCATCGTCGGCTAGCGCCGACATGTCAAATGCGTTCGGCAACACCATCGTGTCCCACTATCCGAACGGACAGTGGGTGAAGCATTTCTTTGATCCTGACGGGCATTATACGTCGCAGTTTTCGGACGGTCGGCGGTTGAACGCGCGTTGGACCGCCGAGAACGGGAAAATCTGCCTGAGCGATTTCGCGCCACGCCAGATCCTGCCTCGCTTCTGCAGCCGCATGGTGGAGGCGAGCGTGGGCGACAGCTGGCAGGCGCGCGATCCCCTGGGGCGCAATATCCGCAACGAACTGGTCGCCGGGCGTCGTTGACCCTTGCCCTGGCGGTCGCCAGCCTCTAGAGGCGACGGCCTACCTGAAGGCGGATGTGGCGGAACTGGTAGACGCACTGGATTTAGGTTCCAGCGCCGAGAGGCGTGGAGGTTCGAGTCCTCTCATCCGCACCAAAGTAATAAAGGCCCCGGAGCGATCCGGGGCCTTATCTTTTTGTCTGGCCTGCCGTCCTGACGGACTGCTTGAGGCCGTTTGCCTATTTGATCGGCGGAACCGGCGGCGGCGGCGCGTCGCTGTCCGTTTCGTGAACCTCGACGAGGCCGCGTCCGACGTGGCTCTTGCGATAGCCGTAGGCGAAATAGACCACCAGGCCGATCGCGCCCCAGATCGGCAGAACCAGCTGGGATTCCGTCGGCAGATTGAAGAACAGACCCAGGGTTCCGATCACGGCCAGAGGCGCGACGACCCAGATCAGCGGCGTCTTGAACGGGCGGTGACGGTTCGGTTGGGTCACACGCAGGATCATGACGGCGATCGCCACCATGAAGAAGGCGAACAAAGTGCCCGAGTTCGAGATGTCGGCCAGTTTGCCGACCGGCAGGAAGGCGGCGAAGATGGCCACCGCGACGCCGGTGATCATGGTGACGATGTGCGGCGTCTTCCACTTGGGGTGGATCGAGGCCAGGAAGTTGGGCAGCAGACCATCGCGCGCCATCACGAAGAAGATGCGCGTCTGACCGAACAACATGATCAGGATGACCGAGGGCAGGGCCAGGAAGGCGGCGATGCCGATCAGGTCGCCGACCCGTTCGTGGCCGACGACGCGCAGGACGTGCGCCAGGGCTTCACGCGAGCAGACAAGCGGTTCCTGCATCGAAGAGAAGGTGGCGCACTGGGCGGCCAGGGCCGACGAGCCCGCATGCAGCACTTCGCCGCCAGGGCCGACCAGGGGCTGGGCGCCGATAGCGCCGATCGCACCCGCCGCGACCAGCAGATAGAAGATGGTGCAGATGCCGAGCGAGGCGATCAAGCCGATGGGCACGTTGCGTTGCGGGTTCTTGGTCTCTTCCGCCGCCGTCGAAACGGCGTCGAAGCCGACATAGGCGAAGAAGATCGACGCCGCCGCGCCGACGACGCCCAGACCGGCGCCGTGGCCGTCGCCGAACCAGCCGTTCGGAGTGAAGGGCGTGAAGTTTGCGCCCTTCAGCACGGGCACGGTCAGAACGATGAAGACGGTCAGGGCCGTGACCTTGATGGCCACTAGAACGGCGTTCACGCGCGCGCTCTCGCTGGTGCCGATCATGAGCAGGCCCGTAATCAGAAGGGCGATCAGAAGGGCCGGCAGGTTGACGATCCCGCCGGCATACGGCCCGACAGCGAGCGACTGGGGTAATGTGACCCCCCAACTCTGCAGAAGTCCGATGAAATAGCCCGACCAGCCGACGGACACCGCCGAGGCGGCGACGGCATATTCAAGGATAAGCGCCCAGCCCACCATCCAGGCCAGAAGTTCGCCCATCACCGCATAGGTATAGGTGTAGGCGGAGCCGGACACCGGCACCATCGAAGCGATCTCTGAATAGCAAAGCGCCGCCACGGCGCAGACCGCAGCGGCGATGACGAAGCTCCACATCATGCCCGGACCGGCTTTCTGGGCCGCTTCCGAAGTCAGAACGAAGATGCCGGTGCCGATAATCGCGCCCACGCCCAGCAAGGTCAGCTGCACGGGGCCCAGCGTTCGGGTTAGCGATTTTTTCTCCGCGGATGCGAGAATCGCATCCAACGATTTGACGCGCCACATAGATTTATTCCCCACTCTATTAGCCAGCCCCTCGGCTGGATTTGGGCGGACGCTAGCGACGGATGGGACGGCGCGCAACGCGCATGACGGCGCAGTAAAGGGCGGACGACGCTTTCGTGATCGCCCTGTGGTCGGCTACAGGCCGGATATGTTGCCGATCCATGCTGTTCTGGAACCGCTGAAGGCCGCCTTGAGCGCCGGAAATACGGCCGTGCTGGCGGCGCCGCCGGGCGCGGGCAAGACGACGGTCGTGCCGTTGGCGCTGCTGGATCAGGCCTGGCTGGGCGACGCAAAGATCCTGGTGCTGGAGCCGAGACGGCTGGCGGCGCGGGCCGCGGCGGATCGGATGGCCGCGACGCTGGGCCAGGAGGCGGGCGGGACGGTCGGCTATCGGACGCGCCTGCAAAGCCGGATCGGCGCGACCACCCGCATCGAAGTGATCACCGAGGGTGTGTTCACGCGCATGATTCTGGACGATCCGGGGCTGGAGGGCGTGGGAGCGGTTCTGTTTGACGAGTTCCACGAACGCAGTCTGGACGCCGATCTGGGCCTGGCCCTGGCGCGCGAAACGCAAGGTCTGCTGCGCGACGACCTGCGCCTGCTGGTCATGTCGGCGACGCTGGACGTGGCGGGCGTTTCGCGCCTGCTGGACGGGGCGCCGGTGATCGAGGCCGAGGGGCGCGTGTTTCCGGTCGAGACCCGTTACCTGGGCCGCAATCCGGCGGAGCGGTTCGAGGAGGCGGCGGCGCGCGCCTGTCTGACCGCTCTGGGCGAAGAGAGCGGTTCGATCCTCGCCTTTCTGCCGGGGCAGGGGGAAATCCACCGCGTCGCGCGGCTGGTCAAGGAGCGCCTAAGGCTGGCGGACGTGGACGTGACGCCGCTTTACGGCGGGCTGGATCGCGCCGAACAGGACCGCGCCATCGAACCGGCGGCGCCGGGGCGGCGCAAACTGGTGCTGGCGACCTCGGTGGCGGAAACCAGCCTGACCATCGAGGGGGTGCGCGTGGTGATCGACGGCGGTCTGTCGCGCGTGCCGCGTTTCGAACCTTCCAGCGGCCTGACGCGACTGGTGACGGTCAAGGTCAGCCGGTCCTCGGCGGAACAGCGGCGCGGGCGAGCGGGGCGGACGGCGCCCGGCGTCTGCTATCGTCTGTGGGACGAAGAACAGACGCGGGGGCTGGTCGCGCATCAGCGACCGGAGATCCAGGAGGCGGACCTGACCGGCCTAGCGCTGGACCTGGCGCGGTGGGGCGCGCGGTCGGTGGAGGGACTGGCGCTGCTGGACCCGCCGCCGGCCGGGGCGATGGCCGAGGCGCGCAAGGTGCTGACCCGGTTGGGCGCGCTGCAGGCGGACGGCGGATTGTCGAAACATGGAATGCGGTTGACCAGAATTCCGCTGTCGCCGCGACTGGCCCATATGGTCGCGGTGGCCTCGGATCGCGGCGACGCCCTGACGGGCGCGCGCATCGCGGCGGTGTTGAGCGAGCCGGGCCTGGGCGGTTCGGGGATCGATCTGTCGGACCGGCTGACCGGCCTTGTGCGCGATCGGGCGCCGCGGGCGCGCGATGCGCTTAAACTGGCGGATCGCTGGGCCAGGGCGGCGGGAGGCGGATCGGGCGAGGTGGTTGATCCGGGTCTGTTGCTGGCCGAGGCCTTCCCAGAACGGATTGCACGGGCGCGGGGCAAGGCTGGCGAGTTTCTGCTGGCCAACGGACGGGGCGCGGTATTGGAGGCGTCCGATCATCTGGCGCGCGCGTCGTGGCTGGCGGTGGCGGAACTGGGCGGCGAGGACGTGCGCGACCGGGTGCGCCTGGCGGCGGCGCTGCAGCCGGGGGAGGTGGAATCCGACCTGGCGCACCTGATCACGTCCGAGGACCGGTTGGCGCGCGAACCGTCGGGTCGGGTGGTGATCCGGCGGTCGCGACGGATCGGCGCCATCGTCTTGGACGAAAAGGTGGTGGGGGCGCCCGATGCAACGATGCTGTCCGACGCCCTGCGCGCCGAGGTCGAGGCCGAGGGGCTGGGCGCGCTCCGCTGGGGCGAACAGGCGATGGCGCTGCGGGCGCGTCTGGCCTTTCTGAATGAGCGGGATTCGGCCTGGCCGGATGTATCGGACGCGGCCTTGCTGGCGGCGCGCGAAGACTGGCTGTGGCCGCTGCTGGACGGGGCGAAGGCGCTGGACGCAGTCAGTGACAGCCGTCTGGCGGAGGCCCTGCGCGGACTGATTTCGTGGGACTTCCAGCGGCGGCTGGACGAACTGGCGCCCATTCGATTGACCACGCCGCTGGGGTCGGCGGCCATAGACTATGCGGCCGAGGGCGGGCCGCGCGTGGACATTCGCGTGCAGGAACTGTTCGGAGTGACGGCGCATCCCACGGTGGCGAACGGCGTGCCTCTGACCTTGGCGTTGCTGTCGCCCGCGCGCCGGCCGGTGCAGGTGACCAAGGATTTGCCACGCTTTTGGTCCGGGTCGTGGGCGGCGGTGCGGGCCGAGATGCGGGGCCGCTATCCGCGCCATCCCTGGCCCGAGAATCCGGCCGAGGCGCAACCGACGAACCGGGTGAAGCCGCGCGGGACCTGATCGGCTTGACGGCATGGCCGCCTTGCGGGCATCGCAGGGACTGCTGGGAGCCCGAAACCATGTCCGAAGTCCTGCCGAAGAACTCCACAGGCCGCGTGCTGTTCGCCAGCGTGATCGGCACGACCATCGAATTCTTCGACTTCTACATCTACGCCACGGCGGCGGTTCTGGTGTTTCCGACGCTGTTCTTCCCGGGCGAGGATCCGGGCACGGCCCTGTTGTCGTCGTTCGCCACCTTCTCCATCGCCTTTTTCGCACGACCCGTCGGCGCCCTGGCGTTCGGCCATTTCGGCGACCGGGTGGGGCGCAAGGCCACCCTGGTCGCGGCCCTGATGACCATGGGGCTGTCGACCGTGGCCATCGGCCTGTTGCCGACGCATCAGCAGGTCGGCCTGTTGGCGCCCCTGCTGCTGGCGCTGTGCCGGTTCGGTCAGGGGCTGGGCCTGGGCGGCGAATGGGGCGGCGCGGTGCTGCTGGCGACCGAGAATGCGCCGCCGGGCAAGAAGGCCTGGTTCGGCATGTTCCCGCAACTGGGCGCCCCCATCGGCTTCATCCTGTCCACCACGGCCTTCATCGTCCTGACGGGGACCCTGACCGAAACCGCTTTCGAAAGCTGGGGCTGGCGCATCCCCTTCCTGGCCAGCGCCATTCTGGTGTTTGTCGGACTGTGGGTGCGGCTGAAGATCACCGAGACGCCCGAGTTCCAGAAGGCCGTGGATCGCGACGAGCGGGTCAAGGCGCCGGCCGTGACCCTGTTTTCGCACCATAAGGCCGCGCTGATTCTGGGCACGTTCAGCGGGGTGACGACCTTCACCCTGTTCTATCTGATGACGGTCTTCGCCCTGGGGTGGGCGACGACGGGGATGGGGATGGCGCGGGCCGACGTCCTGCCGATCCAGTTGATCGGGGTGCTGTTCTTCGCCGCCTTCATTCCGGTGACGGCCCTGCTGGCGGATCGGTACGGGCAGGTGAGGGTGTTGATCGGGTCGTCCGTCGGGATCGGCCTGTTCGGATTCCTGTTCGCGCCGTTGTTCGGCGGGGGGCTGACCGGACTGCTGATCTTCTTTGCGCTGGGGTTCGCCCTGATGGGCTGCACCTATGGGCCGATCGGCGCCGCCATGGCGCGGCCATTCCCGACGGCGGTTCGCTATACCGGCGCGTCGATGGCCTTCAATCTGGCGGGCATCCTGGGCGCGTCGCTGGCGCCCTATATCGCGCTGAAACTGGCCGAGCGTTTCGGGCCTGCGGCGGTGGGCGGCTATCTGGCCGTGTCGGCCCTGATCACCATCGCGGCCCTGTGGGGCATGGGCCGGGTGGCGCCGGAAGCGAAGCGTTAGGCGTCGTCCGTCGCGGCATAGACCATGATGCCGGTGGCGATGGCCAGGTTCAGGCTGTCGGCCCGGCCGCGCATCGGAATCTTGACGTTGACGTCGCAGGCGGCGGCCAGCTGGTCGGTCAGGCCTGCCTGCTCATTGCCCATCAGGATCAGCGACGGCTTCTGCATCACCGCCGAACGATGGCTGACCGTGGCGTCCAGGCGGGTGCCGACGACGCTGCCGGGCCAGGCCTTGCGCCACGCCACGAAGGCCTCCGGCGTCGTCCTGGTGATCGAGACGGCGAAGACCGAGCCCATGGTCGCGCGCACGGCCTCGACCGAATAGGGATCGACGCAGTCGCCGATCAGGATCACCCCGCCGCACCCCGCCGCATCCGCCGTGCGGATGATGGTGCCGAGGTTGCCGGGATCGCGCACCTGCTCCAGCGCGACCCAGCAGGGCGCCGAGGCGGGGTTCAGGCTGTCCAGCGGCGCATAGGCCTGTTCGAACACGCCCAGCACCGTCTGCGGATTGTCGCGGCGGCTGATCTTTTCCAGGATGGCGTGGGTGACGATGATGATGTCGGCGCCCGCCTTGCGCGTTTCGGCCTTGGCGCGGTCCAGCAGCGGGTGGGGGCGGGCGTCCTCGCCGACCAGCAGCATTCTGGGCGCGCGGCCCTGATCCAGCGCCTCGCCGATGAACTTCAGGCCCTCGGCCAGGAAGGTCCCGGTCAGGTCGCGTTCCTTGCGCATGTGCAGGGCGCGGACGGCCTTGATGGTGTCGTTCGTCAGGGAGGTGATGACGCGGTAGTCGTCGCGCGCGCTCATCGCGACCACCGCGCGAAGAAGGACAGGCCGATGGCGCGGGCGTCCGGGCCGTCCTCGGACAGGGCCAGTTCGCCCCAGTCGATGCGCCCGCCGCGCCCCAGGGTCGCCTCCATCATCAAATGCGCCAGCGACAGGCCGGACACGCGCGCGGCATAGGCGTTCAGCAACAGGAAGTCGGCGTCGTCGGACAACAGGGCGGCGCAGTCCTTCAGCAGGCCCGGCATGTCCTCGAACAGGCGCCAGACCTCGCCCGTTGGGCCGCGTCCGTATTTGGGCGGGTCCAGGATGATGCCGTCGTACTTCGAACCGCGCCGAACTTCGCGCGCGACGTATTTGCGGGCGTCCTCGACGATCCAGCGGATCGGATGCTGGGCCAGGCCCGACTGTTCGGCGTTTTCGCGGGCGTAGGCGACCGATTTCTTGGAGGCGTCGACGTGGGTCACCTCGGCGCCCGCAGCAGCAGCGGCCAGACTGGCGACGCCGGTGTATCCGAACAGATTCAGAATCCTGGGCGCCCTGCCTGCCGCACCCGAGAAATCACGCACCCGCTTGTCCAGCCATTCCCAGTTGGCGGCCTGTTCCGGGAAGAAGGCCAGGTGACGGAAGGGAGTGAAGCGGCCCGTGAACTTCACGTCGCGCCATTTCAGCGGGAAGGCGTCGATGGGGCCGTGTTTGTCGAACTTCCAGCGGCCGGCGTCCTCTTCCTCCTGTTGGGGATCGAACAGGGCGGTCGCGGCTTCGAAAGCGGCGGGATCGCGCGGGGACCAGAAACACTGCGGCTCGGGCCGCACGACCGTGTAGCGGCCATAGCGTTCCAGCTTCTTGCCGTCACCCGAATCCAGCAGCGCATAGTCGGACCAGCCGCGGGTCACCAGGATTTCGGGGGTCTTGGAAAGGACAGGAGCCATCGTCGGGCTGATAGGCGCTCAGGCGGCCTCGCGTCCAGCGTCGTCAGCGATCACGACCAGTTCCGGCGGCCGGACCTCGCTGTCGTGCGGGGTCTTGTCCCAGACATAGGGCTCGACGATCAGCCGCCACGCGGCGTGGACGAAGGCCAAACTGAGCAGGGACCAATAGGCGGGCGCCGCCAGCATGTCGCCCGGTCGATACTCCAGCCCGGCGCGCCGCGCCCCGACCGCGCATCCCATCCACGCGGCGATCACCCCCGCCGCCAGAACGCCGATGGACGCCAGCGGCGTCGCCGGCGAAATCCCTGCGTGCAGTCCGACCAGCACCGCAGAGGCCAGCCAGGCCAGCGTCGGCGCATGAGCCCCCGCCGACAGGATCGCCGCGCCCAAGGTCATGATCAGCGACAACAGCCCCCGCCGCCCCAGCCGGCGCGGGCGGCGCGTGTGAACGCCCCAGGTCTGCATATAGCCTTTCAGCCAGCGCGTACGCTGGGGCAGCCAGCGGTCAAGGGCACCGGGCGGCGTCTCCCATGTCGGGCAGTCGATGACATCCAGCCTCCAGCCCAGCGACCAAAGGCGAAAGCCCAGGTCGGCGTCCTCGGTCACGTTGTGCGCGTCCCAGCCGCCCGCCGCGCGCAGCGCCGTCATGCGGATGTGGTTGCTGGTGCCGCCCAGCGGAAAGGGCAGACCCAGCCGCGCCATGCCGGGCAGCGTCACCTCGAACAGGGCGGCGTATTCGAAGGCGAACTGTCGGTCGAGAAACGCCGAACCCGCGCGTCCCGACCGCCTGATCCGCAGCGGCGCCTGTAGACAGCCCAGCCGAGGCTGGGCGACGAAACGCGCGGCGGCGCGTCGCAACTGCTGCGGATGAGGTCTGTCTTCCGCATCGTAAATGGTGAGCAGGTCGCCGCGCGCCTGAGCCAGCGCATGGTTCAACGCACGCGGCTTGGTCAAAGGATGTCCAGGCGGCACGATACAGGTCTTCAGCCATGCTGGCCGGGGCGTGGCTTCGACCGCCGCCAGGGTCGCGGCGTCGTGCGCCTCCAGCACGATGAAGGCCTCCAGCCTATGGGCGGGATAGTCGATGCGCGCCAGGTTTGCGATCAGGTCCGGCGCCGCCGCCGCTTCGTCATGCAGGGCCGCCAGGATGGTGTAGCGCGGCCATTCGATGGGCGCGGGCGCCGGCTGGGGGCGTCTCAGACTGGCGGCGGCGACAACCGTCTTCCACACGGCGGACATGACGAAGGCCGCCTGGACGACCAGAAGTCCGGCCGGAAAGGCGGTCCCGGGCCATCGGATCATCGCGAAGGCGCAACCGCCGGCGATCACCGTCGCCGCCAGCACCTGAAATCCGCTGGGCGCACGCCGCCATGCGCCGCTGGTGCGCGGCGTAATGCCCGGATGTGTCCAGTTCTTCGCCACATCGCCTCCGTGTCGTATTCAACCTTAGATCGCTATGACAACCAACCGCTCTCGGCAAGCCGGTTGGCGCCGTGGACGGATTGTCGCTATTCAGGGCGTCCGATCTGGAGCAGATGTTTGTCCGACCCCTCGACATCCTCGCGCACGACACGAAAGCCCAAGGGCGAGGGCCATTCGCGGCGCGGCGAAATCCTGGCGGCGGCCGAACGGATCTTCGTCGAGCACGGCTATGAGGGCGCCACAATCCGCAAGATCGCGGACGAGGTGGGCCTGTCGTCCACGGCCCTGTATATGCATTTCCCCGACAAGGGCGCGATCCTGCAGGAAATCTGCCGCGACGCCTTCGCCCGCCTGATCGCCGCCAATGCAGCGGTCGCCGACGAAGATGCGCCGCCGATCCAGCGGTTGCGCCGTATGATCAACGGCTATGTCGCATTCGGCTTCGCCCATCCCAACGCCTATCGCCTGATCTATCTGACGCGGCCGAGCGAGGCGCGCGAGGGCGCGCAGGACATGGCGCGCGAACTGGGTGTCGGTCTGTTCACGACACTGCGGGCGACGGTGGCCGATGCGGTGACTGCGGGCGACGTGAAGGGGGATCCCAGCGTTCTGGCCCAGGCCATGTGGGCGACGGCGCATGGGGTTGTTTCTTTGATGATCACCAAGCCGTATTTTCCGTGGGCGGATCGTCAAGTGCTTGTCGACACGATGCTGGACGCCCTGTTCGCCGGTCTGCCCCGACCATGAGGCGGACCGTGGGGGCGGTGGCGGGCCTGATCCTGATTGGCGGCGCCGGCGTCGTCGAGGCAGAGCCCTTGCGCGTCATGGCGCTCGATCAGTGTGCGGATCAATATGTCCTGGCGCTCGCCCCGGATGCGCAACTGGCGCTGTCGCCCCGCGCCGATGATCCGGACGCCTGGCTGCGGCGCGAGGCGGCCGGGCGGCTGCGTCTGCGGCCGACGCTGGAAGCGGCCGTCGGGTTCCGGCCGGATGTCGTGGTGCGCTACTGGGGCGGCGAACCTCGGCTCCTGACGGCGCTTGAACAGCGCGGTGTCAAGGTGATCGCGATCGAGGACGCTGTGGATATGCAAGGCGTTCGGCGCAATATTCGCACGGTGGCTGATGAGCTGGGCCAGGTCGAGCGTGGACAAAGGCTGGAACAGCAGATGGACGCCAAACTGGCTCGGGCCGCGCCTGCGCGAGGTTCGACCCAGGCGCCGGGGGCGGTCTATCTGACCTCTGGCGGTTTCACGTCGG
This sequence comes from Candidatus Brevundimonas colombiensis, assembly GCA_029202665.1. Classification (NCBI taxonomy): domain Bacteria; kingdom Pseudomonadati; phylum Pseudomonadota; class Alphaproteobacteria; order Caulobacterales; family Caulobacteraceae; genus Brevundimonas; species Candidatus Brevundimonas colombiensis. The sequence continues at coordinate 2,430,989 of CP119326.1, forward strand.
GGCCGGGCACGCTGATGGACGCGATGATGCGCGCGGCGGGGTTCCGCAATCTGACCAAGAATCCGGGCTTTGGCGCGATCAGCGTGGAGCAGATCGCGATGAACCCTCCGGCCCGCTTCATCCTGGGCTTCTTCGACCAGTTGCGCGCCGACCTGCGCGGCCCCGGCCGACATCCGGTCGTTCGTCGAGCGGCCGAGGGGCGAACGGCGGCGCGCCTGCCGGCGGCGACCCTGACCTGTCCGGGCTGGTTCGCGGCCGATGCGGTAGCGATGATGGCCGAGGGACGGCCATGACCGGGACGGTGCGGTTGTGCCTGATCCTGGGGCTGCTGATCGTGGCGGCCCTGACGCTGGCGATCCTGATGGGCGAGACGCCGTTCAGCGGGGCGCAATATGCCGACGCCTTTGGCGATCCCAGGTCGGGACCTGCGGAAGTGTTGTGGCAGGTGCGCGCGCCGCGCGCGGTCTGCGCCCTGGTCGTCGGCGTGGCATTGGGTCTGGCGGGGGCGGTGATGCAGGGGTTGCTGCGCAATCCGCTCGCCGATCCGGGCGTGCTTGGCGTATCGGCGACGGCGGCGCTTGGGGCGGCGCTGGGCATCGTGCTGGGGGCGGCGGCTGTGCCGGGCCTGGTCGAGGTTTCCGCCCTGGCGGGGGCGGCGCTGGCTGGCGGACTGCTGATCGTCGCGTCCAAAGCGTTGCGGGCGCCGGAGGCGTTGATCCTGTTCGGCGTGGCCCTGTCCAGCTTCGCCGGCGCGGCCACCGCCCTGATCTTCAACCTGTCGCCGTCGCCCATCGCGCAGGCGGAGGTCATGTCGTGGCTATTGGGGTCGGTGCAGAACCGAAGCTGGATCGACGTGGCCTGGGTCACGCCGGCGGTGATCGCCGCGGGGGTCTTCGCCCTCCTTTCCGGCAGCGGCCTGAGAATGTTGACCCTGGGGGACGAGGGCGCGGCAGCGTCCGGTCTGAATATGGGGCGTCTTCGGGGGTTCGCCCTCGTCGCGGCAGCGGTGGCCACGGGAGCAGCAGTCGCGGTGGCAGGCGTGATCGGCTTCGTGGGTCTGGCCGCGCCGCATCTGGTGCGGGCGGCGGTGCGAGGCGACGCCAAGCAGATATTGGCGCCCTCGGCGCTGGCGGGCGGGCTGATGCTGATCGTGGCGGACCTGCTGGCCCGTTTGACGCCGACGGATCAGGAGTTGAAGCTGGGCGTGTTCACCGCCCTGATCGGCGCCCCCCTGTTCGCCCTGATCGCCTGGCGCGCGGCGCGGGAGTGGCGGCTGTGAGCCTTTTGTCGCTGGAGCGTGTCGAGGCGCGGATGGGCAAGGCCGTCGTGCTGGACGGTGTCGATTTGTCGGTCTCGGCTGGCGAGGTGGTTGCGCTGTGCGGGCCGAATGGCGCTGGCAAGAGCAGCGCCATTCGCGCCGCCGTGGGGCTTCTGGGGATCGCGCATGGTCGGGTGATGTTGGGTGGCGTGCGGATTGAGGCCCTTTCCCACCGTCAGCGGGCGGAGCGGACGGCCTATCTGCCGCAGGAGCGTCGGATCGCCTGGAACCTGCCGGCGGTCGAGGTTGCGGCGTTGGGCGCGCCTTTCCTGTCGGGCGCGGAGGCCCTGACGCGGGCGCGGGCGGCGCTGGACGAGGTGGGGGCCGGTCATCTGGCGGATCGCGGCGTGGCGGAGATGTCGGGCGGCGAACGGGCGCGCGTGCTGCTGGCCCGAGCCCTGGTGGTCGATGCGCCGCTGCTGCTGGCCGACGAACCGATCGCGGGGCTGGACCCGGACGCCCAGCGGCTGGTGCTGGAGCGATTGAGGGCGCGCGCCGACGCCGGAGCGGGCGTGCTGGTCAGCCTGCACGACCTGACTTTGGCCGCGACGGTCGCGGATCGTGTCGTGGTGCTGGACCAGGGTCGGAAGATCGCCGATGCCGCGCCGATGCAGGCGTTGGCGCCGGACGTGCTGCGTCGGGTGTTCGGACTGGACGGCGGCTGGATCGAGGGGCCGAACGGGCCGCTGTTGGCGGCCCGCCGCGCTCAATAGCCCGCGTAGGGTCTGGGGCCGGCGGCCGCGCCGCGCGATATGTCGGCCGAGGGGGTCAGGGGGGCCGTGCCGCCGTTCAGACGGGCCTTGTAGACCGCCATATTCTCCATCACCCGCATCATATAGTTGCGCGTCTCAGTGAAGGGCGCGCATTCGATGAAGTCGATGGTCTTGATCGCATCGCCGCGCGGGTCGCCGCAGCGTGCGATCCATTGGCTGGGCCGGGCAGGGCCGGCGTTGTAGCCCACCGTGGCCAGCAGCATGGAGCCGTTGTTGGCCGCCATCAGCTCGCCCAGGTGATAGCTGCCCAGGGTCATGTTGTAGTCGGGGTTCCACAACTGCTCGGCCGAATAGCCCATGCCCAGACGACGGGCGACGCCCGATGCCGTGGACGGCAGGAACTGCATCATGCCGCGTGCGTCGGCGCCGGATCGGGCGCGCGGGTCGAAGCTGGATTCCTGGCGGGTGATGGCCTGGGTGAACTCCAGCGGCGCGGCGCCGGCGACCTGGGGCGGCACGCGCACCGGATACATCCGTTCGGGCATGACGAAGCCGCGCTGGCTGGCGGCGCGACCCACCATCATGGCGGTGAAGCCCTCGCCATAGCCGCGCGACAGGTCCATCAGCAAGGCCAGGTCGTTGATCGTCGGCAGGTCGTTGTCCAGCTGATAGGCGAAGACGCGCAGCAGGCTCATCTCGCCGGTCTCGCCCAGGATGCGGGTGGCGCGGACGATCTCGTTGCCCTCAAACCGCGCGATATCGGCCTGGGACGGCACAGGTTCGCCCGGCAGTTGAAGCGTGGTCATCCCCGCCTTCTCGGCCGCCAACTGGCCATAGAAGGTCTGCCAGTGCTGGGCGCCATTGCGATAATAGCCCAGCGCCGCGTCGCGTTCGCCACGCGCCTCCGCCGCACGGCCCAGCCAATAGTAGGCGCGGCCCTGGGTGATGGGGGTGGAGGAGGCGGTGCGCAGCGCCTCGAAGTGGCGGGCGGCGACCTCGGGCTGATTCAACTTGGTCAAGGCGACCCAGCCGGCGAAGAACTCGGCGTCCACCATCCGGTCGCCCGAGGTGAAACCGTGGCCGTTCATGGCGTCATAGGCGGCGCGCCAGTTGCCCTGTTGCAGGGCGTCCAGGAAATAGTTGCGGCGCTCGCTCCACAGGGTGTTGTCGCCGGTCGTGTGGGCCGGTGCGGGCGGCAGACTGGCCAGGAGGGCGAACCCTTCCGACTGGCGGCTCTGGGACCGCAGAAGACGCACACGCTCCAGCACCACGGCCGGATCGGCCGCCTGGGCGGGCGTCAGATTGGCGATGACGGCGTCGGGGCTGTAGGCCGAGCGCAGGGTCATCACCGTATTGGCGATGGCGGCGCGGTCGGGCGACACCAGATTGATCATGCTGCGCGTCGCCGGGCCGTGCGGACCGAGCAACAGCATGTTCAGCCGCGCCTCGTGATCCGCCGGCGTCAACCAGGCGCCCCAGCGGCCGAGGATGCGCGACTGCGGGCCGTCGTCGAACGACCGGGTGCGCCACCAGTCACGCACCAGATCGCGGGCCTGATCCTGGCGGCCGCGTTGCTCCAGCGCCGAGGCGTAGGCGATGGCGCCTTCGACCGTCGTGGGCTTGCCGTCCGACATCAGAGCCAGGGCCGCATCGGCGCCCAGACCCGATCGATCCAGAACCTTTTCGGCGGCCGCGCGACGTGATTCGCCGCGCGGCCAGTTGGCCAGGTCGGTCTGGCCCCGCGCCAGATCGGTATAGGGCAGTTGTTCGCCCGATGTGTCGATCAGCGCCCATTCGACCAGCTTGCGGGCCGAGGCGTCCCGAATCTGGGACATGGCGGACTGAGCGCCGAACACATCACGCGCGCGGGCCGCCGCCAGCCCCTGGCGAAACAGCGCCGTATCCTGATCGTTCAGCACGCGGCCCTGATAGGTGGCGGAATAACCGGGTACGGACGAGGACGCCGAGGCGTACGGCACAGGCTGGGAGGGCAGGGCGTCCTGCGGGTTCGGCGCAAGGACGGCGAGGGCCGCCGCCAGACTGGTCGCGATCATGATCTGTCCTGTTCCCATTCAATCCCGGTTGCGGCGAAGCCGCTGGCGACCTAACGTCCCGCGCTCATTGCAAAGGCGATGAACATCCGTCCATCGTCACTCCCCACGCAGGCCAGCTTAGTCTCATGAACGCCCCCTTGTTCAAGGGCGTGATCACCGCCCTGATCACACCACTTCGTGACGGAAACGTGGACGAAGCCGCATTCGCCAAACTGCTTGAGCGTCAGATCGCCGCAGGCGTGCACGGCGTCGTGCCGATGGGCACGACGGGCGAGGGCGCCAGCATGGACCTGGACGAGCACAAGCACGTCATCGAACTGTGTGTGCGTTTGGCGGCGGGTCGCGTCAGCGTCATCGCCGGCACGGGATCGCCCTACACCAAGGAAGCCATCGACCTGACCCGTCACGCCAAGACGGTGGGCGCGGACGGCGCGCTGATCGTCACCCCCTATTATATCCGTCCGTCTCAGGCGGGCATGGCGGCGCATTTCGAGGCCGTGGCCGACGCGGTCCAACTGCCGATCCTGCTGTACAATGTGCCGGGCCGGACGGGGTCCGATCTGGCCAATGATACCGTCGCGCGCCTGGCGGCCCATCCGAACATCGTCGGCATCAAGGATGCCACGGGCGATATGAGCCGGGCCAGCTGGATGCGCGCCAATATCACGGGCCAGTTCGATCTGATCTCGGGCGATGACCCCAGCTATCTGGGCTATCACGCCCATGGCGGCGTCGGGTTGATTTCGGTGGCGTCGAATGTCGCGCCCGAGGCCATGGTCGCCCTGCATAATGCGATGACGGCCGGCGACTACGCCACGGCGCGCGAGTGGCAGGGCCGGCTGATCGGCCTGTGCAAGGCGCTGTTCCTGGACAATTCGCCGGCGCCAACCAAATACGCCCTCGCCAGACTGGGCCTGTGTGAAGAGGAGGCGCGTCTTCCGCTGTCGCCGACCTCGGATGCGGTCAAGCCGATCATCGACCGCGCCATGGCGGATGCGGGCGTCGGTTGATGGCGTCCGATAAACCGAAGACCAAGCTGCTGGCGGAAAATCGGCGGGCGCGGTTCGACTATTTCCTGGAAGATTTCGTCGAGGCCGGCATTCAACTTCTGGGTACGGAGATCAAGGCGCTGCGTGACGGCCGCGCCAACATCGCCGAGAGTTATGTCTCGCCCGAGGGGCGCGACCTGGTGCTGATCAACGCCGACATCCCGCCCTACAAACAGGCCAACCGCTTTAACCACGAGCCGCGCCGTCCGCGCCGCCTGCTGCTGCACCGCAAGCAGATCGACCGGATGATCGGGGCGGTCCAGCGCGACGGCCAGACCATCATCCCGGTGCGGCTGTATCTGAACGAGGCGGGCAAGGCCAAGATCGAGATCGCCATGGCCAAAGGCAAGAAGCTGCACGACAAACGTCAGGCCAGCGCGGACCGCGACTGGGCGCGCGACAAGGCCCGACTGTTGCGCGACAAGGGCTGATCCGCGGGGATCAGTCCTCGATCAGTTTGCGGACGCGGGCGAAGATGTCTTCGAACATCTCGGGCGTCAGGCGCCCGGTGTTCGTGTTCAGACGCGAGCAGTGATAGCTGTTCAGGATGACGTAGCCGCCGGCTTCCCCCTGCGCGCCGTGGCCCGCCGGCATGGCGGAGGCGGGCCGTCCGAAGGCCTTCAGGATATTGCGGCGCGACACGTCGCCCAAGGTCACGATCACCTTCAGATTGGGCAGCAGCTTCAGCCGGTCGATCAGGAAGGGCCGGCAGGTCGTCTCCTCGATCGGCAGGGGCTTGTTGCCGGGCGGGGCGCAGCGCACCGCGTTGGTGATCATGCAGTCCGTCAGCGTCAGGTCGTCGTGGCCGTTCGGATCGTAATGGCCATGGGCGAACCCGGCCTTCTTCAGGGTCTCGTACAGCAGCCAACCGGCATGGTCCCCGGTGAAGGGGCGGCCCGTGCGGTTGGCGCCGGTGCGGCCGGGCGCCAGACCGGCGATCAGCAGACGCGCCTTCTGATCGCCGAAGGAGGCGGCGGGTCCGTTCCACCAGTCGGGGTTCTGACGCGCATTCTCGCGCCGATACTCGACCAGGCGCGGGCACAGCGGGCAGTCGCGGGGCGGTTCGGGCGTCAGGCTCATTGCGCGGCCTTGGGGCGGCCGAAGTCGGCCATCAGGTCGTTCAGGTCCAGGAAGCTGTCGGCCTGGCGGCGCAGTTCGTCGGCGATATGCGGCGGCTGGGTCTTCTGGGTCGAGATCACCGTGACCCGCACCCCCTTGGCCTGGATCGCCTGAACCGCACGGCGGAAATCCCCGTCGCCGGAAAACAGAACGGCATGGTCGATGTGTGGGGCCAGTTCCAGCATGTCCACCGCGATCTCGATGTCCATATTGCCTTTGATCCGGCTGTGACCCGCGCCGTCGGTGAAGCGTTTCACCGGCTTGGTCACGACCGAAAAGCCGTTGTAGTCCAGCCAGTCCACCAGCGGTTTCACCGGCGAGAATTCTTCGCCCTCGACGATGGCCGTGTAATAATAGGCGCGGGTCAGGACCGATTTCTCGCGGAACCAGTCCAGCATCCGCCGAAAATCCATGTCGTGCTGCAACGCACGGGCGGCGGAATAGAGGTTGGACCCGTCGATGAAGATCGCCAGGCGGTCGGTGGAATGAAACATGGTCGAAGCCGACAAAAGGAATGAAGAAAATGACGCCCCGGCGCGCGCGCCCGTCGATGTGGGAATCGACGGCGCGATGAACCTGGACCAGGCAGTCATCGTTGCGCTGGGCTGTAATGACAAGGGGGCATGGACCACGTGCCGCGAGGCGCTGGAGGCGGCGCTGGCGCGGTTCCGCAGCGAGGGGATCGACGTGATCGCCCGCTCGGGCTGGTGGTCGTCGCTCGCCTGGCCCGATCCGTCCGATCCGCCCTTCCTGAACGGCGTCGCGATCGTTCGCACCGACCACGATCCGCATGCCCTGATGGCGACCCTGGGGCGGATCGAGGACGCCTTCGGGCGTCGGCGATCGGTCCGCAACGCCCCGCGCACGCTGGATCTGGACCTGATCGCCTATGGGCGGCTGAGTGGTGACCTGGAGGGCCTGATCCTGCCGCACCCCCGCGCGGCCGAGCGGCGGTTCGTCATGGCTCCGCTCGCCGAAATCATGCCCGACTGGGTGCATCCGACGAACGGACGAACGGCGTTTGATCTCGCGGCGTCGGCCTCGGTCGGGGCGGACGCACGGCCAACGCGGTGAACAGGGGAAGGCGCCGCGCCTAACTTCCGCCCCTGTGGCGTTGCAAAGACCAGTCTGTATCTGTATTTGACGCGGTTCTCCCCCGCGTTCGAGGAATTTCATGGCCCGCGTCACCGTCGAAGACTGCATCGAGAAGGTTCCGAACCGCTTTGGCCTGGTGCTGATGGCCGGCCATCGCGCCCGCAGCATCGCCAACGGCGCCGCCCTGACCATCGACCGCGACAACGACAAGAACCCGGTCGTCGCCCTGCGCGAGATCGCCGACGACACCGTCATTCCCGACGAACTGCGTGAAACCATCATCACCACGCTGCAGCGGGTGGATGAGCGCACGGAAGCCGAGGACGAGGCCGAGGTCGTCGCCCTGCTGGCCGAGCCGCAGCACATGAACATGGCCGAGGCCGAGCTGATCCGCGCGCTGCAAAGCGACCGCGACGGCGGTCAGGAGGAGCGGTACTGACGCCCGAAGGAGCCCCTGGCGTCACTATCCTGCCGGCGCGGACCGATGCGGTTCCGCCGGCGCCCCAAGCTGCAAACAAAAACGACCTCCAGACCGCGCCCGCCGACTCGGCGCCGCAGCGGAAACGCGCGCCCATCCTGCGCCAGTTCGAGCTGATCGAGGCCGTAAAGGCCTATGACCCCACCGCCGACGAAGCGCTGCTGAACCGCGCCTATGTCTATGCGATGAAGATGCACGGCTCGCAGCTGCGGGCCTCGGGCGATCCCTATTTCGCCCACCCGATCCAGGTCGCGGGCATACTGACCGACTACAAGCTCGACACCGCCACCATCGTAACGGCCCTGCTGCACGATGTGGTCGAGGATACCTCGGCCACGCGCGACGACATCGCCGGCATGTTCGGCGAGGAGGTTGCGGTGCTGGTCGAGGGCGTGACCAAGCTGTCGCGGCTGGAGCTTCAGGCCGAGCACACGCGCCAGGCTGAGAACCTGCGCAAATTCATCCTGGCCATCAGCCGGGACGTGCGGGTGCTGTTGGTCAAGCTGGCTGACCGGCTGCACAATATGCGCACGCTTCAATACGTGAAGCCCGAGAAGCGCGAGCGGATCAGCCGTGAGACGCTGGAAGTCTATGCGCCGCTCGGTCGGTCCATCGGCATCCACTCCATCGCGTCCGAACTGGAAGAACTGGCCTTCACCCACCTGAACCCGACCGCCAAGACCGCCATCGAGCGGCGGCTGGAGGCGCTGAAGCTGGAGCATGGCCGCGCCATTGAAGGCGTGGCGGGTGAGGTGGAGCGGGTGCTCTCCGAGGCCGGTCTGAAGGCGAACGTCTATGGCCGGCAGAAGACGCCCTATTCGATCTGGCGCAAACTTCAGCGCAAGTCGGTTGGGTTTTCGTCCCTGTCGGACATCTACGGCTTCCGCGTCATCGTGGAGGCCGAGGACGACTGCTACCGTGCACTGGGCGTCATCCACCGCGAATGGCCGATGGTGCCCGAGCGATTCAAGGACTTCATCTCCACGCCGAAATCGAACAACTATCGCTCGTTGCACACGACGGTGGTCGGGCCGCGCGGTCTGCGGATCGAGATGCAGATTCGCACCGAGGAGATGGACCGCGTCGCCGAGGACGGGGTCGCCGCCCACTGGCGCTACAAGAACCAGTCCTATGGCTTCGACCGCGAAGCCATGGAGCAGGGCGGCGGCCGCGACCCGCTGCAGAACCTGCGCCACCTGGTTCAGGTGATCGAGCACGGCGAGGGCGGCGAGGACTGGGTCGAACACGCCAAGCTGGAAATGTATCTGGACCAGGTGTTCGTCTTCACGCCGAAGGGACAGCTGGTGACGCTGCCGCGCGGGGGGATGCCGCTGGACTTCGCCTACGCCGTCCACACCGAGGTCGGGGACACGGCCGTCGGGGTCAAGGTCAACGGCGAACTGAAGCCGATGCGCACCGCGCTGCAGAACGGCGACGTGGTCGAGATCATTCGCGGCTCCAAGCGCGAGGTGCCCGCCGACTGGCGCAGCCTGACCGTGACCGGCCGCGCCCGATCCGCCATCCGTCGCCATATCCGCACGTCGGAGCGGGAGGAGTTCATCAAGCTGGGCCGCGTCGCGCTGGATCAGACGCTGGCTCGCATCGAAAAGTCGCTGGCCGACGTGTCGCTGAAGCCGGTGCTGGAAACCCTGGCGGCGGCGGGCGAGGACGATCTGTTCGAAGGCCTGGGCCGGGGGCGCCTGTCGCCGACGGCGACGGCCGAGATCCTGTTCCCCGCGTTGAAGGGGCGGCTGAAGGCCGGGCCGGAGAAGCAACGGATCGAGGGCGACAAGGCGCGGCTGTTCGTGCGCGGCGGCGGTCTGACGCCTGGCGTGTCGGTCCATTTCGGCCAGTGCTGCACCCCGGTGCCGGGCGACCGGATCGTGGGAATCCTGGAGCCGGAATCCGGTCTGACCGTTCACACCATCGACTGCCAGACCCTGGCCGCCTTCGCCGATGACGATTCGGTCTGGCACGATCTGCAGTGGACGCCGCAGGCCGAGACGGACGCAGTCGCCGCCGCCCGCATCCGTGCGACGATCCGCAATGCCCCAGGCGTGCTGGGCCAGGTCACGACCCTGATCGGCGAGGCCGGCGGCAACATCATCAACCTGTCGATGGCGCACCGCCAGCAGGACTTCTTCGACGTGGACGTGGACGTGGAAGTCGAGGACGCCAAGCACGCGACCATGATCATCGCCGCCCTGCGCGCCAATCCGTCCGTCGATTCCGTGGAACGCGCGAGGGGCGAATGACCGAGACGATCAGGCCGAACGCCGCCCAGATGGCCGCGCCGTCCTATCGCATGGCGGCGATGGATCAGGATTTCCTGCTTGGCGATTCCATGCGCGGCGTTCGCTTCCTGATGGAATACGCCAAGGCCGAGGAGGCGCTGAGAGCCTGGGGCGTGCGCTCCACCCTCGTCGTCTTCGGCAGCGCGCGAATCCGCGAGGGCCATCGCTGGTACGAACAGGCGCGAGCCTTCGGGCGGCTGGCGTCCGAGCGGGGCGGGGCGTTCCGGGGCGCGGTCGGCGAACCGCGCGACAACGTCATCGCCACTGGCGGCGGTCCGGGCATAATGGAGGCGGCCAATCGCGGCGCCGTCGACGCGGGCGCGCCGTCGGTCGGCTTCAACATCACCCTGCCGCATGAGCAGGAGCCGAACGCCTATTCCACGCCGGAACTGACCTTCCTGTTCCACTATTTCGCGATGCGGAAGATGCATCTGGCGATGCGGGCCAATGCGCTGGTGGTGTTTCCGGGCGGGTTCGGCACCTTCGACGAGATGTTCGAGATCCTGACCCTGCGCCAGACGGGCAAGGCGCCGCCGGTTCCGGTTGTCCTGGTGGACAAGGCCTATTGGACCTCCGTCATCGGTTTCGACGCCCTGGTCGAACATGGGATGATCGCGCCCTCCGACCTGGACCTGATCGGTTTCGCCGAAGACGCCGAGGGCGTGTGGGCCGAACTGCTGGCGCGCGGTCTGCGACCGAACGAAAACATCGACTGAAGCGCAGCCAGAGGGTTCATCCGCGCGCGATCCGGGTCTAGAACGCCGACATGAACACCCAAGATGTCCTCAACGAGTTTCGCAACGCCGGCGCCCTGCGCGAAGGCCATTTCGTCCTGTCCTCGGGTCTGCATAGCCCGGTCTTCCTGCAGAAGAACCTGGTCTTCATGGATGGCGCGCGTTGCGAGCGGCTGTGCAAGGCGCTGGCCGAGAAGATCGTGGCGACGGTCGGCCCGGTGGACGTCGCCATCTCGCCGGCCGTGGGCGGCATCATTCCCGGTTACGAGACGGCCAAACACCTGAAGGTCCGTTCGATGTATGTCGAGCGCGAGGGCGGCGCCTTCAGACTGCGTCGCGGCTTCTCGGTCGAACCGGGCGAGAAGGTCGTCATGGTCGAGGACATCGTCACGACCGGTCTGTCGTCACGCGAATGCATCGCCGCCATCCAGGCGGCGGGCGGCGAGGTGATCGCGGCGGCCTGTATCGTGGATCGGTCGGGTGGCAAGGCCGATGTCGGCGTGCCGCTGATCGCCCTGGCCTCGCTGGACGTGCCGGCCTATCCGGCTGACGCCCTGCCGCCGGAATTGGCCGCGCTTCCGGTCGAAGATCCCGGCAGCCGCAGATTGGCGAAATAGACGATGCGCGAACGGGTCAGACTGGGCGTCAATATCGACCACGTCGCCACGGTGCGGAATGCGCGCGGCGGGGCGCATCCCGATCCGGCCCGTGCGGCCGAGGCGGCCCTGGCCGCCGGCGCCGACGGCATCACCGCCCATCTGCGCGAAGATCGCCGTCACATCACCGACCCCGACATCGACGTGCTGAGCGCCCTGTGCGCCCGCGCCGGCAAGCCGTTGAACTTCGAGATGGCTGTGACGGAGGAGATGCTGGCCATCGCCCTGCGGCATCGGCCGCACGCTGCCTGCCTGGTGCCCGAACGGCGCGAGGAGGTGACGACCGAGGGCGGTCTGGCCGTCGCTGGTCATGAAGCGCGGATCGCGCCGGTCGTGAAGACGCTGGCGGAGGCCGGCGTCCGGGTCTCATTGTTCATCGAACCGGCGGAAGAGCAGGTCGAGGCCGCCGCCGCCGTCGGCGCCCAGGTGGTGGAATTCCACACCGGCCGCTACTGCCATCTGACCGATCCCGCCGAACGCGAGGTCGAGTTTGAACGTCTGGTCGCCGCCGCCGCCCAGGCCGACATCCTGGGGTTGGAGGTCCATGCCGGTCATGGGCTGGATTACGACACGGCGCCGCGCATGTTGGCCATCCCGGAAATCCGCGAACTGAACATCGGCCATTTCCTGATCGGCGAATCGATCTTCATCGGCCTGGACGCCGCCATCCGCCGGATGCGCGCGGCGATGGACGCGGCATGATCATCGGCGTCGGCGCGGACCTGTCCGACATCCGGCGCATCCAGACGTCGCTGGATCGGTTCGGCGAACGGTTCAAGCAGCGTTGCTTCACCGATCTGGAGCGCGCGCGATCGGACCGAAAGCCGGACCCGGCCTGGAGCTACGCCAAGCGGTTCGCGGCCAAGGAGGCCTGCGCCAAGGCCTTGGGCACCGGTATGCGGGCCGATGTCTATTGGCGCGATATGGGGGTGGTGAACCTGCCGTCCGGGCAGCCCACACTGAAGCTCACGGGTCATGCGGCCGAGCATCTGGCGCGTCTGACGCCGCCCGGACATACAGCGAAAATCCACCTGACGCTGAGCGACGAACATCCCTATGCGCTGGCCTTCGTGGTGATCGAAGCCTTGCCGCAGTCGTAATCAGGTTATAGGCGTGCGCGATGACCGCGCGGACGCGGCGAGGATGCCTGATCGCATGAGCGAAGACCAAAAGCCCGACGACGCCCAGCGCGACGCCAGCCCCGAGGAACGGTTTGCGGCGTCGGAAGCCGACGCTCCGGTCAGGTCGGTTCGGGAACCGACGACGGCGAACCAGAAGGTCTATGCCAATACGCCGGGCGACCGCGGCAAGAAGACATCGGCGGCCAACGAGACCGGCGAAATCTTCAAGACCATCGTCTTTGCGCTGTTGATCGCCATGGTGCTGCGGATCTTCCTGTTCCAGCCCTTCACCATTCCGTCCGCCTCGATGGAGCCCAACCTGTACGAAGGCGACTATATCGTCGTGTCGAAATGGTCGTACGGCTTCTCGAAACACTCCATCCCGTTCAGCCCGCCGCTGTTCGATGGTCGCATCATGGGCTCGGCGCCCAAGCGCGGCGACATCGTGGTGTTCAAACTGCCGCGCGACAACAAGACCGATTTCATCAAGCGCGTGATCGGCCTGCCCGGCGACCGCATCCAGATGATCGCCAACAAGCTGTATATCAACGACAAGCCCGTCCAGGACGTGATCGTCAGCCGCACCGAGATCGAAGACATCTTCGGGCCCCGCCCGGTCACGGAGGTCCGCGAGACCCTGCCTGAGGGCAAGAGCTTCATGACCCAGGACTTCGGTCCCGGAAACGATCTGGATGACACGCCCGTCTATGAGGTGCCGGCTGGCCATTACTTCATGATGGGCGACAACCGCGACAACTCCATCGACAGCCGTGTCGAACAGTCCAGCGGCGTGGGCATGGTCCCGGCCGAGAACCTGGTCGGCAAGGCGCAGATCATCCTGTTCTCGTGGAAGCCCGGTTCGTCGCTGTGGAACCCGGTCAGCTGGTTCAACGTGCGTCTGGACCGGTTCTTCAACGTCCTGCACTGATGGCCAATCTGCGGGCCGAGGCGGTCGTCGCGCTTGAGCGGCGGATCGGTCATCCGTTCAAGGACAAGGCGCTGCTGGAACGCGCCCTGACGCACGCCAGCGTGGGCGAGGGGGCGCCGACAGGCATCCACGGCCCGCGCGACAACGAGCGGCTGGAGTTTCTGGGCGACCGGGTGCTGGGGTTGCTGGTCGCCGAGCGGCTGTCCAGCGACTTTCCCACGGCCGACGAGGGCCAACTGTCGTCCAGCCTGCACGCCCTGGTCGACAAGAGCGCCTGCGCCCGCGTGGGCGAGGCGCTGGGCGTCGGCCCCGCGCTCAGACTGTCGCCCGGCGAGACCAAGACCGGCGGACGGCGCAAGGCGGGCGTCATCGCCGATGCGGTCGAGGCGCTCTTGGCGGCGGTCTATCTGGATGGCGGCCTGGATGCGGCGCGCACCGTCTTCCAGCATGCCTGGGCCGAGGAACTGTCGGCGCCGCCGTCACGCACGGTGACCAATCCCAAGTCCGCCCTGCAGGAATGGGCGCAAGGCCAGGGACGGCCGCTGCCGACCTATCGCGTGGCGGATCGGACGGGTTCGGATCATGCGCCGACATTCACCGTCGAAGTTTCCGTGCAGGACGTGCAGCCCTTGACCGCGCAAGGGCGTTCGCGTCAGGAGGCGGAGAAGGCGGCCGCGACGGCCCTGCTCAAACGTGAAGGCGTCATTTGACCGATATCGAAAACCAGCGCGCGGGCTTCGCCGCCATCATCGGCGCGCCAAACGCCGGCAAGTCCACGCTGGTCAACCGGCTGACCGGGGCCAAGGTCTCCATCGTCACCCAGAAGGTGCAGACGACGCGCTTTCCTGTCCGTGGCATCGCCATGGAGGGCGACGCCCAGATCGTCCTGGTGGACACGCCGGGCATCTTCACCCCGCGCCGACGGCTGGATCGGGCCATGGTCGCCTCGGCCTGGGGCGGCGCGGAAGACGCCGATGTGGTGGTCCATCTGATCGACGCCCAGTCGCACATCGATTCCGAAGGTCGCGAGGGCACGGCGGCCGACCGCCGCTCGGCCGAGGATACCGAAACCATCATTTCCAATCTTCAGGCGACCGGAACCAAGGTCATCCTGGCGCTGAACAAGATCGACGGCATGCGCCGCGACACCCTGTTGGCCCTGTCGCAAAAGCTGTTCGAGAGCGGCGTCTATGACGAGGTCTATATGATCTCGGCCGCCAACGGCGACGGCGTGGATGACCTGAAACAGCGGCTGGCCCGGTCGATGCCCAAGGGGCCGTGGCTGTATCCAGAGGATCAGGCGGCCGATGTGCCGGTGCGCGTGCTGGCCGCCGAGATCACGCGCGAGAAGGTCTATCTGCGCGTCCATGAGGAACTGCCCTATTCGGCCGCGGTCGAGACGACCAGTTTCGAGGATCGCGCCGACGGTTCGGCCCGCATCGAACAGACCATCTATGTCGAGCGCGAGAGCCAACGCCCCATCGTGCTGGGCAAGGGCGGCCAGACGCTGAAATGGATCGGCCAGAAGGCGCGCGAGGAACTGAACGAGATCCTGGGACGTCAGGTCCATCTGTTCCTGACCGTCAAGGTCGATCCTAAGTGGCAGGATAGCCGCGCCCTGTATGCCCAGTTCGGTCTGGATTTCGACGTCTGAGTTCCCGTGTTTGAAGTGCCGCGTACCGCCGGGGGACATCCCCGGCTCATTCTGGGCGTCCTGGGGGCGCTGATCATTGGCGGCGCCCTCTGGGCGGGCGTGGCCACGACCGTCGCTCCGAAAAGCGACGCGGATCTGATCGCCGAACGGGCGGACGCGCCGCCACGTCCGCCGGTCGTGGTCGTCGAGGATTTGCCGCAACTGGCCGCGCGCCTGGATCGTGAGGCGGCGGCTGGACGCTTCATGGGCGCCGTTCTCGTGGCCAGAGGCGATAAGGTCCTGTTTCGTCAGGTATATGGCAAGGCGAACTATGAGCGCGATCAGCCGCTGAAGCTGGATTCCCGCTTCCGCCTGGCCTCCATCTCCAAACAGTTCACCGCCACGGCGATCCTGAAGCTTCAGGACGAAGGCAAGCTGAATGTCACTGATCCGGTGTGCAAATGGATGCAGCCATGCCCGGCGGCGTGGCAGGACATCCGCATTCGTCATCTGTTGTCGCACACCTCGGGTATTCCCGACCTGATGGCGCGGCCCGGCTGGGGGATGCGTCGCACGACCCACGCCACGCTGGACGAGCTGACCGAGGATTCCAAGCGGTTCGGCCTTCAGTTCGAGCCGGGGACCGAGGTTCGATACGACAATGCCGGCTTCAACCTGGCCGCCGCGATTGTGGAGAAGGCCAGCGGCAAGCCGTTCCAGACCTATATGCGCGACACCTTCTTCAAGCCGCTGGGCATGAAGGAGACGGGGCTGGATCTGGACGGCGGCGATCACGGCGTCATCATGGGCTATGCCAACTTCCCCGGCGGTCTGGCGGCCCAGCCGAACGCCAACACCTCCATCGTGGCGGGGGCGGGCGCAGTCTATTCCACGCTGGACGACCTGTTGGTCTGGCAACGGGCCCTGCATCGCGGATCGCTGCTGACGCCCGCCAGCTATCAGCAGATGCTGGCCGACCACGCGCCTGCTGACACCAAACCGAACGAGCGTAGCCATCCCCGCCGCGACTGGGGCTATGGCATCTTCTCGAACCGTCTGGGCGACCAGGTTCAGCCCAGCTTCCAGGACCGCCAGATCTATCACACCGGCAGCTGGGGCGGGTTTCGCAACCTGATGCTCTATCAGCCGGATCAGGACGTGATCGTGATCGTCCTGTCCAACAACTATCATCTGCGCGACCAGGTGTTCCTGATCGCGGAACAGGGGATGGCCGAGGCCCTTGGGCGCGACTTCCCCACGAGGCTGGCGCGCTAGGCCGGCTTCATCGAACCCGTTTCGATGAACCGCTGGTGCCAGGACAGGGCCTCGTCCAGCAGGTGCGGCGACTGCAGGCCGTATGACCCCTTCAGCGCCCGCGCATAATAGTCCACCAGTGCGTCGCGATAGTCGGGGTGGGCGCAGTTGGCGATGATGACGCTGGCGCGCTGTTTGGGCGACAGGCCGCGCAGGTCGGCCAGCCCCTGTTCGGTGACCAGAACCTGCACGTCCTGAGTGATGTGATCGACGTGGCTGGCCATCGGCACGATGGCGGAAATCTTGCCGCCCTTGGCCGTCGAGGGCGTCACAAAGCAGGAAATGAAGGCGTTGCGCGCGAAATCGCCCGACCCGCCGATGCCGTTCTGTATGCGCGACCCCATGACCTGGGTCGAGTTGACGTTGCCGTAGATGTCGGCCTCGATCAGTCCGTTCATGGCGATACAGCCCAGGCGGCGGATCAGCTCGGGATGGTTCGAGATTTCCTGCGGGCGCAGGATGATCTTGCCCTGGAACTGGGCCATCCGGCCATTCAGGTCCGCCGCCGCCTCCGGGCTGAGGGAAAAGGCGGTGGCCGAGGCGACCGTCAGCTTGCCCGCGTCCAGCAGGTCCAGCATCCCGTCCTGGATCACCTCGGTATAGGCGGCCATCCGTTCGAACGAACTGTCCATCAGGCCCGCCAGAACCGCATTGGCGACATTGCCGACGCCGGATTGCAGCGGCAGCAGGCCGGCGGGCAGGCGGCCGACCTTGACCTCATGCTTCAGGAACTCGATCAGGTGGCCGGCGATGGCGCGGGCCGTGGCGTCGGGCGCGGCGAAGGGCAGGTTGCGGTCAGGCGCATCGGTCTCGACGATGGCGACAATCTTGTCTGGGTCGCAACGCAGGCTGGGCTGGCCGATCAACTGATCCGGCCGCGTCAGCGGGATGGGCACGCGGTTCGGCGGCAGGGCCGTGCCGTAATAGACGTCGTGCATCCCCTCCAGCGCCGCATTCTGCCAGCGGTTGACCTCCAGGATCACGCGGTTGGCGCGATCCAGCCAGGTCTTGTTGTTGCCGATGGACGACGACGGGACCAGCGAACCGTCTTCGTTGACGGCCGACACCTCGATCACCGCCGTATCCAGCGGTCCCAGCACGCCCTGCCACACGGCGGGGGCCAGCTGGCTGAGGTGCATGTCCAGATAGTCCATCTGGCCCGAGTTGATCTTCTCGCGCGCGATGGGATCGGAGTTGTAGGGCAGGCGCAGTTCGATCCCGTCGGCCTTGGCCAGGGCGCCGTCCAGCTCAGGCCCTGTTGAGGCGCCGGTCCACAGGTTCAGGCGAAAGGCGTCGCCGGCGGCGTGGGCGTCCTCGATCCGCTGGGCCAGTTGGGGCGGCACGGCCTTGGGATAGCCCGAACCGGTGAAGCCGCTCATCCCGACCGTGGAGCCGGCGGGAATCAGAGCGGCGGCGTCGTGGGCCGACATGACCTTGGATTTCAGCGCCTGGCTGCGGATACGCGATGACATGGACGGAGGTGGGTTGCGGCCGGGGAGGGCCTGGGGCGACGCGATTTCTCGTCGGGCTAGGCCGGGCGGCGACGGTGATCCATTCGACCTTGGTCGAGGTAAGGCCCGCCGTCCATGATCTTTATCAAGGCGGGAACGCCGGACGCGGCCGTCGGTTAGCTGGAAACTGACGAAAGGACTCGCCGATGAAAGCCCTGATCCTGAACTGCACGCTGAAACCGTCGCCCGAGACGTCCAGCACCGAAGCCCTGGCCAATGTGGTGATCGGCGAACTGGAGAAGGGCGGTGCGGAGACCGAACTGATTCGCCTGGTCGATCTGAACATCAAACCCGGCGTGAAGACCGACCAGGGCGAAGGCGACGACTGGCCTGCGGTCCACGAAAAGATCATGGCGGCTGATATCGTCGTCTTCGCCACGCCGACCTGGGTCGGTCAGATGTCCAGCGTCTGCATGCGCGCGCTGGAGCGGATGGACGCCCTGTTTGAGGAAACGGACGACAGCGGTCGGCCTGTCGCCTTCGGCAAGGTGGGCGGCATAATCATCACCGGCAATGAGGACGGCGCGCACCACATCGTCGCGACCGTGTCCCAGGCCCTGATCGACATGGGTTTCACCATGCCGGGGCAAAGCTGGACCTATTGGCACCTCGGACCGGGACCGGGGCCGGACTATGTCGAGACGGATCAGGGCCACGACTACGCCGACCGTGTGGGCCGCAACGCCGCGCGCAACATGCTGGCCCTGGCCAAGGTGCTGAAACCCGAAACCTATCCCGTGCCGGAAAGCGCGGACTAGGCTTGGCGATTGCGGCTTGTGACGGGGCGGTCTCGGCTTCACCATTCCCGATCATCGAAGGAAGATCGCCATGCTGACCGCCCTCATCGCCGCCCTGGCCCTGTCGCAATCCGCGACCGCCGCCCCGACCGCCGAGGCACAGGTCGCCTCGGTTCTGGATCGGCTGAATCAGGCGTCGTCCACGGCCGACGAGGCGACCTATTTCAGCCTGTTCGCCCCCGACGCGCGTTTCGTCGGCACGGACGCCAACGAACACTGGACCATGGCGCAGTTCCGGGCCTTCGCCGAGCCATGGTTCAAGAAGGACACCGCCTGGTCGTTCCCCGCGACGTCCCGTGCCATCACCATCGCCCCGATCGACTGCCGCTGCATCGCCTGGTTCGAGGAAAAGCTGGCCAGTCCGTCCTATGGCGAAACGCGGGGTTCGGGCGTCATGCGTCTGACCGACGACGGCTGGAAGATCGAACAATATGTGCTGAGCTTCGCGGTGCCCAACGACAGGGCCGATGCGGTCGTGGCGGCGATCAAGGGCGAGGCGGCGTCCGCCCATTGAGGCGGAACGTATGGCCAACTTCGCGGCGCCGCGCTAAGCCGTGAAGATGGATTTTCACGAAGAGGCCTTTGTTCTGTCGGCGCGGGCGCACGGCGACACGGGCGCGGTCGTCGATCTGCTGACCGAAGGACACGGGCGGCGTTCGGCCTATGTGGCGGGCGGGGCGTCGCGCAAGATGCGGCCCTTTCTGCAGGCCGGGGCGCGGGTCGTGGCGGACTATCGGGCGCGCACTTCGGATCATCTGGGCGCCGCGCGGCTGGAGCCGGTGGGCGAGGGGCCCAGCGCCCTGTTCGATCACGCTCTGGCCCTGACCGGATTGGCGGCGGCGGCCGGCGTGGCCCAGGGCGCCTTGCCGGAACGGGAGCCGCACCCGGGCGTCTTCCTGGCGTTCGAGGCGCTGATGGCGGCCTTCGTCCTGCCGGATGTGTGGCCGGCGATCTTCGTGCGGTTCGAGGCCGGGCTTCTGGAGGACCTGGGCTTTGGTCTGGACCTGTCGAAATGCGCGGCGACGGGCACGGCGGACGACCTGATCTACGTCAGCCCCCGCACCGGCCGGGCGGTCAGTCGCGCGGCCGGCGCCCCCTATGCGGACAAGATGCTGACCCTGCCGCCCTTCATGCTGGGCGCTCAGGCGGGCCTGATCGAAGGCGACGTCCGGGCCGGATTCGATCTGACCGGCCATTTCCTGGAGCAGTTCGTCTTCCACCCCCAGAACCGGCCCTTGCCGCCCGCCCGCGTCTGGATGCTGGACAAGCTGGCCGAGGCCGGTCGCCTCTAGCCGAAGGTGAAGGCGAAGACCTGGACGCCGGGGTCCAGGAACTCGATCTCGAAGGTGCGTTCGCGCACCGGCCCCGTCTGGCGGATCAGCTGATAAAGCCTTTCGCCCTGGATGCGGCCCAGACCCCGGGCGTCGATATCCGACCCGGCGTCGCCGCCTGGCGCGACCCCGTCGATGGTGACGCGAAAGCGCGGAGCGGCGCCCGTCTGGCTGGGCCCCATGACCAGATGCAGGTCGCGCGCCCGGAACCGGAAGGCGATGCGCCCGCCCGCCTTCTGCAGATCGGCGTGTTCTGGCGTGACCCGCCAGTCGCCCGCCAGGCTCCAGTCGTTCAGTTGCAACGGCGCGCCCGCATAGGTCTTGAGGCTGTCGCGAGCCAGGCCTCCGGGCGAACGGAAATTCTCGGCGCGTGCATAGCCGACATAGGTTTCTGGAGACGCGACCTGCCCCATGTCGGCGGCGGCTTCGGCGCCGCTGGCTTGAACCCTGACCACGTCGCTGGCGACACTGGCCGCGCCCGCCTCCTTCAACAGTTGCTGAATGACGCGCTCGGAACCGGCGTAATCGCCCTCGCCGAAGTGGTGGTGGCGGATCTGACCCTTGGGGTCGATGAAATAGTGGGCGGGCCAATACTGGTTCCTGAACGCGCGCCAGATGGCGAAGTCGTTGTCCATCGCCACCGGATAGGCGATGCCCAGCCGCTGGATGTTCTGACGCACATTGGCCTCGGACTTCTCGAAGGCGAACTCGGGCGTATGGACGCCGATCACGACCAGCCCTTGATCCTTGTATTTCTCGGCCCAGGCCCGGACGTAGGGGATGGAGCGGATGCAGTTGATGCAGGAATAGGTCCAGAAATCGACCACCACCACCTTGCCGCGCAACTGCTCGGTCGTCAGGGGCGGGGTGTTGATCCAGGTCGTGGCGCCGGTCAGCGGCGGCATCGCGCCCTCTACCGGCAGATCGGCCAGATCGGTCGGCGCCGCGTTCGTCGGCACGCCGCGACCGATCCCGCTCAACAGGGCCTGTTCGATCCGGCTGGTGCTGGCCGCCGAAATGCGGGTCAACAGGCCGGTGTCGGCGCCCAGGCCGATTGCGACGACGCCGATGAGCACAAGAACGCCCAGACCCCGCCGCACCCATTCGCCGACGCCCAGCGCGCCCTTCATCGCCTTGAACACCCGGCCCCCGACCAGCAAGGCCAGCGCCAGAGACGTGGCCGCACCCGCCGCATAGGCCAGCAGCAGAACCGTCGTGCCGACGCCTGCCCCCTGAAGCGCGGCGCCGGTCAGGATCACTCCCAGGATCGGCCCCGCGCACGGCGCCCACAGCAGGCCGGTGGCCGCACCCAGCAACAGGGAGGCGCGCACGTCGCCCTGGTCGCCGCCATGCCGCTCGGCCTTGTCGGTCAGCCACGACCCTGCCGCCACGAACGGGCGCATCAGCCGGTCGCCGACCGCCGGAAACAACAGGCTGAGGCCCAGCACGGCCATCACCGCCAGGGCGATCCAACGTCCCACCGCATTGGCCTGAACGGCCCAGCCGCCGCCCAGGGCCGCCAAGGTGGCGACACCCGCGAAGGTAATGGCCATGCCGACCAGCAACGGCAGGCCGTTGCGGACGAACGGCCGATCCGCGCGCGCGAAGACGAACGGCAGGACGGGCAGTATGCAGGGGCTGACGATGGTCAGAACCCCGGCGAGATAGGACAGCAGGAACAGGATCATCGGACGGCCTGACGCAGTATGTGCGCCTTAATACGAACGGCGGAGGCTTTCGGTCACCCTCGGCATCGGCTTATCCCCCAAACTGAGGCGGGGCGGGCTAGACTTATCGCTTCCGATCCCCGATTCGCAGAGCCATGACGATCCACGCCCCGCCGCCGGAAGGCGGCCGCATCATCGACGAGCCGATGGAGACGGCGCTCAGCCGCCGTTATCTGGCCTACGCCCTGTCGACCATCACCAACCGCGCCCTGCCGGACGTGCGCGACGGCTTCAAGCCCGTGCACCGCCGCATCCTGTACGCGATGCACCAGATGCGGCTGAACCCGCAGGCGGCGGCGCGCAAATGCGCCAAGGTCGTCGGCGAGGTCATGGGCGGATACCACCCGCACGGCGACGCCTCGATCTATGAGGCCCTGGTGCGTCTGGCCCAGGATTTCGCCCAGCGATATCCGCTGGTCGATGGTCAGGGCAACTTCGGCAACATCGACGGCGATAGCGCGGCGGCCATGCGCTATACCGAGTGCAAGCTGACGCCCGCCGCCGTCCTGCTGCTGGACGGCATCGACCAGGACGCGGTCGATTTCCGCGCCACCTATGACGACCATGACGAGGAGCCGGTCGTCCTGCCGGCCGGTTTCCCGAACCTGTTGGCCAATGGATCGTCCGGCATCGCGGTCGGCATGGCCACCTCGATCCCGCCGCATAATGTCGGCGAGCTGATCGACGCCTGCCAGCTGTTGCTGGAGCGGCCGGACGCGACGACCGCCGAGCTGGTGCAACTGGTCCCCGGCCCGGACTTCCCCACCGGCGGGGTGTCGGTGGAAGGTCAGGCCTCGATCCTTGACGCCTATGAGACGGGCCGGGGCGGAGTACGGCTGCGCGCAAAATGGCGCGAGGAAAAGCTGGATCGCGGCGCCTATCAGATCGTCGTCACCGAAATGCCGTATCAGGTGCAGAAGTCGCGCCTGATCGAGGCTCTGGCGGATTTGATCGAGCACAAGAAGGCCCCGCTGCTGGGGGATGTGCGCGACGAGTCGGCGGAAGACATCCGCCTGATCCTGGAGCCCAAGAACCGCACCATCGAGCCTGAGATGCTGATGGAAAGCCTGTTCAAACTGTCCGATCTGGAGGTCCGCTTCCCGATCAACATGAACGTGCTGGACGCCAGCGGCACGCCGCGCGTCATGGGGCTGAAGGACTGCCTGCGGGCCTTCCTGGATCACCGTCGTGAGGTGCTGAACCGGCGTTCGCAATGGCGGATCGAACGGGTCGAGAAGCGTCTGCACCTGTTGGAAGGTCTGCGGATCGTCTTCCTGAACCTGGACGAGGTGATCCGCATCGTCCGCGAGGAAGAACAGCCCAAGGCGGTCCTGATCGCACGCTTCGGCCTGACTGAGCCTCAGGCCGACTACATCCTCGACACCCGTCTGCGCCAACTGGCGCGGATCGAGGAAATGGCGATCGATAAGGAATACAACGCATTGGCGGAGGAACTTGCCAGCCTGAAGGCGTTGACGTCTTCGGAAGGCAAGCAGTGGAAGGCGATTTCGAAGGAGCTGGAGGCCGTTCGCAAGGCCCTGATCTCGCCGCGCCGGACCACAATCGCCGACGCCGTGGACGCCTCGGCCTTCGTCGCGCCTGAAGCCTTCATCCCGCGTGAAGCCATCACCGTCATACTGTCGGAGCGCGGCTGGATTCGCGCCGCCAAGGGCAAGGTCGAGGACCCGTCGGAGCTGAAGTTCAAGGAAGGCGACCAACTGGCCTATCTGGTCCCGGCCTATACGACCGACAAACTGCTGGTCGGAGCCTCGGACGGGCGCATCTTCACCATCGGCGCGGACAAGCTGGCGTCCGGGCGCGGACACGGGGAGCCGCTGCGCCTGATGATTGATCTGGACGAGAAGGCGGACATCATCGCCGTCCTGGCGCACCAGCCGGGCGGAAAACTGCTGATCGCGTCCAAGGCGGGTTACGGCTTCATCGCGCCGGAAGACGACACCCTAGCCCAGAAGCGCGGCGGCAAACAGGTGCTGAACGGCGAGATGCTGGCCATGCAGCGGGTTAATGGGGACCACATCGCCACCATAGGCGAGAACATCAAGACGCTGATCTTCCCCCTGGTCGAACTGCCCGAAATGGGACGCGGCAAGGGCGTGCGCCTACAGAATTTCAAACAGGGCGGTCTGGCCGATGTGACCGTGTTCAATGCCGAACAGGGGCCGGAATGGGCGGACGGCGGCGGGCGTCGCCGCAACTGGCCTGACTGGAAGGACTGGCTGGGCAAACGCGCCGGGGCCGGACGGCAAGGGCCGCGGGGTTTAAGGAAGTTCAGATAAGGGCGTCATTCCGAGGCGTCCGAACGAACCCGGAACCCAGGCGGCTGGGATCGGCGTCGAATGCGTCTGGCGGGACAAATCCGGCCCTGGGTTCCGGGTTCTTCGCTACGCTCTGCCCTGGAATGACGATTAGCGGCTGAACCTAATCCTCCAGCGGCGTCCAGCCCAGCTTGCCCAGCATCTCCATCGGGCGGAAATCGGCCTTGTAGTCCATCTTGGCCGACCCTCTGACCCAATAGCCCAGATAGACGTAGGGCAGGCCCACGATGGCGGCCTGGCGGA
The DNA here is from genome assembly GCA_029202665.1 of Candidatus Brevundimonas colombiensis. Lineage (NCBI taxonomy): Bacteria > Pseudomonadati > Pseudomonadota > Alphaproteobacteria > Caulobacterales > Caulobacteraceae > Brevundimonas > Candidatus Brevundimonas colombiensis. The sequence continues at coordinate 2,455,440 of CP119326.1, forward strand.
CGTGGTCCAGGATGGCGAACCGGCCCAGGCTTCGCCGTTCCATCGTCGGGTCATAGAAGCTGTACACCATCGACAGACCGTCGTTCAGCAGGTCGGTCAGGGTCACGGCGACCAGATCGCCCGGCCCGCCGTCGGTCGAAGGCAGGCGGTATTCGATCAGATGGGTGCGGACGGCCGTGTCCTCGACCATGGCCACATAATCCATCCAGCCCATGTCGCTCATCCCGCCGGTCGGATGACGGGTGGTCAGATAGCGGCGCAACAACTGGAATTGCTCGGTCGTGGCCTCGGCCTCGACCAGGCTGCGCGACAGGTCGTCGTTACGCGCCAGAACCTTGCGCTGCGACCGGCTAAAGGTGAAGGCCGGCACGGGCAGGCGCACCGACACACAGGCGTCGCAGGCCTCGCACGCGGGGCGATAGGCGATGTTCTGGCTGCGCCGAAATCCGGCCAGGGTCAGTTCGTCGTTGACGTGGGCGCCGTCGGAAAAGGGCAGGTTGGCGAACACCTTCCGCTCGGTCTTTCCGGGCAGATAGGGGCAGGGCGCCACCGAGGTCATGAAGAAGCGAAGCTGTCGTGTCGGAACGTGCTGGGTCACGGCCTCAGGTCCGCATCCGATCTTGCCGATTTTGCGACACGGGGGTCATGGCGCGATTTGCCGTCATTCGCGCGCGGGCTGCAAGCGTCGGCGTTGCAGCAGGGCGGGTCACAGCGAGGTGTCCGTCGGCAGGACAGGCGCTTCGCGCAGCAGGACGATGGCGATGCGGCGGTTGCCGGCCAGGCTGGGGTCGTCGGGATAGAGGGGATCGGACCCTGCCTTGCCCGCCACGGAATAGATGCGGTCGGCGTCCACCCCGGCCGATTGCAGCACCAGTCGCGAGGCGTTGGCGCGTTCGGACGACAGGGTCCAGTCCGCAGGCGCGCTGGCGCGGTTGGAGCCGGCCGTCGCGCTGGTGTGGCCGGTGACGGAGATGCGATTGGGCAGTTGATTGATGACCTTGGACACCGCCCTCAGCAGCACCTGGGCGCGGGCGTTGGGACGGGCCGAGTTGTTGTCGAACATCGACCGGCCCTCCTGATCGACCAGCTGGATACGCAGTCCTTCGGGCGTCTGATCCACGATCAACTGTTTGGACAGTTCGGCCAGTTCCGGCATCGACTGCATGGCCTGGCGAAGGGATTCGGCGGCGCTGGCGAACTCGGCCGCTTCACGCTTCTGCATTTCGGCCTGGAGCGCGGCGTCGCTGGCCGACGACAGGTTGGCGCTGGCGCCGTTCTGATCCGTCGCCGGCGCCTCGGGCGCCAGTTCCTGAAGCACGGATTGCGAACCTGAACTCTTGGCCCCGTCGTCCCCCAGCGCCGTGCCGCCCAGAATCCCGCCCGAGCCCGATGTGGTTTCCGATACGCTGGCCGGGGCGAAATATTCGGCGATGCCGCGCTTCTGTTCCGGGTCGGTCGTATTGATCAGCCACATCAGCAGGAAGAAGGCCATCATGGCGGTCACGAAGTCCGCATAGGCCACTTTCCACGCGCCGCCATGGTGGCCCCCGCCGGAGACCTTCTTGACCTTCTTGATGAGGATCGGACGATCGCTCACGGACATGGATGCGCATCCCGAGGAGTGGTGTCCCATTCTGGCCTGGCCAAGGTTAACCGGGCGTTGACCTTGAACGGCGACGCGTCGCGGCCTAGTGCGACGCAAACGTTTGAGGAGCCTGACATGAAGATCGCTTTCGCCGGCCTGGGCGTCATGGGCGCCCCGATGGCGGGTCACCTGGTGCGGGCAGGCCACGACGTGACCGGCTTCAACCGCACGGTCGCCAAGGCCGAGGCCTGGGCCGCCGCGACCGGCGGACGGACGGCGGCGACCGTGGCCGAGGCGGCCCAGGGCGTGGACCTGTTCATCCTGTGCGTCGGCAATGACGACGACGTGCGGACGGTCGTGACCGAGGCTGCGCCGCACCTGGCTGATGGCGCCGTCGTGGTCGATCACACCACGACCTCGGCCAAACTGGCGCGCGAGATGGCTGAACTGGCGGCGGGGCAGGGGCGCAGTTTCATCGACGCGCCCGTGTCGGGGGGGCAGGCCGGGGCGGAGAACGGCCAACTCAGCGTCATGGCGGGCGGCGACGCCGAGGCCCTGGCCAAGGCAGAACCCGCGCTGAACGCCTATTCCAAGGCGATCAAACACATGGGACCGGCCGGATCGGGCCAGCTGACCAAGATGGTCAATCAGATCGCCATCGCCGGCGTGGTCCAGGGCCTGGCCGAGGCGGTGCATTTCGCCCAGATCGCGGGTCTGGACACCGACGCCGCCTATGAGGCGGTCTCCAAGGGCGCGGCCCAGAGTTGGCAGATGGACAACCGCTGGAAAACGGCCGCCAAGGGCCAGTTCGACTTCGGCTTCGCCGTCGACTGGATGCGCAAGGACCTGGGGCTGGTGCTGGACGAAGCGCGCTCGAACGGCGCGCGGCTCAGCCTGACGGCCCTCGTCGATCAGTTTTACGCCGAGGTCCAGGCCATGGGCGGGAACCGTTGGGACACGTCCAGCCTGGCGGCGCGGCTCCAAACGCGCGACTGACGCCTCAGAGCTTCCGATACATGACGTGCAGGCCGACCGGTCCGTGCGTCGGATGATCGAACGCCTCTGGAACCGTGCCGATGATGTCGAAGCCCAGCTTCCGCCACAGGGCGACGGCGACCCCATTGGTTTCCACGACCGCATTGAACTGCATCGCCCTGAACCCGGCGTCGCGGGCGAAGGCCAGGGCGGCCTCGCCCAGCGCGCGGGCCACGCCGCGTCCGCGCGCCTCGGGGGCGACCATAAAACTGCCGTTGGCGACGTGGGCGCCGTTTCCCTGCTGGTTGGCGATGATCTTGGCGGCCCCCAGCACTCGGCCGTCCTCAACGGCGACCAGGGTTCCGCCGGGCGCGTGCGGCGTCCACATCGTTCGGGCCTGCGCCTCGGTCATGTCCAGCGGATAGGCATAGGTCTCGCCGGCGCGCGTGACGGTCTCGATGATCGGCCACAGCCCCGGCCAATCGTTGTCCGTGACGGGGCGGATTTCGACGGTCATCGGCCCAGCAGCCGCGCAGCCTGGGGCGCGAAATAGGTCAGGACGCCGGCGCAGCCGGCCCGCTTGAACCCATGCAGCGTCTCCAGAATGGCGCGGTCCTGGTCCAGCCAGCCGTTGGCGATAGAGGCCTGCATCATCGCGTATTCGCCCGACACCTGATAGGCGAAGGTGGGTACGCGGAACGTCTCTGAAACCCGCCGCACGATGTCCAGATAGGGCATTCCCGGCTTGACCATCACCGCGTCGGCGCCTTCCGACAGGTCCATGGCCACCTCTTTCAGCGCCTCGTCGGAGTTGGCGTAGTCCATCTGATAGGTCTTCTTGTCGCCCTTCAACATGATCGAAGATCCCACGGCGTCACGATAGGGCCCGTAGAAGGCCGAGGCGAACTTGGCGGCATAGGACAGGATCAGCGTGTCCTGAAACCCATTGGCCTCCAGCGCCTCGCGCACCGCCTGGATGCGGCCGTCCATCATGTCGGAGGGCGCCACGACGTCGGCGCCCGCGTGGGCGTGGATGAAAGCCTGTTCGGCCAGCCGGTCCAACGAGGCGTCGTTGGCGATCCGCTCGCCCTCCATCACCCCGTCGTGCCCGTGGTCGGTATAGCAGTCCAGCGCCACGTCGGTCATGACGCCGATCTCGGGCGCGGCGTCCTTGATGGCCCGGATGGCCTCGGGGATCAGGCCGTCGGGGTCGGTCGCGCCTGTGCCGACCGCGTCCTTGATCGCGCCATCGACATTGGGGAACAGGGCGATCATCGGAATGCCCAGGTCGCGGGCCTCGACGGCCGCCGCCGCTGCGGCCTTGGGCGACAGGCGGAACACGCCGGGCATGGAGGCGACCGGAACACGATCCTCGGCTCCGTCATGCACGATCAGGGGCCAGATCAGGTCGGCCGGCGTCAGGGTCGTCTCGGCGACCAGGCGGCGCACCCACGGGCTGGCGCGCAGGCGGCGCGGCCGGGCGAGCGGGAAGGGAGCGGGCTGATAGGGAAGCATGGCGTGACCTTGGGAAATCTGGCGTGGGACTAGCGCTGCGGGGCGGGCGGCGCAAATCGCGAGATGCGTCGGATCATTTCGCCCGTGATCGCCGCTTGCGCGGATCGGTGAAATGCGGGCCTATCGCCGACAAATCCAGGGAGACGGCGATGATCGGGAAATTGGCGGCGGGCGCGGCGGCCCTGGCTCTTGCGGCGGGCCTGTCCGGCTGCATTATCATCGACTCGGACGGCGGGAAGCGGACAGTCGTCAGATCTTCAGATTACGCCGTGCTGGCTGATCCGGCAGCGGCTGATGCAGAGCCGGCAGGATACGCCGCTCTCTACGCCGAGGCCATCGCCGATCCGAAGCGTCCAGCCGAAGAGGTCGCGCGCGATGCGCTGCGTCATCCGGCCGAAATCCTGGCCTTCGCCCAACTTGCGCCGGGCGACAAGGTCGCCGACATCCGCCCCGGCGCCGGCTATTTCACCCGCCTGTTTTCCGACGTGGTCGGCCCGACCGGTCGGGTCTACGCCTTCGTGCCGGAGCGCACGATGGCGCGCGAAAACGCAGGGGCCGACGCTTTGGTCGCGGCCTATCCGAACGTGACGCGCGTCAACGGCCTGCTGGACGCCATGACCTTCGCCGAGCCGCTGGACATGATCTTCATGAGCCAGGAATACCATGACTTCCACATCCCCGGCTTCAACACCGATGTCGCCCGGATGAACGCCGCCGCCTTCGCCGCCCTGAAGCCGGGCGGCCGCTACATCCTGATCGATCACCAGGCGGCGCGAGGGGGCGGGATTTCGGCGGTCCAGACCCTGCATAGGATCGAAGGCGACTATCTGAAACGCGAAGTCGAGGCGGCCGGATTCGTCTATGAAAGGGAAAGCACCGCTGTCGCCAACCCTGCCGACGATCACAGCCTGAACGTCTTCGATGAGAAGATTCGCGGCCGGACCGATCAGTTCGTCTATCGCTTCCGCAAACCGGGCTGATCTAACCGCTTAGTGAGAACCGTTATCAATTAAGGGTTTGGGTCGTTTTGTCCATGTCGGGGACATGGACAAGGCGTCGCTGGAAGAGCAGAAAACGCTCAGCCGTCGCCATAAGCGAAAGACCCCGCGTTGTTCGATTACAAGGCCGCCTTCAGCCGCTCCGTGGAGCAGGTTCGCAGCGAAGGACGCTATCGCGTCTTCGCCGATCTCAAGCGTGTGCGCGGACAGTTCCCGCTCGCCGTGCGCCGCCGCGAGGACGGGTCCCAGCAGGATGTCGTGATCTGGTGCTCCAACGACTACCTCGGCATGGGCCAGCATGATGAAGTCCTGGCGGCCATGCACGAAGAGATCGACGCCGTAGGCGCAGGCGCCGGCGGCACCCGCAACATTTCCGGCACGACCCGTTCGGCGGTAGACCTGGAAGCCGAGCTGGCCGACTGGCACCAGAAGGAAGCGGCGCTGCTGTTCACATCGGGCTATGTGGGCAACGAGGCGACGCTCTCGACGCTTCAGACGATATTGCCCGGCCTGATCGTCTTTTCCGATTCGCTGAACCACGCCTCGATGATCGCCGGCATTCGCCACGGCGGGGGCGAGCGTCACGTGTTCATGCACAACGACCTGGCGCATCTGGAAAGCCTGCTGGCCGCCGCGCCCGCCGACGCGCCCAAGCTGATCGCCTTTGAAAGCGTCTATTCGATGGACGGCGACATCGCCGACCTGGCCGGCACCATCGCCCTGGCCAGGAAATACGGCGCAATGACCTATCTGGACGAGGTCCATGCCGTCGGCCTGTATGGCGATACCGGCGCGGGCGTGGCCGAACGCGACGGCGTCCTGGACCAGATCGACATCATCGAATGCACCCTGGGCAAGGCCATCGGCGTGATGGGCGGCTATATCGCCGCCGACGCGGTGATCGTGGACGCGGTGCGCAGCTGGGCCTCGGGCTTCATCTTCACCACCAGCCTGCCGCCCGCCCTGACGGCGGGGGCTCTGGCCTCGGTACGGCATCTGAAGAGCCACCCCGAACTGCGTGAAAAACATCAGGAACGCGCCGCGACGCTTAAGGCCCGTTTCGCAGCCGCCGGTATTCCGGTGATGGAAAGCGAGAGCCACATCGTGCCCGTGCACGTCGGCGATCCGATCCACTGCAAGATGATATCGGACATGCTGCTGGACGATTACGGCGTCTATGTTCAGCCGATCAACTATCCCACCGTGCCCAAGGGGACAGAGCGTCTGCGCTTCACCCCCTCGCCGAACCACACCGACGCCATGATGGATCATCTGGTCCAGGCGATGGACAAGCTGTTCGCGCACTGCAACGTGGCGCGCCGTCCCGTCGCCGCGTGACGACGGGCGACGACCTCGGCGAGGTCATCGTCGAGTTCACCCGCAACGGCCCCTACGTCAAATGTTCGGCTATCCACGTCGCCACTGGTCGTGAAGTCAGCGCCATGGGTCCGGTCAACGAACCCAGGTCTGTAGAGCGGGTGGCGATCGCCAAGCTGAGGCGGACGCTGCAGAATCGCGCCTGATCCGTATTGCGACGGCCGCCGGATCGGATCATCCGGCGGCCGCTCATCTCCGAACCCTACTGCGGCCCCAGGAAGGGGAAGGGGGCGGCGTCGCTGAAGCCGGCGGTGGTGTCGCCGGCATGGGTGTTGATCTGGTTCTCGCCCAACACCAGCCGCTTGACCCGTGAGCGCGGCGAGAAGTCGATCTTCTTCAGGTCCACCCAGAAGGTGTTCGGCGTCAGGGCGGACTCGAAGAAATAGAGTTTGCGTTTGTGGTCCACGACCGTGCGCCAGCGCGTCGAGGAGATGTTCGGCTGATCCGGCGTCGAGATGCCGAAGGGCACGGACGCATTGCGGATCACGCTGAACACGCTGGCCAGCGCCAGGTTGGGGTCTTCGAACTTGGGCACGGCGTTGACGTAGAAGGAGGCGCGGGCGAAGCGGTCGGCCGCGCGGTTCGTGCCCGGCAGGAAGACCGTGCCGCCAATCGTCCGCCAATAGCTGTTCAGCGCCAGCTGCTGGTCGAAGGTGGGCGAGTTGGTCATCACCTGATAGTCGCGGCTGTGATGCACAACCAGTTTGCCGTCGATATATTCGAAGATGGCGCTGTCGCCGCTGGCGTCCGACAGGGACAGGTGCAGGGTCGTCAGCCGCTGCTGGCCCGGCACATTGTCGGTGACCAGCACAAAGGGCTCGTCCTTCAAGGCGTCGACCGCTTCCGCGACGGTGGCGTAGTTGTCCAGAGCATATTGCGCCCAGGCGGCGATGCTGAGGCTGGGCTTGTTCGGATTGGGGGCCGGATACTGAGACTCGACCAGCCACAGGACATTGGCGGCCAGGCCGACCTCATTGACACCGTCGACGGTCGAGACATCATAGCCGCTGGCGATGACGCTGCCGTATTTGGACGTCCATTTCAGCGAGTTGACGCCGCCCGCGCCATCGCGCTCAAGCCCCCGGGGGAAGATCCAGAGGTTGGTCAGGATCTCGTCCTTCCAGTCCATCGATCGTGCGGTGATCACCGCCCCGTCGTGGCCGTGATAGACAAGGCGGGTGCAGGCCTCCGCCGCTGGAACCGCCAGCATGAAGGCGGCGGCCAGGGCGGCGACGCCCTTCTTCACTTGACTACGCATGTCGTCTCCTCGGGGTGGGGGATCAGTAGGTCAGGGACAGGCCGACGACCGGGCCGTGGCGCGTTACGCTCCAGTCGAAACGCTGGCCGGTGAAGTCATTCTGTTGATAGTTCTGCTCAAGCAGGCGGTAGCCCAGATTGACCGCCACGGCGCCGCCAGCCAGCGGGGTGTGGTATGTGGCCAGCGCCTGCCATGATCGGCTGCTGCGGTTGTTGCCGTCCAGTCCGCCCGCATCCACCTGGCCGCGCAGGGTCCATCGGTCGGTGGCGTCCGCCTCGACGCGCAGGCCGACCAGCATGTCGGTCCAGTCCACACCCTTGCTGGTTGCGCCGAGCGGGGTGTTCAGGTCAGCCCGCAGCTTGCTCCAGCGCGCGCCGACGATGGGCTGGACGCGGAAACTGCGCGGGTCGCCGAAGACGGTTCGGCCGCCCAGAGGACTGTCGACCAACCGATACGCCAGGCCGCCCGCAACCGTGGTCGACCGCGTGCCCAGTTCCGAAGGCAGCCCCATCAGGGACATGCCCTCCTTGGTGCGGGCGTATTGATAATCGACAAATCCGGCCCAGCGCCCCTTGCGGACCTCAATATCGCCCATGGCGATGGACTCCAGATGCTTGAAAGCATCGGAGAAGGGGACATCGACCGGCGCCCTGCGCCCTGCCAATTTGACGTGACCGTCGAGGGACGTCGCCCAGACATAGGGGCTGACCGTGACACGCCAGCCGTTGGCTTCGTCACGGTCCTGAGCAGTTGCGGCGCCTGCTGCGGCAAGCGTCAAAAGACTGGCGTGAAGGGAGACAAGACGAACAAATCTCATGACTATCAGCCCACAACGATCAAAGTGCTGGCGTTGATAAAACCGATCAGGCTTTAAACAATCTTGGATTTCCATAGTTAACACGTTTTACGTGTATAATGAGCCTGTTTTTCTCCTGGAGGCTGCGCGTCCAGTTCCGCTGGCTTGGCGGCCGGCCTCATTAGGGCGCAGATCGAATGCGCCACGCCAGCTTCACCACAAGATGTTGTGGTCTTGCGCTGGCGGGCCTAGATAGGCCAGCTTCTGATTTGCGGGGATTTCAGCGTGACGGCCTTCACCCACGACTCCTATTTCACCAAGACCTTGGCCGACGCCGATCCGGATGTCTTCAAGGGCATTCAGGGCGAACTGGGGCGTCAGCGCGAACAGATCGAACTGATCGCGTCCGAGAACATCGTCTCCCAGGCGGTGCTGGACGCGCAAGGGTCGGTCCTGACCAACAAATACGCCGAGGGCTATCCCGGTCGTCGCTATTACGGCGGCTGCGAGTTCGTGGACGTCACCGAAGACCTGGCGCGCGAGCGGGCGAAAAAGCTGTTCGGCGCGGCCTTCGCCAACGTCCAGCCGCACTCGGGCGCCCAGGCCAACCAGGCGGTCTTCTTTACCCTGCTGCAGCCCGGCGACACCTTCCTGGGCATGGATCTGGCCTGCGGCGGGCACCTGACGCACGGCTCGCCGGCCAACCAGTCGGGCAAGTGGTTCCGCCCCGTCACCTATAAGGTGCGCGAAGACACCCACCTGATCGATTATGACCACGTCGCCGAAATGGCCGAGCGCGAGAAGCCTAAGCTGATCCTGGCCGGCGCCAGCGCCTATTCGCGCCACATCGACTTCAAACGCTTCCGCGAGATCGCCGACAGCGTGGGCGCCTATCTGATGGTCGACATGGCCCACTATGCCGGTCTGGTCGCGGGCGGCGCCTATCCCGACCCGATCCCGCACGCCCATGTCGTCACCACCACGACCCACAAGACCCTGCGCGGCCCGCGCGGCGGCATGATCCTGTCCAACGACGCGGACCTGGGCAAGAAGATCAACTCGGCGGTCTTCCCCGGCCTGCAGGGCGGCCCGCTGGAACACGTCATCGCCGGCAAGGCCGTGGCCTTCGGCGAGGCGCTGAAGCCTGAGTTCAAGCTCTATGCCCAACAGGTGGTCAAGAACGCCCAGGCCCTGGCCGCCGTGCTGGTCGAACGTGGTCTGGCCATCGTTTCGGGCGGCACCGACAGCCACCTGATGCTGGTCGATCTGCGGCCCAAGGGCGTGACCGGCAAGGCGACCGAGCACGAGTTGGAAAAGGCGCTGATGACTTGCAACAAGAACGGCGTGCCGTTCGATACGTCGCCCTTCACCGTCACCTCGGGCGTTCGCCTGGGCACGCCGGCCGGCACCACGCGCGGCTTCGGCGAGGACGAGTTCAAGCAGATCGGCCACTGGATCGCCGATGTCGTCTCTTCGATGAACGGCGGCGACGAGGCCGATCCGGCCGTGGTGGCGGGCGTGGCGGCCCAGGTGCGCGAGTTGACGCACCGCTTCCCGATCTACGGATAACCGCCTGATGAAGTGCCCTTTTTGCGGTCATCAGGATACGCAGGTCAAGGATAGCCGACCGTCGGACGACGGTTCGGCCATTCGCCGCCGCCGGTCCTGCCCCAACTGCAACGGGCGCTTCACCACCTTCGAGCGCGTCCAGTTGCGCGAACTGGTCATCCTGAAGCGCAACGGCCGGCGCACGCCGTTTGAGCGCGACAAGCTGGAACGGTCGCTGGGTGTGGCGCTGCGAAAACGCCCGGTCCAGGCCGATCAGGTCGAGCAGATGGTCAACCGGATCGTGCGTCAGCTGGAGAGCCTGGGCGAGACGGAAATCCCGTCCAGCACGGTCGGCGACTTCATCATGAAGGCGCTGAAGGGCGTCGATGAGGTCGCCTATGTCCGCTACGCCTCGGTTTACAAGGACTTCCGCCACACCGGCGACTTCGCCAAATTCCTGGGCGACGAAGGCCTGGACGAGCCGACCGGCAAGGTCTGATGCGGGTCACGCTGAAACTGGCGACCTCGCTGGATGGGCGGATCGCCACGGCATCGGGCGAGAGCCAGTGGATCACCGGAGATGCGGCGCGGCTGGAAGGGCATCGTCTGCGCGCCGCGCACGACGCCATCCTGGTCGGGGTCCAGACGGTCCTGCACGACGACCCTGAATTGACCGCCCGCCTGCCGGGCCGCGCGGTGGATCAGCCGCTGCGGGTCGTGCTGGACAGTCGGCTCCGCACCCCCGTCAGCGCGAAACTGGCTGGTGAGAACACCCTGATCCTGACCGCCGTCGAGCCCCATGCCGTGGGCGCCGCGACCGTTCGCCGGGTCGAGGTGGAGGAAGGCCGTCCCGCCGTCGCGGCGGTCATGAAGGCCCTGGCCGCCGCCGGGGCGGAATCCGTCCTCATTGAGGGCGGAGGGCAGGTCGCGTCGTCGTTCCTGCGCGCCGACGCCGTCGATGCGCTGGAATGGTTTCGCGCCCCGATCCTGCTGGGCGGGGAGGGGCGGCCCTGCGTCGCCGCCCTGGCCCTTGCAAAGCTGTCCGACGCCCCCAAGTTCCGTCGCCTGGGCGTCGAGGCTGTCGGGGACGATCTGTGGGAACGCTACGTCCGTCTGTGACGTCGATTTCAGACGATTGAGACTATTCAGACTGTGTTTTTCGGGTCCGAAAGGGGCCAGCGTCCAAATGTTCACCGGCATCGTCACCGACATCGGCCGCGTCCGCGAGGTTCGCCAGACCGATCGCGACCGGCGCTATGAGATCCAGACGGTCTGGGACACCGCCGACATCGACCTGGGCGCCTCGATCAGCCACGCGGGTTGCTGCCTGACCGTGACGGAGAAGGGGGCGGGTTGGTTCGCGGTCGAGGTCTCCAGCGAAACCCTGTCCAAGACCACCCTGGGCGCCTGGACGGCCGGCGACGGCGTCAATCTGGAACGGGCGGCAAAACTGGGCGACGAGATGGGCGGCCACGTGGTTTCGGGCCATGTCGACGGGCTGGGGCGCATCGTCTCCATCACGCCCGAAGGCGGATCGCACCGGGTGGCGGTCGAGGCGCCGGCGCCGTTGCACCGCTATATCGCCGCCAAGGGATCGATCACCGTCGATGGCGTGTCCCTGACCGTGAATGCGGTCGAGGGGCGCGTCTTCTGGCTGAACATCATCCCCCACACCTGGGCGGTGACGACACTGGGCGGGCTGAAAGTCGGCGATCCGGTCAATCTGGAGATCGACATGCTGGCGCGTTACCTCGCGCGGTGGCAGGAGACGGCATGATGCAAGTCCCGGCCGCCAATCTGAACGACAGCCCGATCAGTCCGATCGAGGATATCCTGGAGGACGCCCGCAACGGCCGCCCCTACATCCTGGTGGACGCCGAGGACCGAGAGAACGAAGGGGACATCATCATCCCAGCCCAATTCGCCACCCCGGACCAGATCAACTTCATGATCCGCCAGGCGCGCGGCCTGGTCTGTCTGGCCCTGACGGCCGAGCGAGCCCAGCAGCTGCGTCTGCCGCCGATGGCCGCCGACAATCGCGAGAGCATGAAGACCGCCTTCACCGTCTCGATCGAGGCGAAGGAAGGCGTCACCACCGGCATCTCCGCCGCCGACCGCTCGCGCACCATCCATGTGGCCACCGATGCGTCCAAGGGCATGGACGACATCGTCTCGCCCGGCCACATCTTTCCTTTGGTGGCGCGTGACGGCGGCGTCCTGGTCCGTGCCGGCCATACCGAGGCGGCGGTGGATATCAGCCGCATGGCCGGCCTGACCCCCGCCGGGGTGATCTGCGAGATCATCAAGGACGACGGTGAGATGGCGCGGATGCCCGATCTGATCGCCTTCGCACAGATGCATGGGCTGAAGATCGGCACCATCGCCGATCTGATCGCCTATCGCCGTCGCACCGAACGGTTCGTCGAGCGGATCATGGATACCCCGTTCGAAAGCGTCCACGGCGGCCCCTTCCGGCTGATGCTGTATAAGAACACCATCGAGGGCGCCGAGCATGTCGCCCTGGTTCACGGCCGGATCGACCCGTCCAAGCCGACCCTGGTGCGGATGCACCAGGTGGACTTCGCCTGCGATCTGCTGGGTCATGTCGAGGCGCGCCAGGACTATGTGCCCAGCGCCCTGCGCCAGATCACCGATCATGACGGGCCGGGTGTGGTCGTCTTCCTGCGCGATCCGTCGCTGACGTCGCTGGCCGAACGTCTGGCGGGGGCGGATCGGCCGGCGGCGATGGACCGTTCGCTGCGCGCCTATGGCGTCGGGGCGCAGATCCTGCTGGACCTGGGCGTCAGGGACATGATCGTGATGAGTTCGACGCGACCCGAACCGATGGCGCTGGAGGGCTATGGCCTGCGCATCGTCGGCTGGCGCGACATGGATGGAGAGACGAAGGCGTGAGCGAGACCCCCCGTATTCTGATCGTCGAAGCGCGGTTCTACGACGCCCTGGCCGACGCCCTGTTGGAAGGCGCCAAGGAGACGCTGAAGGCGCGCGGCGCCGATTTCGACGTCGTCACCGTGCCCGGCGCGCTGGAAATCCCGCCCGCCATCGCCATGGCCGAAGAGGCGGGCCGGTTCCCGACCGCGCCCCGCTATGATGGTTATGTCGCCCTGGGCACGGTCATCCGCGGCGAGACCTATCATTTCGAGATCGTGTCGGATCAGTCTGCGGCGGGCATCATGGCCTTGGGCGTCAAGGGTCTGGCCATCGGCAACGGCGTGCTGACGACCGAGGATGAGGATCAGGCCTGGTATCGCGCGCGGCTTTCGGAAGGGGATAAGGGGGGCGGGGCGGCGAAAGCCTGCCTGGACCTCATTGCCTTGAAGAAGCGATTGCGCGTAGGCGTCGGCGCATGACTGAACCGAACAGCGTAAAAGCCGTCCTAGAACAACTCGCCGAAGCCGAAAGGCAGCGCGCCGAACCGAATCTGACGTCCAAACAGCGTCGCGCCCGCACTGTTTCGCGCCTGGCCGCCGTGCAGGCCCTGTACCAGATGGAGCTGGCGGGTGAGGGCGTGGAGACGGTGATTACCGAATTCTCCAAATTCCGTTTCGACGGCGACATCGAGGGCGAGGCCCTGGCCGAGGCCGACGAGGCCTATTTCGCCGACATCGTGCGCGGCGTGATCGAAAGCCAGCGCGACATCGACGCCGCCATCAAGGCGCGCCTGGCCTCCAACTGGAAGCTCGAGCGGATCGACGCCACCCTGCGCGCCCTGCTGCGGTCCGGCGCCTGGGAGCTGATGAAACACCCGGAGACGCCGCGCGAGGTCGTGATCGACGAATATGTCGAACTGGCCAAGGCCTTCTTCGACGACGCCGAGGCGCGCTTCGTCAACGCCGCGTTGGACGGCGTGGCCAAAGACACGCGCAAATAATGCCGGCGCTCGACGTCGCGGGCGAGTTCGAGACGATCGAGAGGCTGCTGAAGCCCCTGGCCCACCCCGAGTGGGCGGGGGGCCTGATGGACGACGTGGCGGTGCTGCCGTCGCGACCCGGCCACGACCTGATCCTGACCAAGGACGCCATGGTCGAGGGGGTGCATTTTCTGCCTGACGATCCGCTGGGTACGGTGGCCCGCAAGCTGTTGCGGGTGAACCTGTCGGACCTGGCGGCCAAGGGCGCCGAGCCGTTTGGGTACCTGCTGTCCTGCTTTTGGTCCGAAAGGTGCGGCTGGCCCGAACGCGAGGCCTTTGCGGCGGGTCTGGCGGAGGATCAGTCGCGGTTCGGCGTGGCCCTGTTGGGCGGCGACACCGTCAAGACGCCGGGGCCGGCCAGCTTTTCCCTGACCGCGCTGGGGTGGGCGCCGACAGGCGCGGCGGTGTCGCGAGCGGGAGCGCAGGTCGGTGACCTGGTGTTCGTCACGGGAGCGATCGGCGACGGACTGTTGGGTCTCAGGGCCGCGAGGGGTGAACTATCGCTGGACGAGGAGCGGATCGCCGCCCTGGTCGACCATTACCGCACGCCGACACCGCGTCTGGATTTCGCCCCGGCGATCCGCGAGTTCGCCACCGCCTCGGTGGATGTGTCCGATGGTCTGGCCGCCGACCTGGGCCATATCGCCCGCGCCAGCGGCGTCGGGATCACCCTGAATCTGAATGTCCTGCCGCTGTCGGCCGCCGCCCAGGCGTGGTTCGACGACCGCGTGGACGCCCAGCTGGCGCTGGAAGACCTGGCCAGCGGCGGCGACGACTATGAGATCGCCTTCACCGCCCATCCCCGCCACGAGGAGGCCCTGCGCCGCGAAGCCGACAGGCGACTGGTTCGGCTGACGCGAATAGGGGAGGTCGTGCCCGGCGCCGGCCTGACCGCGATCCATGACGGCCGTCCCGTCGAAATGGCGCGGTGCGGCTGGACCCACGGCTGAGGCGGCAAGGGAATCCTAACGCCCATCGGCTATCGAACCGCCATGGATCGCAGAACCCTGATCGCCGCCGGGACTATCGCCCTGACGAACGGCCTGCCGCGCGCCGCCGTCGCCTCCAGCGACGCGCCCGCCGCGCCAGCCTCGTTGAGCATTGCCGGACTGGGCCTGCCGGTCATCGAGGGCGGGCGGCTGCGCAACTATGTCTTCGTCGCCCTTCGACTGGAGTTGGGCGCGGGCAAGACCATGGAGCAGATCAAGCCCAAGGAAGCCTTCTTCCGCGACGCCCTGGTCCGCGCCGCCCATCGCACGCCCTTCACCGTCCCGGGCGACTGGACCCGTCTGGACGAACGCGCCCTGTCCGCCGCCCTGGTTTCGGCCTCGGTCGGCATCTCGGGCCGTGGCTCCATCCGGCGGGTGGAGGTGGTCAGCCAATCCCCGCGTCGTCGCACCGGGATGCAGCAGCCGCGCTGACCCAGTTTGGCGACCCCCGTTGCGCCAGTTTCCAACGCATGACACGCTCCTCCTGCAAATCCCAAGGGACGCACTGACGCGTTCGCCGCGTGCGGGGGGACCGGAAGGCGGACAGAGGCGATAACGCCCGACCGCGCAAAGGCCTGCGCGCCTGTTTGCAAGGGCATGGAAACGCCAATGACGAATTCACTCACGCTGGTCTTCGCGGCCGGCGTTCTGGCGGTGCTTTACGGCGCCGCTCAGACCGCCGTGCTGATGAAGGCGAGCACCGGAAACGACAAGATGCGAGAGATCGCAGCCGCGATTCAGGAAGGCGCCTCGGCCTATCTGAAGCGGCAATATCTGACCATCGGCCTGGTCGGGGTCGTGATCCTGATCGCCGCCTATGTCCTGATCGGCGTCTATGCCGCCGTCGGCTTCCTGATCGGCGCAGTCCTGTCCGGCGCGGCCGGCTATGCGGGAATGCTGATTTCCGTGCGGGCCAATGTCCGCACGGCGCAGGCCGCATCCGAAGGTCTGGCCAAGGGGCTGGACCTGGCGTTCCGATCGGGCGCCATCACCGGCATGTTCGTGGCGGGCGGCGCCCTGATCGGGGTGTCCGGCTATTATATCTTGCTGACCCAGCATCTGGGACTGGCGTCGACCGGGCGCGAAGTCATCGACGGCCTTGTGGCGCTGGGCTTCGGCGCCTCGCTGATCTCCATCTTCGCGCGTCTGGGCGGCGGCATCTTCACCAAGGGCGCCGACGTGGGCGGCGACATGGTGGGCAAGGTCGAGGCGGGCATCCCCGAGGACGATCCCCGAAACGCCGCGACCATAGCCGATAACGTCGGCGACAATGTCGGGGACTGCGCCGGCATGGCCGCCGACCTGTTCGAAACCTATGCGGTGACGACGGTGGCGACCATGGTGCTGGCCGCCATCTTCTTCCGGGGGCAGCCCTATGTGGATGTGATGATGGTCCTGCCGCTGGCGATCTGCGCGGTCTGCGTCGTCACCTCCATCATCGGCAGCTTCTTCGTGCGGCTGGGCAAGAGCCGCAACATCATGGGGGCGCTGTATCAGGGTCTGATCGTGACGGGCGTCCTGTCCATCGGCGCGGTCTGGTGGGTCATCAACCAGATGGTGACGGGGCCGATCGTGACGGCGGGCGGATTGGAAATCCAGCCCATGGCCCTGTTCTGGTCCGGCATGGTCGGACTGGCGGTCACGGCGGCCATCGTCGTCGTGACCGAATACTATACCGGCTCGGGCTTCCGGCCGGTGCGGTCCGTGGCCAACGCCTCGGTTTCCGGTCACGGCACCAATGTCATCCAGGGGCTGGCGGTGTCGCTGGAGGCCACGGCCCTGCCGGCGTTGACGATCATCGTCGGCATCGTGGTCAGCTTCCAACTGGCCGGCCTGTTCGGCATCGCCATCGCCACCACGACCATGCTGGGCGTGGCGGGAATGATCGTGGCTCTGGACGCGTTTGGTCCCGTCACCGACAACGCGGGCGGCATCGCCGAAATGGCGGGTCTGCCCAGCGACGTGCGGCATTCGACCGATGCACTGGATGCGGTGGGCAACACCACCAAGGCCGTGACCAAGGGCTACGCCATCGGCTCGGCCGGCCTGGGCGCCCTTGTCCTGTTCGCCGCCTACACGTCGGACCTGCAGTATTTCTCGGCCAATCCGGCGGATTATCCGTTCTTCGCCAATATGGGGCCGATCGCCTTCGACCTGACCAACCCCTATGTCGTGGTCGGTCTGTTGTTCGGCGGGCTGCTGCCCTTCCTGTTCGGCGGCATGTCGATGATGGCGGTCGGACGGGCGGCTGAATCGGTCGTCGCCGAGGTGCGGCGTCAGTTCCGCGAGAACCCCGGCATCATGACCTATCAGGTCAAGCCGGAATACGGCCGTGCGGTCGACATCCTGACCCGGGCCGCGATACGCGAGATGATCGTGCCGTC
The DNA here is from genome assembly GCA_029202665.1 of Candidatus Brevundimonas colombiensis. Lineage (NCBI taxonomy): Bacteria > Pseudomonadati > Pseudomonadota > Alphaproteobacteria > Caulobacterales > Caulobacteraceae > Brevundimonas > Candidatus Brevundimonas colombiensis. The sequence continues at coordinate 2,472,796 of CP119326.1, forward strand.
GCTGCTGCCGGTGCTGTCGCCCATCGTCCTGTTCGTCGCGGTTCTGGGCATTTCGGACAAGGCCAACGCCTTCGCCGCGCTGGGCGCCATGCTGATGGGGGTGATCGTGACCGGCCTGTTCGTGGCCATCTCGATGACCTCAGGCGGGGGCGCCTGGGACAACGCCAAGAAGGTGATCGAGGAAGGGTTCACCGACAAGAACGGCGTCGTCCATGGCAAGGGCTCGGAAGCCCACAAGGCGGCCGTGACCGGCGATACGGTCGGCGATCCCTACAAGGACACATCCGGTCCGGCGGTGAACCCGATGATCAAGATCACCAACATCGTCGCCCTGCTTCTGCTGGCGGTGCTGGCCAGCGGATCGGTCGGCTAAGACCCTCCTGACAGGAAAACGGCCCGGAGAGCCATCTCCGGGCCGTTCGCTTGCCTGTAAGGCGTGCCGGCCTCAGTCGGGGCGGCGCTGGCCAGGCGTATTGTCTTCCGTGCGTGGCAGCTGGCCACGGCCGACGTTGCCCAGCAATTGCTCCAGCACCGTCAGCGAGCGGCCGCGGGTCGGCGTCTCGTTGCGGTTCATGGCGACGTTCTCACCGTCCGTCAGACCCAGCGTCCGCACCGCCGCCACCTGATCGCCGCCGGGCGCGAAGGTGATTTCCGTCACCGTGCGGCTGGAGACCTTGGGCAGGTTGTAGGTGTATTTCTCGGTCGTCTGGCTGATGTAGTACCAGACTTGGTTCGGTTCGAAGGTGGATGTCGTCGAGGGCGAGCCCAGCTTGGCCAGCACCGTTTCCTTGGTGTCCGTCCCGGCGACCACGTCCTGGGGCTTGGCGTCGATGGCCTGGAAGCCGTTGGAGCCGATGACGGGCGCGCAGGCGGCGCTGAAACCGGCCAGCGAAACAGCGGCGAGAAGCGGGACGAAACGGGACATGGTCGGGCGCCTGCGAGAGAACAAGGTCTTTGACCTAGACGGACCTGCGTCCTAGTTCAACGGCGCGGCGGAAAAGGGGCCGTAGGAACCCATGCTGAAAAACCTGTTCAAACCCCGATCCGGGCCGCGCATCGGCGATAATCTGTACGCCAAGGCCGTGGCCCAGGCGCGTAATCCCGACTTCTATACGCGCCTGAACGTCGCCGACCGCATCGACGCCCGATTCGAACTCTATACGCTGCACGTGCTGCTGCTGGTGCTGCGTTTTCGCGATGAAAACACGGCTCAAGGGAGCGATGCGGCCCAGGCGGTGTTCGACGTCTATGTGTCGGCGCTGGATCATGCCCTGCGCGAGGAAGGGGTGGGTGATGTTTCTGTCGGCAAGAAGATGCGCAAGCTGGGCGAGGCGGTTTACGGTCGCATGAACGCTTATGAAACGCCGCTTCGGAACGGGGACGCCGTTGCACTCGCTGAGGCGATGGCTCGCAACATCTATGCCGATCCGCAGGCTGAACACGCCGCCGCCCTGGCGGATTACGCTCTGGCCAGCCGATCGGCGCTGGGCGAACAGGATTTCAAGGCCGTGCTGGCGATCCCGGCCTGGGCCGAGGTTTGAACGAGATGAGCATGACGCACCCCTTCAGCGACGTGGTTCGCATCAATCAGATCGGCGCCGGTCTGAACCGTCGGCTGGAGCCGGACGCCGAGGCGCGCAGACGAATCGCACGATCCCTGGACCTGCAGGGGCTTGAGGATTTCGTGGTCGATCTGGAGATCAAGCCGACGCCGTCTTCCAGCGAATGGACCATGAAGGGGCGGGTCGTCGCCCACGCCGTCCAGACCTGCGGTCTGACGTTGGAGCCTTTGCCGGTCGATGTGGACCGGCGCTTCTCGATCCAATTGGCTGAGGCGGCGGCTGAGGAAACCGACGAGATCGAGATCACGCTGGACGAGGAGGGCGCCGACCTGATCGAGGACGGCAAGATCGACCTGGGCCAATACGCTGTCGAACAGCTGGTGCTGTCGCTGGACCCCTTCCCTCGCAAGCCGGGCGCGGCCTTCGTGCAACCGGAAGAGCCCAACGAGATTTCGCCGTTCGCCGCCCTGAAGGCGCTAAAGAATCGCGAAGATCCGGCCTGAGGCGCGGCCGAGGTTGACGTAGGGATCGGGTGGTTGCATCCCCCGGCGTCGGCGCTATCGTCCAGCGCCCAATCCGAAGCGCCGCGACAAGACGACGCGGCCACACGAGGTCCATTTGCCCACCCCAGTTACGATCTCGCTTGACGCCATGGGCGGTGATCACGGGCCCTCCGTGGTCGTTCCCGGCATCCGCAGCTATCTCGCCGCCCATGACGGCGAGGGCGTGCGGTTCCTGCTGCATGGCGACGAGACCCAGATCCGGGCGCATCTGGCGCGCTGCAACCTGCCGGCCGACATCATCGATATCCGTCACACCGAAAAGGTCGTGGCCATGGACGAAAAACCGGCCCAGGCCATGCGGCGCGGCAAGGGCTCCAGCCTGTGGAACGCCATCGAGGCCGTGAAGACCGGCGAGGCGGGCGGCGTGGTCTCGGCCGGCAACACCGGCGCCCTGATGGCCATCGCCAAACTGATCCTGCGGATGTCAGCGCCCGGTCTGGAGCGACCGGCCATCGTCGCCAGCTGGCCCACGTTCAAGGGCCATACCGCCGTTCTCGACGTAGGCGCCAACATCGGCAGCGATGCGGAACAACTGGTCGAGTTCGCCATCATGGGCGAGGCTTTTCAGGCGGCGGTGCGCGGCGTCGCCCGCCCGACCATCGGTCTGCTCAACGTCGGCTCCGAGGACATGAAGGGCAACGAACAGGTCAAGGAGGCGCACGCCATCCTGCGCGACGGCCCATTCGACCTGAACTATCACGGCTTCGTCGAGGGCGACGACATCGCCAAGGGCACGGTGGACGTGGTCGTCACCGACGGCTTCACCGGCAACATCGCCCTGAAGACCGCCGAAGGCACGGCCCGCTATATCTCCGCCCTGCTGAAGGAGGCCCTGACCTCCAACCTGCAGTCCAAGCTGGGCGCCGCCATCGCCATGCCGGCTTTGAAGAAGATGCGTCAGAAGATCGACCCCAGCGCCATCAACGGCGGACCTCTGCTCGGTCTGAACGGCATCGTGGTCAAGAGCCATGGCGGCGCGGACGCCAAGGGTTTCGGCAACGCCATCCGCATCGCCGTCGATCTGGCGCGCAGCGACTATATGAGCAAGGTGGGGGACAACCTGGGCAAGCTGGACGCGGTGTTCGATCACGCCAAGGCCGCCGCCCCCGTGGGAGATACCGTCCAGTGAGCGTCACACGCAGCGTCGTCACCGGCGTCGGCTCCTTCCTGCCGGAGCAGATCGTCACCAACGCCGATCTGGCCAAGATCGTCGACACCTCCGACGAATGGATTCAGGAGCGCACCGGCATCAAGCAGCGCCACAGGGCGCGTGACGACCAGCCGACCAGCGATCTGGCCGTCGAGGCGGCTCGGAAGGCCCTGGCCGATGCAGGCAGGGCGCCGACGGACGTCGACCTGATCATCGTGGCGACCACGACGCCGGACATGACCTTCCCCGCGGTGGCCTCCATCGTTCAGAACAAGCTGGGGGCCGGCGTTGGCGTGGCCTTCGATGTTCAGGCCGTCTGTTCCGGCTTCGTCTATGCCCTGAGCGTCGCGGACGGCTTTGTGGCGCGCGGCCTGTCGAAGTGCGCCCTGGTGATCGGGGCCGAAGAGATGACCCGGCTGATGGACTGGACCGACCGGACCACCTGCGTCCTGTTCGGCGACGGCGCCGGCGCGGTCGTGCTTGAGCCGCGCGAAGGGCAGGGGACGTCGGATGACCAGGGGATGCTCGGCTTCGCCCTGCGCGCCGACGGCTCCAAGACCGACCTTCTTTATGTCGACGGCGGGCCGGCGACGACGGGAACGGTCGGCCATCTGCGCATGGCCGGAAATCAGGTCTTCCGCCATGCCGTCGTCAACATCGCCGAAGGCATCACCGCCGCCTGCGCCGCCGCGAACATCCAGATTTCCGACGTCGACTGGTTCGTGCCGCACCAGGCCAATCAGCGGATCATCAAGGGCGTGGGCGACCGTCTGGGCCTGGACGAGAACAAGGTGATCTCCACCGTCGCCACGCATGCCAACACCTCGGCCGCCTCCATCCCGCTGGCGCTGGACGCTGCGATCCAGGACGGACGGATCAAGAAGGGCGACATGGTGCTGCTGGAGGCCATGGGCGGCGGCCTGACCTGGGGCGCCTGCGCCCTGAGACTCTAAAGTCGCCCGGCGGCATTGATTTTTCGGGGCCTTTGCGGCCCTATGACACCGACTTGATCGCGCGAGCGGGGGATATGATGACAGGCCAACAGACTGTGACCCGGGCGGATCTGTGCGAGGCGGTTCATGACGAGGTCGGCCTGTCGCGTCAGGAATGCTCGGCCCTGGTCGAGCGGACGTTGGAGCTGATCGTCGAATCGCTGGAACGCGGCGAGACGGTGAAGCTGTCGGGCTTCGGCGTCTTTCAGGTTCGCGAAAAACGCGCCCGCATGGGGCGCAACCCCAAGACCGGCGAGCCGGCGGCCATCAATCCACGCCGGGTCATCAGCTTCCGCGCCTCCCAGATCATGAAAAGCCGGGTTCACGACGCCGTCGTCGAGGCCTGATTCCGGTGGCCAAGAGCGCCGGCGCCTTTCGCAGCATTTCCGAAGCGGCTGAAGAGGTCGGGGCGCCGCAGCACGTTCTGCGTTTCTGGGAAACCAAGTTCGACTTCGTCACGCCGGTCAAACGCGCCGGCGGGCGTCGATTCTACCGACCGCAGGACATCCTGGTGCTGAAGGCGGTCAAGCGCCTGCTGCACGAGGACGGCCTGACCATTCGCGGCGTCCAGCGTCTGCACAAGGAGCAGGGGCTGAGGAAGCTGGTCGGGACCGAAACCGCCGATCTGATCCCGGACGTCTCGGACGAACAGATATCCGTGGTCGCCGATACAATGCGATATGAAACCTCGGGTTTGCAGCGACTTCTGGCCGATCTTGAGCAGGCGAAAGCGCGTCTGGACGCCGTTCTCATCCGGTAGGTGGATAAGTCGTTTTAGGGTTTGCGATCCCAGAAGCCCGCGTCTATAGGGAGCGCCTTCGGAGCGTGGCGCAGCCTGGTAGCGCACTTGACTGGGGGTCAAGGGGTCGCAGGTTCGAATCCTGTCGCTCCGACCATTCTTGAAAAATAGAATGATGATGGTGGGGTCGTCCTTTCGGGCGGCCCCATCGCCATATCTGGTCTCAGCCGCGTTCGGCCCACTTCAGCAGCGGGATCAGCGGCAAGCCCCAGGCCGTGCCGCCCACGCCGAAGAAGGCGAAGTCGATCCAGGCGGAAGGCGGCAACAGTCCGCGCAGCGCGATCAGCCCCCAGACCCACAAGACAAGAAAGGCCAGCACGCCGATAGAGGCGACGAATCGACGCGCGCGCGGCGGCATCAGCGCTTGGTCCGGAACAGGAAGAAGGCGACCAGGCAGACGCCCGATCCGACCAGGGCCCAAGGAACCCAGACCCAGCTATCCGTCGTGCTGATCGCAAAGACCCGCACCGCCAGGAACCAGCCGCAGGCCAGGCCGACCCCAGACACCAGCGACGTCCCGCCGAAGCCGCGACGCCCCGTCGATAGGTCGGCGATCCAGGCCAGAAGCAGTCCGCCTACGAGGGCGGCGGCGATATCGGCGTATTGCAACCCTGATCTCCTGCGGCGTCAGCGCCGTTAACTCAATCCGACTCGATCTTCCGTCAAGAGCGGGGCATACCGCCACGGTCGCGATTTGGTCATGGTCGAGCGCGACAGCATATCCGGGTCAGCGTCGGGCGTCGAATGAACCGTTTCGGAAATCCAGATCGCAATCGCGCGGTGGCCGTGTGGCTGTTCGCCACGGCGGCCATCGTGTTCCTGATGGTCGTCGTCGGCGGCATCACGCGCCTGACGGGTTCGGGCCTGTCGATCACCGAATGGAAGCCTATCATGGGCGCGATCCCGCCGCTGAACGACGCCCAGTGGAACGAGGCGTTCGACAAGTACAAGCAGATTCCCCAGTACGCCCAGATCAACGCCGGGATGAGCCTGGGGGAGTTTCAGGGCATCTTCTGGTGGGAGTGGCTGCATCGGCTGATCGGGCGGCTGGTCGGCGGGGTGTTCGCCCTGCCGCTGGCCTTCTTCCTGCTATGCCGTGTCGCGCCGCCGCGCTCTGTGTTTCGCCTGTGGGCCATGCCGGATCGGCTGATCTGGCGTTGCGTGGTGCTGTTGGCGCTGGGCGGGCTGCAGGGGCTGATCGGGTGGTGGATGGTGTCTAGCGGCCTGTCCGAGCGGGTCAGCGTGGCGCCCGAGCGACTGGCCACGCATCTGGGCCTGGCCTTCGTCCTGTTCGCCGCCCTGATCTGGACCGGGCTGGAAGCCTGGAACGGAGAAGATCACGGTCGTCCGCCCGTCGGCTGGGCGCGAGGCGCGGGTCTGTTGCTGGGGCTGGTCTTCCTGCAATGCCTCTTGGGCGCGCTCGTCGCAGGGGGGCATGCCGGGCTTGTCTATACCGACTGGCCTCTGATGAACGGTCAGGTTCTGCCGCCGGCCGACTGGAGCCTGGGGGCGGGCGCCTTTCTGCATGACCAGGCGCTGACCCAGTTCAATCACCGGCTGATCGCCTATGGTCTGCTGCTCGCCGTCAGCATCTACGCCTTCCAGGCTTGGCGCTGGCGCGTGGCCGAAGGCATGGGGTTTGCGGCCTTTACCCTGGCCGGCCTGATCTGGGCCCAGGCTCTGCTTGGCGTCGTCACCCTGATGCATGCCGTGCCGGTCTGGCTGGGCGTGCTGCACCAGGGCGGCGCCGCCCTGGTGCTGGCGGCGGCGACGGCGAACCTATGGGTGGTGTTGCGCGCTCAGCCCCGCATCTTCATGTCCGGGCCGCGCGCCATGGGCCGTTGATGGCCAGGGTCATGCCCGGATACTGGATGTTGACGAACAGGGTCGATCCGTCCGGTGAGAAGACCGCCCCGGCGAACTCCGAGTTTCCCTGAAACACGTTGCGGCCCAGGGTGTAGATTTTTCCATCCGGCGTGACGCCCTTCAGGTGGTTCTTGATGTCGCTGGAATAGTTGTCCTCGCACACGATCAGGTGGCCCCAGGGCGCGATCGTGATGTTGTCGCCCATGTTCAGCGTCTTCTCGTTGGTGCTTTCGACAAAGAGCTGAAGACGTCCCGGACGACGCGCCTCGCCCGCGCGACCTTCGTCGGGCGAGGGGACGTAGCGCAGGATCTGCCCCCTCTGGATCGGCCCGCCCGATGTGGCGGTCAGATAGAGCTCTCCGTCGCCCCACCAGATGCCTTCGCCCCGTGCCACCAGGGCGGCGCCGTCGACATGTCCACGCTGGCGCAAGTCCGCCTTCGGGCTTTCGACCTCAGCCATGTCGATCCAGTCGACATCCAGCCAGTCGCCGACGGACCACAGCCGATCTTGGTGGTTGGTGGTGTCCGCCCCCTTGTGTCCGCGCAGGACCATGGCCTGCAACCGTCCGCCCTTGACCAGTTCGCCCGGCGCATCAGGAATGAAGCGATAAAACAGGCCGTCCGGCCGATCTTCGGTCAGATAGACGATGCCGGTGCGCGGATCGACGCAGACGGCCTCGTGATCGAAACGGCCCATGGCGGTCAGGGGGACGGGATCGACCAGCCCCTCGGCGCGCGCCGGAACTTCGAAGACATAGCCGTGCGCCTTGGTCACGTCGGCGTCGGCGGGCGTCTCCTCCGTCTCTTCGCAGGTCAGCCACGATCCCCACGGCGTCTGCCCACCGCAGCAGTTGGTGCTGGTGCCCGCCAGGCTGAGCTGCTGACGCTCGGTCCTGCCGGTCGACAGGTCATAGATCACCGTCGTCGTGCCGCCGGGCAGGGGCCGACCGTCCTTGTAGGTGTCATAGGCGCGCGTCGCGTCCAGCAGGCCGATCCGCTGCTGATTATAGCCGCCCGGTCCCCAGTTGCGGTGCGCGGCGGACGATCCCTTCAGTTCATGGTTGCGCACCAGGGCGACGCGGGTTCCGCCCAGGCCGAAACAGCCCATGCCGTCAAACTGGCCGGGCACCAGCAGGCCGTCGGCCATCGTCTCGCCGCCCTGGGACACGATACGATAGGAAAAGCCCTCAGGCAGATCCAGCAGGCCATTCGGGTCTCGCTTCAGCGGGCCATAGGCTTCGACCTCGTTCAGATAGGTCTCCTCGGCCGCCTGAACGTTGCGGGCGAGGCCCGAAAAGGCGAGGGCGGCGCTGGAGGAGATCAGGCTGCGGCGATGAAGATGCATGGGACGCTCCGAAAGGCTTCACGCCCCGGATGGCTGGGAAACGTCATGGTTTGATGACGAAATCTGTTATTTCGTAACGTTCACGCTGTTCAGTGGAGTGGGTATTTTAATACCGCGTTTGAAATAATTTGTTAAATCAGTATCTTATCTCAATTTGGCGCGGGCTTTGCGCATTGACGCGACCGATCGTCTCCGGTATCAGCGCGCCTTCATTCGGTTCCTTCGGGGGCCGGACCCGATTTTCGTCTCCAGGAACCCCCTCATGCTGAAGAGCACTACGGCTTCGTTGAAGCCGGCCGAGGTCGAGAAGAAGTGGATTCACATCGACGCCGAAGGCGTCGTCGTGGGCCGCCTCGCGACCTTCATCGCCAACCGTCTGCGCGGCAAGCACCGCGGCGACTACACCCCCCACGTCGATTGCGGCGACTATGTCGTCGTCACCAACGTCGACAAGGTGGTGTTCACCGGCAAGAAGAACACCGACAAGATCTACTATCGCCACACCGGCCACCCCGGCGGCGTCAAGTCGACGACCCCGGAAAAGGTCCTGGGCGGTCGCTTCCCCGAGCGCGTCCTTGAAAAGGCCGTCGAGCGCATGCTGCCCAAGGAAAGCCCCCTGGCCCGCAAGCAGATGACGCACCTGCGCCTGTTCGCCGGCAGCCAGCACGAACACGAAGCCCAGCAACCGGAAACGATCGACTTCAAGTCGGCGTCGCCCAAGAACACCCGGAGCGTCTGAGCATGACCGACGTGACCAACACCGAAACCGCGACCGGCTTCGACGCCCTGAAGGGCCTGTCGGCCTCGGCCGAGAACGACGCGCCCGTCTATGTCCAGAAGCTGGACGCCCAGGGCCGCGCCTATTCGACCGGCAAGCGCAAGAACGCCATCGCCCGCGTGTGGGTGAAGCCCGGCGCCGGCAAGATCACCGTGAACGGCAAGGACGTGGCCGCCTATTTCGCCCGTCCGGTCCTGCAGATGATGGTGGCCCAGCCGCTGAACGTCGCCGACCGCGCCACCCAGTATGACGTCGTCTGCACCGTAGAAGGTTCGGGCCTGTCGGGCCAGGCCGGCGCCATCCGCCACGGCCTGTCGCACGCCCTGACGCACTTCGAACCGGAACTGCGCAAGGTCCTGAAGCCGCACGGCTTCCTGACCCGCGACAGCCGCGTCGTCGAGCGCAAGAAGTACGGCCGCGCCAAGGCGCGCCGCAGCTTCCAGTTCTCGAAGCGCTGATCGCGTTCACGCGGTTTTGGATTTGGGGCGCTTCGGGGAGACCCGGAGCGCCCTTTTTCTTTTTTCGAGGCAGTCATGACCCACACAATCTTCATCGACGGCGAGGCCGGGACCACGGGGCTCGAGATTCGCGAGCGGCTGGAAGCGCGCCCGGATCTGGAACTGGTCCTGCTGGGCGACCGTCGTCGCGAAGTGGAGGCGCGGCGCGAGGCCCTGAACGGCGCGGACGCCGTGATCCTGTGCCTGCCCGACGATGCGGCGCGGGAGGCCGTGGCCATGGTCGAGAATCCTTCGGTCAAGGTGATCGACGCCTCAACCGCCTATCGCGTCGCGCCGGGCTGGGCCTATGGGTTTCCCGAGATGGATGCGGGGCAGCGCGACCTGATCGCCCGCTCTCAGTTCGTGTCGAACCCCGGCTGCTATCCCACCGGCTTCATCGGCCTGATGCGGCCGCTGGTGAAGGCGGGGCTGGTTCCGTCCAACTATCCCGTCACGGTCAATGCGGTTTCGGGCTATTCCGGGGGCGGCAAGGCCATGATCGCCGAGTTCGAAACGGCCCCAAAAAACAGCGGGGGCGCCGCGACCGCCTATCGCGCCTATGGTCTGACGCTGAAGCACAAGCATGTGCCGGAAATGACGAAGCACGCGGGTCTGAGCCGCGACGTTCTGTTCACGCCCGCCGTCGGCGCCTATCGCCAGGGGATGCTGGTCGAGGTTCCGCTGCATCTGGGGGCGCTGCCGGAAACGCCCTCGGTCGAACGGCTGCATGGCGCACTGGTCGAGGCCTATGACGGTCAACGCTTCGTCGAGGTCGCGGACCTGGAGGAGACCGAGGCCATGACGGGCATCGAGCCCGAAGGCCTGAACGGCTCCAACCGTCTGCGGCTGCATGTGTTCGGTGATCGCAATGGCGAACAGGCGCGGCTGGTCGCCCTGCTCGACAATCTGGGCAAGGGCGCCTCGGGCGCGGCGGTGCAGAACCTGAACATCATGCTGGGTCTGGACGAGGCGACGGGCCTGATCTGAGCCGCTGAAACCATTTGGCGGCGCCCGTCGTATCAGGGACATGACCCAGTCCCTGATCCAGCATCGCCGGGGCGTTCTGATGGGCGCCGGCGCGCTCGCCCTTTCCGCCTGTTCGCCCGAGACGTCCGAGGCCGGACAGGGGGGCTACGCCGCCTCGCCCTATCGCCGGGTGTCGGATGCGGACTGGCGACGACGCCTGGGCGACGCCTCCTGGCGCATCATGCGGCACGAGGCGACCGAACGTCCCTATTCCAGCGCCTTGAACGACCAGCACGCGCGCGGCGCCTTCATATGCAAGGGATGTGACCTGCCGCTGTTTCGATCGGAGTGGAAGTTCGATTCCCACACCGGCTGGCCCAGTTTCTATGACGTGATCGGGGCCAATATCGGCCGGAAGCGGGACCTGGCGATCGGCGTTCCGCGCACCGAGTACCACTGCGCCCGCTGCCTGGCGCATCAGGGTCATGTCTTCCCGGATGGACCACGTCCGACCGGCCTGCGGTACTGCAACAACGGCCTGGCGCTGAAGTTCGTGGCCGCCTAGCGATTCGCCCTGACAGCGGACTCCACCGTCGCGCCGAAGACGACCGAGGCGATGATGACCAGCAGGCCATAGTCGTGACCGGCGAAGAAGACCGGCGCGCAGGCCATGGCGATGACTATCAGCGGAAACAGTCCCGACCAGACGGCCGTGCCCGGCGCGTCCGCATCGATCATCGGCCGGACCGCAGGACGTTTCATCATCCGCGCCATCCGGCCGTTCAGCAGCACGAAGGCCCCGGCGCAGATCACCGCCGATAGGACGTATTTCAGCGTATTGCCCGGCGCGCCGAAGACGCTGGCGGTCATGACCAGAAGCGCCAGGGCCACGCCGGTGCTGAGCGCCAGGAGGGCGTTCGGTTCGATACGGTTCAAGACTTCACTTTCACATAGCTGCCGGGCGCAGGTTCGATGGGCTTCAACGGACCCTTGGACGGATCACGCGCGGGGATCGATTTTCCGGACCGCGCGCCGAGCCACGCCGCCCAATGCTCCCACCAACTGCCAGGATGCTCCACGGCGCCCGCCTGCCATTCGCCCAGGGTGTCGGGCAGGGCAGGGTTGGTCCAGTGCTGATATTTGCGCGCCGCCGGAGCGTTGATGACGCCGGCGATATGGCCCGATCCCGCCAGGGTGAAGGTCACGTCGGAACCGCCGAACAGCCGCGCCGAGCGATAGACGGAGTTCATCGGTGCGATATGGTCTTCGCGGCTGGCCTGAAAATACAGCGGGATTTTCACCTTCGACAGATCGGCCTTCAGTCCGCCGATCTCGAACTCCCCCTTGGCCAGGGCGTTCGCCCCATACATCTGGCGCAGATAGGCCAGGTGCAGCGCCTTGGGCATCCGCGTCTGGTCGGCGTTCCAGAACAACAGGTCGAAGGCCGGCGGGTCCTTGCCCAGCAGATAGTTGCTGATGAAAAAGGACCAGATCAGGTCGTTGGATCGCAAGGCGTTGAAGGTTTCCGCCATCGCCGCCCCGGGCAGGACGCCGCCCGCCGCATCCATCTGACGCTCGATCTCGGCGATCCAGTGGTCGTCGGTGAACAGGAGTAGGTCGCCCGCCTCGGCGAAATCGTGCTGGGCGGCGAAGAAGGTGGCGGCGGCGATGCGCTTATCGCCCTTCGCCGCCATATGGGCGAGGCTCGCGCCCAGAAGGGTGCCGCCGATGCAGTAGCCGACGGCGTTCAGTTGCTTCGTTCCCGCCTGCTCCAGCGTCTTTTCGACGGCGCGATAGACGCCCTTTTCCAGATAGTCGTCGAAGCCGAACCAGGCCTTGTCGCGATCCGGGTTCACCCAGGAACAGACGAACACCGTGAACCCTTGCCCCGACAGCCAGCGGATCAGCGAGTTCGCGGGCTGCAGGTCCATGATGTAGAATTTGTTGATCCACGGCGGGAAGATCAGCAGCGGAATCTCGTGCTGGGTCTCGCCGGTCGGCGCGTACTGGATCAGCTCGAACAACGCATCGCGCCAGACGACCTGGCCGGGGGCGGTGGCGACATTCTCGCCCACGACGAACTTGCCGTAATCGGCCTGGCTGATGCGCAGCGATCCCCCGCCCCGTTCCAGATCGGCGGCGAAGTTCTGCATTCCCTTCACCAGGGATTCGCCGCTGGTCTCGGCCAGGGCCTTCAGCGCCACCGGGTTGGAGGCCAGGAAGTTCGAGGGCGAGAAGGCGTCGGTCAGCAGGCGGGTGAAGAACTGGGCGCGGCGTTTCACCGCTGGATCGACGTCCTCGACGCCCGCGACCAGCCCGTTCATCCAGTCCGATGTCAGCAGATAGGACCGCCGCATCATGTCGAACATCGGGTTTTCCGACCAGGCCGGGTCCTTGAACCGCTTGTCGGCCGGCGCGGGCGCGGGCGCCTCGCCCGCCGCCTGACGTGCGGTGCTGCTCCACAGATCCATGTAGCGGCCGAACAGATCGGCCTGGGCCTGGAACAACTTGTCGGGACGCGCGGCCAGGCTGGTCATCACCGACGTCATGGCCGGACCGACATTGAACGGATCGGACGTCAGCGCCGGCGGACCCTCCGGGTTTTTTGCGGCCTGGCTCAGAGCCGCCTCGGCCATCGCGCCCTGCGCCATCATCGCCGCCTTGGCCAGATTGAGCGACAGCGTCTCGATCAGCGCGGCCTGCTCGGCACCCGCAAAGGCGGGCTGGGGCTCATCGGCCGGCGGCGGCGCCTCGGGCGGCGATTGCGGCTTGTCCTTGGTCTGACGCGGCGGGCGCGGCTTTGCGGAGGTGGGGCGGCCGGCTTTGCGTGCGGGCTGCGCGGTCGTGTGTTTCGGGGGCGGGGGAGGCTTGGCCATGATCGTCCTTCGCGCTTCCTGCGCCACAGGCTGGTTGATCCGCCCTTCCGCGCGACGCCATGATGGCATAAGACCGACCGGGAAATGAACGCGCCGCTTTCGAAAAAGATGATCCCGATCGCCGCAGTTGCGATCACGGGGGGCCTGGGCGCCTGTTCCAGCGGCCTGGCCGCCAAGACGGATGCGACGTCGCCGCTGGCGCCGCGCGTGCAGGAACTGGTCGACGCTAACCGCCACTATCCGCGCTGGCAGGATTTCCCCGCCGCGCCGACAGGCCTGCCGGATGTGCGTCAGGTCGCGACCAATGCTCAGCGGCTTCAGGCCGACAATGCGACCCTGAGCGGCGAAATCGCACGGATCGATTGGACCGTGAACGAGCCCGAGGCCCTGGCTGCGCAGATTTCCGCCAAGGTCGCGGCCGTGCCTGTGTCGCCCGACGCCGCGCGCACTCAGGCGGAAATAGAAGCGTTCGCCCAGAGCCTGCGTGATCGGGCCAAGGCGCCGCCGCCCCTCGACCGTCGCCCGGTGCGGTGAAATCCATACAAGCGGTCGCCTTGGCGGCAGAATCCGCCGATCTTGCGCCGATGGCTGACGACAGCGCCGCAAAGACCCTGAACGCCTTTCTAGGCGTGTCCCGTTCCCTGTCCGGCCGCGCCTGGCGACAGCGGCCGGCCGAGGCGGCGGTCGTGCGCGCCCATATGCAGACCTTGGGTCTGGACGAGGTTTTGGCTCGCGCCCTGGCGTCGCGTGGCGTGCGGGCCGATCAGGGGGCGGACTTTCTGACGCCGACCCTGCGGGCTCTGTTTCCCGATCCATCCAGCTTCATGGACATGGATGCGGCCGCCGAAGCCATCCTCGACGCGCTCCAGGCTGAGGCCAGCATCCATGTGTTCGCCGATTACGATGTCGACGGCGCCTCCAGCGCGGCCTTGCTGGTGCGCTGGTTCCGGGCCATGGGGCGTGGACTGCCCATCTATGTGCCCGACCGGCTGACCGAGGGTTACGGCCCAAGCGCCAGGGCCTTCGACACCCTTAAGGCCGCGGGCGCGGATCTGGTCATCACGGTCGATTGCGGCGCGGCGGCGAACGAAGCCCTGGCCCATGCCGCCGCCATCGCCCTGAACGTCGTGGTCATCGACCACCACATGATGCGCAGCGAGCCGCCCACGGCTCTGGCGGTCGTCAATCCAAATCGACCCGGCTGCAATTCGGGCCAGGGCAATCTGGCGGCCGCGGGCGTGGTCTTCGTGCTTCTGGCCGCCCTGAACCGCGAGGCGCGCAGGCGCGGCCTGTTCGCCGACAGACCCGAGCCCGACATCCGCCAGTGGCTGGACCTGGCGGCCCTGGGTGCGATCTGCGACGTCACCGGCCTGACGGGCTTCAACCGCGCCCTGACCGGCCTGGGTCTGAAGGTGATGAGCGATTGGCGCAATCCGGGTCTGCGCGCTTTGCTGGCGGCGGCCGGCGCCGAGCCGGGACCAGCCAAAACCAATCACGCGGGCTTCATCCTGGGGCCGCGAATCAACGCTGGCGGACGGATCGGCCGATCGGATCTGGGCGCGCGGTTGCTATCGACCGACGACCCTGTCGAGGCCGAGGCCCTGGCCGTCGAACTGGATGCTCTGAACCTGTCGCGGCGCGAGGTCGAGCGGGCGGTTACCGAAGCGGCCGTGCGTCGCGTCGAGGCGACCGGCGCCCACGCCGACGACAGCGCCGTGATCGTGGTCGCTGGCGACGACTGGCATCCCGGCGTGGTCGGCATCGTCGCGGGGCGACTGCGTGAACGGTGGCGCAAACCGGTCATCGTCGTCGGCGTCGATCCCGTGACCGGGATCGGAAAAGGCTCGGGCCGGTCGCAACCCGGCATGAACCTGGGCCGCGCCATCCAGGCGGCGTGGGAAGGCGGCGTCCTGATGGCCGGCGGCGGTCATGCCATGGCGGCGGGTCTGACGATGGACGGCGCGCGTCTGGCGGAACTGACCGCCTTTCTGAACGACCAACTGGCGCAGGAACGTGTGGAGGCGATGGCCCAGGATGTGTTGGAGATCGACGCTCTGATCGATCCGTCCGCCGCGACCCGTGCCCTGTTCGACTCTTTCGAGCGCCTGGCGCCCTTCGGTCCCGCCAATCCTGAGCCGACCTTTGCGCTCAGCGGCGTTCAGGCGCGCGAGCCGGTCGCGATGAACGGCGGCCATGTGCGGTGCCGTCTGGTCGGGCCGGACGGCGCCTCGGTCCGGGCCATCGCCTGGCGCTGCGCCGATCTGCCGACTGGACAGGCGCTTCTGGCGGGGCAGGGAGGCTTGAGCGTGGTCGGGCGACTGAAGGCCGACGACTGGAATGGCCGCAAGGGCGTGCAGTTCGAGATCGAGGACGTGTCCGATCCCCGGATGGTCTGATCCCGTCCAAAAAACTGGAAATCCAAGCTTGCACCGCTTCGAGGGCGCGGCTATATCGCCGGCTCTCCCGCGCAGCGGTCCCTTCGTCTATCGGTTAGGACGTCAGGTTTTCAACCTGAAAAGAGGGGTTCGACTCCCCTAGGGACTGCCACGCGGGCAGGACGACCATCGAGCGAACGGCTCTGGCGACCCTATAGCTTCCAGTTGGCGATCTATGTGAAGTTCCACATTGTGGACTATGTCGCCGCCGCTTCTTGGCTAACCATTGTTAACCAATAACGGCAATCTTCGCCCCTCGCGTGCATTTTCCGCTTTTCAAAATTTCGCGGAACGGTGTTAAATATAGGCCGAGTCCGCTAAAGGCGCGGACGGGGGTCTTAAGTTGTCTGACTACAGCGAGATGGAGACGGCGCAGACCGTTCGAGTCATCGGCCGGGTGAAATGGTTCGATGCGGTAAAGGGCTATGGCTTCATCGTCCCAGACGATCCGACGCTGACGGAAATGCGTGACGTGCTGCTGCACATCAGCAGCCTTCGCGACCACGGCCGGGACGCCGCGGATGAAGGCGCGCCGATCACCTGCGATTGCGTCAAGCGGATCAAAGGATGGCAGACGGTGGCGATCCATGATCTGGGCGAAGGTGAAGCGGCGCTTCCGGTTCGTCGCACGCCCCCGCCTGCGGCGCTGGACATCGTGTCGGACGACGCGCTGGAGACTGCGCTGGTCAAATGGTTCAATCGCACCAAGGGCTACGGATTCGTCGTGCGTGATCGCGAGCCAGGCGATATCTTCGTCCATATCGAGACGCTGCGTCGCTGCGGCCTGGAAGACCTGATCCCCGGCGACACGGTGCGGGTGCGATTCGCCAATGGCCCCAAGGGGCTGGTGGTCGCGGACATCAAAACGGGCGGCTGAGGTCAGGCGCCCAGGAGAGGCGCATGATCGACGCGACCAGACGACTGATTCTGGCGGGAATGCTGATGCTGGCCGTCGCGGGCTGTGCGGCCAAGGCCCCGACCGGCCCGAATGGCGAGCTGCTGCAGCGCCTGGCCATCGTCACCACCTCGGGCGAACATCCGTTCTGGGTCGAAATCGCCGACGACGAACAGGAGCGCCAGCGCGGCCTGATGTTCCGGCCGCCGCTGGATGCGGATCGCGGAATGCTGTTCCAATGGCCCGGCGAAGCGCCGCGCGAGCAGAGCTTCTGGATGCGCAACACCCCCAGTTCTCTGGACATTCTCTATATCGACCCGCAGGGGCGCATCGTCTCGATCGCCTCGCACGCCACGCCGTTTTCCGAGGCGCCGATTCCCTCCAATGGGGCGGCGAACGGGGTGCTGGAATTGCGTGCAGGCCGCGCCGCCGAGATCAACGCCCAGCCCGGTGACAAAGTTTTACACCCTTATTTCAAGCCTTGATTGCGGTTTGCCGCGCGAAGTGCCAATAGGGCGCTCCGTTAGGTCCGGGGTGTAGCGCAGCCTGGTAGCGCATCTGGTTTGGGACCAGAGGGTCGGAGGTTCGAATCCTCTCGCCCCGACCAACGGAAGGCCGCTGGATTCCGCATCCGGCGCGCGTTATGGCAGGGGCGAAAGCTCGCCGTTATTGAGGACCCGTCCATGCTCGCTCGCATCTACCGCCCGGCCAAGACCGCGATGCAATCGGGCAAGGCCAAGAGCCGCGATTGGCGGCTGGAGTTCGAACCTGCCTCGGCGCGGACCATCGATCCGCTGATGGGCTGGACCAGTTCCAGCGACATGAACGGTCAGGTCCGCCTGAACTTCGATTCGAAAGAAGACGCGGTGGAATACGCCGAGCGCCACGGCATCGCCTTCCGGCTGCATGAGCCGAACGATCCCCCGATGATCATCAAGGCCTATGCCGACAACTTCGCCACCAACCGCAAGCAATCCTGGACGCACTGACGCCAGCGTCTGGCCATAAGCGCCCATAGCTCAACCGGATAGAGCACCCGCCTTCTAAGCGGGATGTTGCAGGTTCGAGTCCTGCTGGGCGCGCCATTCCCGGCGCGGCGCGTATTGGGTCCGCACATGAGCGACATCTCCACCTTGCCCGAACAGACCGTCCGCGTGGCGGCGCTGTATCGGTTCGCGCCGGTCGCCGATCCGGCGGCGGTTCGCGATAGGCTGCACGCGGTCTGCGACGCCGGGCAGGTGAGGGGCACGCTGTTGATCGCCCACGAGGGTCTGAACGGCACCATCGCCGGGCCGGTCGACGGCGTGGAGGCGGTGCTGAACACGATCCACGCCATGCCGGGCTTCGATAGGCTGGAACTGAAATACGCCTGGACGGACGTGTTGCCGTTTCATCGCATGAAGGTGCGGGTGAAGCCCGAGATCGTCACCATGGGCCAACCGAATCTGGACCCGTCGCGCGATGCTGGCGTCTATGTCTCGCCCGCCGACTGGAACGCCCTGATCGCCGATCCCCAGACCTTGGTGATCGACACCCGTAACGCCTATGAGGGCGAGATCGGCGCGTTTGAAGGCGCCGTGCAGCCCAATACCGAAAGCTTTCGCGATTTCCCCGACTGGTTCCGCACCGAGGGCCGCGCCTTGCTGGCGCAGACCGGCGCGCGGCGTGTCGCCATGTATTGCACCGGCGGAATCCGCTGCGAAAAGTCCACCGCCTTTCTCAAGGCTGAGGGTGTCGAGAATGTTCACCATTTAGAAGGCGGCATCCTGCGTTATCTTGAGACGGTGGATGAGCATGACAGCCTATGGCGCGGAGACTGCTTCGTCTTCGACGAGCGGGTGTCGGTCGGTCACGGGCTGAGCCAGGGGCCGCATACCCTGTGCCGGGGATGCCGACTGCCCGTGGATGAGGCGGGGCGCGCGTCACCCCGCTATATCGAGGGCGTCTGTTGCGCGCGCTGCGACAGCACGCGCGACGAGAGCCAGCGCGCCCGATATGCAGAACGGCATCGCCAGATCGAAATCGCCCAGCAGCGGGGATTGACCCACATCGGCGTCGCGCCGAAGCCCTAGCGACGCGGCGCTCGCGGAAAGAAGGCGCTGGGCGTCTTCTCGACATAGACGGCGAAGGCGGCGGGTCGCGACCGCTTCATATGGGCCTCAAGCAGCGGCACGCCCGACACCTGGGTCAGCAGCCAATACATATAGGCCGGCCCCGTCAGCGCCAGCCAGCCCCAGGGCCATTCGCCGCCAAGGTTGATGGCGAACACGGGCCAGGCGCACCAGCCCAGCCATTCGAAAAAATAGTTCGGGTGCCGCGACCAGGCCCACATCCCTATGTCGCACACCTTGGCCCTGTTGGCGGTGTTCCGCTTGAACGCCGCTAACTGTCGGTCGGCCATGCCTTCGCCAAACAGGGCGCCAGCGAAGATCAACGCCGCTAAGGCGTCCTGAAGCGTCAAACCCGGCGTCGGATTGCGCGCGCCAACCAGAATGCTGAGCGAAAGCAAGGCCGCAGCTCCGGCTTGCAACATCAGAAAACCAAACATCTTTGCTTGGAAACCACGCCCCCAATCCTTGCGCAGCCGCGCGTATCGAGCGTCTTCGCCTTCGCCAGCCGCGCGCTTGGCGATGTGGAGGCCCAGGCGCAGGCCCCATGCGCCGATCAGAAGAGCCGCCAGCCATTGCCGGGGGGAGGGGGCGGCGCCGTCGATGGGAAACAAGGCAACGCCCACGCCGGCGGCTCCCAATCCCAACGACCAGAAGGCGTCGGCCCAGCCGCCCTGGCCTGTTCGGCGCTGAACCGCCCAGGCGGCCGACATAACCACGACCATAAAGACAGCCGCCACGGCCCAAAGGCTTGCCAAACCCGTCACAGGCGAACGAAAGGCTGCATCAGCCTGCCCAACCAGCCGTCCAGCTTGATCTGTCCGTCCAGGGCGACCACGCACAGACAGGCCTCGTCTGACACGACACGCGGCTGGTGCAGCACGTCGTCGTTCGCTTCTTCAAGATCGCCGACATCGAACCGCTGCGTCTCAGTGGCGTAGGCGCCGGAGATGACGCAGGTCAGTTCGACCCCGCCGTGGGTGTGTTTCGGCGTCTCGCGCCCCGGTTCGATCCGCAACAGAATGACGCGGCAGTCGCCGTCGCGCGGCGCATGGACGTCGCGAACCCGCATTCCCAGCCCGATCCAGCGCCAGGGGCCGAGCGCATAGCGGCGAAGCGGCTCGGGCAGTTCGGGCATGTCGTTCAGGGGAGCGGGCGACCTGACCGCGCCCGCATCCGTCTCGATCCGCGCCAGGGCGTGCGCCAGCGCATCCGGGGACAGGGCGGCGGGCGAGGCGTCGTCCAGGAATGCGCCACCGACCGCCTGCAACTCTCGCACCCAGGCGTCGTTGGCGGGGCGCAGGGCCAGATGGGCGGCCACCACGACGGCCTCTGGCGCGCTCAACGCCCCCGACGCATAGGCCAATAGCCGCTCTTCGGACGGATTGCGGCGCGCGTTCATCGCGACGCCTCCTCGGACGGGGCAAGGATCAGGCGAAGCTTGGTCATGGCGTTTCGAATGCGGGATTTCACGGTGCCCAGCGGCAAATCCAGCTGGCGCGCGATTTCGGAGTGAGAACTGTCGACGAAGAAGGCCAGACGCAGCACCTCCACATGTTCGGGGCTCAGGCGCGCCAGGGCGTCACGCACCCGATCCGCATCCTGCGACATCGACAAAAGCTCGTCCGGCCGCAGCACGTCGTCGCCGGCCAGCTCGATCTCCGGCGTCGGCAGCGGCCGGGCGTCGCGGCGCAGAATGTCCAGGCGGCGATTGCGCGCGATGGTGAAGATCCAGGTCGCCGCCCGCGCCTTGCGCCCATCAAACAGGTCGGCCTTGCGCCACACCGTCAGCATGGCGTCCTGGGCGAAGTCCTCAGCCGCGCCTGGCGTGGCCCCGGACTTGATCAGCCAGGCCTTAAGGCGCGGCGCGAAATATTCGAACAAACAGGCGAAGGCCGCCCGGTCGCGACGAAGCGCGATGGCCTCAATCATCTGATCATGCAGCCGGGGATCCAGCGGAGCGTCGGAGCGGGTCATTCGACCCACCCGCGGAACGCCGGATCGAAGATCGGTCGGGCCAGGCCGTGTCGGCGCGAAGGATTGGGGTTCGCCATGCATGAACCCTAATACGGCTGGTGGAAATGTCTGGATCAATCGCGATCCGATCATGATCCAGTCCCGTAAATCCTCCATGCGTCGTCGCCATGTTCGCGGTCGCGCCACGGAGCCTCCATGTCCTTTCCGCCCGCAAGATCGCCGTTCGAACCGTTGAAGATCGCCGTGGTCGGCTCGGGCGTCGCCGCCTTGTCCTGCGCCTGGCTGCTGTCACAGAAACACCGCGTCACGGTGTTCGAGAAGGCGGATCGACTGGGCGGTCATACCAATACGGTCACGGCGGCCGTGCCGTCAGGCGAGATTGCGGTGGACACCGGCTTCATCTGTTTCAACGACGCCACCTATCCCAATCTGATCGCGCTGTTCGCGCATTTGGGGATCGAGGCCCGCGCCACCGATATGTCCTTCGCCGTGTCGCTGGACGATGGACAGTTCGAATATGCCGCCCCAGGGCTGTTCGCCCAGCGTCGCAATGCGCTGAGACCACGATTCTGGTCGATGCTGACCGAAATCCTGCGTTTCTATCGCGAAGCGCCGCGTGATCTGGCCGGGTTGAACGATCCATCCCTGACACTGGGCGACTATTTGAAACGTGAGGGCTTCAGCGAGGCGTTTCGCGACGACCACCTGCTGCCGATGGCGGCCGCCATCTGGTCTTCCCCGGCCCATACATTGATGGATTATCCGGCTGAGTCCTTTATCCGCTTCTGCGGCAATCACGGCCTGCTGAAGCTGGTGGGCCGCCCGATGTGGCGTACGGTCGAGGGCGGCAGCCGGGTCTATGTGGAACACTTGGCCCGCGCGCTTAAGGACATTCGGCTGGACCATGGCGTCGTCTCGATCCGCCGCACCCACGAGGGCGTGATCGTTCATGATGCCCACGGCGGCGTGGAAAGGTTCGACCACGTCATCATCGGCGCCCACGGGGACCAGGCGCTGGCCATGCTGGATCAGCCCACGTCCGCCGAGCAATCACTGCTGGGGGCTTTCCGCTACAGCCGCAATCTGACCGTGCTGCATACAGACGCCTCCTTGATGCCACGCCGACGCCGCGCCTGGGCCAGCTGGAACTACATCGGGGCGGATGACGGTCTGTGCGTCACCTATTGGATGAACAGGCTGCAGGGCCTGACGGGCGACGACCTGTTCGTCACCCTCAATCCGCCGCGCCCGCCGCGCCCCGACACCCTGTTGCGTAGCGAGATTTACGAGCATCCAATCTTCGATCCGGCCGCGGTCGCCGCCCAAAAGCAGTTGTGGAGCCTGCAAGGGCAGGGGGGCGTCTGGTTCTGCGGCGCGCACTTCGGCGCCGGTTTCCATGAGGACGGCCTGCAGTCCGGCCTCGCCGTGGCCGAACAGCTTGGCGGTGTGCGCCGGCCCTGGACGGTCGAAAACGAGAGCGGCCGCATCTCGTTGACCGCCAACCCGGCCCCGCGTCTGGATTACGCGGCATGAGCCAGGCTTCAGCCCTCTATCGCGGGCGGGTCATGCACCGTCGGCTGCGGCCGAAAGTCCACCAGTTGGACTACCGCGTCTTCTGGCTTTTTCTGGACCTGGTCGAGATCGACGCCATTGCCCGACGACTGCGTCTTTTCTCGCGCAATCGCTTCAACCTGCTGTCTTTCAACGACCATGATTATGGCGACGGATCCGGCGATCTTAGACCCCAGGTTCTGGCGTGGCTGGCGCGGGCCGGGATCGACATCGGCGACGGGCCGGTCCGCCTGTTAACCATGCCTCGGGTCCTGGGCTACGTCTTCAATCCGATCAGCCTCTACTACTGCCATCATACAGACGGCCGGTTGGCGGCCATGGTCTATGAGGTCACCAGCACATTCGGTGTGCGTCACGCCTATGTCATTCCCGTGCCGACCGCCGATCAGGCGAAGGGCGTGATCCGACAGGGCGCCGCCAAGGCGCTCTATGTCTCGCCATTCATGGGCATGGAGATGGACTATCGGTTTCGCGGCCATACGCCCGATGATCAGCTCAACATGACTATCGACGGCCTGGACGCCGAAGGCGTTCTGATCACCGCCGCCATACAGGCTCAACGCCAACCGCTGACCGACCGCGCCATCGCAACGGTCACGGCTGCGATCCCTCTCATGACGCTCAAGGTCATGGCCGCAATCCACTGGGAAGCGTTCAAACTCTGGTTCAAAGGCGTTGGCCTGACGCACCAACCGCCGCCGGCTCAAACACCGATCACATACCAAGAGACGTCTGAGGAAAGCCGGCTAGGCCGTTGAATAGGCGCCTGGAACGCTCCTGCTTCGTAAGGCTCTAGCTCGCCCGGCAGGTTGCAAAAGCGGGTTGCCGACTTGGAGCCGCTGACTACCGGTTGGTCCGCGCGGTCGGATGCTGGCCGATCGTGCGGCTCACGGCCTCGTGCGCCGTCAGAATACTTTGTGGCAGTTCTTTCAACGCGCTTGCTTTCCCATCACCTCAATAGTAACTGCGACGCGTTCTCAAATATATCCTGGGTCATAATGCGCCTCCGCCACTTGTTCGTTTCATCCAGCGCCATTTGCGGGGGGGCGGTCTTCGGTTTGATGGCGCCGGTCATGGCTGCCGCTCAGACCGTGCCTGACACGCCGCAAAACGAGCCGACGACAGTGGACGAAATAGTGGTCACCGGCAGGGCCCAACGCCTCTATCGCACCGATAGGACGACGATCGGCAAGACGGCAGAGAACCCACTCGACATCCCCCAGGCTCTGCAGATCCTGAACGCAGAACTGATCGAGGATCAGGGCGCGCGAGATATCACCGATCTGTATAGAAACATCTCCGGCGTCACCCTGTTTTCTTATGCTGGCGTGACGTTCAGAGGCTTCCGCCAGGATCAGGCCTATTTCGATGGTGTAAGGGGCAATCCCTTCATCGGCTTCGCCGTGCCGCAGTTGTTCAACATAGAACGGGTCGAGGTCCTGAAGGGACCGTCGGGCATGCTCTATGGTCCTGGATCGCCCGGCGGCACGATCAACTATGTCACCAAGACTCCGAGCGATGTGCGCGCCGGCGAAATCACCGGGGTGATCGGCGACTATGATCGGGTCGGTGTCTCGGGCGAAGTCACCGGCCCGGTCGATGCAGCGGGGCGGGTCACCATCCGAGCGGGCGGCTTTTATGAAGAGCGCGACAATTTTCGGGTCAATGCCGGCTTTAAAAATCTGATCGGCGATCTGGGCCTGGGTTTCGCGCTGAACGACCACACCGACCTGACGTTACAGGCCAGCGTCTATGATCAGAAACTGCCCGCCAATCGCCTGCGGGGCGTCCCAGTCGATTTGGACGGAAATTTCCTGACCGACATCACCTGGAACCACAACGAGCCGACGGATTTCGCCACGCTGAAGGCCCAGGTCTATCAGGCGCGGCTGGCGTCCCAGTTGACCGACAATGTGAGGTTCGACGCAACGGCCCGTTATTCGGAATCCTCTGAACGTCAAAACTATCATGAGCCGCGCGGCGCCATCGACACCGACGGCGACGGTCGGCTGGACGCCGTGCGGCGTCAGTTTCGAGATCAATACCGTGATGCCGACAGCCTGTCCTTGGCGGCCAATCTGGTCACCGACGTCCGGGCGATGGGGCTTGATCACCGCATTCTGTTCGGGGGTGACTGGGCGCAGGAGGACTTGCTGTTCAAGAGCCGCGTCGTCGCACAAGCCAGCCAGGGCGGACCCGTGCCGAACCTTTCGCTGTTCAACCCCGTCTACGGCCTGACCGGGGCCGCCAACTACAATCTGGACGCCTTGCCGCTTTCAAGGTCGGACGACCGCTCTATTCGGGGAGGCGTTTATCTGCAGGATCAGGTTCGCTTCGGAGATCACTGGATAGCCTTGGCCGGGGTTCGCTGGGACCGGTTTGAGGACGACAACCGCCTGAGCGATGTCGACTTCGAGGACTCTCAAGTCACCTACCGCCTGGGTCTGATCTTCAAGCCGCGCCAGGATATCTCAACCTATCTAAGCTGGTCCGACACGTTTGAGCCCCAGGAGGCAGGCAGTCAGAACGCCGATGTCGGCGGCCCATTCGCCCCGGTGACCGGGGCCCAGGTTGAAGCGGGGGTCAAGACCGCCCTCTACGGCGGTCGTGTTCAGGTCAATGCCGCCGTCTATCAGATCATCCGCGAGAACATTTTGCAGGTCGATCAGAGCCTGCCTCCGGTCAACGGCAAAGACCAGCTTCGTCCGATCGGTGAAGTGACTTCCGAGGGCTTCGAGCTTGATGCCTCGATAGACCTGACGGCAAACTGGGTCTTGACCGCCAATTACGGCTACAACGACACGCGTATCACCGGCACGTCGCCGGGACAGTCCATCACTAATGCCGTCGGCGATCGCTTCGCCAATGCGCCACGACACCAGGCGGGCTTCTGGACGCGCTATCAAGTGCCCAAGCTGCGGACAGCCTTCGCGTTTGGCGGTGAGTATGTGTCCGAACGGGTCGGCTTCAACAACGAACGGGTCAAACCCTACACGGTCTTTGACGCCTCGATCACCACGGTGTTCGATATCGCCAAGGTCCGTTTGCGCGTCGACAATCTGTTCGACAAGACGTACGCAGCATCCGGCTTCGGTCTTCAGGGGTCCTTCCCTGGCGAGCCGCGTAGCGTGTTTGTAGAAGTCAGCCACAGCTTCTGAGCGGGTCGCATGGCGCTCACGCCCGTTCTGGCCGGCAAAAAAAAGCTCCGAAAAGGCCGATCGGCCTGGTGGTGGGTCCATCACTGGCTGGGGCTTAAGCTTGCGATCTTTATGACCTTCGTCCTGGCGACTGGTACGCTTGCGACGCTCTCCAACGAAATCGACTGGCTGATCGACCCCGCCCAGAGGGTGACGCCGAGAGGCGCTCCGACCGCGTCATGGGGCGACTGGGCGGCGGCGGTGAAGGCGGCCGAGCCTGAAGCAACGATACAGTACCTCTCGGCCCCACTTGACCCCTGGTTCGCGGCCCGCGTGGTTATCGAACGGCCAGACGGGGCGCTACGGATCGCCTATGTCGACCCTTGGACGTCCGAGGTTCGGGGCGTGCACGGCTGGTTCAATGTCAATCGGTTCCTGCGCAACACCCACCGGCACCTGATGATGCCGGTGGCCATCGGGGTTCCGATCGTCGGTTCGATGGCCCTTGTCCTTCTGGTCTCCATGATCACGGGATTGGTGACCTACAAGAAGTTCTGGCGCGGGTTCACCCGCCCGCCCCAATGGCGCAAAGGTCGTCAGGGAGAGGCGCGGCGGTTTACTGGCGACCTGCACCGTTTCGCCGGCCTGTGGTCGATCTGGTTTCTCGCCATCATCATCGTCACGGGCGTCTGGTATGTGGTCGAGGTGTTCGGGGGGCGGGCGCCGCCCGGGCCGCGGCCCGAGATCATAACCGGGGCCGCCCAACCGGCCGGCGCTGCTCTTGACGCGCTCATCGTCCGCGCTCAGGCCGCCGATCCGGCCCTTCGTATCTCGGGCGTCAGCTTTCCCGACGACAACGGACGTGGCGTCTTGGTCGCCGGGCAGTCGCGGGCGATCCTGGTGCGAGATCGCGCCAACGCGGTCTGGGTTGATCCTCGTAACGGAGAGGTTCTGCTCGCGACCCGCGGGGAGGATCTGAACCTTCACCAGCGCATCTCGGAGGCGGCGGATCCGCTGCATTTCGGGACTTTCGGCGGCCTTGCGACGCGACTGATTTGGTTTGTCTTCGGCGTGGTGATGACAGGCCTATCCGTGACCGGGGTCATGA
This sequence comes from Candidatus Brevundimonas colombiensis, assembly GCA_029202665.1. Lineage (NCBI taxonomy): Bacteria > Pseudomonadati > Pseudomonadota > Alphaproteobacteria > Caulobacterales > Caulobacteraceae > Brevundimonas > Candidatus Brevundimonas colombiensis. Next base: position 2,499,422 of record CP119326.1, read on the forward strand.
TCTACAGCCTGCGTATGACGCGCGCCGAGAGTGAAGGAGGTCCTCGTCATGGGATCGCAGGCCTGTGGGCCAGCTTTGGCCCGGCCGCCTATCCCGCTTTGGGGCTGATTCTGATCAGCATCGCCTTGACGCCAGGCGCGGTTATCGCGGCCGCCGGAGGCTGAGTGGCCTGACCGGATGCTTGTAGAAAAGCTTAACCGGTGCGAACGACACTGCACCGCGCTTGTATAGTTCTGGCGACGAACCGACGGTGAAGAGCTCGACTACAGTACCGGGCTGTCGTTGCGGCGTTGTTGCCCTCAAGGGGCGTCGGCTTCCCGGACTCTGGTGCTTGGGGTCTGACTGGTCTCGGGCGAGAACGTCTCTAATAGCTCTCGTCGATCTGCTGCTGAGCCCCCGCACTTTATATACAATAGTATATAATTTGGAGCGCTAGACGCCGGAGTCCGGGTTTGCGAATCTCCTCGGACAAACTGCCTATGGGAGCGAGAGTGAATACCCACAACGATGTTCCGCCGGCCGAGGAAAGCGGCCATCGGTCGATGAGTATTCGGCTGCCCAGGCCTATGCACGAAGCAATGAAGGCGCTGGCAGCCCAGCGTGGGGTAAAAGCCGCCGACTTCTACGTCGAGACCGTCGAGATATTCATTCGCGAACATATGGCGAGGTATCGGTATCTGTTTGCGATCGAAAATGACGCTGTGCATATAAGCGTCAACGTTCCCGTCCGGTTCGCCTTTAAAGTCAGAGACGTCGCGCTTGGTCGGCGCGTGACACCGAACGAACTCGTATTCACAGCCGTCAGCCACGTGCTGGAAAGCGCGAATGCCGAAGCGGCCTAGAGAGTGAGTCCAACGAACCTGGAACCGGAATCCCACGAACCTGGAACCAAAACGCTGGAAGTGGCCGGAGTCTCAGGAACCCGGAACACTGACATCTGCAACAAAAACGAATATGTGCGGCCTTCACATAATATATATTAGGCGATATAGGTTTTCATATGCCGGGTGTTTCCGGATTCGTTCAAGCGGGAGGCTGTTGATCGGGTCGCCAGCAGTGGGCTGAGCGTCGGGTCGGTCGATCCCGCGTGGAGCGGCTGATGCGCCGCGCCGGCCTGCGGGGATTGGCGGCCCTGCCGCGTCGCGCCCGAACGACGAACAGCCGCCACGGCTATCCGATCGCGCCCAACAGGCTCACCCGCAACTTCGAGGCGGCGGCGCCCAACCAGGTCTGGCTCGCCGACCTTACCTACATACCGACGGGCGAAGGCTGGCTCTACCTCGCCGCCATCCTCGATATGCACACCCGCAAGATCGTGGGCTGGTCGATGCGTCAGACCCTGCACACCGAGATCGCTCTGGACGCGCTCAACATGGCCGTTGAACGCCAGCGACCCGCACCCGGCCTGATGCACCATTCCGACCGTGGAATCCAATACGCAGCCGAAGCCTATCGATCAGCTCTGGCCCGATCAGGCATCACCCCATCCATGAGCCGCAAGGGTGATTGCTGGGACAATGCGCCCATGGAGAGCTTCTTCCACACCCTCAAAACCGAGCGGGTCCATCACCGTGTCTACGCCACCCGCGACCAGGCCCGCAGAGACCTGTTCGGATACATCGAGGGCTTCTACAACCCCCGCCGCCTGCACTCGTCACTGGGCTATATCAGCCCCGCCGAGGCCGAACGCAGAGCGGCTTAACCCCGTCCACTTTTGTGGGGGAAGATCACGTCATAGGGGCCAAGAGGCAGGTCCAGCGCGACCCGGAACGCCTCGACCAGGGCGACGACAAGAGCCGAGGACGACCCCAGCCCCGACCCGGCCGGGGCATCCGATGTGGTCGAGACGGTCAGGGCCGGGGTCTCGCCGCCCAGCCAGGTCTGGGCCACATGACGATAGGCGGCCCGGTGAAGACCAAGGTCGCCATGATCCGGCGCAGGCAGAATGGGGTCCATCACCTCCTCCACGCCGATGTCGCGGGCGCGGAAGGCCAGGCGTCCTTCGGGATTGAGGTCGATGTGGGCGAAGGCGAAGCGGTCGATGGTGGCGTTCAGAACCGCGCCGCCGAACTGGTCGCAATAGGGCGACAGGTCCGTGTCGCCTCCCGCCAGACCAAGCCGCAGCGGCGCACGCGCACGCACGCCCCAGTTCGGCGTCTGCCCTGCCCGAACCATCATGGCGGCGTTTCCGCCATCTGGCAGGAGCCTGCGCGGTCGATACCGTAGCGCAGTCGCGGCATGTTCTGACTGGCCATATAGGCCTCAAGCTCGGCGCCGTGGCCGGGCTGGAAAAGCATCAGGAAGCCCCCGCCCCCGGCCCCGATCACCTTACCGCCGGTGACGCCCATGTCGCGCTTCACATGGTCATAGAGGTCGTCGACGGCGGACCAGCTGATCTTGCCCGACAGCCTTTTCTTCTGGGTCCAGTGCTCGTCCAGCATTCGCCCCCAACCGTCCAGATCACCCGCCGTCCAGGCGTCGCGGATGCGGTAACCCAGGTCCTTGATGAAGCCCAGGCTGTCGCTGACCGTCTCGCGGCGTGGGGCCGCCTCGGACAGCATGGCCGTGTGCTGGTCGGCCAGAACCACGGCGGCGTCGCGCCGTAGGCCAGTGTAATAGATGTGGGTGTGTTCGATGAATGCCGCCTCGACCTCGGCGTCCAGATCGACGCGCTTGACCGTGACCTGTCCATCCGGCGCGATGTCCAGCGTGGTCAGGCCGCCATAGGCCGCCATATACTGATCCTGCTTGCCGATGCCCTTGTTCAGGACGCGGATTTCCAGGTCGCAGGCCTCTTCGGCCAGGGCCTGAGGCGACGGCCTGTCGCCCTTCAGTCCATGCAGGGCGTTCAGGAAGCCGACCATGAAGCTGGACGACGAGCCCAGCCCGGTGCCGCCCGCGATGTCGGCCAGGGACGCCGTCTCGACCCGGTCGTCGAAGCCGTGCGACATCAGGGCGGCGCGCACCAGTTCATGCTGAACCTCGGTGGCGCGCGACGACACCTCGGGCTGGGGACCATAGACCACCACGCGGTCATCGAAGGCGGGTCGGTGGGCGACGACGCGGATGTATTTGTCCAGCGCCATCGCGAAGATGAAGCCGCCGTCGTGCCGATAATAGCTTTCCAGGTCCGTGCCGCCGCCGCCCAGGGTGACGCGCAGCGGCGTGCGTGTGGTGATCATGATGCGGCCGTTCAGGCGGTGGGAGCGGCGACGGGTGCGATCTGCTCCCAGTGCCCCTTGTGCAGGGCGAGAGCCGGGTGGGACACCAGCAGGTGCCAGACCACGGCGGCCAAACCCTCGACCAATGGTGTGATCAGTTGCGGATCGACCGTGGGCACGATGACGCAGGCGTCCGCCGCCTCGGCCGTATAGCCGCCGTTGCGACCGACAATGCCGGTCACGGTCGCGCCGCGCGACTTGGCCAGTTGGATGGCGCGTACGATGTTGGCGCTGACGGGCGGTTCGACGCTGCCGCCTCCGACCGAGAAGATCAGCAGACCGTCTTCAGCCTTCAGGCGGCTGGTTTCCAGCCAGGTGGAGAAGGTGCCTTCCCAGCCCTCGTCATTGACGCGGGCGGTCAGCTCCGAGACGTTGTCGGTCGGACAATAGGCTTCGAAACCGCAGATCTTGCGGAAGTCGTTGGTGGCGTGGCTGGCGTGACCGGCGCTGCCGCCGACGCCGATCAGGAACAGGCGGCCGCCGCGCTCGCGCACCTCGGCCAGACGCTGAGCCATGGCCTCCACGGCGTTGCGGTCGATGGCGGCCATCGCCTTTTCGGCGGCGGCGAAGAAATGGTCGGCGAACATGGTCTTGATCAGTCCTGAGGGTCTGGCGCGAGGGCCGCCAGCGAAGTGTGAAGAATCCAGGCCGCAGCCTGACGAAGATCGGGGATCACGACGTCGGCGCCGCTCCCGCTGTTATAGTCACGACCCAGCAGCACGGTATGAACCCCCGCCGACCTGCCGCATTGGGTGTCGCGATCCATGTCGCCGATCATCCAACTGGCGCCCAGATCGATGTTCCAGCGGGCCGCGAGGTCCAGCAACATGCCGGCCTTTGGCTTGCGGCAGTCGCAGCCGTCGTCATTGTCGTGCAGGCAGGCCCGCACCTCATCGACCGGAACCGTCTGGATCAGGGCGGCATGGATGGCGTCCAGAGCCTCAGCCGTCATCTTGCCGCGCCGCACGTCGGGCTGGTTGGTGACCACGAAGGTCAGATAGCCCGCCGCGTTGAACGCCTGCACCGCCTCCACCGCCCCGTCCGCGATCCGTAGTTCGTCCACGGTTCGCGGCGAGGCCGGCCTGCCGTCGCGCCAGACGACGTCGTTCAGCACGCCGTCGCGGTCGAGGAATATGGCGGGACGGCCGGACATGACTACAGGCTGAATCCGGCGGCGACGGCGTCCTTGCGGAACATGGCCACGGTGTCCAGCGACAGATCGCCCAGGTCCCTGCCCGCCATATCCAGCTTCTTGAGGATGTCCGGGGTGGCGGTGATGATGTGGCAGCCGCATTCGGCGGCCTGATAGACGTTCAGCACCTCGCGGGTCGAGGCCCACAGCACTTCGGCCAGCGGCTTGCGCGCCGCCATGGCCACCGCGGCCCGCATGACCGGCGCCGGATCGACGCCGGTGTCGGCGATGCGGCCGGCGAAGACCGACAGGATGGCGGGTGTGTCGTCGGCCAGAACCTCGATCGCCTCGGCGACCTGCTCCAGCGTCAGCATGGCGGTGATGTTCAGCTTGACCCCGTCAGCAGCCAGAGCCTTGGCCATCGGCAGGCTGGACTGGCCCTTGGTGTTGGTGATCGGGATTTTCACATAGACATTGCGGCCCCAGCCGGCGATCAGACGGGCCTGACGCTCCATCTCGGCGAAGTCGTCGGAAAAAACTTCGAACGACAGCGGCATGTCGGGGATCAGGGCGATCAGCTGGCGCGCGAAGTCCGCGTAGTCGGTGATCCCCGCCTTGAACATCAGGGTCGGATTGGTGGTGAAGCCCGTGACCATCCCCTGGGCATGCAGCCGCGAGAATTCGGCCAGGCTGGCGCCGTCGCCAAAGAGCTTCAGCCCTTCGATCGAAGGCTTGGACGGCGCCGCCGAGACGATGGGTCGATCGACCTGGGTCAGCATGAATGGAAATCCTTCGGATAGATGATTGGCTCCGCATCCTCCAAGATGCGTGCCGTGGGCCGAGTTTATTGGGCGCTAAAGGCCGCCGCCTTAACGGAAAAGGTTAAGGCTCGCCATGGTCGTTAAACGATTGTTTCGTCGATAAAGCCGACCGGCCTGCGCCACGTCAGCTTGCCCAGCCCATGCTGTGTCAGCAGTCGCCACCTGAGACGAGAGGTGGAACCATGCTCCAAGGTTAGCCAAGTCAGTACGCCGCCGACGGCCGCCTGGATTAACCCTTTGACGAATAATTCCGTCCGCGCCAGCGCCGGATGCTGCGCGCCGTCGACGTAGATGGAGACATAATGTTGCGTTTCGCGACGGGTGCGGATCAACCGATACGGTATCGCCGTCCGATTTCGGAACACCGTTTCGGTGACGCGCGCGCGCGCCGCCCAAACGATGCGGCGCCCCTGGCGATGCAGGCGCACGAACAGTTCCGCGTCCTCTCCGCCGGCATCGCCGAACGCCTCGCGCATGGCGGGCTCGCCCTCAGGAAAGCACCGCTTCATATCGAAGATGGAGTTGCCGGTGCCCAAGCCATAGCGCGGCCGCCCGGACGGTTCGGTCAGTTCGATTTCCGCCAGATCGACCAGGCCCAGATCGCGCACAAACTGGCGACCGTCAGGGTCATAGTCCGGCGGCGCGCCGTCCTCGAACACCGCAAAACGCGGCCCCACGGCGATGTCGGCGTTCGTGGCCTTCAGCGCGCCGACCAGAGCGTCGGTCCAGTCGGGATCGGCCGTCTCGTCGTCGTCGATGATCGCCAGCCAGCGCCCGCGCGCCTCTGTGAAACCGCGATTGCGCAAGGCGGCCATATTACGGGTCAGGTCCGGAACATAACGGATGGGCCAGGGCGAGCCGGGCGACAGAGCTTCGACCACGCCCCGTCCCGCCCCTGCCGGATGGTTGTCCACCACCACGATCTCTATCGTCAGGCCAAGACTGTTCGCCTGGGCGAGGCAGGATCGCAGCGTCGCTTCCAGACCCTTGGGCCGGTCGTAGGTCAATATGGCCAGCGTCAGGTCAGGCGCCGGTTCGCTCACGCCGACGTCTCCGCAATGAAACCTATGGGCGCGCGCCACGTCAGCTTGCCCAGCCCCTTGGCCATGCCGATCCGGTGATCGTAGCGATGCCTGCGGTCCAGAAACTCTCCCGTTGCGACATAGAGAGCTGCGTGCACCGCCGTCTGGGCCAGACCAAGCAGGGCCACCTTGGCCGTGGTCAAGGGCTTGTTTTCGCTGGTGTCGATTCGGCATACAGCATAGTGCTGCGAGCCGCGCTTCATGCGCGTGATCATATAGTCCGGCCGTGCGCGACTGGTCTCGATGAACTCGCGCACCACGGCGTCGGGGCACCAGACGAAGCGCCGCCCGGCCATCGCCAGACGAAACAGCAACTGCGTATCCTCGCCATTGGCGTCTCCGAAGGCGACGCTGAAAGGCTCAGGCCCGTCCAGACAGGTCGCGACGCGGAAGGCGGCGTTGCCGCTGCCCAACCCCTTGCCCCGTTTGCGCAGCCGCCCGAACATGTGGATCGGCTCATCCGCCGGCATCTGGAAATCCAGCGTATAGCGCCAGCCCTGCGGGTCCCAATCCGGCGCGCGTCCACCTTCGAACTCGGGCAGTTTGGGGCCGAAGGCCGCATCGGCGCCGGTTCGGTCCAGACAGGTGGTCAGGGCCGCCAGCCAGCCGGCCTGCGGTTCTTCGTCATCGTCTATGAAGGCGACGTAGCGGCCGTTCGCGGCGGCGATGCCCTTGTTTCGGACGATGGAGATGTTGCGTCGCGGATCGGACAGATAGGTCATGTCCACGCCCGTCTCGACCGTCAACCGTTCGACCAGTCCCTGCGCCAGTCGATCGGGATGGTTGTCCACCACGATGATCTCGAACCCGCCCCAGCCGCCGCCCTGAACCGCGCACCCTCGCAGCGTCCGTTCCAGCAGATGGACCCGGTCATAGCTCAGGATGACGACGCTGATGTCCACACTCATGCGCCGGTCCCCCGCAGCACCACGCCGGCCGTGCGGATCAGGATCCAGATATCCAAGCCCAGCGACCAGGTTTCGATGTAGCGGATATCCAAGCGGACCCATTCGTCGAAGTCGTTGATTCTGTGCCGTCCCTCGACCTGCCACAGACAGGTGATGCCGGGCTTGACCGCCATCTTGCTCATCTGGAACGGGGTGAAGCGTACATATTCATGGACGCGCGGCGGACGCGGGCCGACCAGGCTCAGATCGCCCTTAAGCACGCTCCACAACTGAGGGAATTCATCCAGGCTATATCGGCGCAGCACGCGGCCCAGCGGGGTGATGCGCGGATCGTTCTCCATCTTGAAGGCCGGGCCGCGCATCTCGTTGTGGGACTGCAGCGCCTCTTCCTGGCGATCCGCATCCACCACCATGGTTCGGAACTTATAGCCTCGGAATTGGCGGCCGCCCTCGCCTACCCAGTCCACGCCATAAAGCGCCCGCCCCGCCGACGTGGCGCGGACCAGGATGGCGATGACCAGCCACAACGGCGACAACACGACCAGCAGGACGGTGGAGATCGCGATGTCCATCAGCCGTTTCAACGCCAACCCCAGGCGGACGTCGCGTCCGCCCGCCAGACGCGGCAGGGCGGGTTTATCGTTCGACAATGGCAAGGCGGCGTCACTCATGCGGCCCCTATATCAAGAACCACGCCATCCCGCGCGTCGCGGGTTGCGGCGGCAAGCGAATTGCAGTTTGCCGCAACGCAACGCAGAACGGTCGGATCATGAACAGCCTGTCGCCCAACAGCCGTCTTCAGCCCCAGCCCGAGTTGCGTTTCGCTGGCCTGCGCTTCCATCCGATGACGACGGACCAGACGGTCGCGGCATTGGCCGCCCGCCCGGCGGACCTGCCCTTCGACATATTGATCACCCCGAACGCCGAACACGCCTGGCTGCGCCGCAAGGACGCGGAGTTCGACCGCATCAGCGCCCGCGCCTGGCTCAGCACCAACGACAGCCGGGTGTTGCGCAAGACCGCCGCCATCGGGGGCGTTGAACTGGGCTTCGCCCCCGGTTCTCATGTCGTCGAACAGCTTTTCAAGGCCGTCATCTGCCCTGACGATTCCCTGACCGTCATCGGCGGCGACGCCTCGGTCATCGCTGAACTGGCCCGCACATTCAATCTGAACCGCATCGCCCACCACAATCCTCCGATGGGTTTCATCCATGACGCTGCCGCCGTGCAGATCGCCGTCGATTTCGTCGTCGAACACCCTGCCCGGTTCGTTTTCGTGGCCATGGGTCCGCCCCAGTCCGAGAAGTTCTGCCAAAGGATCATCGACGGCGGGCGCGCGACCGGCCTCGGTCTGTGTATCGGCAGTTCGATCACCACCCTGATCGGCCGCACCCCGCCTGCGCCTCAATGGATGGAAGATCGGGGGCTGGTCTGGCTGTATCGTCTGGCGCGCGAACCGAGCCGCTTGTGGCGGCGCTATCTGGTTCGCGGTCTTTATGGATTGGGCCTCGGTCTGATCGATTCCATCGCCTTCCGTCTGCGGCTCAAATCGCCCGACCTGCGTGGCTGAGGTCGGACGCCTTCAGGACTGGCAGGGCCGCCTGGACCAGGAGACGCGCTCGCGCGGCGTGCAGGGCGACCGCCTGATCGCCCTGTGGGCCGGTGCGGTGCTGGTTCTGATGCTGCTGTATATCTGTATCGGCCCCAACCCCTATCAGCACGAGATCGTGGTCGATCCCCTGACCGGCGGGGCCGAGGCGTCGCCGGTTAACCGGATTGTCTGGCTGGGTCTGTTCGGCCTTTCGGCGCCCTTGCTGTGGTTCCGTCGCCAGGCTTTGCCGGCCATGATGTTGAGGCTGCTGCCGCTGCTGGTTTTGTTCGCCTGGTTCGCCTTGACGACCCGCTGGGCCCTGGACCCCGCGGTCTCGACGCGCCGGCTGATCCTCTATGCGGTCAATCTGGCGATCTGCGTGGCGGTCGCGGTCGGTCTGGGCGACAGCCGTCGATTGCATCTGGCGATGGCGACGGGGTGCGCCCTGCTGGTGGGCATCGACGTCCTGTCCTGGATCGCGGCGCCCGGCGTGTCGATGACCCCGCTGGGTCTGGCCGCCATCCATTCTCACAAGAACACCCTGGGGGCGGTGATGCTATTGGCCGGTTTCGTCTGCGGGACCTACGCCTGGTCGCAGACCGACTGGCGACGACGGACCTTCTGGTGGAGCGTCACCGTCCTGGCCCTGGTGCTTCTGGTCGCCAGCCTGTCCAAGACCAGCATGGGGCTGTTCGCCGCCCTCGCCTGCGCCACGCCGATCATCGTTTCCCTTATGGCCCAGCGACGCATGGTGCGGCTGGGTCTGATCGCCATCGCCGCTCTGATCGTCGCGAGCATCGTCTTCGGCTGGCTGGCCTATTGTCTGGTGATCGGCGCCGATCCCTGGGCGCCCTTCGCCGGCATCACCTTCACCCAGCGCACCGAGGTCTGGGCCTTCGTCCGGGACGAGTTCGTCAAGCGTCCGATCCAGGGCTGGGGCTTCGGCGCGTTCTGGGACATCGACCCGAAGGTGCAGCCCAGCCTGCAGACCGACGCCTGGTTCGCCCAGCCCGACGCCTACACCAACGAGGCGCACAACGGCTTCCTGGATCTGGCGGTCACCACGGGCCTGATTGGACTGACAGGGGCCGTCATCGTTCTTATGCGTTGGATTTTCGGGGGTTTGACCCTGATCCGCGACGCCGTGGGCGGGGATCGCGGACGGCTGGGCGCCGCCATTCTGCTGGGCGTTTTTCCGCTGATGGTGTTCGGTCACAACTTCATGGAAAGCAGCTATTTCACCGCCAACTCCATCTTCGGCACGGTGCTGCTGCTGTTGGGGGTGGAGATCGAGCGGCGCTTCATCCGCGCCTGAGGCGGCGGATCAACACGACCAGCACCGCCAGCATGGCCGCCGCCTCCAGCGCCTGCCCCGCCGCCGTGCCCAGGATCGCGCCGCCCGGTCCTAACCGGCTGATGCCCCACAGCACCCCGGCCGCCGCCACGGCGGAGGCCGAGGCGTTGGCGATGGCCAGGGCCTTGAACGCCTTCAGGATCTGCAATCCCGTGCTGACCACCACCTGAATGAAGCCGAACGCCACGCTGACGCCCCACAGAGGCAGCATCCACCGGGCGTCAGCGTATTTGCCGTCGAACGCCAGGCCGGTGATCGCGGGCCAGGCCGCCCAGACCAGGCCCGCCCAGACCAGTGCGAAGACTACGCCGGCCGCGCCCGACATCGTCAGCAGACGCACATAGCCCCCCCAGTCGCCGGCCTCGCGCCGCGCCACCAGATCGCTTCTCGCCGCCATGCTCCAGGACGAGGCCAACAGCGGGGCCGGCCGAAGGAAGGTCTGACTGAACGACAGGGCCGCCAGCACGCCTGGCCCATAGGCCGCCCCCACGGCGAACACATAGAACCGCGCCAGGATTTCGGTGCTCGACACGCCGAGGAACAGCCAGCCGGACTGTCGGCCATAGGCGACATAGCCCGGCAAGGCGTCGATCATGCCGCGCCATAAGCCTTTGCTGGCGCGCGCCAACCCCGCCAAGCCTACGATGGCGTAGGCCGCGCCCATCAGGGCCAGGACGGCCTCGGCCTGCAAGGGGTGGAAGGCTATCGTCCCCAGAACCAGAAACCCCGCGGCGACGACCAGCACCGCCCCCGTCTGGATCGTCGCCGCCCCCGGTTCTCCCCGACTGAACAGGGTCAGCCGAACATACTGCTGCATCAGATAGGCGGGCGTGAAAAGCACGGCCGCCCAGACCCCGAAGGGTCCATCGCCGGTCATCAGCCAAACTGCGGCGGCGGCGGCCACCGCGACCACCAGCCAGAAACACACCGTCGCGCCCAGCATCAACCGCTCGGTGGAAAGCCGCGCCGGATCGACGCCCCGACCGTTGGGCAAAACCTGCAGATGCGCCACGCTGACCGCGTTCTGGACGCTGGCCAGCACATAGGCGACCGAGAACCACAGGACGCAGGCCCCGAACTGCTCGGGCGTCATGATCCGCCCCAGGATCAGCACAACGCCCAGGTTCAGCAGCGAAAACAGGCCCTGTTCGACGATGGCCGTCAGATAGGGCGACGCGCGGCCGATCCGCCCCGCCAGCGCTCTCATCGGAAGCGATTCAGGTCGTAGCTGAAGCCGAAGTTGAAGGGCAGGATGCCGTTCAGATACTGACGCACGAACAGATTGACCTCGGCGATGGCGCTGCGCGGTACGAAGATCAGATCGCCAGGGTGCAGCAGGAAGTCCTGCTGCGGGTCGCTGTTCAACAACGCCTTGGCGTCCACGATGCGCGAGGCCAGCCGCCCGTCGGCCACGCGTCGCAGCACCACGACCTTGCCCGTTCCGGCCGTCTCGGCGAATCCGCCGGCCGCAAAGATCGCCTGGGCCGTATTCATCTCGCCGCGAATCTGCACGACGCCCGGCGTCTTGACCTCGCCGCCGACATACAGCTGCGACGCGCCATAGGTCGTCACGCTGATCTGAACCTGCGGATTGCGCAGCACGCCGGCATAGGTTTCCGTCAGCCTCTGACTGGCGTCGCGCACGGTCAGGCCGCCGACCGGAACCGGCCCAATCACGGGGAACACGCCCTGCCCGTCCGGCCCCAGCACGACGTCCGCGTTCAGCCCGTCCTCGACCAGAAAACCCAGCCTCAGGGCGTCGCCAGCCGCCAGCCGGTATTGATAGTCGTCCTGCCCCCAGGGGGCGAAATCATAGGGCTGGGCCTGTCCGCGCACGCCGCCGCCGGAAGCGCAGGCGGCCGAAAACAGCACCAGGGCGATCGCGATCGTGCGCCAGACGGCCATCGGGTTTCCTCGTCGCGGGCCGACTCGCACGTCGCCGTCCGCGCCATCTTTCTGTTTTTCACCGACAATGCCAAGGCCGGTCTGGCGTTGCGGCTCCGACTCAGGGCTTTATGAGACAGGCTGACCGGCAGCCTCGCCCCCCGTCGGCGGGATCGTCCTGCTCAGAGCCGCGTATTGACCGACCAGACGCTGAAATCCGAAGACGATCAACGCCCCAGAAACGCCGGGGCGGCGATCACCATTCGCGAGTTGGCGACGCCGGTCTTCTACCACTGGCGCAAGGCGTTGATCGCCTTTCTGATCCCGGTTCTGCTGGCTCTGGCCGCCGCGACCCTGGCCCAGCCGATCTACACGGCGCAGTCGCGCCTGCTGATCCTGTTGGGAGACGACTATGTGTTCCGCCGTTCCGTGGGCGAGGACGCGACGGGCAATCCGCAGACCTTCGACCGCGCCCAGATTGTTCATGCCGAAATGGAAATTCTGGGCTCGCGCGAAATTCGCGAGAAGACCCTGACCGATATCGGCCTGTCGCGCGTCTATCCCAAGGCGAGGCCCGGCCCGGCGGGCATGAATGCGGCCTTGGAACAACTGGGTCGCGACCTGACGATCGAGAATGTTCCCCAATCCAACACGATTGAGGTGCGGCTGCGTCATCGCGATCCCCGGGTGGCGGCGGACTTCGTCAATCGCCTGGTCCAGAACTACATCGCCAGCCGACGCGAAATCTTCCAGCGCGCCGACAGTGCGGCCGTCACCGACCAGCAGCGCGGTTTGTCCGATCAACTCGCCGCCACAGAGGCCCAGATCGCCGACCTGTCGAACCGCTACGCCATCGGCGACTACGACCAGGAGGTCCAGGGCGTTCAGTCGCAGCAGACCACGCTCACGGCCCAGCTGGCGGCCCAGGATCAGTTGATCGCCACCGCAGCTGCCCGCGCCAACCGCCTGGCCTCGCAGTTGCACAACAGCGCAGGCGTCATCTCTCTGAACACCGACGATACCCGCTCGCAACAGGTCACGGCCCTGACCGACAATCTGATGCTGTTGCGCGAGCGCCGCCGCGTCGCCGCCGCGCGATACGCCGACGGCTATCCGCTGGTGATCGAGCTGGATCGCCAGATCGCCGATCTGGAAAATCAGATCGCCGCCGCCCCGCAGTCGCAGACGACGCTGGTCCGCAGCGGTCCCAATCCCGTCGCTCAGCAGATCGAGACCCAGCTGGCCACGACGCGGGGCGAACTGGCGGGCCTGCAGTCCGGCCGCGCCCAGCTGTCCGATGCCTTGGGGGCCGCGCGCAGCCGGCTGGCCAGCCTGGTCGAGATCGGGCCGCGTTATCGCGAACTGACACGTCAGCGCACCCTGACCGAAACCGCCTATCGCAGCGTGGCCGAGAACGCCGAAGACTCGCGGCTGCAAAGCTCCATCGCCGGGGCCAACGCCAATGTGCGCGTGATCGAGGCGGCGCAACCGCCGACCAAGGCCCGCACCGGCCGCCTGCTGATCCTGGCCGCCGGTGTCGTCGTTGGAACCCTGGCGGCGCTGGCCGTCATTATCGTCTCCGCCGCCGCGTCGCCTGTGATGCTGACCCCGCGCGATGCGGAGGTGCGGCTGCGCGCGCCAGTTCTGGCTACCGTGCCGCTCGGCGAGGACGATGACAGCCCTTTGCCGCGCTGGCGACCGCTGACGTCGCGCCTGACGGCGGATCAGGCGGCGCTGATCCTGCGTCGTCTGCGCGAGACCGCCGACGCCCGGGCCGCGCTTGCGGTGATCGGGCCGGAGGACGGCGTGGGCGTCACCAGCATCGCTCTGGACCTGGCCATGGCCTCGGCCTTCCGGTCGGGCTCGGAGACGCTATTGATCGACGCAGAGCCCCGCGAGGACGCCAGCATCGCCATGGCCATCCACGGCCTGGGCGGGCGGCTGACCAACATACCCGACAGCCCTTATGTGCTGCGTGTCGAGGACAGCAATCTTTACGTCACCACGCCGATGACGCGCACCGGCTCGAACATTTCCGAGGCGCGCTGGCGCACCTTCATCGATGGAATGAAGGCGCGATTCCCCGTGGTCATCGTCGACACGCCGTCGCTTCAACGATCGTCTGCGGCCCTGTTGCTCGCGCCGCTCGCCGACCTGTCGGTGGGGGTGATCGAAGCCGAGGAAACCCGCACAGCAGTCGCCGCCAATCTGATCGAACGGGTCACGGCGGCGGGTGGGACGGTGGCCGGCGTCATTCTGAACATGCGCCGCTTCCACATCCCTCGCTTCATCTACAGCCGTATCTAGCGCAACGCCGCCAAGGCGCGCGGCAGTATTTCGCTAAGGTCGTCGGCGATCAGGCCCGGCCCGAAACGCTCCGCTGCGTCGCTGTGAATCCAAACCGCCGCACAGGCCGCCTCGAAGCTTTCCATCCTCTGTGCCGTCAGGCCGCCGATCATGCCGGCCAGAACGTCGCCGCTGCCGGCGGTGGCCAGCCAGGGCGAGCCATTCGGATTGCGCCGCATGCGTCCGTCCGGCGCTGCGATCAGGGTCTCGGGCCCTTTCAGCACGACGACCGCCTGCACCCGACGCGACGCCTCCACGACAGCCGCCTCGCGTCCCTGGCTCAGCAGTCCCGGAAACATTCGTTCAAACTCGCCCTCGTGCGGCGTCAATATGTCGTCGCGGTCGAGTAGAGCAATCAGTTCCGCCGTCCGCCCCTTGAACACCGTCAGGCCATCGGCGTCGATCACCAGCACCGCGCCGGTCGAGGCCAGCGCCTGGATGTTGGCCACGGTCGCCTCGTCGACGCCAGCCGCCGGGCCTATGACGACGGCATCCGCGCTGCTCGCCTCCCGCCCCAGCGCTTCTGCGGAGGCGAAGGGCGTCAGCATGATGGCCTGGACCGCCGGCGCAATCACCGCTGCGGCGTCGGGCGGACAAAGGATTCGCACCACGCCGGCCCCTATCCGCAGACCCGCGCGCGCCGCCAGACGCGCGGCCCCCGTCTGGTGCGCCCGTCCCGACACCACCACTAAACGACCCCGAGCATGTTTGTGCGTTTCGGCGCTCGGCCAGGGCAGAAAACTGCGCCATAAAGCAGGGTCGTTGGTCTGCATTGTCCGCCTTCCGATTATCCGTGTATTTTCGACGAAAACCGCTTGCTTTCAGCGCCCTTGGTGTGTCCCATTCACGCCCGAGCGCCGCAGCATTCCGTGCGTTGCTCCGGGGTCGCCATGAAGAAAATCGAAGCCATCATCAAGCCCTTCAAGCTGGATGACGTCAAAGAGGCGCTCCAGGATGTGGGCGTGCAAGGCATGACTGTGCTGGAGGCCAAGGGATATGGCCGCCAGAAGGGTCATTCCGAACTGTATCGCGGCGCCGAATACGTCATCGACTTCCTGCCCAAGATCAAGATCGAGGTCGTGGTCGCCGATGACATGGCGCCCGCCGTGGTCGAGGCTATCCAGTCCTCGGCGCGCACGGGCAAGATCGGCGACGGCAAGATCTTTGTATCCGACGTCGCCGAGGTGATCCGCATCCGAACCGGCGAAACGGGCGCACAGGCCGTCTGACTTCGACTACCCCTCCCGGCCTCGGCCCTTAGGGTCGTGGTCCCGTCTCCTCCCCAAAACGACAAGAAAACAGGACTTCCGAGAATGAGCGCCAGCAAGATCCTTAAGGAGATCCAGGATAAGGACGTCCAATACGTCGACGTCCGCTTCACCGACACGCGCGGCCGACTGCAACACGTCACCTTCGACATCGACTTGGTCGACGAGGACTTCCTGACCGAAGGCACGATGTTCGACGGCTCGTCCATCGCCGGCTGGAAGGCCATCAACGAGTCCGACATGCTGCTGAAGCCGGACCTGACCACGGCCTATATCGACCCCTTCTACCAGCAGACCACGATGTTCCTGTTCTGCGACGTGCTGAACCCGGACACCGGCGAACCCTACAATCGCGACAGCCGTTCGATGGCCAAGAAGGCGCTGTCCTATGTGCAGTCGTCGGGCGTGGGCGATCAGGTCTTCTTCGGCCCGGAGGCCGAGTTCTTCGTCTTCGACGACGTGCGTTGGTCCACCCAGCCGCACGACACCGGCTACAGCTACGATTCGACCGAACTGCCTGCCAACACCGGCGCTGAATATTCCGAGGGCAACCTGGGCCACCGCCCTGGACCCAAGGGCGGCTATTTCCCGGTCAACCCGGTCGATTCCGGCCAGGACCTGCGCGGCGAGATGCTGGGCGTCATGCGCGACATGGGACTGCAGCCTGAGAAGCACCACCACGAGGTGGCGCCGGCCCAGCACGAACTGGGTCTGAAGTTCTCCGACCTGCTGACCATGGCCGACCGCCTCCAGCTCTATAAGTATGTGATCCACAACGTGGCCCACGCCTACGGCAAGTCCGCGACCTTCATGGCCAAGCCCATGTTCGCCGACAACGGCTCGGGCATGCACGTCCATATGTCGATCTGGAAGGACGGCAAGCCCCAGTTCGCCGGCGACCAGTACGCCGGCCTGTCGCAGGAATGCCTGTGGTACATCGGTGGCATCATCAAACACGCCAAGGCCATCAACGCCTTCGCCAACTCGACCACCAACTCCTACAAGCGTCTGGTGCCCGGTTACGAAGCCCCGGTGAAGCTGGCCTATTCGGCCCGCAACCGTTCGGCCTCCATCCGCATCCCGCACGTCTCGTCGCCCAAGGCCAAGCGTCTGGAAGCCCGCTTCCCCGATCCGATGGGCAACCCCTATCTGACGTTCGTGGCCCTGCTGATGGCTGGTCTGGACGGCATCGAGAACCGCATCGATCCGGGCGCGCCCGCCGACAAGAACCTCTACGACCTGCCGCCGGAAGAGCGCGGCTCGATCCCCGAGGTCTGCGGCTCCCTGCGTGAAGCGCTGGAAAACCTCGACAAGGACCGCGCCTTCCTCAAGAAGGGCGGCGTAATGGATGACGATTTCATCGACAGCTACATCGAGCTGAAGATGGAAGAGGTGATGCGCCTGCAACTGCACCCGCACCCTGTCGAGTTCGACATGTACTACAGCTGCTGATCGTCAGATCGGTCTGAAGGACGAAGGGCCGGGGATCGCTCCCCGGCCCTTTTTCATGTCTTGCACCGGCCTGGCGTTGGCGCGTCCCGGCCGCCTTGCGATCAAACGATCAGGCGATCTCGGCTTCCAGCGCATCGGCTTTCCG
This sequence comes from Candidatus Brevundimonas colombiensis, assembly GCA_029202665.1. Taxonomy (NCBI): domain Bacteria; kingdom Pseudomonadati; phylum Pseudomonadota; class Alphaproteobacteria; order Caulobacterales; family Caulobacteraceae; genus Brevundimonas; species Candidatus Brevundimonas colombiensis. The sequence continues at coordinate 2,516,626 of CP119326.1, forward strand.
GCGACGCAGTTCGATCAGCCGCACGCACCAGATCGACACCTCGTAGAGCAGCACCATGGGCACGGCTAGCATCAGTTGGCTGATCGGATCGGGCGGGGTCACGACGGCGGCGACCACCACAACCGCGACGATGGCGTAGCGACGGCCGGACGACATCAGTTTGGAATTGATCAGCCCCGCCATGCCCAACAGCGTCATCACGACCGGCAGCTGGAAGCACAGGCCGAACGCCAGCAGCAGCGCCGTCACCAGATTCAGATAGTCCGACACCTTGGGCAGCAGATTGGCCGCCACCCCGTCGCCGATGATCTGCTGGCTCAGCGAGAACCACATGACGAAGGGCAGCATGACGAAATAGACCAGCGCCGCGCCCAGCAGGAACAACACCGGCGCCGCCACCAGGAACGGCAGGAAGGCGCCCCGCTCGTTGCGGTAAAGCCCCGGCGCGACGAAACGATACAGCTGCCAGGCCAGCACGGGGAAGGCCACGAAGACCGCGCCGAAGCCCGCCAGCTTCATCTTGGTGAACAGGATTTCCAGCGGCGCCGTATAGATCAGATTGACCGTATGGCCGTTGACGTGGGGCAAGGCCTTTAGCCCCGCCGTCCCCAGGATCAGGTCCAGCGGCGACACATGACCATGCGGTCCGACCGACGAATAGAAGGCCTGGGCCGCCACGAACGGCTTGACCAGAAACAGATAGATCGGCTCGGAAAAGGCGAAACAGCCGATGAAGCCGACCGCAAAGGCCACGACGCAGATGAGCAGCCGCCGACGCAGCTCGATCAAATGGTCCATCAAAGGGGCGCGCGACGCCTCGATTTCGGCTTCGTCACGATCGGAAAAGGTCAAAGATCGACAGCCTTCTTGCGCGCGACCCTAGGTTTGGCGGCGTTGGCCGAGGATGTCTTGGCCTGTGTCGCAACTGGCTTTGCCACCTTCGGCTTTGTCGAAGGTGTCTTTGGCGCCTTGGCCTTGGCGACGGTCGCTGTCTTGGCCGCAGCCTTTTTCACGGTCGGCTTACGTTTGGCGGCAGACGCCACGGCGGGTTCGGCGTCCGACGCCGCGCCTGTATCGGGCCATTCATCCGCAGCCGGCGTCATCACCGGCGCTTCAGGCGCGGGCGCCGGCAACGGCGTCGATGACGCCGGGGCGTTCAGTCCGGCGTGAATGTCCTTGAAGGCCGCGTCAGCCTCGGCGCCCAGGGGATACATGGCCCCCTGCCCCGTTCTCAGCGCCTCGACCTCCTTGCGCAGTTCGTCCAGTTCGGATTGGCGCGCCATTTCGTCGAAACTGGTGCGGAATTCATTGGCCATCGCGCGCGCCTTGGCCACCATCTGGCCCACCCGTCGCATCAGGATCGGCAAATCCTTTGGCCCCACCACAAGCAGGGCCACGATGCCGATCACCACTAATTCGAAACCCCCCACTCCGGGGGCGAGCCCGCCCATGCGTCAACCCTTACAGACGACTAGCGCTTCAGCTCTTCCTTTTCCGTCTCGGTGCGCGGCAGCGAGCTGACGCCCTCGTGCGGACCGTCCTTCTTGTCCTCGTCCTTCAGGCCGTCCTTGAAGGCGCGGATGCCCTTGGCGGCGTCGCCCATGATGCCCGACAGCTTGCCGCGCCCGCCGAACAGCAGCGCGACCACGACGATGACGATGGCCCAATGCCAGATGCTCATGGAGCCCATGGCGTATTCTCCTCGCGGGGACCGGTCATCCGATCCCATCCACTCTTATTCGAACCGCATATAGGCGCAGTCATGGCGTCCCGCCAAGGGAGGCTGTAGGCCTGCGCGACCATGAGTCCCTCCGATCACGTCATCATCCACACCGACGGCGCCTGCAAGGGCAATCCCGGCCCCGGCGGCTGGGGCGCTGTGCTCCAGACGGGCGGCGGTCATGAAAAGGAATTGTGGGGCGGCGAGGCCAACACCACCAACAATCGCATGGAGCTGATGGCCGCCATCATGGCGCTCGAGGCCCTGAAACGCCCCTGCAAGGTTGAGCTGCACACCGACAGCAAATATGTCATGCAGGGAATCACAGAATGGATGCGCGGCTGGAAGGCGCGCGGCTGGCTGACCGCCGACAAGAAGCCGGTCAAGAACGCCGACCTGTGGCAGAGGCTGGACGCCGCCCGTTCGCGTCACGACGTCAAGTGGCGCTGGGTCAAGGGCCATGCCGGCCACGAACTGAACGAACGCGCGGACCAACTGGCTAATCGCGGTGTGGCGGAGCTGAAGACGCGCTAGTTGTCGAATCACGCCGGGCCCGGGGCGACGGCTTTGCCTTCCTCACCTTCGCAGGTTGGCGACCACCTGCGCCCGGACAAAGCCGGATCAAAGCCATGAAGCGTCGTGTTAAATTGACGCGTCCGAACCGCGGCGCCCAAAAGCCCACGGAGTTACGGGACTATGCGCAATAGTTGGAAGTATCTCGCGCTAAGGACGACGCTGTAAGACCTGTTCTCGCGAAACGGGAAGGCGACAGGCAATGGCGGAGACGGAGGGATTCGAACCCTCGGTACCGGTTACCCGGTACGACGATTTAGCAAACCGTTGCCTTCAGCCACTCGGCCACGTCTCCTGCGAGGGCGTCGATAGCGGAGGCTGATGCGTCGCGCAATCCGGTTCGCGCGAAAGCCCGCATGTTAACGCGACATAGAGGCCCACGCGGCATAATGGCGTTTCGTCAAACGGCCCCGGACCCCGATGCTCGACCGCCCCGACAGTCCCACCGCCCGCGCACCGGGCCAGGATGGCGCCGCGCCGGACAAGGCTCGCGCCGCCCGGGGACCATTCCGGCCCGAGGTCTGGCTGAACGCGCGCCAGCGTTCGGCGGTGCGGCTGTCGGCCCACTATTTCCGACTGATCGACGTGTTGGCCGTGATCGGGGTGACCCTGGCGGCGGTCTTTGCGGTTCGCCCCTCCACACTGGGCGCGCTGACGATGGCCGAGGTTGCGCCGCTGGTGTTGGGCGCGGCCGCGGCGCTTGCCGCGTTACGGGCGTTTCAGCTCTATCGATTCGCACGCGACCAGACCTGGCCGCTGCATCTGGCCGGCGTCGCCGCGTGTGGACTGATCGCCGGGGGCGGCGCTCTGCTGGCGTGCTGGGCTTTGAGCGCAGACGATCTGGACAGGGTCGGCGCCTGGGCAGCGGCGCTCGCCGTCATCCTGGTCTGTCTTCATGGCGTCTGGCTGGGGTTGATCGCCAGGTGGCGGCGACAGGGCGCCCTGTCGCCCAATATCGTCGTGGTCGGCGCGACCCGAAACGCACAGACCCTGATCGAACAGGCGCTGGAACGTCGGGACATGAACGTGTTGGGCGTGTTCGACGACCGGCTGGCCCGCGCTCCGCAAAGTGTCGCCGGCGTGCCGGTTCTGGGCGACGCCAACGCCCTGATGACCCACCGGATTATGCCCTATATCGACCGAATCGTGCTGGCCATCGATCCCGAGGCTGGCCAAAGGGTGCGCGACCTTACACAGCGGCTGCAGACCCTGCCCAATCCGCTGACGGTTTTGGTCGACTCGGAATTGGGCCGCGACGGGGTGCTGAACCGCCTGGCCAATGCGCCCCTGGCTGCGCTGGACGGACCCATCGATCGTGATCGCCGTGCGTTCAACAAGCGCATGCAGGATCTGTTGGTCGGCGCGCTGGCCCTGGTCGCGGCCGCGCCGATCATGGCCATTGTCGCCGTGGCCGTGCGTCTGGACAGCCCAGGCCCCATCCTTTTCCGCCAGCGTCGACACGGCTTCAATCACGAGAGCATCGTGGTGTGGAAGTTCCGCTCAATGCGCCATGAGGCCGCCGACGCCACCGCATCGCGCCAAGTCTGCCCCCACGACGACCGCGTGACCCGCGTGGGCCGTTTCATCCGCGCCACCAGCCTGGACGAGCTGCCTCAGATCTTCAACGTCCTGTCGGGTGAAATGTCTCTGGTCGGCCCCCGTCCGCACGCCATCGGCATGAAGACCGGCGAAACCGAATCCGCCCTGCTGGTGGCCGAATACGCTCACCGCTGTCGCATCAAGCCCGGCATGACCGGCTGGGCCGCCATCAAGGGGTCGCGCGGCCCGGTGGACACCGAGGCCCAGGTGCGTGAGCGCGTGCAACTGGACATCGAATATGTCGAGCGTCAGTCCTTCTGGCTGGATCTTTGGATCATCGCGGTGACCATCCCCGTCCTGCTGGGCGACCGGGCGGCCGTGCGTTGAGCGAGCAACGCATGTTCTGGCGCGGCGTCTGGGGCTATCTGCCCGCCCAGATCGTCCAGGGGGTGGTTGGATTCCTGACCCTCTATGTCTTCACGCGCCTGCTCAGCCCCGCCGACTTCGGGCATTACGCCCTGGCGTTTTCGGTGACGACCCTGGCCCATACGGTGACCTTCAGCTGGCTGGAGGCGTCGATGGCGCGGTTCTGGGCGGCGGAGCGGACGCCGGAGGGCCTGGCCGTCCATTTCGCCAGCCTGTATCGCACCTCCTTCGCCATCATCGCCGTCTTCATCCCCGTCGCGGCCCTGGTCGTTTGGCTGGCGCCCCTGACGCCGGCGTTCAAGGTCGCGGTCGCCGTCGGACTGGCGGGCGTGCCTGTGCGCAACCTGGCCAAGCTGGCGCAGGAGCGGTTCCGCGCGGCGGGCGAAGTGTCCAAGGCCGCGGGGGTCGATATTCTGCTCGCCGTGCTGGGCTTCCTGGTCGGGGCCGCGTTCGCCGTGGCGGGGGCGGGCGCGGCTTCGCCGTTGTTGGGCCTGGCCATCGCCCCCCTGTTCGCCCTGCCCTTCATCCTGCCCGGCGAGTTGCGCCAGACGAGGGGTGGAACGGTCGATCGCGCGCGGCTGCGGGCCTATGCCGCCTATGGCTATCCGATCGCGGCCTCGTTGACCTTGGCCCTTGTCTTGGCCTCGACCGACCGTTTCCTGCTGGCCGGCTTTATGGATGCGGCGGCGGTCGGCGCCTATCACGCCAGCTATAGTCTGGCGAACCGGACGCTGGACGTCATCTTCATCTGGCTGGGCGCGGCAGGGGCGCCGGCCATGGTCATGGCGCTGGAGCGCGGGGGGCGCGAGGCGCTTCGCAAGACCGCGCTGGAGCAGGGTTCGACCCTGATACTCGTCGGCCTGCCGGCCGCGGTCGGCCTGTCGCTGGTCGCGCGACCGATGGCGGAACTGATGATCGGGCGCGATCTGAGGGACGCCGCCGCCCTGGTTACGCCCTGGATCGCGGCCTCGTCCTTCCTGTCGGGCCTGATCGCCTATTATTTCGGCTTCGGCTTCACCCTGGGCAAGAAGACCGGGCTGCTGCTGGTGACGATGGCCGTCCCGGCGCTGTGCAACGTGGTGCTGAACCTTGTGCTGATCCCGCGTCTGGGCGTCGTCGGGGCCGCCATAGCCACGGCCGCGAGCTTCGCCATCGGCCTGGTCGCCTGTCTGCTGCTCAGCCGCCGCGCCATCGCCCTGCCCGTGCCGTGGGACGCTCTGGTCCGTTGCGGCCTGGCGTCGGCCGTCATGGGGGCTGTGGTGTTGGTTCTGCCGCCGTTGGGGGGGCTGATCGAGCTGGTCATGGACGCCGGCGTGGGCGGGCTGGTCTATGCCGCCGCGGCGCTGACGCTGAACGCCGCTGGGGTGCGCGACGTGTTGAACCGCCTGATCCAGGCCCGACGCCGTGTGACCGCATGACCGGGGCCGCCATCCACGACAACGCCGCCTGGGCGGGCGCCAAACCGACGATCTCGGTCCTGGTTCCCTTCCTGCGCGACGATCCGCAGGCGCTGATGGATTTGCTGGATCGAGAGGCCAAAGCCTTGGACGGTGCGGTCGAACTGATCCTGTTGGACGACGGCACGGCTGACGCAGCCTTGACCGAGCGGCTTCGGGCCACGGCCGATGCCCTGCGCCTGCCCGCCCGCCTGATCAGCCTGCCCGCCAATGAAGGTCGTGCGCGCGGTCGAAACCGCCTGACCCTGGCCGCCCGGGGACACGCCTATCTGTTTTTGGACAGCGACATGCGGCCGGACACGCCGCGCTTCCTCCAGACCTGGCTCGCTCTGGTCTCCGAGACCGATCCGGCGGCGGCCTTTGGCGGCTTTTCCCTGGATCAGGCCCCGACAGACGCGCGTTTCGCCGTTCATCGCGCCCTGTCGGCGGCGTCAGAGTGCGTGCCCGCCGCGACCCGCGCCCTGACGCCCGAGAAATACGTCTATACGTCCAATCTGCTGGTTCGCCGCGACGTCTTCGCCGCCGAATCCTTCGATCCCGGCTTCACCGGCTGGGGGTGGGAGGATGTGGAATGGGCCATGCGGGTCTCTCGCCGTTTCTCCGTGGTCCACATCGACAATTCGGCGACGCACATGGGCCTGGATACGGTTCAGGATCTGGCGCGCAAGTTCGATCAGGGCGCGGCCAACTTCGCCCGCGTCGTCACCCTGCACCCCGCCATCGTCCAGACCTATCCCAGCTATCGCGCCGCGCGGACGCTGAAGCGCCTGCCCCTGCTGCCCGCCGCACGCCGTCTGATGAAACAGGCCGCGTTGACGACCGTGCTGCCGATCAAAACGCGCGCCTTTGCGCTGAGGCTCTATCGCGCCGCCGTCTATGCGGACGCGATCTGATGGCCGCAGACGTCGCCGTCATCATCCCCACCCTGCGCCGCCCGGAGAGTCTGGAGCGCGCCCTGCGCTCGGTCTTTGGTCAGGTCGGGTCGCTGGATCGCATCGGCGCCGTGGTTGTCGCCGACAACGACCCCGAGGGTTCGGCCGCGCCCCTTATCAAAAGACTGGAGGTCCAGGCGCCGGTCCCGTTGATCTATACCCATGCGCCGGTTCCAGGCGTGGCGACCGCGCGCAATGTCGGTTTGGCCGCGACGGATGCGCCCCTGATCGCCTTTCTGGACGACGACGAGGCGGCCTCGCCCGGCTGGCTGGCGGCCCTGCTGGATGCGCAGGCCCAAACCGGCGCGGATGTCGTGTTCGGTCCCATTCGCGGCCGCGTGCCGGAAAACACCGGCTGGACCACGGCCTATCTGGAGCGGTTTTTTGGCCGAGACGGACCGGACACCACCGGTCTGACCGACGACATCCACGGCTGCGGCAATAGCCTGATGGTGCGCACCGCCGCCCTTCCCGGCGACGCGCCGTTCGACGTGGCGATGAACGAGACAGGCGGCGAGGACGACCGTCTGTTCACCAGCCTGATGATGCGCGGCGGCCGCTTCGGCTGGGCGGCCGGAGCCTGGGTCGACGAGTTTGCGCCCACGCACCGCGCCACCCTGCGCTACGCCCTGACCCGCGCCTTCGCCTATGGCCAGAGCCCCAGTCAGATGGCGGCCGACCGGGGCGATTGGCCCGGCGTCGTCAAATGGATGCTGGTCGGCCTGGCTCAGACCGGCTTCTGGGGCGCCCTGTCGCTGCTGTCCGCCATCCTGCGACGCCCGGATCGCGCCCATACCTATGATCGCTGCGCCCGGGGCCTCGGCAAGGTCTTCTGGACCAAGGCGTTCGAGCCGAAACTGTATGGTGCGGCGATGTTATCCGGCGCCGCGTGATTTGGTCTCAGCCCGCAAGACGCTGCAGGAATCCCGGCGGGCGGTAGGTCGAGCGGTTCATCACCACCCCGGCCATACGTCCCCCCACCGCCTCGATCTCGTCGCGCAGGATCACCGGCGCGCTTGCCGCCGTGCTTTCGGCTGCGACCACCAGGACGGTGGTGTCGACGAAGGGGGCCAGGATGATGGCCATGTCGTTCCGGTCAGCGGCTGGCGCATCGATGACGATGGTGTCCGCGTGGGGACGCAGCGCTTCCCAATAGCGCGGATCGCCCAGCGCCTCGACCCGATGCCCGGATCGCAGGGCTTCCATATGGAAATGCGTCACCCACAGCCGGCCGCCCAGGCAGGACCGGGCGGTCAGAAGGCGCGCATCCGGCACCGGCTTGCCGTCGCGGCCCGTGACGCGCGGCGTCACAGCGTAGAAACTGGAGCCGTCGGGCGACGCCTGGGCCGCCTTGCCGATCTGGCCGAACCGATCCGGCTCTGCCGACACGGCCTCCATCTGTCCCTGCTGGGCCAGATCGCCGTCGATCAGCCACACCGGTTTCCTGGCCCGCACAGCCGCCAGTCGGGCGAACTCGCGCGCTACGGTCGAGACGCCCTCTCCGGTCGCGGCGGCGGCGAACTGGATCACGCGCGCACGATAGGCCGGCGCCGGTCCCAGCGCCGCCCACAGACCCGCCATTTCTGAAGTCAGATCGACCATCGAATCGCCAAGGCGCTCCCTCGAACCCCTAGCCTAGCACGGCTGCGATCAGGCCGCCTTCGCCGGCGCGACGGCCAGGACCGGCATGTCCAGCGTCCGGCCGACCGATGCCGGGGTGGTGAAGCCTCGCCGCGTGAACACCCGCAGCAAGCCGATGCACAGGGCCGTGAAGCCCGCGAACAGGAAGACTGCCGCCAGCAGCGGGATTTTCAGGCTCTTGCCTGTCGAGGGCGGTTGGGCGCGTTCGATGACGGTGACATTGTCGGCGCCGGCGGCGACCAGGGCGTTGTCGGCTCGGCTTTGGGTCTCGCGTTGCTGGAATTCGCGGATCGAGGCGCTCAGCACCTCGCGATTGCCAGCCAGTGTCGTGTTCTCGGATTCAAGCGCGGTCAGCCGCGCCTGACGGGCGCGAATGTCGTTCAACTGCCGATCCAGAACCGACAGGCGCGCCGCCAGCGAATCCCGCTCGGCCCGCGTGTTGATGCGGTTGGTCTCCAACTCGGTCCAGACGGGATTGGGACCGGTGCGGACCTCCTTGGCCCCCACCGCCGTCCCGGTCGAGACATAGGCCTGGAGCTGGCTGATGCGCGCCTCGATGTCCCTCACCGGCTGGGCGTCGGGCTGATAGCGCGACAACAACTGCTCGCGCTCTGTCCGCAGTTGCAGCACCTGGTCCTGGGCCGAGATGTTCAGATCCTGTTGCAACGCCACTTCGGCCGGCGTCCCCGCCTGTTGCGCGACCAGGGTGTTCAACCGCTGGCTGGTCTGGTTCAACTGGCTCTGTGTCGACATCCGGTCGGTGAAGACGCTCTGATAGGTCGCCGCCAAAGTGGCCTTGGCCGCTGCGAAGTCGCCGATCTGGTTGGAGGTCAGGAAACTCTCGTACGCCCGGTCCGCGTCGCCCAGTTCGTCCTCGAAGGCGACGCGCTGGCTGGCGATGGCCGGCGTCTTGTCCTGAAAGACTTCGCGGCGATAGATCAGATATTGTTCGATGATGGCGTTCAGCACCCGCGCTGCGCGCTCGGGATCGTCGGCCTTGTAGGTCAGATGGATCACCGCGCTGCCGGGCGCCGTGGCGACGCCCAGGCTGCTGCCCACCGCCTTGATTGCGGCGACCTGCGCCCGCTGCGGCCCGCCCTTCGGGGGCTCGCCCAGGATGGCCGCCGGGCCCAAGGCCTGCACGACCTTCTGACGCACGGCGCTGGAACCCAGGATGGCGGCTTCGGAGTTGGCGACTTCATCGCCTTGCGGCGCCTGGCCCCGTTCCGCCGTGCCGACCCGCGGCTGATAGACATATTCCTGGCCGACGCCGGCGAAGACAGATCCGGTGGCGGTGTAGCTCTTCTTCAGCGTCATCGCCGCCGCGAAGCCCAACCCCAGGATCACCACGAAAACCAGGATCATCAGTAGCAGTTCGCGAAACAGCAGGCCGATCACGTCCAGCACGCCGTAGCGCGGTCTTGCCGTGACGTATGCCGTGGAACGCATCGGGCGACCCGAATCCCTTAGAAGCCTGTTGCCGCACCCTTCGCCCACCGGCGTTAACCGATGATTACCCATAACGGACGACGCTGCATCCAACCGCCGCTCAAGGGCCGACCGATTCCCATGCTGTCTGATCGCCGCCTGTTTTTGCTGACCCTGGGTTCAGCCTCCCTCGCGGCCTCGCTGGCGGCGTGCGGCGGCGGCGCGGGCGCATCGCGTTCCTCCTTCGACGGACCGCGCCGGGACAGCGACCTCGCGGGCGTCCCCTTCGCGCAATGGACGGATCGAGAGCCGGAGTATCTGCTCTATCCGGGCGACGAGATCGAGGTGGCCACGCCGACGGCGGCGGAGTTGACGCGCACGGTCAAGATCGGACCGGATGGTCGCATCGCCCTGCCCCTGATCGGTTCAGTGATGGCGGCGGATCAAACCCTGCCCCAACTGCAACAGACCCTTTCGGGCGCCTATGCGTCCCAACTGATCCGGCCTGTTGTCGAGGTCGCCCTGCGCCAGGCCGGGCCGATCCGCGTCTGGGTCGATGGCGAGGTCAGGACGCCCGGCGTCTTCGAGATGGTCGGCGACCTGGAGGCCTATCAGGCGATCATTCAGGCCGGCGGCTTCGCGCCCACCTCTCGGCCGGATCAGGTGGCCCTGATCCGCCGTGGTCCGGGCGGGTCACGCATGATGCGGGTCGTCGATCTGCGGCCGAGGCGCGGCGAGGTCGTGCCTTTGAGGCGCAGCGATATCCTGTTCGTGCCGCGCTCGACACTGGGCGAACTGGCGGCCTTCTTCACACAGGTTCGCGCCGCCCTGCCCGTCGGCTTCAGCTATTCGATCAACGGCACGCGCGGCAACGGCCTAGCTCAGTTCTGACGGCGCCCAGGTACGTCGGTCAGGCGACCAATTGCACCACGCCCTGATCGATGTAGCGCCGCGCGGCCTTCTGAGCCTCGGCGATCTCCTCGCGCTCCATCTCCATACTCATCTCGCGACGATAGACGCGCGCCTCGACCGAGCCTTTCATGGCCGCCAGGTTGAAGATCATATGGGCCGACACCCGGTCCATTGGACAACCGCCCGATCCGGCCGAATACATCATGCCCAACTTGAACAGGTCGTCGCCGGACATATCCGGCGTCGGCAGCGGCAGCCCCTCGTCCTGAGCCTGCAGATCGTGCGCCAGTTCTTGCGCGTTCATCACCGTATCTCCTGAACGGGCGCCGTTCTGGCCCCGCCTTATGAGACCTCATCAAATACCGGCGGTTTGAAGTTAAAGTTAACAGCGAACGCTGGCTGGCCGGATTTTGAGTAAAGCAAAAATGAATACTCGCCGATGATCCACGACTCGAAAAGCCGGTGCCGGGGCCGGGAACCTGACCGCGCCATTCAGCGGGCATTCAGCCGCCGGGCGCGAACCTGATCGTCATCAACGGGTTGATCCGGCGTCGTCGTCGGCCGCCCAGAAATGGAGCACCTAGATGAATCGCCTCACCAAGGCCGCCATCGTCGCCCTGGCCCTTTCGACGTCCGCCGTGCCGATGCTCGTTCAGGCGCAGGAGCGCGACCGCCGCGAATATCGTCAGGACCGCCGCGACTTCCGCCACGAACGCCGCGATGATCGTCGCGACTGGCGCGAGGGTCGTTACGCCGATCGCGGCGATTACCGTCGTGACCGCCGCGATGATCGCCGCGACTATTGGGACGAGCGTCGCGACGACCGCCGCGATTGGCGCAACGACCGTTGGGACCGCAACAATCGGGACTGGTGGCGTGGCCGTGCGGACTTCCGCGGCTACAATGGGCCGCGCGCCGGCTATTGGTATGCGCCCAGCTACGGCTATTATCGCGTCGAGCCGCGTTACGCCGGTTATCGCTGGCGCACCGGCGGATATCTGCCGTCCCAATACCGCAGCTACTATGTCCGCGATCCGTATGTTTACGGTCTGCGCGAGGCTCCACGCGGCTATCGCTACGTCCATGCCGACAATGACATCCTGCTGGTCGCCGTGGCCACAGGGCTGATCGCCAGCGTCATGTCCGGCGTCTATTAAGCCCTTGCCACGCCGGTTTTGAGAGTCTCCGCAGATCTCTGCGGAGCCTTTCTCATGAGCTAGTGCCGCTGAAAACCATGTTCAGTCTGGGTTCATCGACACGGCCGCATCGTCATCCCAAGCCGCCGGACAACCGGCGTGCAGGAACACGAAGACCATGAAACGCCTCCTGATGGCTTTCACCGCCATCGCCGCTGTCGGCGGCCCTCTGTCTGCCCCGCTTCAAGCCCTGGCCCAGGACGCCACGGAACAGCCTGCGCCGCGTCGGGAACGTCCGGCGCACGGTGCTGATCGACCAGACCGTCCCGCGACGACGCGAGAGAGCCAACCCCGCTTTGACCGCCCTGCGCGTCCCGACACCGACGCCGCGCGCCCCGACCGGCCGAGCGGCTGGAACCGACCCGATCGCCCAAACACTGGCGGCCCGCGTCCTGACCGGCCCGAAGACGGCTGGAACCGGCCCGATCGCCCAAACACTGGCGGTCCGCGTCCTGAGCGGCCCGAAGGCGGTTGGAACCGGCCTGATCGACCGAACACCGGCGGTCCGCGTCCTGAGCGGCCCGAAGGCGGTTGGAACCGGCCTGATCGACCGAACACCGGCGGCCCGCGTCCTGACCGGCCAGAAGGCGGTTGGAACCGACCCGATCGACCGAACACAGGCGGCCCGCGTCCTGACCGGCCAGAAGGCGGTTGGAACCGACCCGATCGACCGAACACAGGCGGCCCGCGCCCTGACCGGCCGGAAGGCGGCTGGAACCGGCCGGATCGCCCGAATACCGGCGGCCCGCGTCCTGGACGTCCCGACGGGGGCTGGAACCGGCCTGATCGGCCAGACGGCTGGAATCGACCGGATCGGCCCCGTCCGGATTGGAACAACGACCGCGAACGCGAACGTATGCGCCGCGAGTTCCGTCAGCGGTTCGACGCCGAGCGCTGGCGGCGCGACTTCTATCGGGACCGTCGCACCGACTGGTGGCGCAACGACAATCGCTTCAGCAGCTATGACGGCTTTCGTGCGGGCTTCTATTTCGCGCCGGGCTGGGGCTACTACAGCGTCCCTCGGTCCTACTGGGGTCGCAACTGGTCCGTGGGCCAATATCTGCCTCAAGCCTTCTGGCGCTATCAGCTTCAGGACTGGCGCACCTACGGCCTGGGCTATCCACCGCCTGGAACGCGCTGGGTGTCTGTCGATAACGGCCTGTATCTGATCGACGAATACGACGGCTATATTATCGATGTTGTCCGAGACGCCTGGCGCTGGTGATCGTCGGCAATATTTTTGTCCTTCAGGCCCGACACCCCTGGCTGTCGGGCCTTTTTCTTGCGCTGGAGGCTAATCCTGCGCCGTTTAGATGTCGCCAGGATGCCAACCATGTCGATCTCTTGACCTGCCGACGCGGCGCGGGACACTGAATATATGATGCCTTGATCAGTGTTCGACGCCGCCGGTTTTGTGATCTTCGTCTTGGGTGCGCAATACAAACAGCAACGCGCTCCCTATAGTCTTGAAATGGTGAGGGCCAAAAACGGCCGTGATGGACGACGATCTTACTGTTGTCGCATCCCCGGCGACGCATGACTTTTCAAGACGCCCCTCACGGAAGGATATTCAGATGAAGATCGCCTTGACCGCCATGGCTTCCAGCCTGTTGCTGACCGGCGCCGCGATGGCGCAGGAAGCGCCCACCGCACCGTCAGCCCCTCCTCCCCCGCCCGTGGATCACACGGGACCGCACCCCCCCTCGCCCCAGCCGCCTTCGCAGCCGGACGCGTCCATTCCGCCCGCGCCGCCGGAACCGCCGGTCGAAGAGCCTGCGCCGCCTCCCCCGCCGCCGGTCGATCCGAACGCGCCATCTGCACCGCCGGAATTCCCCGAACCGTCCGCCCCGCCCGCGCCTCCGGCTCCGCCCGCCCCGACGATCCCGCCCACGACCTGAGCCGGTATCGAAAAGGCCCCCGCAGAGCGATCTGCGGGGGCCTTATCTTTTGTCGCGGCTCAGACCTCAGAGGCCCAGTTTAGCCTTCAGGATGTCGTTGACGGCGGCCGGATTGGCCTTGCCGCCCGTGGCCTTCATGACCTGACCGACGAACCAGCCGATAGCCTGGGGCTTTTCGGCCACCGCCGCCGCCTTGTCCGGGTTGGCGGCGATGATGTCATCGACGGCCTTCTCGATGGCGCCAGTATCCGTCACCTGTTTCAAGCCGTGCTTCTCGACCACCTCGGCCGGCGAACCCTCTTCGTTCCAGACGTGATCGAACACCTCCTTGGCGATCTTGGACGAGATGACTTTCGTCTCGATCAGCTCGACCAGTTGCGCCACATGGGCGGCGGGCAACGGATTGTCGCTGAAATCCTTGCCGTCAGCCGCCAGACGGGCCGAAACCTCGTTCGTGACCCAGTTGGACACCAGCTTGGCGTCTCGCCCCTTGGCGGCCTCTTCGAAATAATCCGCCTTGGCCTGTTCCGAGATCAGCACGATGGCGTCGTATTGCGACAGGCCATAGTCGGCCATCAGACGCTTGCGCTTGTCGTCGGGCAGTTCAGGCAGAGACGCCTTGATGTCGTCGATCCAGGCCTGTTCCAAGTCCAGCGGCAGCAGGTCGGGATCGGGGAAATAGCGGTAATCCTGAGCTTCTTCCTTGGAGCGCATCGAACGGGTTTCGCCTGCGGTCGCGTCGTACAGGCGGGTTTCCTGCGTGATCGAACCGCCGTCTTCTAGAATCTCGATCTGGCGGCGCGCCTCATACTGGATCGCTTGAGAAATGAAGCGGAAGCTGTTGACGTTCTTGATCTCGCAGCGCGTGCCCAGGAAGCTGAAATCGCCCGTTTCCTTGAACTTGTCGTAGTTGCCCGCGCGGCAGACGGACACGTTCACATCGGCGCGCAGATTGCCCTTCTCCATGTCGCCGTCGCAGGTGCCCAGATAGATCAGGATGGTGCGGATTTTCTTGACATAGGCCACCGCCTCTTCGGGCGTGCGCAGGTCGGGTCGCGACACGATTTCCATCAGCGCCGTGCCCGCCCGGTTCAGATCGACATAGCTTTCGGTCGGCGACAGATCGTGGATCAACTTGCCGGCGTCCTGCTCCAGGTGCAGGCGCTCGATGCCCACATTGAAGAAGCTGCCGTCCTCGGCCTCCACCTCGACCACGCCCTCGCCCACGATGGGGTAATAGAGCTGGCTGATCTGATAGCCGGTCGGCAGGTCGGGATAGAAATAGTTCTTGCGGTCGAACTGGCTGCGGCGATTGATCTGCGCGCGCAGGCCCAGACCCGTCTTCACCGCCTGTTCGACGCAGTGTTTGTTCAGGGTCGGCAACATGCCGGGGAAACCCGCATCCACCAGCGACACCTGCTCGTTCGGCCCCGCGCCAAAGCCGACGGCGGCCCCTGAGAACAGCTTGGCCCTGGACGCCACCTGGGCGTGGATTTC
The DNA here is from genome assembly GCA_029202665.1 of Candidatus Brevundimonas colombiensis. Classification (NCBI taxonomy): domain Bacteria; kingdom Pseudomonadati; phylum Pseudomonadota; class Alphaproteobacteria; order Caulobacterales; family Caulobacteraceae; genus Brevundimonas; species Candidatus Brevundimonas colombiensis. The sequence continues at coordinate 2,531,845 of CP119326.1, forward strand.
CAGCCCCATGACGATTTCCCAATCGCCGGTGCGGCCCTTGATGGTTTTCGCATTCGAAACAGTGTCGGTCATGGGTTCGTCCTAGCGCCCTCGTCGGCGCCGAGAAAGGGGGCTGTCTTGATGATGTCGCGAAAGGGGATCAACTTCCGCTTCTCAACGGAGATTTCGATGACCAAGACCCTGTTCGCCGCCGCCGCGGCCTCCCTTCTGGCGGTCGGCGCCGCCTCGGCCCAGACCACCCCCGCCCCCGCTACCGCCCCGTCGACCGGACACGAGCATCACGCCGCCGGCCATCACGCCGCCGGCCATCAGGGCGCCCATCCCACCATCGACAGCACCATCGAGGCGCTGGTGGCCGATCCGGCGACCAAGGCCGTGCTGGACAAACACCTGCCGGGTATCGACCGTCACGCCGCCTACGCCCAGTTCAAGGGCATGACCCTGCGTCAGGTCGCGCCCTTCTCTCAGGGCAACATCACCGACGAAAAGATCGCAGCCATCGACGCCGATCTGAAGGCCATCCCGGCCGCCTGATTTAGGGGCTATGGACAAAGAACAGGGGCGGCCGGATCGTCCGGCCGCCCCTTTCAATGGCTGATCGATATCAGATCAGTTGATGGTCATCACCACCCGGCCCTCGATCTGGCCCTTGTGCATCCGCTGGAAGATGTCGTTGATGTTCTCCAGCGGCTCGACGGAAACCGTCGCCTTGACCTTTTCGTCGGCGGCGAACTGAAGCGCCTCCTGCAGGTCCAGCCGCGTGCCCACGATGGAGCCACGCACCGTCGTGCCGTTCAGCACCATGTCGAAGATTGACAGCGGGAAGTCGCCGGGCGGAAGACCGTTCAGCGCGATGGTCGCCCCGCGCGAGGTCATGTTGACCGCCTGCTCGAACGCCTTGGGCGAGACGGCGGTGACCAGCACGCCTTGGGCGCCCCCGTCCGTCTGGGCCTTGATGTCGGCGGCGGGATCGTTGGAGGTCTTGGCGTTGACCGTCACGGTCGCGCCCAGACGCCGGGCCAGGTCCAGCTTGGCGTCGTCCACATCAACCGCTGCGACATTCATGCCCATGGCCTTGGCGTATTGAACCGCGACATGGCCCAGACCGCCGATGCCCGAGATGACCACCCAATCCCCCGGCTTGGTCTCGGTCATCTTCAGGCCTTTGTAGACCGTCACCCCCGCGCACAGGATCGGGGCGATGTCGTTGAAGCTGACATTGGCCGGCAGGTGGCCGACGTAGTTCGGATCGGCGATGGCGTATTCGGCGAAACCGCCATTGACGGAATAGCCGGTGTTCTCCTGCTCGTGGCACAGGGTTTCCCAACCGCCCAGGCAGTGTTTGCAATGGCCGCACGACGAATAAAGCCAGGGCACGCCCACCCGGTCGCCTTCCTTGACCAGCTTGACCCCCGCCCCCACGGCCGAGACGTAGCCGACGCCTTCATGGCCGGGGATGAACGGCGGGTTGGGTTTGACGGGCCAGTCGCCTTCAGCGGCGTGCAGATCGGTGTGGCACACGCCGGACGCTTCGATCTTGACCTGGATCTGGCCGGGTCCCGGCTGGGGCACGGCGACTTCCTCGATGGTCAACGGCTTGCCGAACTCACGCACGACAGCGGCCTTCATGGTCTTGGGCATGGAACGTCTCCTCGATTTCAAAGGGAAGGCGACGGACAGGCCGAAAGCAGGACACCGGCCCGTCCGCCGGGGAGTTTTGCGCGTCGTGGGAGTGGTTCGACGTGCAGGACGAGGATGGCCGATCCGGTATCGGCCATCCTTGATTCAGATCAGAAGAAGCCCAGCTTGTCGGGGCTGTAGCTGACCAGCAGGTTCTTGGTCTGCTGATAGTGATCCAGCATCATCCGGTGGTTCTCACGCCCGATGCCCGACTTCTTGTAGCCGCCGAAGGCCGCGTGGGCCGGATACTGGTGATAGCAGTTGGTCCAGACCCGTCCGGCCTGAATGGCGCGGCCAGCGCGATAGGCGGTGTTCATGTCGCGCGACCAGACGCCCGCACCCAGGCCGTATTCGGTGTCGTTGGCGATTTCGATGGCTTCTTCCAGCGTCTTGAAGGTGGTCACGGCCAGGACCGGGCCGAAGATTTCCTCCTGGAAAATCCGCATATTGTTCGTGCCCTTGAACACGGTCGGCTCGACATAGAAGCCGCCGGACAGATCGTCCTTCAGCACCGCCTGCTCGCCGCCCGTCAGGACCTCGGCGCCCTCGGCCTTGCCGATGTCCAGATAGCCCAGGATTTTCTTGAGTTGCTGGTCCGACGCCTGGGCGCCGACTTGGGTTTCGGGGTCCAGCGGATCGCCCTGCTTGATCGCCTTCACCCGCGCGATCGCCTTCTCGATGAAGGCGTCATAGATGTCCTCATGCACCAGGGCCCGGCTGGGGCAGGTGCAGACCTCGCCCTGGTTCAGCGCGAACATGGCGAAGCCTTCCAGCGCCTTGTCCAGGAAGGCGTCGTCGTGATCCATCACATCCTTGAAGAAGATGTTCGGCGACTTGCCGCCCAGCTCCAGCGTCACCGGAATGATGTTCTTGGTCGCATATTCCATGATCTTCTGGCCAACGGCGGTCGAGCCGGTGAAGGCGATCTTGGCGATGCGCGGATTGGTGGCCAGCGGCTCGCCGACCTCGGCGCCGGTGCCGGACACGATGTTCAGCACGCCCGCAGGCAGGATGTCCTGGATCAGTTCCATGACCAGCAGGATCGATGCCGGGGTCTGTTCGGCCGGCTTCATCACGATGCAGTTGCCCGCCGCCAGGGCCGGGGCGATCTTCCAAGCGGCCATCAGGATCGGGAAGTTCCACGGAATGATCTGGCCGACCACGCCCAGCGGCTCGTGGAAGTGGTAGGCGACGGTGTCGTTATCCAGTTCCGAAATCCCGCCTTCCTGCGCACGGATGCATCCGGCGAAATAGCGGAAATGGTCAACGGCCAAGGGGATGTCGGCGGCCAGGGTCTCACGGACCGGCTTGCCGTTGTCCCAGGTCTCGGCTTCGGCGACGGCCTGAAGATTGGCTTCGATCCGGTCGGCGACGCGGTTCAGGATCAGGGCGCGCTGGGCGGGGCTGGTCTTGCCCCAGGCGTCCTTGGCGGCGTGGGCGGCGTCCAGCGCCAGTTCGACGTCGGCCGCGTCCGAACGTGCGACTTCGCACAGGACGCGGCCGTTCACCGGGGAGGTGTTCTCGAAATAGCGGCCGTTGACGGGGGCGACCCATTGGCCGCCGATGAAGTTGTCATAGCGCGCCTTGTATTTGGGGGTCGCGGCGCGGATGAATTCGGGCTTGGTCATGATGCTTCCTGACGTGTTCCTCGGGCGTCGCTTGTCGACGTCGTTGGGACCGGAAGCTCGTCCTCGAAGGACGCGCGCGCCAGACCGGCGGCTCATGGTGCGTTGCAAACCTGTCGCAGGTTTGCGACAGGTCGGCTCAGTGGGCGGCGCCCGCCAGGCCCAGTCGATGCAGTTTGCGATGCAGGGTCGCGCGGCTGACGCCCAGGCCCCGCGCCGCCGCCGACACATTGCCGTTGTTCAGCGCCAGCGCCCGCCGGACCGCCCCGCGTTCGGCCTCCAGAAGGTCCGCCTCGATTGAGCCGCCGCCCAGAACCTCCGACGCCGCCAGTTGTCCCGCGATCCGCTCGTCCGTGATCGACAGGGCCAGTCGCGCCGCCCGCGTGGCCCCGACCACCAGGTCGTCGCGATCCACCGCCAGAAGGGCCGCCGTGTTGCGCTCGACCACATCGCCGGCCAGGACGATCCTGGCTTCGGCAAAAGCCTTGCGGAAGGCCTGGGCCTCGATGGCGCGCGCCGCATCGGCTACGGCGGCGGTGATCAGGCCCAGCATGGCCTCGGTCTGATCCGCCCGGCACGAGGATACGTCCAAGGCGCCGGCCAGTCGCCCCAGATGGTCGTAGATCGGATGGCTGGAACAGCTCAAACCGATGTTGCGCGCATGGAAATGCTGGTCGCGGTGGATGGTCACCGGCCGCTTTTCGGCCAGGGCCGTGCCGATGCCGTTGGTGCCCTCGACCGCCTCGGACCAGACGGCGCCGGGCCACAGGCCCCAGCGATGAAAGGTGTCGTCGTCGCTGGCCATGCCCCGGCGCTCGACCGGCACGCCCGAGGCGTCGCACAGCAGGACGCAGCATCCGGCGTCGCCCACGGCCAGGAACAACCGGTCCAGCACGCCCTGCGCCGCCTGCGTCACCGGCTGCATCGCCTCGCGGGCGGCGCGAAGCTGGCCGTCCGTCACGGTGACGACCTGACCCTGGTTTTCAGGGTCCAGACCATACAGGGTCATCGACCGCCGCCACGACGCCGCCAGGGCGGAGCGGGCCGGCCCGGCCCCATCGTCCAGCACCTGTTTGATCAGGCTGCGGTGGTCGTTTCCTGCGCGCTCGCCCATGCTCGGCTCCCAAAGGCCTCGTCTTTGGGAGCCATCAGACGCCCGCCGGGCGCGGGCGTCAATGCGACCTTCCTACGCTGGACGACCTACCACCAGCGGCCCGGCTTGGCGGTGAACCCCGCCGCACGTTCCAGCGCCGCACCGACCTGAAACACCGTGGCCTCGTCCAACGCCTTGCCGATAACCTGAAGACCCAGCGGCAGACCGCCGGAATCCACGCCCGCCGGCACCGAAATCCCCGGCAGACCGGCCAGATTGGTCGTCACCGTGAAGACGTCGTTCAGATACATGGTCAGGGGGTCGATCTGCTTGTCGCCCAGCGCGAAGGCGGCCGACGGCGTCGACGGCGTCAGTATGGCGTCCACCTGACCCCAGACATTGTCGAAGTCCTCGGCGATGCGGCGACGTACCTTCAGCGCTTTGACGTAATAGGCGTCGTAGAAACCGGCCGACAGCACATAGGCGCCAATGGTCAGACGACGCTGGACTTCCTTGCCGAAGCCTTCCGCGCGCGAGGTGGCGTAAAGATCATCCAGCGACTTGAAGTCGTCCGCCCGGTGTCCGAACCGCATCCCGTCATACCGGGCCAGGTTGGACGAGGCCTCTGCGGGCGCCACGATATAATAGGTCGGCAGGGCGTATTTGGTGTGCGGCAGGCTGATCTCGACGATCTCGCAACCGGCGTCCTTCAGCCAGGCCACGCCCTGGTCCCACAGGGCCTGAATCTCGGCCGGCATCCCGTCCACGACATATTCGCGCGGCACGCCGATGCGCAAGCCCTTGACCGACTGACCGACTGATTTCGTCCAATCCGGCGTCGAGACGTCGAGGCTGGTCGAATCCTTGGCGTCGAACGAGCACATGGATTGCAGCAGCAGGGCCGCATCCTCGACCGTCTTGGTGATCGGCCCGGCCTGATCCAGCGACGAGGCGAAGGCCACCATGCCGAACCGGCTGGCGCGGCCATAGGTCGGCTTGATGCCCACCGTGCCGGTGAAGGCGGCGGGCTGTCGGATCGAGCCGCCAGTGTCCGACGCGGTCGCGGCCAGACAAAGGTCCGCCGCGACGGCGCAGGCCGAACCGCCCGACGAACCGCCCGGCGTCAGTTCGGCGCTGGAGCCGTTCGACTTCCACGGGTTCTTCACCGGACCAAAAGCCGAGGTCTCGTTGGACGAGCCCATGGCGAACTCGTCCATGTTAAGCTTGCCAAGCATCACCGCCCCGTCGCGCCACAGATTGGCGGTCACGGTCGATTCATAGGGCGGCACGAAGCCGCGCAGCATGTTGGACCCTGCCGTCGTCTGCACGCCCTCGGTGCAGAACAGGTCCTTGATCCCCAGCGGCGCGCCTTCCAGCGCCCCGCCCTCGCCTGCGGCGATGCGGGCGTCGGAGGCGCGGGCCATGTCCATCGCCTTGTCCGCCGTCACCTCGACATAGGCGTTCAGGGTCGGGTTCGAGGCTTGGATATTGGTGAGAAAGGCCTGGGTGATTTCGGCCGAGGAGAATTCCTTGGCCTTCAGGCCGTCGACGGCCGCCTTCAGGGTCAGTTTGGTCAGGTCGCTCATGATCAGTCGACCACCTTGGGCACGACAAAGAAGCCGTCGGCCGATTTCGGAGCGTTCGACAGGACCGCGTCGCGCTTGCCGCCATCCGTCACCACGTCCTCACGCAGACGCAAGGGCTGGGCGACGTTCGAGGTCATGGGCTCGACGCCATCGACATCGACCTGATCCAACTGCTCGATCCAGGCCAGGATGCCGTTCAGCTCCTGCGCCAGCGGCTCCAGCCGGTCCTCGGGGGTCTTGATGCGGGCGAGATGCGCAACCTTGCGCACCGTCGCAGCGTCGATGGCCATGCGGCCCTCCAATGCACGTCGATAGGGGATGTATCGGCGGGATTAGCCTTCCGACCTCGGATTCACAAGGCGACGGCTTTGACTTCCAGCGGTTTGCGGCCTACCGCCCGGCCGTGCCCGTTCTCGATCTTCTCGACCTGCCCGCCGCCTGCTCGCCCAACACGCCGTGGATGGGGCTGGATCTGGGCGAGAAGACCATTGGGGTCGCGGTGTCGGACGCCACGCGCCTGATCGCCTCGCCGCTGGAGCTGATCCGCAAATCCAAATTCTCGTTGGAGGCCGAACAGCTGTTCAAACTGATGGCCCACCGCAAGGTGTCGGCCCTGGTCATCGGCCTGCCGGTCAATATGGACGGCACGGAGGGTCCGCGCGCTCAGTCCTGCCGCGCCTTCGCCCGTAATCTGGAGCGGCTGCGGCCCGTCAACGTCGCTTTCTGGGACGAGCGCCTGTCCACCAGCGCCGTCGAACGCTTCCTGATCGAGGACCTGGACCTGAATCGCAAGCGCCGCGCCCAGGTCGTGGACCGCACCGCCGCCGCCTGGATTCTGCAAGGGGCGCTGGACCGGGTGCGGGATCAGGCGACCTGGATTTGACGGCCCTGGTCGCCGGCGTCCTGCCGGTCTTTCTGATGATCGCCCTGGGCTATGGGCTCAGAAAATCCGGCTTCCTGCCCGACGAGGCTTGGCGACCGATCGAGAAGCTGTCGATCAACATCTTCTATCCCAGCTTCCTGATCCCCGCGATCTGGCACGCCGATCTGGCGGGTGGCGGGGCGACTGTGGCAGGCGCGGCGGCGGTCGGGGCGACCCTGATCGTGGCGGCGGCGACGCTGGCGGCCAAGCCCCTGATCACCCTGGACGGCCCGGCCTACACCAGCGTTTTCCAGGGCGTGATCCGCTGGAACAGCTTCGTCTTCGTGCCGGTGATTCAGTCGGTTTACGGCTCGGAAGGCACGGCCCTGGCCGCCGTGGCCATCGCCTTCATCATTCCCGTCACCAACATCACCTGCGTCGCCGTGCTGGCCAAATGGGGCGCGCTGCACCGCGAGCCGTCGGTCGTCGGCCTGATCAAGTCGATGCTGGCCAATCCGATTCTGCTGGCCTGTCTGATCGGTCTGGCGCTGAACCTGTTGCGCGTGCCGCTCATCCCCGGCCTTTCGGACGCCATGGACCTGCTGGGCGCCGCCGCCCTGCCGCTGGGCCTGATCGTCGCCGGGGCTGGTCTGTCTTTCGCCGAGATCAAGCGTCGTCGCGCCACCATCGCGGCCGTCACCCTGGTCAAACTGGGCGTCATGCCGCCGCTGATGTGGTTCATCGCCTGGGCCCTGGGCGGCGACAGTCTGGCGCAAGGCATAGCCCTGATCTGCGGCGCGGCGCCCGGCTCGGCCGCCTCCTATATCCTGGCTCGGCAGATGGGCGGCGACGCGCCCCTGATCGCCGGCGTCATCGCCCTGACCACCGTGGGCAGCGCCGTGGTCATCCCCATCCTGCTGGCCCTGTTCCACTTCACCTGACTGGCGTTCGAGTCGACTCGCGCCTATAGCCGCGTCTCGATGACCCAGCCCGCTCAAGTCACCGATCAGACCATCCACGACCGGTTGGTCCCGTTCCCGAAATCCCACTTCCTGGCCGCATCGGACCTGAACCCGTTCGTGACGCCGCAGTTGCTGGATCTGGGCGACGCCTTCGTCGACTTCAACCGGCAATCCTCCAAGGCGCTGGACGTGCTGCATGGCCGCACGGTGGTGAACCTGTTCTTCGAGAACTCGACCCGCACCAGTTCATCCTTCGAGATCGCGGCCAAACGTCTGGGCGCCGATGTGGTGACCATGCCCGTCGCCTCCTCCTCGGTGAAGAAGGGCGAGACGCTGATCGACACGGCGGTCACCCTGAACGCCATGAAGCCGGACATCCTGGTCATCCGTCACTCGGCCTCGGGCGCGGCGGAACTGCTCAGCCAGAAGGTCGGTTGCGCCGTGGTCAACGCCGGGGATGGCCGCCACGAACACCCGACCCAGGCCCTGCTGGACCTGTTGTCCCTGCACCGCGCCTTCGGCGACGTGACCAGCCTGACCGTCGCCATCTGTGGCGACATTACCCATAGCCGCGTGGCCCGCTCCAACGTCGCCCTGCTTCAGATGATGGGCGCGCGGGTGCGCCTGATCGGCCCGCCGACCCTGGTGCCGGGCGACGCCGACCGCTGGGGCTGCGAGGTCTTCCACGACATGCGCGAGGGGCTGCAAGGCTGTGACGTGGTGATGATGCTGCGCCTTCAGCTTGAGCGGATGGCCGGCGCCCTGGTCCCCTCGACACGCGAATATTTCCGTTTCTGGGGTCTGGACCGCGAGAAGCTGGCCTGGGCCAAGCCCGGCGCCAAGGTCATGCACCCCGGCCCGATGAACCGGGGCGTCGAGATCGATTCCGACGTCGCCGACGACCTGTCCGTCTCGCTGATCCAGGATCAGGTCGAGATGGGCGTCGCCGCTCGCATGGCCGTCCTGGCCTCCCTCTCCGCCCGTTGGGGAGACGCCCGATGACCGCCGCCGCTACGCTCGCCATCGTCAACGCCCGCCTCCTGGACCCCGCCCGTGACTATGACGGTCCGGGCGCCGTTCTGGTTCGCGACGGCCGCCTCGTCCGCGTTGTCCACGGCTCCGCCCCCGACTTCGACGCCGACCAGATCATCGACGCGGACGGCCTGTGCTTGTCGCCCGGCCTGATCGATATTCGCGTCAAGACCGGAGAACCCGGCGCCGAACCGCGCGAGACCCTGAAATCGGCCAGTCTGGCCGCCGCCGCCGGGGGCGTGACCACCATCGTCGTCCAGCCCGACACCGACCCCGCCATCGACGACCCGGCGGTGATCGAATTCGTGCAGCGGCGCGGCGCGGCCCTGAACCTTGTCAACGTCCGTGCGGCGGGCGCGGCGACCAAGGGGCTGGGCGGCGAACGCATGGCCGAGATCGGCCTGATGGACGAGGCCGGCGCCCTCTATTTCACCGATGTCGACAAGATCATCGTCAACAGCCGCACCCTGCAGCGGGTGATGAGCTACGCCGCCGCCTTCAACGCCCTGATCGCCTGCCGCCCGTCCGACCCCTGGCTGACCGAAGGCGCGGTCGTCGCATCCGGCGAACTGGCCACGCGCCTGGGCCTGTCCGGCAGTCCCGCCATCGCCGAGCGCATCGGTCTGGAGCGCGATCTGGCCCTGGTCGAACAGACCGGCGCCCGTTTTCTGGTCGATCAGATCTCGACCGAAGGCGCGCTGGAGACTCTGGCCCGCGCCCGCGCCAAGGGGCTGGAGGTGGCCGTCAGCGTCTCGATCAACCACCTGTGCTTCAACGAGGTGGACATCGGAGACTATCGCACCTTCTACCGGCTGGACCCGCCGCTGCGGTCCGAAGCCGATCGGCAGGCCCTGATCGAGGCCGTGCGCGACGGCCTGATCGACGTCATCACCTCGGCCCACGCCCCTGCCCCCGCCGAGGACAAACGCCGCCCCTTCGCCGAGGCCGCGCCCGGCGCCGTGGGGCTGGAGACCCTGCTGCCCGCCGCCCTGACCCTGCACCACGAAGACGGTCTGGACCTGCTGGACGTGCTGCGTCCCTTGACGCAAGGCCCCGCCGCCCTGCTGGGCCTGGACGCTGGCGTGCTGAGCGAAGGGGCGCCCGCCGACCTGATCCTGTTCGACCCCGGCGCCCCCGTCGTCATCGACGCCGACGCCCTGTATTCCAAATCCAAGAACTCGCCGTTCGACGGACGCAGGCTTCAGGGCAAGGTGATCGGAACCTGGGTTGGCGGCCGCAAGGTTCACTGATCCGCCGGCTTTCCGCCACATTCCACCCTAGCTTGAACGACAGTGAAGCTTATCGTGGAATCGGTCATGAAGATCTGGAAACGCAGCATCGGCCTTGGGCTGGTTCTTGTCGCCGCCGCCGTGGCGGGCTGTTCGGAACGCGCAGACGCCCAATCTTCGCCCGCTCCCGACGCCGCGGCCGAAGGCGCGCCCTATGTGTTGAAGGGCACCCAGGTCTGGACCGTGCCCGACCCGGTCTCCGGTCGAGATTACGAGGTGTTCGTCAGTCTGCCCGCCAGCTACGAGACCCATCCCCAACGCCGCTATCCGGTCGTCTATGTCACCGACGCCGATTACGCCTTTCCGATCATCCGCCAGATCGCGCGGCGCGTAAATCTGGATGGCCCGGTGATTGAGGAGTTCATCCTGGTGGGCCTGTCCTATTCGCGCGGCGACAGCGGTACGGTCAGTCGAAACCGCGACTACACACCGACATTGAACGGCCCCCATAGCGCCAGTTCAACACTCCACGGCCAAGGTCCTGCCTATCAGACCTATTTGAAGACCCAGGCCCTGCCCTTCGTCGAAAGCCGCTTCCGCGTCGATCCCGCGCGCCGCGTGCTGATGGGCCACTCCTATGGCGGGCTGCTGGGCGCCCAGATTCTGTTCACGGACCCTGGCCTGTTCCACGCCTATGTCCTGGGCAGTCCGTCCTTCTGGTACGACAAGCGCCACATGATGAGGATGGAGGCGGACTACGCCCGCACCCACCGCGACCTGCCCGCCGACATCTTCATGTATATCGGCGACTGGGAGGTCCCCGGTCCCGACCGGCGCAACACGTCCGGCGCCGATATGGTCGCCGATGTCCGCGCCATGGAGCGAATGTTGAAATCGCGGAACTATCCGCACCTGACAGTGCAATCCCTGGTCCTGCAGGACGAGGACCATCTGACCGTCGCCCCGGTCGGTTTCACGCGCGCCCTGACGGCGGTTCTACCCGCCCGTCCCTGACGCGCCGCCTTAGGCGGTCAGCATCCGCTTCACCACCGCCTTGAACGGCGCTGTCGCCTGACCGGCGCGCAGCATCGCGCCGCGCGCCAGTCTGGCCGGCGGAGTCTCCTGGGTGAACAGGCGCACCAGGGCGTTTGTGCCTTGATAGAGCGGCCAACCGGCGAGCCGGTGTTGGTGTTGATAGCGCGCCAGCAGCCGTGCCGAACCGATGTCCCCGCCCGGCGCCCCGCGCACCACCTGGGCCAGGGTCTCCTGCCCGCGCAGACCCAGGTTGAAGCCGTGGGCGGTGACCGGATGCATCCCCACCGCCGCATCCCCGATCAGGGCGAAGCCTTCGCCAGCGAACTGGTGGCTCCAGGTCGTGGCCAGCGGATAGGCGTGGCGGGCGCCGATCAGGGCCAGTCCGGTCAACCGCCCCTTCAAACGTCGCTCCATGGTCGCTGCAAAAGCCTCGGGCGATTGCGTCATCAGGTCGGCGATGGCCGGCGCCGCCAGGGTCGTGACCACCGATGACGTCCGCTGTTCGGGGTCCGAAACGGGCAACAGGGCGATGGTCTGGCCGTGGTCGAACCATTCGGTCGCCACATGACCGTGCGCCTGATCGTGCCGCATCCGACAGACCATCATCGCCCGCCCCAGTCGATTGATCTCGGCCCCCACGCCCAGCTGTTCGCGCATAAAGGAGAAGCGCGAATCGGCCGCCACGATCAGATCGGCCCGGATCGTCGTCCCATCGTCCAGCGTCAGCCGCCCGCGCGGTCGCGACGGCTGGATGCGACAGTCCGCCACCCGTCGCCCGGCCAGCAGGCGCACGCCCGCCTGCCCACAGACGATCTCGAACAGCGCCCGCCGGATCAGGTGATTGGGGATCAGCACGCCCAGCCGATCCACATCGCCCGCGCCAAACGTCAGGGCGAAGGGCGAACCGCCGTCCAGCACCCGCGCCTGACGCAGGTCCGAGATGTGATCCGCCGGTATCCGGTCCCACACGCCCATCGTCTTCAGCAGGCGCATCGAATGATGCGTCAGGGCGATCTCCCGCCCGTCGAACGCCGGATCGCGCAGGCTCGCCTCGTCCTGCCCCTCGATCAGGGCGACGGAAAATCCCGCCCCCGCCAGAGACCGGACGAAGGCCAGGCCCGCAGGTCCCGCTCCGACTACCGCGATATCGAACGTCAGATCCTGGCTCATCCCTGCGTTCCTGCCCGATTGCGAAGCCCTCGCCCTTGATGCAGCGCAAACCCCATCGACGTCAGCGCGGGCGCGGACAGGTCGCCGCCTTGGCCACCTCGGCGCCCAAGACCGACTTAACCGCCAGCGGCGTGTCGGTGGCGATCACCGTCACCCCCTGGCGCGCCAGGTCGCGATATTCCGACACGTCGCCGTCGGCCGCATATCGGTCGTCGCGCCGCACGCCCTCGGCGCCCAGGGTCCCGAACTGAACCTCAACCCCAGCCTCGCGCAAGGCCCGCCACAGCGCCGGCCTTTCCTCGCGCGTGCCGGTCCAGGCCAGGATTTGCGGTGCGTTCAGCCCGCGCAAGTCCGACACGCTGCTGAGGCCCGCTGAAATCATCATCTCGGGCGCCATCGCCGCCACCGCGCGCGCGTCGGCGTCATTGTACGTAATCAGGATGACGCGGTTCGCGGCGCCTGACCGCCGCACTTGGTCGATCACCGCACGCGCCAGATCGACAGTCGCGCCGCCCTCTGCCGGTTTCAGGTCGATGCTGGCGATGGCGCCCACGCGACCGGCGGCGTCCAGCGCCTCGCCCAGGGTCGGCGGCGCTGCGCGGGTCAGGGCGCCGTTCGACGCCTTCAGTCTCGCCCGTTTCACCTGGGATAGCGTCAGGTCCATGACCCGCCCGCGCCCTGTGGTCGTTCGGTCCATGGTCTCGTCATGCATCAACACAAGATGGCCGTCCTTCGTCAGCGCCGCGTCCAGCTCCAGGATCGCATTGGGGATCGCTCGTCCTGTCGCCTCGATGGCGGCGATGGAGTTTTCCGGCTGATCCGGCGCCGAAACCGCCCGGTGCGCCGAGATCGCCACGCCGCCGTCGCGCACACAGTCGAAATAGGCCGCCATGGCTGGCTCTGCGACCGACGGCGCGGCCGGCGCCGGCGCGCCGACGCAGGCGGTCGTGGACATCAGCATGACGACGGCGGCGACAGTCGGGATTTGGCGCATCGAACTCTCCGGCAAGGCGGGCGGACCAGACGCGGCGCAGATCGTCGGGTCAAGAGGTCGGATCGCCCTTGCTCCGCGCCGGCCGCCGACGCATTTTGCCGCAACGACACGCGGGGAGCGAATCAAAGTGCACGATCTGGCGAGCCCAGCGGTGGGAACCTTGGCGCTGGTCGCCTTGGGCGGATATCTGCTCGGCTCCATTCCGTTCGGCGTGGTGATCACCCGCGCGGCCGGCGCCGGCGACGTGCGCAATATTGGGTCGGGCAATATCGGCGCGACGAACGTGCTGCGCACCGGCCGCAAGGACCTGGCCCTGGCCACCCTGTTGCTGGATGCGGGCAAGGGCGCCGCCGCCTTGCTGATCGCCCGGCATCTGTTCGATAGCGAACTGGCCGGCGCCATCGCCGGCGGCGCGGCCTTCCTGGGTCACCTGTTTCCTGTCTGGCTGGGCTTCAAGGGCGGAAAGGGCGTCGCGACGTTCTATGGCCTGTTGCTCGCCGCCGCCTGGCCCCTGGGGCTGATGGCCGGAGCCGTCTGGCTGCTCTCGGCCTTTCTTTTCCGTTATTCGTCGCTGGCCGCCCTGATCTCGTCGGCCAGCGCGCCGCTGCTGGCTCTTCTGCCCCTGGCGGCTGTGGGCCTGCCGGTCGGCGCGCCGGTCCTATTTCTCACCGTCTTCGCCGCCGTGCTGATCTGGGTGCGCCACCACCAGAACATCGCGCGGCTGTTGAAGGGCGAGGAACCACGCATCGGGGCCAAGAAGGCGTGAGCCTGGCGCCGGCCGAACGGTTCGCTCGGCTGCGGCTGGCCCGCACCGACCGCATCGGCCCCGTCGCCTTCACGCAGCTTATGGCGCGCTACGGCTCGGCCCTCGCCGCCCTCGACGTCCTGCCCGGCCTGGTTCGCAAGTCCGGCGCCGCCTCTGCGCCGCCGCCCGTCGAGGCGGTCGAGCGCGAACTGGCCGCCGGCGACGTGCTCGGCGCGCGCCTGTTGGTTCTTGGTGATGCCGACTACCCCGAAATGCTGGCGGCGCTCGATCTGCCGCCGCCGATCCTGTGGACGCGCGGCGACGCCGGACTGCTGAGCCGCCCCTGCGTCGCCATCGTGGGGGCGCGCATCGCCTCGGCGGGCGGCCAACGGATCGCGCGCGGCCTGGCCCAACAGTTGGGTTTGGCGGGCCATGTCGTGGTCTCCGGCATGGCCCGCGGGATCGACGCCGCAGCCCACGAGGGCAGCCTGTCGACGGGGACCGTCGCAGTCTTGGGCGGCGGGGTGAACGACATCTACCCATCCGAACACGCCGACCTCTATGCCCGCCTGACCGAGCGCGGCTGCGTCGTCTCCGAAAGCCCTGTCGGCGCCCGCGCCCAGGCGCGCGACTTCCCCCGCCGAAACCGGATCATCTCGGGTCTGTCGCGCGGCGTGGTGGTGGTGGAGGCCGAGATTCGCTCCGGCTCTCTGATCACCGCGCGTCTTGCCGCCGAACAGGGTCGCGACGTCTTCGCGGTGCCCGGCTCGCCGCTGGACCCCCGCGCCCGCGGGCCCAATGAACTGCTGCGTCAGGGCGCCATCCTCTGCGAGGGGATTGAGGACATCGAACGCGCGTTCAACACCTTGCGCACCCTGCGCGAGCCGCCTTCCGAACCCCTGCGCTTCGACGACGAGTTGGATCAGGCCTTCCTGGAGCGGGTCGCCGCCCTGCTTTCGCCCACGCCCGCGCCGCGCGACGAGATCGCCCGCGCCCTGAACGCCCCGGCGGCCCAGGTCGCCGCCGCCCTTCTGGAACTCAGCCTTGTCGGCCGCGCCGAATTGCTGCCCGGCGGCCTGGCGTCGCTTTAAGCCTGCCTGATATCGCCCAAGGAGGTCGGCAGGGCCGCCGCGTCGGCGGCTTCCTCCAACAATCCCGCCAGGCGGCCGTCGCCTTCCTCACGCGCCATCCGCGCCATTTCCAGCGCCATGGCCCCGATGTATTCCCGCGTCGGGAAGGCGCCCGCCTCGATGTCGTTCTGATCATCCGGCGCAGCCGCCGTTTCTCTCGCGCTGGCCATGATCGCCTCCGTTAAACCGACCACAATCTAACCGAGCGAAGACAAAATACAACTACCTATGGCTGTAAGGCGATCAGGCCGATTGACTCACGGCTCCGCTCCAACCACGTTCGCGCCCCTTCCCGAGACCGGACCGATATGAACCTCGTCATCGTCGAGAGCCCCGCAAAGGCCAAGACCATCAACAAGTATCTGGGCACGGGCTATGAGGTCCTGGCCTCGTACGGCCACGTCCGCGACCTGCCGTCCAAGGATGGCTCGGTCCTGCCCGACGACGACTTCTCCATGCACTGGGAGGCGGACGCCAAGGGCGCCAAACGCCTGTCCGAAATCGCCGAGGCCGCCAAGCGCGCCGACCGCGTCATCCTGGCGACCGACCCCGACCGCGAAGGTGAAGCGATCAGCTGGCACGTTCTGGAAGTGCTGAACAAGAAGAAGGTGCTGAAGGACACGCACGTCGAGCGTGTCACCTTCAACGCCATCACCAAATCCGCCGTGCTGGACGCCATGGCCAACCCGCGCCAGATCGACATGGAGTTGGTCGAGGCTTACCTGGCCCGTCGCGCGCTGGACTATCTGGTGGGCTTCACTCTGTCGCCTGTGCTGTGGCGCAAGCTGCCTGGCGCGCGCTCGGCCGGGCGGGTGCAGTCGGTCGCCCTTCGCATCGTCGTCGATCGCGAAATGGAGATCGAGAAGTTCAAGCCTCAGGAATACTGGTCCATCGAGGCCGACCTGAACGCCGACAGCCCGCCCTTCACCGCCCGTCTGGTCAAGCACGCCGGCAAGCGCGTGCAGCGTCTGGACATCAAGGACGAGGCGACCGCCGACGCCGCCCGCGCCGCCATCAAGGCCGGCGACTTCACCATCAACTCGGTCGAGAAGAAGCCGGTCCGGCGCAATCCGGCGCCGCCCTTCACCACCTCGACCCTGCAACAGGAAGCCTCGCGCAAGCTGGGTTTCACCGCCCAGCGCACCATGCAGGCGGCGCAGAAACTGTATGAGGGCGTCGACGAGACCGGCGGCCTGATCACCTATATGCGGACCGACGGCGTCTCGGTCAGCCCCGAGGGCCTGGCTCAGGCCCGTGAGGTCATCGGCAAGGAATATGGCCCCGCCTATGTCCCGTCCGAGCCGCGCTTCTACAAGGTCAAGGCCAAGAACGCTCAGGAAGCGCACGAAGCGATCCGGCCCACCAATATCGCCCGTCTGCCTGAATCCGTGCGGCTCGATTCGGACCTACAGCGTCTGTACGAGCTGATCTGGAAGCGGATGGTCGCTTCGCAGATGGAGGCCGCGCGTCTGGACCGCACCACGGTCGAGATCGAAACCCCCGACGGCCAGACCGGCCTGCGCGCCACCGGCCAGGTGGTCACCTTCGACGGCTTCCTGGCCGTCTATGAGGAAGGCCGCGACGAGAACCAGAAGGGCGCTGAAGGCGACGAGGGCGAGGACGACGCCAGCCGCCTGCCCGCCCTGAAGGAAGGCGCCAAGGCCAAGGTCGACGCCATCCGCACCGACCAGCATTTCACCGAACCGCCCCCGCGCTATTCCGAAGCAACCCTGGTCAAGAAGCTGGAAGAACTGGGCATCGGCCGCCCGTCGACCTATGCCTCGACCCTGTCGACGCTACGCGACCGCGAATATGTCCGCGTCGACAAGAACCGCTTCTATCCCGAGGATAAGGGACGGCTGGTCACGGCCTTCCTGGAGCAGTTCTTCGCCAAATGGGTCGAATACGACTTCACCGCCGCGTTGGAGACACGTCTGGATGAGGTGTCGGCCGGCGACCTGAACTGGAAGGTGCTGCTGCGCGAGTTCTGGCAGGACTTCCACGCCGCGACGCAGGCCGCAGGGGAACTGCGCACTACCGCCATTCTGGACGCCCTGAACGAAAGCCTGGGCGCCCACATCTTCCCGGACAAGGGCGACGGTTCGGACCCGCGCAAATGCCCCCTGTGCCATCAGGGCCAGCTCAGCCTGAAGACCAGCCGTTTCGGCGCCTTCATCGGTTGCTCGCGCTATCCTGAGTGCAAATACACCCGCCCCGTCGCGAGCCCTTCGGCCGAGGATGGATCGGCGGAAAGCGGCGACCGCGAACTGGGCGTCGACCCGGCGACCGGCCAGCCGGTGCAGCTGAAGATCGGCCGCTTCGGCCCCTATATCGAAATCACCCCGCCGGACGGGGAAAAGCCCAAACGCTCGTCCCTGCCCAAGGGCTGGTCGCCCGCCTCGCTTACTCTGGATCAGGCTCTGCGCCTTCTGGCCCTGCCGCGCGAGGTCGGGGTCCACCCCGAGGACGGCAAGATGATCACGGCCGGCCTGGGCCGTTACGGACCCTTCGTCCTGCACGCCGGCACCTACGCCAACGTCTCGGACATCGACGAAGTGTTCGAGGTCGGCCTGAACCGCGCCGTCGCCCTGCTGGCCGAAAAACGCGCCGGTCGCTCCGGTCGCGGTTCCGCCGCCGCCCCGCTGAAGGACCTGGGGGCCCACCCGGAAACGGGCGAGCCGATCCACGTCATGGCCGGCCGCTTCGGCCCCTACGTCAAGTCCGGCAAGATCAACGCCACCCTGCCCAAGGGAACCGCGCCGGAAGACCTGACGCTGGAAGACGCCCTGCCCCTGCTGGCCGCCAAGGCCGGCGCCGCGCCCAAGAAGAAGGCTCCGGCCGCCAAGAAGGCCGCCGCGCCGAAAAAGGCTGCGGCGAAGAAGCCTGCCGCCAAGAAGTCGCCAGCCAAAAAGGCCGCCAAGCCCAGGACCGAAGACTGATCCGTCATCGCCTTTCCGTCGCGCCGTGACGGAAGGGCGAACTCGGCCCTTTGGATCAGGTCAGGCTCGCGTCCTGCGCCAAAACCCGTTCGGCGCGTTCTGCGCGGCGCGCGGTGATCCAGGCGATCACGCCGGCCAGCGCCAGGACCAGGGCCGAGATATAGAAGCTAAGCCCCGGCGCATGGACGATCGCGTCGATGACGGCCAGCCCGTGCCGGTCCAGCCAGGTGGTCAGAGGCGCGAACCCGCCCCCGACCGACAGCGAATAGATCCAGCCGAAGAACAGGGGCGAGGCGACGCCGGCGATCGACGCCACGCTCATGGTGGCGCCCTGCAACTGCCCCTGCTCGCTTTCGGATACCTGCCGGGTCATCAGCGACTGCAGCGTCGGCATGGCCAGGCCCCACAGCGCGTTCGGAAGCATGGCCATCACGAACATCCAGCCCGTCGGCGCCCAGCCCATCATGGCGATGCCGCAGCTTCCCCCGACCAGGCCCAGCAGCATGGTCTTTCGATCGCCCAGCGCCTTGGTCACAGGTCCGACCACAAGCCCCTGAACGGTCATGTCCAACGCCCCGACCATCGCCAGCAGCAGCCCCACCTCGCGCGGCCCCCAACCGTAGCGGTATTGAGCATAGAGCACGAACACCGCCGAAAAGACGTGGTGGGCGAAGTGCAGCAGGAAGGTCACGCCGGCCAGGCCCGTCAACTCCGGGTGACGGCCCAGCAGCACCATCGCCCCGACCGGATTGGCGCGCCGCCAGCTGAACTTCATCCGCTTCTCGACCGTCAGGCTCTCGGGCAGGATGATCAGGCCATAGAAGAAGGCGATCCCCGACATCAGGGCGGCGGCCCAGAAGGGCGCGCGCGGGCTGATCTCGCCCAGGAAGCCGCCGATGACCGGCCCCAGCACGAAGCCGCCGGAAAAGGCCGCGCCGATCAGGCCATAGGCCTTTGCCCGCCCCTCGACCGGAGTGACGTCGGCCATATAGGCGTAAATGGTGGTGAAACTGGACGAGGTGACGCCGGCCACGATCCGCCCGACCGCCAGCCACCACAGGTTCGGCGCAACCGCCATCAGCACATAGTCGATGGCCAGGCCGGCGCAGCTGAGCAGGATCACCGGCCGCCGCCCATATTGATCCGACAGGGAGCCGATGATCGGCGAGGCGACAAACTGCATCCCCGCCCACAGCGCCACGAAAACCCCGTTGATGATCCCGGCCTGAGCGTTCGAGCCGACGAAATCTTCGATCAACTGCGGCAGGACGGGGATGATGATGCCCATCGCCACGATGTCGAGCACCGCCGTCACGAAGATGAAGCCGATAGCCGCCTTCAATCGTCGTTCTGAAATGGCGGTCATGGCGTGGTCTCGACTGTTTCGGTCAGGCTCATTAGCCGCGCGCCCGGGTTTCGCACAGGGCCGATTGCGGTCGTCGGCGGCCTGCCCGACCCTCGCCCTATTTGCCCTTCGCGCTCCGGGTCGCTACATCCGCCCGAACCTCCCACGTCAAGACGAACCCGAAGGGCGAAACCGCACCTCATGGCGCAGCAATATATTTTCCAGATGCAGGGTCTGACCAAGACCTTCCCCGGCGGCCGCAAGATCTTCGAGAACATCTGGCTCAGCTTCTACAACGACGCCAAGATCGGCGTCGTCGGCGTCAACGGCTCGGGTAAGTCCACCCTGCTGAAGATCATGGCCGGCCTCGACAACGAGTTCACGGGCGAGGCCCGCGCGGCCGACGGCGTCAAGCGCGGCTATCTGGAACAGGAGCCCCAGCTCGATCCCGCCCTGAACGTCCGCCAGAACGTCGAGGCCTGGTGCGAAGAAAAACAGTGGGTCAACCGCTTCAACGAGGTCGCCGCCGAACTGGGCGAAAACTACACCGACGACCTGATGGAGGAGATGACGTCTCTTCAGGAAAAGATCGACGCCGGCGACGTCTGGGACATCGACAGCCGTATTGATCAGGCCATGGGCGCCCTGCGCTGCCCGCCCGACGACTGGGAAGTCACCAACCTGTCAGGCGGTGAGAAGCGCCGCGTGGCCCTGGCCCGCCTGCTGCTGTCCAAGCCTGACATGCTGCTGCTCGACGAACCGACCAACCACCTGGACGCCGAGTCCGTCGCCTGGCTGCAGCACCACCTGGAAAACTTCCCCGGCTGCGTCATCCTGGTGACCCACGACCGCTACTTCCTGGACCTCGTCACCAAATGGACGCTGGAGCTGGACCGCGGCAAGGGCCACCCGCACGAGGGCAACTACTCCTCGTGGCTGGAAGCCAAGCAGAAGCGCGTCGTTCAGGAGAACTCGGAATCCGAAGCCCGCCAGCGCGCCCTCACCCGCGAACTGGAATGGGTCCGTTCGGGCGCCAAGGCCCGCCAGGCCAAGTCCAAGGCCCGTCTGGCCGCCTATGAGCGGATGGTGGACGAGCAGGAATCGATGCGCGGCGCCCAGACCCACGCCCACATCCAGATCCCGCCTGGCCCGCGTCTCGGCAATGTCGTGCTGGAAGTCGAAGGCCTGCAAAAATCCTATGGCGACAAAAACCTGTTCGACAACCTGACCTTCAAACTGCCGCCCAACGGCATCGTCGGCGTCATCGGTCCCAACGGCGCCGGCAAGTCGACCATGTTCAAGCTGATCACCGGCCAGGAGCAACCCGACGGCGGCACGATCAAGGTCGGCGAAACGGTCAAGCTGGCCTATGTCGACCAGTCGCGCGACGATCTGAAGCCGGAAGAAACCATCTGGCAGGCGATCAGCGGCGGCACCGACGTGATGATGGTGGGCAAGCGCGAGATTAACACCCGCGCCTATGTCGGCAGCTTCAACTTCAAGGGCGGCGACCAGCAGAAGAAGGTCGGCCAGTTGTCGGGCGGTGAGCGCAACCGCGTCCACCTGGCCAAGACCCTGGCCTCTGGCGGCAACCTGATCCTCCTCGACGAACCGACCAACGACCTGGATATCGAGACCCTTCAGAACCTCGAAGAGGCGCTGGAAGAGTTCGCGGGCTGCGCCGTGGTCATCTCCCACGACCGCTGGTTCCTAGACCGTCTGGCCACCCACATTCTCGCTTTCGAGGGCGACGGCCACGTGGAATGGTTCGAGGGCAATTTCGAAGCCTACGAACAGGACAAGATGCGCCGCCTCGGCGCCGACAGCATCATCCCCAAACGCATCCAGCACCAGAAGTTCGGTCGCTGATCAAACCATGATAGGATGCGGGACATGAGCGATCTTCTGTCCCGCATCACTATCGACGCAAACCAGTGCGGGGGCCGCCCCTGCATTCGTGGAATGCGCATTCGGGTTCAGGATGTGCTGGACATGCTCGCGGGCGGGGCCAGTCACGAAGACATCCTGACTGATTATCCCTATCTTGAGCCGGACGACATCCGCGCCAGCCTGGCCTATGCGGCCGCATCGATTGGCGACACGATTGTCATCGCCGCATGAAGTTCGTCGTCGACGCCCAGTTGCCGCCATCGCTCGCCGACTGGCTGAAGACGCAGGGGCACGATGCAGACCATGTTTCCACCCTGCTTGCACTTGATGCGTCCGATGATGACATCTGGCGTCTGGCCAGGACGGAGCACCGCATTATCGTCACCAAGGACCGGGATTTCGCTCTGTGGGCCTCGGACCGACGTGAAGGCCCCCAGGTCGTCTGGCTTCGCATCGGTAATGCGACGACCCCCTCGCTGTTGACGTGGCTGACGCCAAAGTGGTCTCTGATTCAGGATCGGCTGAACGAGGATGTTCATCTGATCGAGGTGCGCGCATGACCCAACGCCCCGCCGTTCTCATCATGCAGCGGCATCTGGCGCCGCTTTCCGGCTTTCTGGAGAGCGCCTATGACGTCTACCGCTTCTGGGAGGGGCCGCCGGTCGAGGCCGCCCACGATATCCGCGTCATGGTCGTCGCCGGGGAATATCCGCTCGACAAGGCGCTGATCGAGAAACTGCCCAATCTCGGCCTGATCGCCTGTTTCACCTCCGGCTATGACGGCATCGACATCGAATGGTGCCGGGCGCGCGGCCTGCCCGTCACCCATGCGCCGGGCGTCAATCACGAGGACGTCGCCGATCACGCCCTGGGTCTGATCCTGGCCGCCCGGCGCCAGATCGCCACGGGTGACCGTCAGGTCCGGTCAGGCGGCTGGACGATCGAAACCCGCACCATCACCGCCTCCATCGGCGAGCAGAAGCTGGGCGTCGTCGGTCTGGGCCATATCGGCAAGGCCGTCGCCCGGCGCGCCGAGGCCTTCCGCATGGCTGTCAGCTGGTGGGGTCCGCGTCCGCACGAGGCCGAATGGCCGCGCGCCGACACGCTGCTGGCTCTCGCCAAGGCCAGCGACATTCTGGTGGTCGCGTGCAAGGCGGACGAGACCAATCGCGGCCTGATTTCGCGCCAAGTTCTTGACGCGCTTGGCCCGGACGGCCTGCTGGTCAATGTCTCGCGCGGCCAGGTGGTGGACGAAGACGCCCTGATCGCCGCCCTGAAGTCAGGCACGCTTGGCCAGGCCGCGCTGGACGTCTTCGTCGAGGAACCGACCGATCCGGCCCGCTGGACCGACGTGCCCAACACCCTGCTGACGCCCCACACCGGCGGCGCCACGACCGCCGGGGTTCAGGGCATGTTGGTGCTTATGATCGAGAACCTTCAGGCCTATTTCGCAGGCGAGCCCTTGAAGACGCCGGTTTCCTAGTCGGATTTTGCTTGCCAAATCACATAAGGATATCCTTATGTGATTATATGAGCCTGTCCGCCGATCAGACCGTCGAAGCCCTGCGCGCCGCTGGCGAGCCCACCCGTTTGCGCGTCCTTTCCCTGCTGGCGGGCGAAGAGCTGTCGGTCATGGAGATGTCGCGGATTCTGGATCAGAGCCAGCCCCGCGTCTCGCGCCATCTGAAACTGATGACAGACGCCGGCCTGATCGAACGCTTCCCGGACGGCGCCCGCGTCTATTACCGCCTGTCGCATGACGCCCAGGCCCGCCGCCTGATCGACACGGTGCTGGACATTCTGGCCGAGGATGCGGGCGAGGCGGACCATCGCCGCCTCGATGAGGTCCGCAAGGACCGCGAGGAAGCCGCCGTCAGCTATTTCGAACAGGTCGCGCCCCAGTGGGACCGCCTGCGCAGCCTCTATGTCAGCGAAAGCGCCGTCGAGGCCGCGCTGGAGAAGGCTGTCGGCCCCGGCCCGTTCGAGCGCGTCGTCGATCTGGGCACAGGCTCGGGCCGGATGCTGACCCTGTTCGGCAAGAAGGCGAAGATGTCGGTCGGGCTGGATCTCAGCCAGAACATGCTCAACATCGCCCGCACCAACGTCACAAAGGCGGGCGTGGAGCAGGTCGAACTGCGCCACGGCGACATCTTCGCCACCCGCCTGCCCGCTGCCAGCGCCGATCTGGTGATCGTGCATCAGGTGCTGCACTACCTGTCCGATCCGTCCGCCGCCGTCGCCGAGGCCGCTCGCCTGGTCAGCCCGAACGGGCGTCTGGTCATCATCGACTTCGCCCCGCACGACTTTGAACACATGCGCGAGGCGCACCAGCATCGCCGCCTCGGCTTCGCGGACAGCGAGATCAACGGCTGGCTGCTTGACGGCGGCTTGACGCCTTCCGCCCCCATCGCCCTGCCGCATGACGCCGAGGGCCTGACCGTGACCATCTGGACGGCGGAACGTCGCCTCCAGGACAGAAAGACCGCCTGATGGCATCGCTTGCTGAAGCCCGCGCCCTGCTGCTCTCCCCTTTGGGCCCCGTCGCCCGTGCGGGTTCGAACCGCGACGAGGTGCGCGTCTCGTTCGAGTTCTTCCCGCCCAAATCGGATGAGGCAGAGGCCAATCTGTGGAAGGCGATCCGTCGGCTGGAGCCGCTGAACCCCGCATTCGTCTCGGTCACCTACGGCGCTGGCGGATCGACGCGTGAGAGGACGCACCGCACGGTCCAGCGCATCATCACCGAAACCAGCCTTCGCCCCGCCGCCCATCTGACCTGCGTCGACGCCAGCCGCGACGAGGTCGATGAGGTCATCGAAGGCTACAAGACCATCGGCGTCGATCACATCGTCGCCCTGCGCGGCGATCCGCCGGGCGCATCAGGCATCGGCGGCGCCTATCAGCCTCGCGCGGACGGCTACGCAAACGCCACCGAACTGACCGCCGCCATCGACCGCATCGGCGGCTTCGACATCACCGTCGGCGCCTATCCCGAACGCCACCCCGAAAGCCCGTCCATCGACCACGACATCGAGGTGTTGAAGGCCAAGGTGGATGCGGGCGCCACCCGCGCGGTCAGCCAGTTCTTCTTCGACATCGACGCCTTCCTGCGTTTCCGCGACCGGGTGCGGGCGGCGGGCGTGACCATTCCCCTGATCCCCGGCGTCATGCCGGTGTCCAACTTCAATGGCCTGAGGCGGATGTGCGGATCGTGCGGCACGTCCGTACCGGACTGGCTGGCGGGACACTTCGACGGGCTTGATGATGACCCTGAGACCCGCAAGCTTCTGGCGGCCTCCGTCGCCGCCGAAACCTGCGCCCGGCTGCAGGAAGAGGGGTTCTCGGACTTCCACTTCTACACCCTGAACCGCGCCGATCTGGTCTATGCGATCTGTCGCGTGCTGGGTGTTCGTGAAACCAAGGCAGTCGCGTAATGACCTCCCCCCTGACCCGGCCAGAACGGATCGCCGCCCTGCACGCGGCGGCCAAGGACCGCATTCTGGTCCTCGACGGATCGTGGGGCGTCATGATCCAGCGGCGCGGGCTGGACGAGGCCGATTTCCGCGCCGACCGCTTCGTCGCCGCCAACGGCTATGACGAAAAGCACCAGATGAAGGGGAACAACGACATCCTCTGCATCACCCGACCCGACGTCATCTCAGACCTGCACGACCAGTATTACGGGGCGGGCGCCGACATATCGGAGACCAACACCTTCTCCGGCACCACCATCGCCCAGGAAGACTATCGGCTGGACGCGCAAGCCGTGTGGGACATCAATCTGCAAGGCGCCCGGCTGGCCCGCGCCGCCGCCGACCGATGGACCGAAAAGGAGCCGCACAAGCCGCGCTTCGCCGCCGGTTCCATCGGCCCGTTAAACAAGATGCTGTCCATGTCGTCCGACGTGAACGATCCCGGCGCCCGCAGCGTGACCTTCGATCAGGTCTATGAAGCCTATCGCCATCAGGTGAAGGCGCTGAACGAAGGCGGCGTGGACCTGTATCTGATTGAAACCATCACCGACACGCTGAACTGCAAGGCCTGCATCAAGGCGATCAAGGACTTGGAGGACGAGGGGCTGGAGCCCCTGCCCATCTGGATTTCCGGCACCATTACCGACCGTTCGGGCCGCACCCTGTCGGGTCAAACGGCAGAGGGGTTCTGGAACAGCGTGCGCCACGCCAAACCTTTCGCGGTCGGTTTCAACTGCGCCCTGGGGGCCGACCTGATGCGGCCCTTCATCGCCGAACTCAGCCGCGTCGCCGACACCCTGGTCGCCGCCTATCCCAACGCGGGCCTGCCCAACGCCATGGGCCAGTACGACGAACAACCCCACGAGACCGCCCATTTCATCGAGGAATGGGCCGCCTCGGGCCTGGTCAACATCGTCGGCGGCTGCTGCGGCACGACGCCGGAGCACATTCGCCACGTCGCCGAGGAAGTCGCCCCGCTGAAACCGCGCGCCATCCCCGAACGCCCGGTGGCCATGCGCCTGTCGGGGTTGGAACCCTTCGAGTTGGCTTCCTGATGCGCCCCACCTTCATCAATGTCGGCGAACGGACCAATGTCACCGGCTCGGCCAAATTCCGCAAATTGGTGGTCGAAGGAAACTATTCCGCCGCCCTGGACGTCGCCCGACAGCAGGTCGAGGCCGGCGCCCAGATCATCGACATCAATATGGACGAGGGCCTGCTGGACGGCGTCGTCGCCATGCGGACCTTCCTGAACCTGATCGCGGCCGAGCCCGACATCGCCCGCGTACCGATCATGATCGACAGCTCCAAATGGGAGGTGATCGAGGCGGGGCTGAAGTGCGTTCAGGGCAAGCCGATCGTCAATTCGATCAGCATGAAAGAGGGCGAGGCCAAGTTCCGCGAACAGGCGGTGAAATGCCTGCGCTATGGCGCCGCCGTCGTGGTCATGGCCTTTGACGAGGCGGGTCAGGCCGACACCGCCGCGCGCAAGATCGAGATCTGCACCCGCGCCTACAACATCCTGGTCAACGAGGTCGGCTTCCCGCCCGAGGACATCATCTTCGACCCCAATATCTTCGCCGTGGCGACGGGGATCGAGGAGCACGACAACTACGCCGTCGATTTCATCGAGGCGGTCAGGGTCATCAAGGCTACGCTGCCCTACGCCCGCATTTCAGGCGGGGTGTCCAACGTCTCGTTCAGCTTCCGCGGCAACGAGCCGGTGCGCCGTGCGATCCACAGCGTCTTCCTGTACCACGCCATCAACGCGGGCATGGACATGGGCATCGTCAACGCCGGCGACCTGCCCGTCTATGACGACATCGACCCGGTGCTGAGGGAAGCTGTCGAGGACGTCATCCTGAACCGGCGCCAGCGGACCAATGTGTCCAACACCGAGCGGCTGGTGGACATGGCGCCCGGCTTCAAGGGCGAAAAGGGCGCCGCCCGCGTGGTCGACCTGAAATGGCGCGATCAGCCGGTCGCGGCCCGGATCGCCCACGCCCTGGTCAATGGCATCACCGAATTCATCGACGCCGACACCGAAGAAGCCCGCCTGTCGGTCGAACGCCCCCTGCACGTCATCGAAGGCCCGCTGATGGACGGGATGAACGTGGTCGGCGACCTGTTCGGTTCGGGCAAGATGTTCCTGCCGCAGGTGGTGAAATCGGCCCGCGTGATGAAACAGGCCGTCGCCTGGCTTGAACCCTATATGGAGGCGGAAAAGGCTGGCAAGCCGCGCGAACAGGCGGGCCGCATCCTGATGGCCACGGTCAAGGGCGACGTCCACGACATCGGCAAGAACATCGTCGGCGTGGTGCTCCAGTGCAATAATTACGACGTCATCGACCTCGGCGTCATGGTCCCGGCCGACCGTATCCTGGATGAGGCCAAGGCGCACAACGTCGATATCATCGGCCTGTCCGGCCTGATCACCCCCTCACTGGACGAAATGGTTTTCGTCGCCGCGGAGATGGAGCGACGCGGCTTCGACATCCCCCTGCTGATCGGGGGCGCCACGACCAGCCGCACCCATACGGCGGTCAAGATCGAGCCCGCCTATCGGCGCGGCTCGACCACCTATGTCATCGACGCCAGCCGCGCGGTGGGCGTGGTCTCGGGCCTGTTGTCGCCCACTGAAAAAACGCGAAACGAAGCCGCCACCCGCGACGAATATATCCGCATCCGCGAGCAATATGCGCGGGGGCAAGAGGTCAAGGCCCGCGCCACCCTGCAACAGGCGCGCGACAACCGATTCCGCCCCGATCCCGACCAGCCCATGCCCGGCGCCCCGTCCTTCATCGGCGTGAAGGCGTTCGACGCCTGGGATCTTCAGGATCTGGCCGACCACATCGACTGGACTCCATTCTTCGCCAGTTGGGAGCTGATCGGCCGCTATCCTCTGATCCTGGACGACGAGATCGTTGGTTCGGCCGCCCGCGACCTGTTCAACGACGCCCAGACCATGCTGAAGCGGATTGTCGACGAGAAGTGGTTCACGGCGAAAGGCGTCGTCGGCTTCTGGCCCGCTCGCGCCGTCGGCGACGACATCGCCGTCTTCTCGGACGAAAGCCGCTCGCAGGAGATCGCCCGCTTCCACACCCTGCGCCAGCAGATCAAGAAGTCGAACGGCAAGCCAAACCTGGCCCTGTCCGACTTCATCGCCGAGGATGGCGACGACTATATCGGCGCCTTCGCCGTCACCGCCGGGCACGGCGAACTGGAGATCGCCAAACGCTTCAAGGACGCAGGCGACGACTATTCCTCCATCATGGCCACCGCCCTGGCCGACCGTCTGGCCGAGGCCTTCGCCGAACGCCTGCACAAGGAAGTCCGCACCCAGTTGTGGGGCTACAGGGCGGACGAGGCTACCAGCGTCGACGACCTGATCGCTGAACAGTACCAAGGCATCCGCCCTGCCCCCGGCTATCCGGCCCAACCCGACCACACGGAAAAGGCTTCGCTGTTCCGCCTGCTGAACGCGGGCGAAAACGCCGGCATGGCCCTGACCGAAAGCTTCGCCATGACGCCCCCGGCTTCGGTGTCCGGCCTCTATTTCGGCCATCCCGGCAGCCATTATTTCGGCGTCGGCAAGATCGACCGCGATCAGGTCGAGGACTACGCCCGACGCAAGGGCATGGATGTCGCCGAGGTCGAACGCTGGCTGGCCCCGATCCTGAACTACGACCCCTACGCCCTGAAACGCGAAACGGCGGCCTGACTGAGGCCAGACCGCCGTTCGCCGTCAGCTCGGCAGAGCTTACACAGCCTTAGTTGATGCCGACGCTTTCCAGCGTGGCGGGCGGCGTGGTGATGTTCTCGCGAATACGACGCGCGGCGTGTTCACAACGGCCCGGCAGGCCGAAGAACAGGCCGAACGACTGGCTGCGCGCTTCGGCGTCCGGGTTGTCGATCAGAGTGGCCCACTGGGCCTTGACCGCAGCGACGGCGCGCTCCGCCTCGGCCTTGCTGGCGGCCGATTGACGCGGCGCGGCGACGGCAAGAGCCGTGCGGAAATCCTGCGCCTCTAGCCGCCCCAGACGCACCAGTTCAACATCCTCCGGCGCATGCGCCGGCAGGGTGTCGCCTAGATCAGCATGACCGCTGACCAGCGCGTCGCACCACGCCACCAACGGATAGTCGGCGCTGGGCGCCCCGCGGGGCAGCGGGCGCGCATAGGCGATCGCCTCGCGCGTCTTCAGCGCATCTGCGCTTTCCGCCGAGCGATTGCCCGTGACGATCGGACCGTCCTGCGATTGCGCCATGACCGGCCCGGCGGCCAGCACGGACAGAACGGAGAGAGCGGGAGCGAGCAGTTTCAGCATGATCTTCCTTCAATGCGACGCAAACGAGCGCCGATCACTAACGCTCGCCCGCCCTGATGGTTTTTCTACGGCGACGCTCAAACGAAAAAGGCGGCGGAGCGTTGCCCCGCCGCCCTCCTTCCTCGATCCTGTTAGGACTTAAAAGGTGTACTTCAGACCAAAGCGAAGCGAGCGCGGAGCCTGATAGCCACGCGGCATGCCATAGTAAGGCGACCGAGCGGTAAGAACGTTACTCGACGTACGGATCAGACCTTGCTCAACAACACGAGTCGTCGCGTCATTGTCAAAGAGATTGAACACATCCACCGAAGCAGTGACATTGCCGCGAGCAGATTCAACGACAGTGTAGGATAGATTCAGGTCAGTCTGGAAGGTCCAGTCGGTCTCACCTTGCGATCCGCGCGGCGTTTGAATGGTCGTGTTGCCTGGGCCGAACGGGCAATACCAGCCCGAAGGCGTACCAGATTGCGGCGCGAGCGGATCAACCGACAGAGGGACGCGCCCAATGCAGCCATACTTACGGCCAGACTGCGCAGTGAAGTTGGCGCCCACATTGAACCTATCAGTCAACGCCCAGTTACCGTAAAGTTTGATCGTATGAGCATGGTGGTTCGGCAGATACCCGAACGAGCCGAGTTGGTTCGCAACGTGGTCATAGTCTTGGGTCAGCGATGTATCAGTTTGACCGATATCCGACTTGACTGCGCCTTCGTAGTTACCCTCGGACTTGGCGAGCGTATAGGACCCCGCCAGGCCCCACTTACCATCAAATTCACGACGGAATGTGAACTCCAAAGCCTTATAGGTGCGTTCGACCTTATCAAAGCCCAAGTCTGCGGCGGTCAGTTCGATCGTCTGAGGGTTATAGGCAGGATTTGGGTTGCCTGCCCCATCCGTGCGAGTGTCACCTTGCAGATCGACATAGACCGTCGCCCCGTCGCCGGGGTTTATCAAGACGTAAGGGAACAACGACGAGAAGGCCGCGTCGCCCGGCCCAGACTGACCGCAAGCGATATTGTTACGCACGCAATAACGAATGACCGCGTCGCCGATGGCTGTATCTTCAATCGCACTTTCCAGATTGCGATAGATACCGCGCAAACCAATTGACCAGTCTGCGAAGCGCCCATCAGTGAAGGTGTGCTCGTAACCTAGAATGAACTCGCGCTCATACATTGGCTTCAAATCGGCTTCGATGACCGAACGTGGATCAGGGGCGCCTGGAGGACTCAAATAATCGAATTCATATAGCGCACCATAAGTCGGATAACCGCCAGCGTTCAGAACGACATTGCCAGAGCTGTCGCGTGTTGGGCCAGCGTAATAGGCGTCAGTGTAGACTTCACCAGAAGAGGCGCGGATCGACGTATTCGTAGCGATAGGCAGGTAATAGTCACCCATCGATCCATAAACACGGTCAACCTTGTTGCCAAACGGATCCCAGTTAAATCCTATGCGCGGAGCCCATTGATCTTTCAAATCAATGTAGGGCTCTCCAGAAACGTTATTATAAACGTACTGATCATTGCGGACACCCAATTGAACGCTCAGATTATCAGTGATGTCCCACGAATCTTGAATGTAGAAGGCCGATTGTTCGCCGGTAAACGAACCGTCGTTGGCGAACGTAACGATATTCAAGCAACCTTGTCCTGCGGGAGCGATACCTGCGCACTGAGCCGGCGTTAGGACATTGTATAGAGCGCCACCGGAATAGGCGCTTGTCACTGATGTCGTCAGATCCTCGCGATCATAACCCACGCGAACATGGTGTTCGCCCAGAAGATTAAAATAGAAGTCCGCATCGATACGATAGGTTTCACGAATATCCTCACCCGCCAAGTTGTAAGGCCCCGCCTGGCGGCCGACCCCTACATACCCCGCTCCGCCTGGACGAGCGTAGTCGTAAACTCCAGGCAAGCTGATCGAATTCCCATAGTCAAGATAGCTAGCTTCATTTCGGCCATATAAGGCTGACAACGTAAACCAGTCCGTAAATACACCAGTGTACTTATAAATCTGCGTCAAACCGCCAGCGTCGGACGAAAGCGGATCTGTGATCGCAGTGAGGCCGGCCGAGTTTGTTGCACTATAGGTGCGCGTTTGGCTTTCCGTCGTCGTTTCGTCGTTCAACCACGTCGCTTCGATGCGGTGGTTCGGATTGATGACGAAGTCCAGCTTCAAAGCCCACCGCGGATCGTCGTACGACGAAATGCCTTGGCTGTAAGTAGCGCCTGGCGTGATCGCTCCATTCGCGGAATTGTAAGCAAACGAACGGGAAAGAGCCCCCTCGCTCTTAACGTCACGGATGTTGTAAACACCAAAGAAGAACAGGTGATCTTTAATAATTGGACCGCCAAGGAATGCTGAATAATCAGTAGTTTCGGCGTAATTATACTGATTATAGACTTCTATACCAGCAACATTGTTTCCGCCTTGTTGATATGAAGTTCCGCGCGAGCTGCGCAGTTTATCCGGTGTATAGTATACGCTTAGGCCGCCAGTAAACTCGTTAGTGCCGGATCGAGTGACGATATTGACGATACCTCCAGTTGCTCTGCCGTACTCAGCCTGGTAACCGCCCGTCTTAACGTCTATCGACTGGATGAAATCGAACGGTACTTCACCATAGCCAAGGAAAGTACGTTGGTCGGTAAGATTGAGACCATTAACATAGTAGGCGCTTTCAGCAGCCGAGGTGCCAGCAAAGGAGGCCAAGCCCTGGTTCCGTCTTGAGCCTGCGCCGATCGTGGCATCCGGAAGACTAGCGCCAGGAGCCAAAAGAGTGACGGCGTTGATGCTACGTCCGATGGGAACTTTGTTCGCCAAATCCTGAACATCAACTCTCAAACCAGTGTCCGTCGCATTGAAGTCCTGAACGCGTCTTGCGGCGGTGACGACAATATCGCCCAGGTCGGAAGCCTGCGACGAACCGTCGGATCCAAGCACAAAAGCATAAGAAGAACTGCCCGAACTCACTGACGCTCGCTGGGAGATCGATGCGTAGGACGGATGGTTAATGCCGATCTGGTAGGAACCAACTGGTAGAGCAGGCATCCGAAACGCGCCATTAGCATCAGTAGTCGCAGACCGCACCGCACCTTGACCTGACGTAGCGCTTACAGTGGCCCCAGAAATTGGCTCACCCGCCTCATTGGTTACTGTACCGGTTAACACGCCGCTTGTGTAGTCTTGCGCGAAAGCGGGAACTGCCGAAAAGACTATAGCCCCTGCTGGCAGCGCAACAGCTGCAGTCAAGGCCATACCGCCGATCATCGTGCCTGCTAACAGGCGTTCACGAATGGTTTGGATGTTCAAAACTCGACCCTCCGAGCGCTGACCAACGACCTCAAATGTCGCGGCAGCATGAAATGTCTACGCCCCCATTGCGCGTAGATTAGGGGGAAGGATAACGACTCCCTAAATGCGCGCCAGACATTAAACTGCACCGCCACGCCGTAGTCGCCTATCTGTCTCAATATCGCCACACAAATAGCTCCTGCATTAGGAATGCGCGCTATCGCGCTGGCACCCTTGAGTCCCAATACATCACAATAAAAATGGATAACTCTAACTGGTTGTGTAATTCACCGTTCGATCGCTGCACGCGAGGCATAGGGCGCCGGTTCGGGGGTGCAGGAGGCGGCGATTGGGATCGCGGCGAGACACAGCATGGCGGCGGCGACGAGGGCGGGCCGATTTGATACAATGGTGAGGATCGAACGGGCCATGGCGGGCGCTCCAGCAATGATGACTGAAATCCTAACGCAAGGGTCGCGCCAGAGCGGCGATGGCGCACACGCATGATCCCCTATGTGCGTCAGTTCGACTTCGCCTATGGACGATCAGACCAGGTCTCCCCCTTGGTGCAACGGGTGGTGGCGGACAATCCGGGGCCGTTCACCTTCACGGGCACGGGGACCTATATCGTGGGGCGGCCCGAGGCGGGATCGGCGGTGGCGGTGATCGATCCGGGGCCGATGGACCTGACGCATCTGGAGGCGCTGAAGGCGGCGACGGCGGGGCGAAGGGTCAGCCATGTGCTGGTGACGCATACGCATCGGGACCATGCGCCGCTGGCCAAGCCGTTCGCCGAGGTGACCGGCGCGTCGATTCTGGCGGCGCGTCCGCCGATGCACGAGACCCATGCGTCCGGCGCGTTGGACGAGGAAGAGGACGGCGATTTCGCGCCAGACGTCGTGCTGAGCGGCGGTGAAGTCATCGCTGGTGATGGCTGGACGCTGGAGGCGATGTTTACGCCCGGCCATGCGTCGAACCATATGGGTTTCGTCCTGCGCGAGGAGAACGGCCTGTTCTGCGGCGACCATGTCATGGGCTGGTCCACGACTGTCGTGGCGCCGCCGGACGGGAACATGCGGCGCTATATGGCCAGTCTGGACGCGGTGATCGAGCGGGACTTTGACGTGCTGTGGCCGACGCACGGGGCGCCGATCAGCGAGGTGCGGCCATTTTTGGAGGCGTATCGCGCGCATCGGCTGGACCGGGAGGCGCAGATTGCGGCGCGGTTGGCGGCGGGCGACCAGACCGTCGCCGAGATGGTGCCCGCGCTTTATGCCGCCGTCGATTCGCGCCTGTGGCCGGCGGCGTCGCTGTCGGTGCTGGCCCATCTGATCAAGCTGGTCGAGGACGGGCGGGCGGCCGGCGATGGGGAACCCGGTCTGGCGGCGCGGTTCCGGCCCATTTGATCAGAGGCTAACGGGCGGCGGCCAGTTTCTCGGCTATGCGCGCCGCCAGGCGGCAGGTCGCGCCGCCATCTGGTCGGGCGTCGCGGGCAGCGACGCGAATGTCGGTGCGGCCGGGGCGGATGCGCACGACCGCGTCGTTGACGAAGCCGAACCAGGCCCCCTCATGCACGGCCTCGACCTCGAAGGTTGTGGCGCGGGTGACGACGAATCCGGCGTCGACCAAGGCGGAGGTCGCCTGCTGGGCCAGGACCTGGCTGGGGATGGCGACCACCGCATCACAGGCGGCAGGGGTCGATCCGCGATGCTGGCCGGCGGCGCGCGAGAAAGCCGGCGGCTCCGTGATATTGGTGGTGACATCGCGTGGCGTCGGGACGGCGTCCCGGGCCTGCCGTTCCACAAAGCCCGCGACCGTCACGCCTGCCAGCATCAGGGCCGCCAACGCATAGAGCCCCCTGCCCCGAATGTCGCGCAGCGCCAGCACCATCGCGACCAAGGCGCCCGCCAGGCCGATCCAGGCCAGGATGCGCGCCACGGTCCAGGTCAGCAGGTCATAGCTGACCGACAGATCGACGCCGCCGAATCGGGTCGCCGCGATGGCCGCCACGATCAGCACCGCCGGCGCCGCCGCGAGCGCCGTCAGCCAGGGCAGAACGGCGGGGACAGGCTTTCGGATCGGCATTCAGGCTCCGGGTTGCGGTTCAGGCGGCGGTCGGCAGACGGTAGTCCTTGAACCGTTCGCGCAACAGTTTCTTGTCGATCTTGCCCGTGGCGCCCAGGGGGATTTCATCCACCGCGACGACGTCGTCAGGCATCCACCATTTGGCGATCTTGCCCTGCAGGAAGTCCAGGTGTTCCTGACGGTCCAGCGTCTGGTCCGGCTTCAACTTCAGGATCAGCACGGGGCGTTCGTCCCATTTCGGGTGGGCCGCGCCAATCACGGCGGCGATCTCCACCTTGGGGTGGCCCACGGCGATGTTCTCGATCTCGATGGAGCTGATCCATTCGCCGCCCGACTTGATGACGTCCTTGGCGCGGTCGGTGATCTGCATGAAGCCGATCTCGTCCACCGTGGCCACGTCGCCCGTGTCGAAGAAGCCCTCGTCGTCCAGGATCGAGCCTTCCTCCTTGAAATAGCCCTTGCTGATCGTCGGCCCCCTGACCATCAGTCGGCCGAAGGTGGCGCCGTCGTGCGGCAGCTCGGCCCCGGCCTCGTCCTTCAGCTTCAGTTCGATGCCCAGCGGCGGCACGCCCTGTTTCAGGCGGTATTTCATCTGCTCGTCATAGGACAGCTTCAGGATTTCCGGCGGCAGATTGGCGATCGTGCCGATGGGCGAGGTCTCGGTCATGCCCCAGGCATGGGTGACCTCCACGCCGAACTCGTCCTGGAAGCCGCGAATCAGGCTTTCCGGGCAGGCCGCCCCCCCGATCAGCACCCGTTTCAGGGTCGAGAAGCCCAGACCGTTCTGTTTCATGTGGGCGAATAACCCCTGCCAGACGGTGGGCACGGCGGCCGAGAAGGTCACGCCCTCCTGCTCGATCAACTCGTAGATCGAGGCGCCATCCATCTTGGCGCCCGGCATGACCAGCTTGGTCCCCGCGGCTGGGCCTGCGAAGGCGATGCCCCAGGCGTTGGCGTGGAACATCGGCACGACCGGCAGGATCACCTCCTTGGGCGTCGCGCCCATGACGGTGGCCTGCAGCCCCATGAAGGTGTGCAGGAAGTTGGAGCGGTGCGAATACAGCACCCCCTTGGGATTGCCCGTCGTGCCCGAGGTGTAGCACAGGCCGCAGGCGGTGTTTTCCTCGAAGTCGCCCCAGACGACGTCGGGGGACTGGCCAGCGATGGCGTCCTCATAGGCCACAGCCCTGGGCAGCTGGGTCTGGGGCATATGGGCGGCGTCGGTCATGATGACGACGCGCTCGACCTTGGGGATGTGCGGCAGGATGGCGTTCAGCAGCGGCACGAAGGTCAGATCGACGAAGATGATCCGGTCTTCGGCGTGGTTGATGATATAGACCAGTTGTTCGGGGAACAGGCGCGGGTTCAGGGTGTGGCAGACCGCCCCGATGCCCATGATGCCGTACCAGGCCTCGATATGGTTGGCGGTGTTCCAGGCCAAGGTGGCCACGCGGTCGCCCGGCTTGATCCCCCAATCCTTCAGGGCGTTCGAAACGCGTTTGGCGCGGTCGTGGATCTGGGCGTAGGTGGTGCGGACGATGGGCCCCTCGACCGAACGGGTCACCACTTCGCGCTCGCCGTGCCAGTTTTTGGCGTGATCGATGATCTTGTCGACCGTCAGCGGCCAGTCCTGCATCAAGCCCAGCATGTCGTTTCCTGTTCCTTTGAGTGCGTCTGCTTGGGAACGCGACGCTTGGCCCGACGCTAACATTGGTTATCGCCGATAAGCAACGTGACGCGACGTAAGCCCGGCGCGACGGATCGTCCCCCGTGGCGCCGGCCGCGCGACCTCTCTAGAAGGCGGCGCATGACCATATTGATCGCGATCACGGGCGGCTCCGGCTCGGGCAAGAGCACGCTGGCGGAGGCGCTGGTGTCTGCCCTGCCCCATGGCGCGGCGGTGCTGGTGCGCGAGGACAGCTATTACAAGGACGCGGCCGCCCTGCCCGGCTTCGACGCGGCGACCTTCGACTTCGACGATGTGTCGGCGCGCGATCACGCGTTGATGATCGCGGACCTGAAGGAACTGAAGGCCGGGCGCGCGGTGACGGCGCCGGTTTATTCCTTCATCCATCATGGGCGCGAGCCGGGCGGCGAGCCGATCCCGGCGTCGCAGGTGGTGATCGTGGAGGGCACCCACGTCCTTTGCACCCCCGACCTGACCGCCCTGTTCGACATCCGGGTGTTCGTGGACACCCCCTCCGACATCCGCTTCATCCGCCGTCTGCTGCGCGACCAGACCGAACGCGGCCGGTCGGCGGATTCGGTCGTGGCCCAATATCTGACGACCGTGCGACCGGGCCATGAGCGCCTGACCGAGCCGTCACGCACCCACGCCGACTTCATCGTCGCCGACGCCACGGCGGCGGTGCGGCTGGAAGACCCGCAGGCCGTGGTGCGTCTCGCTGCGCCCGTGCTGGCGCATCCGTTGTTGCAGGCGCTGCTGGGCGATCAGGGTTGATCGATATTCGGTGTGCGACCGTCATTCCGGGACGTCCAACGGCCGAACTCGGAACCCAGGCGGTGCGCATCCGACCTGGAGTGCATCCGACCTGAGCGATGCGGCCCTGGCTTCTCCGCTCTGGCTTCGGTCAGCCTTAGATCAGTCCCGCCAACGGCGACGACGGGTCGGCGTACATCCGTTTCGGCATCCGACCGGCCAGATAGGCGTCGCGGCCGGCGATGACGGCGTGTTTCATGGCGCGGGCCATGCGGATGGGGTCTTTGGCCCCGGCGATGGCGGTGTTCATCAGGACGGCGTCGCAGCCCAGTTCCATCGCCAGGGTGGCGTCCGACGCCGTGCCGACGCCGGCGTCCACCAGCACAGGCACCCTGGCCTGTTCAACGATCAGGCGGACGTTGATCGGATTCTGGATGCCCAGGCCCGAGCCGATGGGCGCGGCGGCGGGCATGATGGCGGCGGCGCCGGCGTCCTCCAGCCGCTTGGCCATCACCACGTCGTCGGTGCAATAGACCATGACGTCGAACCCGTCCTTGATCAGCAGGTCCAGCGCCCGCAGCGTCTCGATCATGTCGGGATAGAGGTGGGCGGTGTTGGACAGGACCTCCAGCTTGACCAGGCTCCAGCCCCCCGCCTCGCGCGCCAGGCGCAGGGTGCGCACCGCATCCTCGCCAGTGAAACAGCCGGCGGTGTTGGGCAGGAAGGTGAAGCGGTCGGGCTTCACATAATCCACCAGCATCGGCTGGCTCGGGTCCGACAGATTCACCCGACGCACGGCCACTGTCACGATCTCGGCCCCCGCAGCCTCGGCGGCGGCGGCGTTCTGCGCGTAATCGGCATATTTGCCGGTTCCCACGATCAGACGCGAAGTGAAGGTGCGGCCCGCAACGGACCAGGTTTCGGAGGCTGTATCGATCATGAGG
Source organism: Candidatus Brevundimonas colombiensis (assembly GCA_029202665.1). NCBI lineage: Bacteria > Pseudomonadati > Pseudomonadota > Alphaproteobacteria > Caulobacterales > Caulobacteraceae > Brevundimonas > Candidatus Brevundimonas colombiensis. Next base: position 2,569,726 of record CP119326.1, read on the forward strand.
GTGACCTAAGTGTCGAAGCTATTAAGGTTGGGTGTTGCGAGGGGGGATTGCGAAGCCGACCCACCCTCAACGGCGCCGCTCGGATGACTCTTCACAAGAATGCCCGGCTGACGCCTTCGGGTCGAGCCTTGCGGACGGATCGGATCGATAAGGACGGGCGAGGCGCTGCAGCAGCCATGCGGATCGCAACGCGGCGGACTGGTGATGGCACGGAGGCCGGCGCCCCGATCGACGGTGGGCGCCGTGCGGACGACAACCCTGGAAAAGACGGCTAGACGGCCTCGACTTCCTTTTCCGGTTCCGACGGGCGGCGGCGGATGCGCGATCCGCTCATCACTGCGCCGAACAGGGCCGCGACGGCGGCGATCTGGAATCCGTGCCGCACGCCGCTTTGCGGCGCGGCCGACAGCAGAAAGGCCACCACCACGGCGCCCATCGACTGGCCCAGAACGCGCGCCATTCCCAAGGAGCCGCCCGCCGCACCTGCCCGCTCGCGGGGAGCCTCGGACAGCAATGCGCGGTTGTTCGGGGACTGGAAGAAGCCGAACCCCGCCCCGCACAGAGCCATGCGCCAGACAATGTCGAAATGCGATGAATCGGCGTTCAGCAGGCTCAACGCCATCAGCCCGCAGGCGAACAGCGTCAGGCCCAATGCGCCCAGCACTCCGGCCGAATACCGGTCCGACAAGGCGCCGGCCAGCGGAGCGGCAAACATGGTCCCCAGCGGCCACGGCGTCATCAGAAGCCCCGTCTGGACCGCGCTCAGGCCCAGCGGTCCCTGTAGGAAGAAGGGCAAGGCCACGAAGGCCATCATCTGGGCGCTGAAGGAAATGATCGATGTCGCCACCGACAGGGCGAACATAGGCCGCGCCAGCAGGTCCAACGGGATCAACGGCGTCTTGCTGGGCTTCTCGTGTCGCACCAGAAGCACGGCTGCCGCCAGCCCCAATCCGGTCAGGCCGAAACCAAAGATGGCCGCCTCGCCGTGCGCCAGAGCCTGCAATCCGGTGATCACGAAACCGAATGTGGCCGCGCTCAATACGGCGCCGACGATGTTCAGCCGTCGCTTCTGCAGCGGATTATGCGGCAGGGTAAACCCCGCCATCGACACCGCCAGAATGCCTAGAGGAATATTTAGCGCGAACAGCCAGCGCCATTCGCCGACGCTCAGGATAGCGCTGGCTACGGTTGGACCGGCTGCGGCCGCCATCGACACGACTACCGCATTGATTCCGACCGCCTTGCCCAGCATTCGCTGCGGATAGGTGAAGCGCACCAAAGCGCCATTCACACTCATTATGCCGGCCGCGCCAAACCCCTGAAGCACGCGCGCCAGGCTGAGCGTCAGGATCGAATCTGAAAGGGCGCAAGCGATTGACGCCAAGGTAAAGACCGCCAGCCCCACCTGCGACACGCGGCGGTAACCGACGATCTCGCCCAGCGAAGCCAGTGGCAGCAGGGCGACGACGATGGCGATCTGATAGGCGTTGACGATCCAGATCGACGCCGCCGCCGACGCCTGCAGATCCTGTGCGATGGACGGCAGGGCCACATTGGCGATGGCCCCGTCCAGCACGGACAAGGTGGTGCCCAGACCGATGGAGACGATCGCCCAGTAACGCCGGGGCGTGGGCAAGCCGTCGGCTGCGACAATCTGGCTGGTCATGCCACGTCAACGCCCTCGATAGCGTAACGGTTCAGACGCCGGCCTGGACCGTCAGGCGCGAGCCATCGACACGCATGACCACCACATCCTGGCCCTCGCCCGGGGCCTCGCCCTCGATCTCGGCCGACCATTCTGCGCCGGAGACGAAGACCCGACCGCGCCCGTCGACGAACGCTTGCACCACCCTGGCCCTTTGGCCGATCAGACGGCTGTCGCGATCATTGATGTCGGGGCCGACGGGATTGGCCCTGGCGATCAGGCGGCGCGACAACAGGGTGGAAATCACCGTCAACAGAGCGAACACCGCCACCTCGCCCGTGAGCCCCAGCCGCACGCCCGCAGCCGTCATCACCGCCACGACCCCGGCTGAAACGGCGGGCCACAGCAGCCATTCGGTCGAGAACATCGCCTCGATCGCCAGCAGCAGCACACCTACGGCCAGCCAGATCCAGAACGGCTGGGCCGCGTAGAAGTCGGCGAGCGTGGTCATCGATCAGCCCCCTCTCTATATCAGGCCGAGGGCGGGACGCTGCCGGGCGCCGGACGGCGCGGCGGGGCTGGACGGGTCGGCGCGACCGCCGATCCGCTCTGCTGCTTGGCCAGACCGACCATCTCGCCGATTCCGGCGATGGTGCCGACCAAGGCGCCCATTTCAGCGGGTACGATAACCGTACGCTGCTGTGGGCTGCGGGCCAGTTCGGCGAAGGCCTCGACGTATTTCTGGGCCACGAAATAGTTGATGGCGTTCACGTCGCCGCGCGCGATGGCTTCGGACACCATGGACGTGGCGCGCGCCTCGGCCTCAGCCTCCCGCTCGCGGGCCTCGGCGTCGCGGAAAGCGGCTTCCTTGCGGCCTTCGGCCTGAAGGATGGCGGCCTGTTTGGCGCCTTCGGCGCGGGCGATGGCGGCGGATTTCTCGCCGTCGGCTTCGGTGATGACGGCGCGACGCTCACGCTCGGCCTTCATCTGGCGGGCCATGGCGTTGGTGATGTCGGTCGGCGGGGTCAGATCCTTGATCTCGATCCGGTTGACCTTCACGCCCCACGGCTCGGTCGCCGCGTCGATGACGTGCAGCAGCCGGGTGTTAATGCTGTCGCGCTGGCTCAGCACCTCGTCCAGTTCCATCGAACCGACCACGGTCCGCAGATTGGTCATGCAGAGTTGCGAGATCGCATAGGGCAGATCGTCGACGCGATAGGCTGCGCGGGCGGAATCCATCACCTGGATGAAGACGATGCCGTCCACCTTCACCATGGCGTTGTCCTTGGTGATGACTTCCTGGGTCGGGACGTCCAGCACCTGTTCCATCATGTTCATGCGCCGGCCGATCCGCTCCACGAACGGGGTCAGGAAGCCGATGCCGGGGCTGAGGGTCTTGGTGTATTTGCCGAAGCGTTCGACCGTGAATTCACGCCCTTGCGGCACGATCTTGATCACGCTGATCAAGAGCACGATGGCGAGCAACAGCACGACGCCGGCGAATATGGTGGTGACGTCCATTCAGATCCTCCCTGAGGCGGCGACCCTACCCGCTGCGCGCGAGCGGCGCCACAGAAACCGGCGGCGGTCTTGTCTCAGGCGCCGTTTCGCCTGCGCCAGGCGTTGACGCGCGTCGCAACATCCCGCTCGATGTCGCCGTAGAACAGGTTGTAGGGCACGATCTTGCGTCGATCCGCCCAGCTTCCGCCAGCCGTCAGGAAGTCGGCGTCCGGCGCGCTGTGCCACAACAATCCGCCGCGACATTCGGTGGAGATCAGCCGCCCGGTCAGGGCCGGCCTCGCGCCCCATTCCAGGCCGGTGGCGTTGGTCGCGCCGCTGTGCTGGCGGGCCTCAGCACGGGGTTGATCGGTCGCCCCGGTGACGGGATTGACGCAGATCGGCGCAGTCTCCAGTCCCACCAGTTCGCCCCGGTCATTCCATTCCAGCGCGCGACGAAGCGCCCTGTGCGCGGCCGAGTCGTCGCCGTCCTGGACAGACATCCAGGCCACCAGGCATCCGGTCTGGTCGGCTGTGTCGCAGGGCGCGATGCGGCCATCGAACATCTCGCGGCTGACCAGGGTCTCGATCAGATAGGCGGCGGCCAGGCGCGCCTTCAACGCCGGGTGAGTGTTCAGCTCCTCGCGCACCAACCGGGCGGCCAGTTCGCCCCCCTGCTCGACCCCGGCGATGACGATGGGACCGTTCGGGTGGTTGGTCAGCCATAGATCGAAGGCCCGTTTGACGTCTTCATACGCGAAGGCCCTGGCCTCACGCGCATCGTCGCGCAGCGTCAGCCGGGTATAGAGACTGGCCTGCCGATACAGGGGCGCGCTGACCTTGGCCTCGCGCGCGAATGGCGAGGCGTAGTTGGGCAGGACCACGCGGCTCATATAGGCGTTGGCCCGGGCGTCATCGATGGCGCCGTTCCAGCCCGATCCGCCGTCGAAAGTGGTGGGCATGACGAAGAAGACCGACGCCTGATCCGACCGTCCGTCGTCCTGCAACGCCCAGGATAGAGCCGAGCGGTAATCGGGCGCGGGCGGCGGCTTGTACGTCTGGAACGGGACCTGCGGATCCAGACCGGCTCTCAGAATGTCGCCGCTCCACACGGCGACGGCGGCGGTCACCACGAAGACGGCGACGAACCCCGCATATCCGACCCACTGTCTGAAGGTCAGCCGGCGCATCAGCGGTAGGGATCGGCCGTGGACAGGAAGTCCTGCACGTAGCGGCGCACACCCTCTTCCAGCGGCGTCGACTGCCCCTCAAAGCCCGCTGCGCGAATGCGGTCCATGCGCGCCTGGGTGAAATACTGATAACGATCCCGGATCGAGACCGGCGTGTCGACATAGTCGATGGAGGGGTTTTTTCCGGCGGCCGCGAAGGTCGCCTTGGCCAGCTCGACGAACGACCGCGCCTGGCCGGACCCGGCGTTGAATACCCCAGACACCTCGGGCGATTGCAGCAGGAACTCGATGATGTCGACCACGTCGTCGACATAGACGAAATCGCGCATTTGCCCGCCGTCGGCATAGTTGGGGTTATGCGAGCGGAACAGGGTCACGGTCTCGCCCGCCTGCACCTTGGGCCAGATTTGGGCCACGACCGACTTCATGCTTCCCTTATGGCCCTCGTTCGGACCATAGACGTTGAAGAACTTCAGCCCCGCCCACTGACGCGGCGCCTGGCCCCGATCCGCCTGCCGTACCGCATATTGATCGAACAGCATTTTCGAATAGCCGTAGGCGTTTAGCGGACGAAGCTGCGCCAGAGACTTCGCATCGTCATCGTCATCGAAACCCGCCTCGCCATCGCCATAGGTCGCCGCCGACGAAGCATAGATCATCCGCGCGTCTCGAAGCGCGCACCAGTCCCACAGGTCGCGCGACAGGGTGAAGTTGGTCCGCAGGATCAGGTCCGCATCCGGCTCGGTCGTCGCAGAGATCGCCCCCATATGAACCACGGCCTCGATCCGTTCGGCGTGGCGTTCCAACTGTTCGAACAGTTCCCCGGGCGACCAGAAGTCCGCGATGGGGTGTTTGGCCAGGTTCTTCCACTTGGCCAGGTCGGCCGTTTCCAGACGGTCGCAGACCACGACGTCATAGGCCGTTTCGGCCGTCAGCCGCGCCACGATGTTGGAGCCGATGAAACCGGCCCCGCCGGTCACCACGATGATGCGCGGGGTCATGGCTCTTGTCCTTTCGCTGGCGTCGTTTGCGGACCAGCCGTCATCTTTTCGATGGTCCGGGTGGTTGAAAAGCCGTCCTTGAAATCAGCCAGCTTCACCTCGCCGCCCCAGCTTTCCACCAGATCGCCACCCACCACCCCTTCGCGGGTATAGTCCGATCCCTTGATCAGCACGTCGGGCTTCAGCCGTTCGATCAGGGCCAGCGGCGTCGGATCGTCGAAACTGGTCACGCGATCCACGCTGGCCAAGCCGCCGATGACGACCGCACGGCTGTCCAGATCGTTGACCGGCCGCCCCTCGCCTTTCAGTCGCCGGACCGAGGCGTCGGTGTTGAGCGCCACGACAAGCCGGTCGCACCAACTGCGCGCCTGGGCCAGATAGGCGACGTGGCCACGGTGCAGGATGTCGAAACAGCCATTGGTGAAGCCGACCTTCAGGCCCTGACGCCGCCAGGTCTCCACGTCGGCGGCCAACTCCTCCAGAGGCGTCACCTTGGCCACGGCGGCGCTGGCGTGCTGGCTGACCTCGGCCTCTATCAGTTCGGCGGGCGTGACGACGGCTGTCCCGGCCTTGCCCACCACTACGCCGGAGGCCAGGATGGCGAACTGCACCGCCGTTTCCAGCGACACCCCCGCGCCAAGCGCCAGGCCGATGGCGGCCAGGCCCGTGTCGCCGGCGCCCGATACGTCGAACACTTCTCGCGCCCGGCCGGGGAAATGCTTCACCGGCGCGTCTCGCCGGGCCAGGCTCATGCCTTTGCCGGCGCGCGTGACGATGACGGCTTTGGTTGTCGTGGCGGCCAGCAGGGCGCCCAGCGCCATCTCGACCTCCGCGTCCGTTCCGACCGGGAGGCCGGTCGCCGCCGCCAGTTCCGACGCATTGGGCTTGATGACGTCCACGGCGCCATAGCGGGCGAAATCGCGCCCCTTGGGATCGACCACCATCGGCGCGCCCGACGCCTTGGCCGCCGCCAGAGCCGCAGCGATCAAATCATCGCCGACCACGCCCTTAGCGTAATCTGACAGAAGATAGACCGAAGCGCCTGAAAAAGCGTCTGAAGACTCGACGGTCACAGGCGCCGCTTCGTCATCCAATCGCAACAACTGCTGCCCCGCAGAGACGAAGCGCGTCTTGACGATGGTGGCCGCGCCCGCAGGCCGGACCAGCACATCCTCAATGCCGGGTTCCGCGGCGATCAGAGCGGTCAGTTCCGCACCCGCCGCATCGTCTCCGACCACGGCGCCCAGTCGCGCGACACCGCCCAGGGCCGCGATATTGCGCGCCACATTACCCACGCCGCCGGGCATGGCGACGGTGCGCGCGGCGCGCAGCACGGGTATGGGCGCCTCAGGCGAAATCCGGCTGACCTCGCCGTAGACGTAGCGATCCAGCATCAGGTCGCCGACGCAGGCGATCTTCAGGCCGCGCACGCGCTCCAGCAGGCTTTGCAGGGCGCCCAGATCCAGGGTGTCAGACATTCGCCCGACCTAGAGGATTCACGCCGCCTGCGCCACCGGCGCCTTGGCGCCCAGTTTGATGGCCAGATCATCGAAGGCGATCAGCTGCGCGGCCAGGGCCTCGAACTGGCCCAGCGGCACCATGTTCGGGCCATCCGACGGGGCGTGGTCGGGATCGGGATGGGTCTCGATGAAGACGGCGTCCACGCCGACCGAAACGGCGGCGCGCGCCAGGACCGGCACGAATTCGCGCTGGCCGCCCGACGACGTGCCCTGCCCGCCCGGCTGCTGGACGCTGTGGGTGGCGTCGAACACGACCGGGCAGCCGATGTCGCGCAACACCGGCAGCGCCCGCATGTCGCTGACCAGCGTGTTATAGCCGAAACTGGCGCCCCGTTCGCAGGCCATGACGTTCGGATTGCCGGCGCCGACCACCTTGGCGATGACATTCTTCATGTCCCACGGGGCCAGGAACTGGCCCTTCTTGATGTTGATGGCCTTGCCTGTGGCGGCGGCGGCCAGCAGCAGGTCGGTCTGGCGGCTGAGGAAGGCGGGAATCTGCAACACATCGACGACTTCGCCCACCGGCCCGCACTGGGCCTCGGAATGGACGTCGGTCAGGGTCGGCAGGCCGGTGACCTCGCGGATTTCCGCGAAGATGGGCAGGGCCTCCTTCAGGCCGATCCCGCGCGCCGCGCTGGCGCTGGTGCGGTTCGCCTTGTCGAAGCTGGTCTTGTAGATGATGCCCGCGTTCAGCCGTTCGCCGATTTCCTTCAGCTGATGCGCGGTTTCCAGCGCGTGCTGGCGGCTTTCCATCTGGCAGGGGCCGGCGATGAAGGCGATTCGCGCGCCGCCGCCGATGACGACAGGCGTCCGAAGACCTTCGGACAACGTAATGACAGCGTTGGGTCGGCTCACGGGTACGGCTTTCTGCATTTATTGGGTCTGGCGAGCGGGAATGCCGCAAGCTTGAGGCCATCAGTTGGCGCTCGTCGGCGATGAGCGCAAGTTATCACGGAGTTCGCCTGCTTGACCAATACGCCCGTCATTCTCTGGTTCAGGCGCGATCTGCGACTTCACGACAATCCGGCCCTGAACCATGCGGCCGAGACGGGGCGGCCCATCCTGCCGGTCTTCATCTTGGACGACCATTACGACCGCCCGATCGGCGCGGCGTCGAGGTGGTGGCTGGACAAGTCCCTGCGCGCCCTGGGCGCCGCGCTGGAGGATCGCGGCGCGCGTCTGATCCTGCGGCGAGGCGACGCCCATGCCTGTCTGCAAGCGCTGATCGCGGAGACCGGCGCCGACGCCGTCTTCATGAACCGTTTGTTCGAGCCGAAAGCCTTTGAACAGGATGCGGAGATCGCCCACGCCCTGAAAGCCGAAGGTGTCGATTGTCGAGGGTTCAATGGAAGCCTGATGTGCCGACCCGGCGCCGTGCTCAATGGGTCGGGCAATCCATACAGGGTTTTTACGCCCTTTCTTAAGGCGTTGCTTTCGATTGCGGAGGCGCCTTCACACACGACCGGCCCGCGCCGTATGGAAACGCCGCCTCAAACAGCCAGCGACGATCTGGACGACTGGGGCCTGCATCCCGCCGCCCCCGACTGGTCCGGCGGGTTCGACTGGACGCCGGGCGAAGCGGGTGCGGCCCAGGCGCTGGCGACCTTCCTCGCCGATGGACTGGCGACCTATGGGAAGGACCGGGATTTCCCCGACCGGCCTGCCTCCAGCCGCCTGTCACCGCATCTGCACTGGGGCGAGATCAGTCCGTGGCGCGCCATCGAACGCGCCCGCCAGGCCGCCGAGGCGGGCAAGGTCGCCCCCACCGAGGCCGAAAAATTCGTCGCCGAGATCGGCTGGCGCGAGTTTTCGGCCCACCTGCTGCACCAGTTTCCCTACATCGTCGATCACGCCTTCCGTCCCGAATATGACGCCATGCCCTGGCGCGATGATCCAGGGGGTCTTGAAGCCTGGAAGCGCGGACGAACAGGCTATCCTCTGGTGGACGCCGGGATGCGCCAGCTGTGGGCCACGGGTTGGATGCACAATCGCGTGCGCATGATCGTCGCCTCCTTCCTGATCAAACATCTGCTGATCGACTGGCGCGAGGGCGAGGCCTGGTTCTGGGACACGCTGGTCGACGCCGATCTGGCCAGCAATGTGCAGAACTGGCAGTGGGTCGCCGGTTCGGGGGCCGACGCCTCGCCCTATTTCCGCATCTTCAACCCCATCGCCCAGGGCGAGAAGTTCGATTCGCATGGCGGCTATGTGCGCCGCTGGGTTCCCGAACTGGCCCGCCTGCCCGACCGCTGGCTCCACACGCCGTGGACCGCCCCGGCCGAGGCGCTGCGTGACGCGGGCGTGCGCCTGGGCCACGACTATCCCCGCCCCATCGTCGAGCATGACAAGGCCCGCGCCCGCGCGCTCGACGCCCTGAAAGCCGTCTCCGGTCGCGGCGATGATCATAGTGATCGCGATTGACCGCCCCGCCATCAGAGCCGAGAGTCCGAGCATGAGCGTCGCCAGCGCCGATCTCGAAACCGTCGCCCGCCAGACCCCTCGGGTCTTTGCGATGATGCTGCGTCTGCTGGCCCGGAACTGGACCTTTGGGCAGTTGACGGTCCAACTGCCGAACGGCGAAGTTCATGTCTTGCAGGGCGACCGCCCCGGCCCCAGCGGCGTTCTCGACGTCAAGGACTACCGCTTTGCGCGTCGCGTCCTGGCCGCCGGCGACATCGGTTTCGCCGAGGCCTATATGGCCGGCGAATGGGACAGCCCGCATCTGGCCGTGCTGTTGGAGACGCTGGTCGACAACTATGACCACATCCGCCGCCTGTTCGACGGCAATTGGCTGATGATGGCCGTCAACTGGCTGTCTCATCGCCGCAACCGCAACAGCCGCAACGGTTCGAAAAAGAACATCCATGCCCACTACGACCTGGGCAACGCCTTCTACGCCAGTTGGCTGGACGGCTCGATGACCTATTCTTCGGCCCGTTTCGGCCGTGCAGGTGAACCACTGGAAGCGGCCCAGCGCCGGAAATACGCCGACCTCGCCCGTATGATGGACCTGAAGCCCGGCATGACCGTGCTGGAGATCGGCTGCGGCTGGGGCGGCTTCGCCGAGTTCGTGGCGCGCGACATCGGCGCCCATGTCACCGGCATCACCATCTCAAAGGAACAGCACGATTTCGCAAAGGCCCGGTTGTTCAGCGCGGGACTGTCGGAGCGGGCCGACATCCGGTTGATCGACTATCGCGACGTCCAGGGCCGGTTCGACCGCGTCGCTTCCATCGAGATGTTCGAGGCCGTGGGCAAGGAATACTGGCCCGCCTATTTCGGCAAGATCCACGACGTCCTGACGCCCGGCGGCGTGGCGGGCCTGCAAATCATCACCATCCAGGACGTTCTGTTCGACGAATACAACGCCCGCACCGACTTCATCCAGAAATACGTCTTCCCCGGCGGCATGCTGCCGTCCGAACAGCGGCTGGCGCCGGTGACGAAAGCGGCCGGTTTGACCTGGCGGGCGGTCGAGCGGTTCGGCCAGGACTATGCCGAGACCCTGAAGCTCTGGGACGAGCGGTTCCAGTCGGCCTGGGGCGACATCAGCCGGATGGGTGGTTTCGACGAGCGATTCCGCCGTTTGTGGCGCTTCTACCTGGCCTATTGCGAGGCGGGCTTCCGTTCGGCCCGCACCGATGTGATCCAACTGACCCTTTCGCGAGGATGACGGCGCGCACATGAGCTTTCTGATCTCTGTCGAAGACCTGGCGGCCCAGCTCGACCAGCCAAACCTGCGCATCGTCGACGCCAGCTGGCATCTGGACGGACGCGACGCCCGCGCCGATTTCGAGCAGGCGCATATTCCGGGCGCCGTCTTCTTCGATCTGGACGCCGTCTCCGACCGCGAGAGCCCCCTGCCCCACATGATGCCCACACCAGCGGCCTTCGCAGAGGCGGTCGGCGCGCTGGGCGTCGCGGCGGACGACCGGATCGTGGTCTATGACACAGTCGGCCTGTTCTCGGCGGCCCGCGTCTGGTGGATGTTCAGGACGATGGGTGCGCGCGACGTTCGTGTCCTTGACGGCGGCCTTCCCTTGTGGCGGGCGCGCGGGCTTGGCGTCGAGCAAGGGGCGGCCAGTCCTGAACCGGCCGTGTTCGACGCCCTCGCGGCGCCCGGCGCCGTCGCCGCCCTGGACGACGTTCGCGCCGCTCTGGACGGAGGCGACCAGGTGATAGACGCGCGCGGCGCTGCCCGTTTCACGGGCCAGGCGGCCGAACCGCGCCCCGGCGTTCGCGGCGGCCATATGCCGGGCGCGCTCAACGTGCCGTTCGGCCGGTTGCTCGATCCCGACGGAAGAATGAAGCGCGGTGACGCTCTGGCACAGGCTTTTGCGGATGCTGGCGTTGATGTGGACAAGCCCGCCATCACCACCTGCGGCTCAGGCGTCACCGCCGCCATATTGACCCTGGGACTGGCCGAGTTGGGCCGGTCGTCTCGCCTCTATGACGGTTCCTGGTCGGAATGGGGGAGCCGTCAGGACACGCCGGTCGCCGTCTCCCCCTGATGCCGCCTAGGCCGTTCCGTGCTTCAACCCGCGACGCGCCGTGCCAGGGAGTTCTTCTGAAACAACCGGATCGGGCGCCGCCGGCCCATCGTCCTTCTCACCGCGCGACACCACGGTCGCGAGGACCAGATCGCCGGTGACGTTCAGCGTGGTGCGGCACATGTCCAGGAAGCGGTCGACGCCCAGGATCAGGCCGATGCCTTCGGGCGGCACCTTCACCATCACCAGGATCATGGCCACCACCGGCAGGGAGCCGGCCGGCACGCCCGCCGTGCCCACGCCGCCCAGGATGCAGACCAGCATCACCACCACCTGCTGGGTGATCGACAGGTCGACGCCGAAGAACTGGGCCAGGAACAGCACCGTCACCCCTTCGAACAGGGCCGTGCCGTTCTGATTGGCGGTCGCCCCGACGGTCAGAACGAACCGGGCGATCTTGCGCGGCAGCTTCAGCTGCTCTTCCGCCGCCTTCAGCGACACCGGCAGCGAGGCGTTGGACGACGCGGTCGAGAAGGCCACGACCATCGGCTCGCGCACGCCCTTGAAGAAGGCGATGGGCGAACGCCCGGCCAACAGCCAGATCACCAGCGGATAGACCACGAACATATGAATCGCCATGGCGCCCACGGCCACGCCGACGAAGGCCGCCAGCCGGACCAGCAGATCCCATCCGAACAGGGCCGCCAGATTGAACATCAGGCAGGCGATGGCCAGCGGGGCCAGTTTGATGAACAGGTTGATCAGGGTCATGGAGACCTCGAAAATCCCCTGGATCACTTCCTGCAGCCGATCCGTCGCCGGGCTCTTGGCCATGACCAGGCCGATGCCGAAGAACAGGGCGAAGATCATCAGCGGCAGGATGGCGTTGTCCGCCGCCGCCGTGATCGCATTGGACGGCACCAGGTCCAGGAAGAAGTCGCCCAGCTGGATCGAGCTGTCACGCCCGGTCTGGACGATGCTGGCCGCCCCGTCCTTGCCCTGGGCCAGCAACTGCTGCGCCACCGCCGGATCGACCCCTCGACCCGGCTGGAAGACGTTGACCATCACCAGACCAATGACAACGGCGATGCTGGACACCACGATCGTCAGCAGCAGGGTCTTGATGCCCGCGCGACCCAGGGCGCTGAGATCGCCCATCTCCGCCACCCCGACGACCAGGGCCGAAAACAGCAGGGGGATCACCATCATGAACAGCAGACGCAGGAAGATCTGACCGATCGGCCCGGTGACATTGTCCGTCAGCCACACGACCCAGGCCGTATCGGCGCCCACAGCCAGATTGACAAGAAGCCCCCCCACAAGCCCCACGGAAAAGCCGATCAGCATCAGCCAATGCAGCGCGAGGCCGCGTTTCGTTTCGGTCATCTTTCCCCCAAGGACGCAGTACTGCTTTCGCGCTTATCGGATCGGCAGCCCATAGATCAAGCCGGCCGGGCGCGCGTTCCATTGTGCGTTCAAACCGCGATCGAGGTCGAGCGCCGATTGCGAACCCAGATTCCGCTCGAAAATCTCCCCATAGTTTCCGACCGCTGAGACCGCATCCCGGGCCCAGGTCTTTGACAGGCCCAGCATGGGGCCGAAATCGCCCTCCGCGCCCAACAGCCGCCGCACGCGGGGGTCGGTCGCCGTCTTGGCCAGATCGGCGGCGCCCTCGCGCGTCACTCCCAGTTCTTCCGCCAGCATCAGGGCGTTCAGCGTCCAGCGCACGGTCGCGGCCCAGCGTTCATCGCCCGCCTTCAACACCGGGCCCAGCGGCTCCTTGGACGCGACGTCCGACAGGATCACATGCTCATTCGGATTGCTCAGCACCGTGCGCGCCGCCGCTAGGGCCGAGATGTCCGCGCTGAACGCGTCGCAGTCCTCGCGGTTATAGGCGTCGCGCGCCGCCTCTTCGGTGTCGAAGACCACGGGCCGGTATTCGATGCCGCGCGCCCGGAAGTAGTCGGCGGCGTTGGCTTGCGAAGTCGAGCCGGACTGGACGCAGACCCGCGCGCCGGTCAGCTCCGTCGCGCTGTTCAGGTTCAGCGAACGCCGCACCAGAAAACCCTGGCCGTCGTAATAGTTGACGCCCGCGAACACGAAGCCCTCCCCTGCGTCGCGCGTCATCGTCCAGGACGAGTTGCGCCACAGCACGTCGATCCGCCCGTCGTTCAGGGCGTCGAACCGGTCCGTCGTCGACAGCGGCACGAAGCGCACCGCATCGGCGTCGCCCAGCACCGCCGCCGCCGTGGCGCGGCAGAAGTCGACGTCGAAGCCGCGCCACTGACCGCGATTGTCGGTATAGGCGAACCCCACCAGCCCCTGGTTCACGCCGCAGTTCAGACGCCCGCGCCGCTTGATCGCCGCCACGGTGGGGCTTTCCGGCAGGGCGACCGGTCCGCTCTTGGTCGGCGTGGCCGAGGGTTCGGGCGCGGCAGGCGGCGCGTCCCGGCGTCCGCAACCGGCGACCAGCAGCGCCAGGGCCATCGTCCCGATCATCCAGCACCGCATCGCGTTTGGTCCCTCGCCGCTTGCGCCCACGCAGGCTTTAGAGGCCTTTAGGGCCTGAACCGCAACCCATGGATCGCCCATGCCGACGCCTTCGGACCGCACTCGCCTGATCGCCTCCGCCACCCGCAGGGGCCAGGGGCGCCGCCCGGTCAACCCGCCGCTGGAGCGCGCCTCGACCATGCTCAGCGATGCCGCCGGCGTCATGCGCGACGAGACGGATGGTCCGACTTACGGCCTGTCGGGGACCAGCGCGGCGCGGGAGCTGCGGCGCGCCCTGGCCGACCTGGAAGGCGCGGACGACGTCTTTCTGGTCCCCTCGGGTCTCGCGGCCGTCACGGTCCCTTTGCTGGCCCTGCTGCGGCCCGGCGACGAGGTGGTGACGACCGACGCCGTCTATGGCCCGACGCGCCGCTTCCTCAGCCGCTATCAGGCCTCGCGCGGCGTCACGACCCGTTTCCTGCCCGCCGAAGCCGATGCGGCGGCGATCGTTGCAGCGCTCGGCGACCGGACGCGGCTGGTGCTGATGGAATCGCCCGCCTCCCTGACGTTCGAGATGGTGGACGCGGCGGCGGTGGCGGACGCTTGCCGCGCGCGCGGCGTGCTGACCGTCATGGATAACACCTGGGCGGCGGGCCTGGCCTATCGTCCCCTCGCCCACGGCGTCGATGTCAGCGTACAGGCGGTTACGAAATATGTCGGCGGCCACTCCGACGTCCTGATGGGCGGCATCGCCGTCAACGTCCCCGCCTGCCGCCGCGCCATCGCCGACGCCATCGAGGATCTGGGCTGGCACGTCTCGCCCGACGACGCCTGGCTGGCTCTGCGGGGCCTGCGCACCCTGCCGCTGCGCTATGCCGAACAGGCGCGGTCGGCGCTGACGGTCGCGCCGTGGCTTCAGGCCCGACCGGAGGTCTCGCGCGTCCTCTATCCGCCCCTGCCCGGCGCGGCGGGTCACGACCTCTGGGCCCGCGACTTCACCGGCGCCGCTTCCCTGATGGGGGTGGTGATGAAGGGCGGCGACGCGGCGGCGGGCGAGGCCATGCTCGATGCGCTGAGCCTGTTCGGCCTGGGCTATTCCTGGGGCGGGTTCGAAAGCCTGGCCACGCACGAGACGCACCAGATGGCCTATCGCGCCCATTCCCCGGCGCTGGAGGGTGAGTTGATCAGGCTGCACATCGGCCTGGAAGACCCCGCCGATCTGATCGCGGATCTGGACACAGGTCTGGCCGCCTTCCGCGCCGCGCTCACCCTTCCTTAAGCGACCCGGCGGACTGTTCGACCGTGCGCGCATCGCCAGTTCAGGTTCCGGATGATTCGCCGCCGCTGTGGGAGCAGTTGGCGGCCGGCTTTGTCGTCTTCATGCTGACCGGCGCCCTGATCGCCCCCGTCATCGCGCCGGATCAGGCCGAAACGCCCATTCTGCGGCTGATCTGGCTGCCGGTCTATGCGGTCACGGCCGGCCTTCTCGTCTTCCGTTTCGACAAGGTGATCCGCGCCTGGCCCGCCTGGCTGATGGTCGGCGCCCTGGTCGCCCTGGCCTATGTTTCCCAATACTGGTCGATCGACCCCGAAGTCACCGACCGCCGCGTCATCGCCATGGCGATCAACAGCGCCTTCGCCGTCTATCTTGGCGCGGTGTTTCGGGGGGCGGCCCTGCCGCGCGTGCTGATGCACACCTGTCTGGTCATGGCGGTGGGCAGCCTGATCATGGTGTTCGCCTATCCCAAGGTCGGGGTGCACCAGTTCGACAACGCCGGCCTGTGGCGCGGCCTGTGGTACGAGAAGAACCAGATGGGTCTTGTCATGGTGGTGGGCGCCGTCTCGGCGGCGGCCTGTCTGGCGGCTGACCATATCGCCGGCGTCGGCAGGAAACCCTGGGCCGCGCTTCTCACCCTGGCCCTGACGACCGTTCTGATCCTGGCGACCCAGTCCAAAACCTCGCTGCTGAGCCTGATGATCGGGGTCGGCATGGTTGGCGGATGGTGGGTCTTGAAGCAAGGCGGCGCGGCCGTGACCATCGTCTCCCTATGGGCCGCGGTGGTCGGGATCGTCGGCGGCGCCTGGACCTGGCACATCGCCTCGGCCTCCATCCTCCAGGCCCTGGGCAAGGACCCGTCGCTGACCGGGCGCACCCTGATCTGGGAGGCCCTGATGCGCAAGGTGGCCGAGCGTCCCTGGACCGGCTACGGCTTCAGCGCCTTCTGGGGCGTGGACTCGATCCCGGCGCGCGAAATCCGCATCCAGACCCAATGGCCCGTGCCCTCGGCGCACAATGGCTGGATCGACCTTCTGGTGCAGTTGGGCTGGCCGGGCGCGGTCGCGGTCGGGGCCCTGATCGCCATCGCCGCCATCATGATCCTGGCCCGCACAAACGGTCTGGGCGCGCGCGAAGGCTATTGGAGCATCGGCTATCTGTCGGTCTTCGTCGCCCTCAGCCTGTCGGAAAGCGTGCTGCTGAACCACGCCAGCCTGCCGTGGTCGCTGATGCTGGCCATTCTGACGCGCGCCGTGACCTTCGATCCGGCGCCCATCCGCGCGCCCAGGCGTGCGCCGCTTGCCCGACCGGCCGCACGGGCCTACCAGAACCGGCCCCGAATCGCCTCAGACTATGTGAATGGCCGCCGACCTCTTCGCTTTTGACGACGAACCCGAAGCTCGCAAACCCGAGCCGCCCAAGCCCGCTGCGGTGATCCCGCCCCAGGTCGCGCCTCCTGTCGCTCAGCCGGCCGTGCAGCCGGCCGCGCCCAAACCCGTCCAGGCCGCCGCAACCACGGCCGCCTCCACCGGCTATTCCGCCTCGTCCATCGAGGTGCTGGAGGGGCTGGAGCCTGTCCGCAAACGCCCCGGCATGTATATCGGCGGCACCGACGAACGCGCCCTGCACCACCTGTTCGCCGAAGTCCTCGACAATGCGATGGACGAGGCCGTGGCCCGCCACGCCAAGCTGATCACCGTCGATCTGGACGCCGAGGGCTATCTGTCCGTCCGCGACGACGGACGGGGCATCCCGGTCGATCCGCACCCGAAACACCCCGGCAAGTCGGCGCTGGAGGTGGTCATGACCGTGCTCCACTCGGGCGGCAAGTTCTCGGGCAAGGCCTATGAAACCTCAGGCGGTCTGCACGGCGTCGGCGTCTCGGTCGTCAACGCCTTGTCGGAACATCTGGACGTCACGGTCTGGCGCGACGGGTTCGAATGGAAACAGTCCTTCTCGCGCGGCCACGTCCTCGGCCCCATCCAGCAGGTCCAGCCGTCCAAGAAGAAGGGCACCCTGATCCGGTTCAAGCCGGACGACGAAATCTTCGGCATGGGGGCGGCGTTCAAGCCCGCCCGCCTGTTCCGCATGGCGCGGTCCAAGGCCTATCTGTTCCGCGGCGTCGAGATCAAATGGACCTGCGCGCCCGAGCGGATCACCGACGCGACCCCGGCTCAGGCCCTGCTGCACTTCCCCGGAGGTCTGGCCGACGCCCTGGCCGACCGCATCGGCCAGTTGGACACCGTCACCCCCACTTTCGCCGGTCGCGCCGAGCGTCAGGGCGAGGCGGGCGCCTTTGAGTGGGCGGTCACCTGGTCGCCCATCGGGTTTGGCGAGTCCGACGGCTTCATACAGTCCTACTGCAACACGGTCTCGACCCCCGATGGCGGGACGCACGAGGCCGGTTTCCGCGCCGCCCTGGTCAAAGGCCTGAAGGCCTATGGCGAACTGACCAACGAAAAGCGTGCCGGCATCATCACGGCGGAAGACGTCATCGCCAACGCCGGCGCCCTGATCAGCGTCTTCATCAGGAACCCCGAGTTCCAGGGCCAGACCAAGGACCGCCTGTCCTCGCCCGAGGGCGCCCGTCTGGTCGAGCAACTGCTGCGCGACCCGCTGGACCACTGGCTGACCGAAAGCCCCAAACAGGCCAATGCCCTGCTCGGCTTCGTGGTCGACCGCGCCGAGGACCGCCTGCGCCGCCGCAAGGACAAGGAGGTCCAGCGCGCCGCCGCCACCCGCAAGCTGCGCCTGCCGGGCAAGCTGTCAGACTGTTCGCGACAGGCCGCCGAGGGCACCGAACTGTTCATCGTCGAAGGCGATTCGGCCGGCGGTTCGGCCAAACAGGCGCGCGACCGCACGACCCAGGCCATTCTGCCCCTGCGCGGCAAAATCCTGAACGTCGCCTCCGCCACCGCCGACAAGCTGCGCCAGAACGTCGAACTGTCGGACCTGGCCCTGGCCCTGGGCGTTCAGCCCGGCAATCGTTTCAACATCGACGACCTACGCTACGAGCGGATCGTCATCATGACCGACGCCGACGTGGACGGCGCCCACATCGCAGCCCTGCTGATCACCTTCTTCTATCGCGTCATGCCCGAGACGATCCGTCAGGGTCGCGTCTTCATGGCCCTGCCGCCGCTCTACCGGATTTCGGCCGGCCCCTTGAGCGAATACGCCCGCGACGACGCCCACCGCGACGAACTGCTGACCACGATATTCAAAGGCAAGAAGACCGAGATCGGCCGGTTCAAGGGCCTTGGCGAAATGATGGCGTCCCAGTTGAAGGAAACCACCATGGACCCGAAGAAACGGACCCTGGCGCGGATCACCGTCCCCGACGCCGAATCCAGCGTCGAGGATCTGGTCGAACGCCTGATGGGCAAGCGCGCCGACGCCCGGTTCCAGTTCATCCAGGAAAATGCGCAGTTCGTGAAAGAAGAACTGGACGTCTGACGCCATCGCGGCCCTTCCAACGAACGGCGACGCCTGACACAAGGGGGCCATGAGCATGATCGCCCCCGCCTCCGCCGTTCTCGACGCGTTGAAAGCCGCCCTGGGTCCCGGCGGCTGGACCCAGGACCCGGACGTTGTCGCGCCGTTCCTGACCGAATGGCGCAATCGCTGGGCCGGAAATACGCCGATCCTGCTGACCCCCCGTTCGACGCAAGAGGTTGCGCGCGCCGTGGCGATCTGCGCGCGCGAACGCGTGGCCATCACCCCTCAGGGCGGCGGCACCGGGCTGGTGGGCGGTCAGGTGCCCTTCGGCGAAGTCCTGCTGTCGCTGAAGAAGATGCGCGCCATCCGTGACGTGACCCCGCTGGACGACGCCATGACGGTGGAGGCCGGTCTGACCCTGCTGGAGGCGCAACAGGCGGCGACGGCGGCGGGCCGCTATTTCCCGCTCAGCCTTGCGGCCGAAGGTTCGGCCACCATCGGCGGCGTCATCTCGACCAATGCGGGCGGCACACAGGTTCTGCGCTACGGCATGATGCGCGATCTGGTGCTGGGCATCGAGGCCGTGCTGCCAAACGGCGAGGTCTTCAACGGCCTGAAGCGCCTGCGCAAGGACAACACCGGCTACGACCTGAAGCAGTTATTGATCGGCGCCGAAGGCACCCTGGGCGTCGTCACCGCCGCTACCCTGAAGCTGTTCCCGGTCATGCGTTCACGCGCCGTGGCCATCGTCGGGCTGGAGACCGCCGCCGCCTCGGTCGAATTGCTCGCCCGCGCCAAGGCCGAAACCGGCGGCGGCGTGGAGGCCTTCGAACTGATGAAGCGCCTAGGCATGGAACTGGTGCTCAAGAACATCCCCGACACGCGCGAGCCGCTCGATTCAACACCGAACTGGTATGTGCTGATCGAGATCGCCTCCGGCACGTCCGGCGGCGCCGAGGCCCAGATGGAGGCCCTGCTGGAGGTCGCTTTCGAGCAAGGCTTGATCACCGACGCCGCCATCGCCCAGAATGATGCCCAGCGCGCCGCCTTCTGGCGCCTGCGCGAGGAGCATTCCGCGGCGCTGAAACCCGAGGGCGGGGGCTGGAAACACGATGTCTCGGTCCCCATCAGCCGCATCGCCGACTTCATCGACGAGGCCTCCGCCGCCGTCGACCGCTTCCATCCCGGCGCGCGCATCTCGGTCTTCGGCCACGTCGGCGACGGCAATCTGCACTACGACATCCTGCCGGGCGTCGGTCAGGACATCCCGGCCTTCATCGGCCGCTGGAAGGAAGGCTCTCAGGTCGTCCACGACGTCGTCGCCCGATACGACGGCTCGATCTCGGCCGAACACGGCCTGGGGCGTCTGAAGACCGAGGAGGTGCGCCGCTACAAGTCGCCCCTCGAAATCGAAACCATGGCCGCCATCCGCCGCGCCATCGACCCGAACCGCATCATGAACCCGGCTGTCCTGTTCTAACCCCGACGAAGCGTCATCCCTTCGCCGAAACGGTAATCTCCAACCACACTCCGGGCGAAGGCCCGGCGCTCCAAGCCCTGCTGATAAGCAAGAGGCTGATGAGGCCTGCCGGCACGCCCATCGCCGCACCCGGTTCAAATCGTCGTCGAAGCGGACTATGTGGGCGGCTTCGACACGGAGCCTCGTCTTGCTGATCGTTCTTTCCCCCGCCAAGCGACTGGACTTCACCCAGGCGGACCCGGCCCTGCCCGGCTCCGACCGCCGCTTTCTGGAAGACACCGACAGCCTGGCCAGGACGGCGCGCCGTCAGACCAAGGCCGATCTGCGTCGGCTGATGGGGATTTCCGACGATCTGGCGACGCTGAACGTCGAGCGGTTCAAGGCTTTCGATCCCGAATCGACCGACGGCGTCCAGGCCGCCTTCGCCTTCGCCGGCGATGTCTATGAGGGCCTGAAGGCGCGGGAACTGGCGCCCCAGGCGCTGGACTTCGCCCAGGCCCATGTCCGCATCCTGTCGGGCTTCTACGGCCTGCTGCGGCCGCTGGACCGTATTCAACCCTATCGGTTGGAAATGGGCACGCGGTTGAAGACCCGGCGCGGCGCCAGCCTTTACGACTTCTGGGGGGACCGCATCTCCAGACAGTTGAACGAGGACGCCGAAGGCCAGCTCGATCCGACCCTGGTGAACCTGGCCAGCCAGGAATATTTCGGCGCCGTGGACGCCAAGGCCCTGAAACTGCCGGTCGTCACACCCCAGTTCCGCGAGGAAAAGAACGGCGAGACCCGCATCGTCTCCTTCTTCGCCAAGAAGGCGCGCGGCGCCATGACTCGTTTCGCCATCGACGAGCGGGTGGAACGGGTCGACGACCTGAAGGCTTTCGATCGCGACGGCTATCGTTTCGACAAGGCCGTATCGACCGACAGCGACTGGATATTCATCAGGTCGGGAAATTCTTGATCCCCGGCGTGTGATGCCGCTAGTCTCGACCGGAAGATCATAAAGGGCGGACACATGTCAGAACGGCCTCATTCCACGACCCAAGACCCGGCCTCGCCGCTTCGTCAGATCGGCGATCTGTCCGGTCAGGTCGCGGTCGTCACCGGCTCGACCTCCGGCATCGGCCTGGCTCTGGCGCGTGCGGTGGCGGCGGGCGGCGGCGACGTGGTGTTGAACGGTTTGGGCGATCCAGCCGAGATCGAGCGCACGCGCGCCGAACTGGAGGCCGCGTCCGGCCGGCGCATCCTTTATCATCCGGCGGACATGACTCACGGCGATCAGATCGCCGACATGGTCGCCTTCGCCCGGCGCGAGCTGGGCCGGCTGGACATCCTGGTCAACAACGCCGGCATCCAGCACGTCGAATCCGTCGAGAACTTCCCCACCGACCAGTGGGAGAAGATCATCGCCATCAACCTGTCCTCGGCCTTCTACGCCACGCGCGCCGCCATTCCGATCATGAAGGCGCAGGGGCGCGGCCGGATCGTCAACATGGCCTCGGCCCACGGCCTGGTCGCCAGCCCGTTCAAGTCGGCCTATGTTGCGGCCA
This sequence comes from Candidatus Brevundimonas colombiensis, assembly GCA_029202665.1. Lineage (NCBI taxonomy): Bacteria > Pseudomonadati > Pseudomonadota > Alphaproteobacteria > Caulobacterales > Caulobacteraceae > Brevundimonas > Candidatus Brevundimonas colombiensis. Next base: position 2,591,300 of record CP119326.1, read on the forward strand.
AGCACGGAATTATCGGCTTCACCAAGACCGTGGCCTTGGAACTGGCGCGCGATGATATCACCTGCAACGCCATATGCCCCGGCTTCGTCGAGACGCCGATCGTGGCGAAACAGATCGCCGACCAGGCCCGCACCCGCAACATGAGCGAGGATCAGGTGCTGACAGACGTGATCCTGGCCGCCCAGCCGACCAAGCGGTTCGTCACGACCGAGGAACTGACCGGCATCTTCCTCTATCTGGTCAGCGACCTGGGCGCCTCGGCCAATGGCGCCAGCTTCTCCATCGACGGCGGCTGGACCGCGCAATAGGGCCGCTCCGACACGGGCGGACGAAGGGGCGACATGGCGATCTTCAGACGCAAGACCGCTCAGCCGGCCGACACGGCCCCGCCTCCGGGCAGGCGGCCGATCTGCCTGGCGCTTCAGGGCGGGGGCGCACACGGCGCCTTCCAGTGGGGCGTGCTGGACCGGCTGCTGGAGGATGACCGGCTCGACGTCCGCGCGGTTTCGGGCGTCTCGGCCGGCGCGATGAACGCCGCCGCCCTGGTGTCTGGCCTGGCCGCCGGCGACGGTCGCGCCGCTCTGGACAAGCTATGGCGCGAGGTCAATCAGTCGGGCGGCCGCAACGTCTTCGGCGACAGCGCCATCTGGAACGCCGCCCAGCCGCCGGACTGGGTCAAGGACAACCCGTTCTGGCGGGCTGGCGAAACCTTGGCCATGTCCATGAGCCCCTATGAATTCAATCCACTCAACCATAATCCTCTCAAACGCGTTCTGAAGGCCGCCGTCGATTTCGGCGCGGTGCAGGGGTCCGACATCAAACTGTTCGTCGCCGCGACGGCGGTGCGCCAGGCCAGAGCGCGGGTCTTCACCTCCGCCGAGATCAATGCCGACGTCCTGATGGCCTCCGCCTGTCTGCCCCACCTGTTTCAGGCGGTCGAGATCGAAGGCGAGCCCTATTGGGACGGCGGCTATCTGACCAATCCGCCGCTGTGGCCGCTGACGGGTGAGGATACGCCGGACGATGTGCTTCTGGTCACCCTGAACCCGATGGCTCGTGACGAGACACCGCGCAGCGCCGCCGACATTATGGATCGGCTGAACGAAATCGTCTTCAACGCGCCTCTGGTCGCGGAACTGCGCGCCATCGCCATCGCCGGCGAGATGATCGGTCAAGGCCAGATCGAGGTGGGAGGCCAGGGGCCGTACCGCCACGTTCGGATGCACGCCATCGAGGCGGATCGCTGGCTGTCGGACCTGTCCCTGCGGACCAAGTTCAACACCGAGTGGAGCTTCCTGAACGACCTGAAGGCGCGCGGTCGCGCCGCCGCCGATGAATGGCTGGGCAGTTGCCTGGACGCCGTCGGGCGTCACGCCAGCGTCGATATGCAGGCGCGCTTCGGCTAGCCGACGAAGCCGGCGGCGCGGCGCAGGCGGTCGTTGATGGCTTCCCCCAGGCCCGTCGTCGGGATCGGCGAAACGGCGATGCCGAACGGTCGGGTGCGATCCGCTTCGCGCAGCAGGCGGAACAGATTGGCCGCGGCCTCGCTCAGATCGCCCGTGGGGCTCAGGCTCCAGCGCGCCTCGCCCACGCCGGGGCCGAACCCCAGCAGGACTTCGCCCGGCCGCGCCGCCGTCGCCTCGATCCGCACCGGCGCGTCCGGCGCGTAATGCAGCGTCAGCCGTCCCGGAGAGCGATGCCCCTCCCCGCTGTCAGCCAGCGGTCCGACCACGGCCTCGATCTGGGCCCGGGTCACCGCGCCGGGCCTGAGCAGGGCGACACGCCCCTCCAGCACCGAGACGACCGTGCTCTCCAGCCCCACCTGACACGGCCCGCCATCCACGGCGGCGGCGACGGCGAATCCGGTCTCTTCCACGGCATCGTCGAACGTCGTCGGACTGGGTCGTCCTGAACGGTTGGCCGAGGGCGCGACGACCGGGCCGCCGAACGCCGCCAGAACCGCCCGGGCTATCGGATGGGCGGGAACCCTGATCGCCACGCTGTCCAGGCCGGCGCGGGCCAGATCGCAGACCCGGCCGGCGTCGCGAACGGGCGCCACCAGGGTCAGCGGTCCCGGCCAGAAGGCGTCGGCCAACGCCCGGGCGGCGGCGTCGAACACCGCGATCTCGGACGCCGCTGCGGCATCCGCGACATGCGAGATCAGCGGATTGAACCGCGGCCGGCCCTTGGCGTCGAAGATGGACGCGACCGCCTTTGGATCACCGGCGTCGGCGCCCAGGCCATAGACCGTCTCGGTCGGCAGCAGGATCAGCGACCCGTTTCTCAGGGCCGCCGCCGCCTCTTGCGGCGTCGCGCTCACGGTCGGCGCGGGATCAGCGGGATCATCCGGTGCAGCACATTGTCCCGGTCGACGAACTGATGCTTCAGCGCCGCCAGAACGTGCAGCGCGATCAGGACGTAAAGCCCCTTCACCGCCAGAACGTGGACGGCCATCAAACTGCGCGCCATGTCACGACCGCCGCCGATGGGCAGCAGCGGCCATTCAAACAGGCCGAACCACAGAATGGCCCGCTCGCCGGCCGAGGACGCCAGCCATCCGGTCATCGGAATGAGGATCAGCGCCAGATAGAACAGCACATGGGTCGCCCGCGCCGCCGCCTTTTGCCAGCGTGGCAGGTGCGACGGCAGGGCGATGGCGGGATGGGCCAGACGCCAGCCGATGCGCGCCAGGGTCGCGACCAGGATCGTCAGACCCAGCGACTTGTGCAACATGACGAACTGGCCCGAGATCGGCCCCTCGGTATTCTCGTGCGCCGTGATCAGCAGCACCTGAATCAGGACCGCCGCCGCGATCCCCCAGTGCAGGACCAGGGAAACGGTCGAATATCGATTTCGCGGTTCGCCCATGGCTTCCCTTCCGTGACGGCACTACGTCACCTTGCGCAGAGACGGGGCGCGTCGCCAAGATGCTTGCGACACCCTGCCTCGACGCGGCACTTAGGCCGCAACGACGATTGAGGAAACCCATGACCTACCGCGCGCCCGTTCGAGATCTGGCCTTCACCCTTGAGGCCGTCGCCGGCATGGCGGACGTCGCCGCGACCGGCGCCTTTCCCGACTATGACGTCGATGTCGCCGCCGCCGTGATCGAGGCCGCCGGCCAGTTTTCCGAAGAGGTTCTGGCGCCGCTGAACCGGATTGGCGACCAGCAGGGCTCGACCTACGCCAATGGCGCCGTCACCGCCGCGCCGGGGTTCGCCGATGCCTACCGCCAGTTCGCCGCAGGCGGCTGGACCGGCCTGTCCGCCCCGACCGAGGCCGGAGGTCAGGCCCTCCCCAAGGCGCTGGAACTGGCCGCCTATGAGACCGTTCACGCCGCCAACATGGCCTTTGGCCTGTGCCCGATGCTGTCACTGGCCGCCATCGAGGCGCTGGAGCAGGTCGGCACGCCCGAACAGAAATCCAGGTATCTGACCAAGCTGGTCAGCGGCGAGTGGACCGGGGCCATGGTCCTGACCGAGCCGGGCGCCGGTTCGGACCTGGGCGCCCTGACCGCCACCGCGACGCCGAACGGCGACGGGACCTATGCGCTGAACGGCCAGAAGATTTTCATCACCTGGGGCGACCACGATGCGACGGACAACATCGTCCATCTGGTTCTGGCCCGCCTGCCCGACGCCCCTAAGGGGCCGAAAGGGATCAGCCTGTTTTTGACGCCCAAGTTCGCGCTCAAGGATGATGGAAGCCTGGGCGACCGCAACGCCTTCCGTCCCGTCGGCATCGAGCACAAGCTGGGCATCCACGCCTCGCCCACCTGCGTCATGAGCTATGAGGGCGCGCGCGCCGAACTGGTCGGCCAGCCGAACCAGGGCCTGGCCCATATGTTCGTCATGATGAACGCCGCGCGTCTGGCGGTCGGGGTGGAGGGCGTCGGCATTGCGGAACGGGCATACCAGCACGCCCTCGCCTATGCGCTGGAGCGTCGCCAGGGCCGTTCGGTCTGGACGGGCGAGGCCAATGCGCCGATCTTCGATCATCCGGACGTGCGCCGGATGCTGGGCGTGATGAAGGCCAAGATCTCGGCCGCCCGCGCCATCTGTCTGTCCACCGGCGTCGCCGCCGATTTGGCGAAACACGCCGGGACGGAAGAGAAGCGTCGCCGCTGGAAGGGTCGGGAAGATTTGTTCACCCCCATCGCCAAGGCCTGGTCCACCGATGTCGGCTGCGAGGTCGCCTCCATGGGCGTCCAGGTTCACGGCGGCATGGGCTTCATCGAGGAGACCGGCGCGGCCCAATACTATCGCGACGCGCGCATCGCCCCGATCTACGAAGGCACCAACGGCATCCAGGCGATGGATCTGGTCGGGCGCAAGCTGTCGATGGACGGCGGCGAATCGGCCAAGGCCCTGATCGTCGACATGAAGGCGACCCTGGCCGATCTCGGCGCCCTCTATTCCGGCAAGCCGGTCGAACGGTTCGCCACGGCTATCGAGGCGGTCGAGGACGCGACGCTGTGGCTCCTGGACCAGAAGGCCGATGCGAATGCGGCCGCCGACGTTCTGGCCGCCGCGGACGCCTATCTGAAACTGCTGGGCGACGTCGTCGGCGGCTGGATGCTGGCCAAGGGCGCGATGGCGGCGAAGGCCAGGCTGAGCGCCAATGACGGCGATCCGGCCTGGCTGCAGGGCAAGATCGACCTCTACGAAATCTACGCCGCCAATGTGCTGGGCCATGTCTCCAGCCGCCTGGCGGCCGTGGGTCAGGGCGGCGTCTTGCTGCAACGCCTGTCGGTCGAGGCGCTGGCCGGCTGAGCGCCCGCGCGTCATTGACCTTCGTCGTCGGTCGCCCGCAAGGTACGGCCGACTTCAAAATGCGGGAGCGACCGATGAACCGTCGGCAAGTGATCATGTCCACTGCGGCGACGGCCCTCGCCGCCTCGGCCGCCCCTGCCCCCACCCTCGGCCTTGACCGCCAACCCGCCGGAGCCTCGATGCCTCAACCGCCCGTCGCCAAGAAGATTCCCGTCGTCATCGAACAACTGGGTCGCACCCGCACTGATGACTATCAATGGATGAAGGACGACAACTGGCAGGCCGTGCTGCGCGACCCGACCCTGATCAAGGCCGAGGTCAAGGACCATCTGACGGCCGAGAACGCCTATCGCGAGGCCATGATGGCCTCCACCCTGCCGCTGCAGCAGACGATGTTCGCGGAGATGCGCGGTCGCATCAAGGAAGACGACAGCTCCGTTCCCGCCCCTGACGGCGGCTGGAACTATTATATCGAATACAAGACCGGCGATCAGCATCCCCGCTACATGCGGGTCGAGCGTCAGGGCACGTGGATTGTGGACGGTCAGCCGGTGACGAAAAACTTCGTCATGGCCCCGACGCCGCAGCTGCTGCTGGACGCCAATGTCCTGGCCGAGGGCAAGGCCTATTCCGAGGTTTCGGCCGCCTCGCACAGCCCCGACCACGCCCTGTTCGCCTATGCCGAGGATGCTCAGGGGTCCGAGGTTCACAAGATCTACGTCAAGGACATCGCCACGGACGAGGTTCTGCCTGATGTGATCGACAGCGCCACCGGCGACTTCGTCTTCTCGCCCGACAGCCAGTGGATTTTCTGGACCAACCGCGACGACAACGGCCGCCCGGACAAGATCTTCCGTCGCCCGGCGCGCGGCGGCGATACCACCCTGGTCTATGAGGAGGCCGACGACGGCATGTTCATCGGCGTGGGCCGCACGGCCGACGACCGGTTCATCATCATCGGCATCCAGAACCAGGAAACGTCCGAGGCCCGCTACATCTCCGCCGCCACGCCCACGGCCGAGCCAGTGGTGCTGGAGCCGCGCGTGGTCGCGGTTCGCTACGACGCCGACCACTGGGGCGACCGTTGGGTGATCCGCACGAATGCGGACGACGCCATCGACTTCAAGATCGTCGAGGCCCCGACCGAGACGCCATCCAAGGCTCACTGGACCGATCTGGTGGCCCACACGCCCGGCCGCTTCATCGAGGGTCTCGATCTGACCAGCGGCCACCTGGCCCGTCAGGAGCGCGCCGACGCCAACACCCGGATCATCATCCGCGACCGGTCCGGCGCCGAGCATGAGATCGCCGTGGACGAGCCCGCCTTCGCCCTGTCGCTGGCGGGGGCTTCGGAGTTCGACACCACGACGACCCGCTACGCCTATAACTCGCCGTCCACCCCGACCCAGACCTTCGACTACGACATGGCGACGCGCGAGCGCACTCTGCGCAAGACCCAGCAGATTCCGTCCGGTCACAACGTCGAGGACTATGTCGTCGAGCGGCTGAACGCGCCGGCGTCCGATGGGCAACTGGTGCCGGTCACGGTGCTGCGCCGCAAGTCGACGCCGACCGACGGTTCGGCCCCGCTGCTGCTCTACGGCTATGGCTCCTATGGCATTCCCATGCCCGCCAGCTTCTCGACCAACCGGTTGTCGCTGGTGGATCGCGGCTGGATCTACGCCATCGCCCATATTCGCGGCGGCTCCGACAAGGGCTGGGGCTGGTTCCTCGACGCCCGGAAGATGACGAAGAAGAACACCTTCACCGACTTCATCGCCGCCGCTGAACATCTGATCGACCGCAAATACGCGACGACCGGACATATCGTCGCCCAGGGCGGGTCGGCGGGCGGGCTGCTGATGGGCGCCGTCACCAATATGCGGCCCGACCTGTGGGCCGGCGTCATCGGTCAGGTGCCGTTCGTGGACGTGATCAACACCATGAGCGACACCTCCCTGCCGTTGACGCCGCCCGAATGGCCCGAGTGGGGCAACCCCATCGAGGACCCGGCCGCCTACGACTATATGCTCAGCTACAGCCCCTACGATCAGGTTGCGCCGAAAGCCTATCCGGCGGTCCTGGCCACCGGCGGCCTGTCCGATCCGCGCGTCACCTATTGGGAGCCGGAGAAGTGGGTCGCCAAGCTGCGGCCCGCCACCACCTCTGGCAAGCCGGTCCTGCTCAAGATCAACATGGAGGCCGGACACGGCGGCGCGGCCGGGCGGTTCGACTATCTGAAGGAAGTCGCCCACGACTACGCCTTCGCGATCTGGGCTGTCGACAAGGGTTGGGAGACCGCGTGACGGCGCCTGCGGTTCGCGACGCCCGGCCCGACGATATCGCGGCCATCACCGCCATCTATGCCGAGAGTGTCGCCAATGGTCGCGGCACGTTCGAGCTGGAGCCGCCTGACGAAGCCGAGATGGCGTCCCGTCTGGCGGCTGTGGAAGGCTTGGGCCTGCCCCGCCTGGTCGTCGAGATCGACGACAGGGTCGCCGGATACGCCTACGCCGCGCCATTTCGCACGCGCCAAGCCTATCGCTACATGGTCGAGGATTCGATCTATGTCGCTTCATGGGCGCGCGGACAGGGCGTAGCGGGGGCTCTGCTCGATGTTCTTATCCGGCGCTGCGAAGCAATGGGGCTTCGTCAGATGGTCGCCGTCATCGGCGATTCGGAAAACATCGGCTCCATCGCCCTGCATCGCACGCGCGGCTTCACCGACGCCGGCATGTTCAAGGCCGCAGGATGGAAGCATGACGACTGGCGCGACGTGATCTTCATGCAGCGGACCCTGGGCCAGGGCGGCGATGCATCGCCCGATGCGCCGGGACTGCCGCTGGTCGACAAGAAGCGCGGCTAGACCGGCGACGACGGCGCGGGCCGGCTTGGCTGATCGTTCCTATGCCGCACGGCCTCATAGCCAAGCAGGGCCGCGCCGATGACGACCATCAGACCGCCGGCGATCAGCACCAGACGCACGTGTCGATGCAAGTGATAGAGCAACTCGCCGATCATCGACGGCCCCGCGACATCTCGGATCGTGCCAAATCGATCCGTTCCGACCATCCTAGCGCAAAAGCCGCGCCTGACGGAATCGCAGGTCCGTGAACAGTGTTACATCACATCAGTCGGCTTTGGACCACGGCCGCGCCGATGAAGCTGGCGAACAGCGGGTGCGGCGCGAATGGGCGGCTCTTCAGCTCCGGATGGTATTGAACGCCGATGAACCATGGATGGTCCGGACGTTCGACCGTCTCGGGCAGCACTCCGTCGGGTGACAACCCGGCAAAGACCAGGCCCGCCTTTTCCTCTATCGCATCGCGATAGTTGATGTTCACTTCGTAGCGGTGACGGTGGCGTTCGCTGATCGCGGTCGAGCCATAGATCTCGGCGATCTTGGATCCCGCCGTCAGGGTCGAATCATAGGCGCCAAGACGCATGGTGCCGCCCAGGTCCCCGCCCTGCTGACGCAGAACGCGCTGGTTGCCTTGCGTCCATTCGGTCATCAGTCCCACGACCGGCTCATCCGTCGGACCGAACTCGGTCGAGGACGCCTTGGGATAGCCCGCCAGGTTCCGCGCCGCCTCGATCACCGCCATCTGCATGCCGAAGCAGATGCCGAAATAGGGGATATTGCGCTCGCGGGCGAAACGCGCCGCCTCGATCTTGCCTTCCGAGCCGCGCTCGCCAAAGCCGCCCGGCACCAGAACCGCGTGCGCGCCCTGCAGCCTTTCCTCACACGCCTGCGGGTCGCCTTCGAAGGTGTCGGCCTCGACCCAGTCGATGTTGACCTTGACGTTGTTGGCCACGCCGCCGTGATGCAGGGCTTCGATCAGCGACTTATAGGCGTCCTTCAGGACCGTATATTTGCCGACCACGGCGATGGTCACTTCGCCGTCCGGGTGCAGACGTCGGCGCGAGATTTCCTGCCAGCGGGTCAGGTCGGGTTCCGGCGCGTCGGCGATGCCGAAATGGGCCAGAACTTCGCGATCCAATCCCTCGCGGTGATAGTCCAGCGGCACGGCGTAGATGTCCGCGGAATCCATCGCCTGGATCACGCCGCTTTCGCGCACATTGCAGAACTGCCCGATCTTGCGCTTTTCCTCGGCCGGAATGGGCTGTTCGCAGCGGCACAGCAGGATGTCCGGCTGGATGCCGATGGAGCGCAGTTCCTTGACCGAGTGCTGGGTCGGCTTGGTCTTCATCTCACCGGCGGTCTTGATGAAGGGCAGCAGGGTCAGGTGGACGAAGCAGGACTGGCCGCGCGGCAGGTTCTGGCCCAGTTGCCGGATAGCCTCGAAGAAGGGCAACCCCTCGATGTCGCCGACCGTGCCCCCGATCTCGACCAGCACGAAATCGACGTCTTCGCCCTGATCGGTCAGGGCGGGCGTCAGGCAGAAGGATTTGATCTGGTCGGTGACGTGCGGAATGACCTGAACCGTCGCGCCCAGATAGTCGCCCCGCCGCTCCTTCTCCAGGATCGTCGAATAGATGCGGCCGGTCGTCACGTTGTCGGACTTGGCCGCCGAAACGCCGGTGAACCGCTCATAGTGGCCCAGGTCCAGGTCGGTCTCGGCGCCGTCGTCGGTCACGAAGACCTCGCCGTGCTGATACGGGCTCATCGTGCCCGGATCGACGTTCAGATAGGGGTCGAGCTTGCGCAGGCGGACCTTATAGCCGCGAGCCTGCAGAAGAGCGCCGAGAGCGGCGGAGGCGAGGCCTTTTCCTAGCGAGGAAACCACGCCGCCGGTGATGAACACATAGCGAGCCATGGGCGGACACCTTACTCCATGATTCGCGAACGGCGCATGGCCCGCGGCGAATCGAACTGTTGATCAAAAGAAGAAAGCGCGCCCTGAGGCGCGCTTTCCAAAACTCGGGTCGGGCCTTCGACCTTTAGCGGGCGGGTTGCTGCGCCGGGGCGGAGGCGGGCCGGGCGGCCGGCGACGGAAGGCTGGCTTCCAGATCGTCCAGCGACGGAGCCGCCGGCTGGGCCGGTGCGGCAGGCTGTTGCTGTGCGGGTTGTTGCGGCGTCTGGTTTTGGGTCTGGGGCGTGGTGGCCAGCGATCCGACGGCGTCGGCGTCGATGCCCGAAACCGAGGCACGGTCCATATTGCCGACCACGGTCAGCACAATGGTCAGGCCGAACAGCATGGCGGCCAGAATCCAGGTGATCTGCGTCAACAGATTGCCCGCTCCCCGCGCCGTCATGAAGCCCGATGGACCGCCGCCCATGCCCAGGGCGCCGCCCTCGGACCGTTGAAGCAGCACGACCCCCGTCAGGGAGACGGCGACGATGATAATGGCGACGAGCAGAATGGTCTGGAGCATGGCGTCAATCATGTGGGCGCGGATCTGCGCCGATCAAGCGGCGGCCTCTATCATCGAAGCGCGCCGGGGGCAAACCATCCTCAGACGGCGGCTTGAATGATCGGAATGAAATCCGCCGCCTTCAGCGAAGCGCCGCCGACCAGGGCCCCGCCGACCTCGGGCGCAGCCAGGATGTCGCGGGCGTTGTCCGGCTTGACCGAACCGCCGTACAGGATGGGCGCGGTTCGCGCGCCCTCCCCCAACCGCTTGACGATGGCGGCGCGGATGGCCGCATGCACTTCGGCGATCTGCTCCAGCGTTGGCGTCAGACCCGTGCCGATCGCCCACACCGGCTCGTAGGCCACGGCGAAAGTCCGCTCCGACAGACTGTCGGCCAGCGAGCCCTCGACCTGGGCCGACACGACGGCGATGGCTTCGCCCGCCTCGCGCTGCGCCAGGGTTTCGCCGACGCAGACGATGGGCTCAAGCCCTGCGGCCACGGCCGCCTCGACCTTGGCGGCCACCTCGGCGTCCGTCTCGCCGAACCCGGAGCGACGTTCGGAGTGGCCCAGGATCACCAGGGTCGCCCCGGCGTCCGCCAGCATCTCGGCCGACACCGATCCGGTGAAGGCTCCCGACGGCTTGGCGTGGCAGTCCTGTCCGCCGACCGCCGCCGCGCCACCATTCAACGTCGTCGCCATACGTTCGACCAGCGTAGCGGGCGGACACAGGGCGACCCGGCAGACGCCATCGACCGCCTTCGCGGCCTCGCCGATCGCCTGCGCCTCAACCAAGGCCACGGACAGGCCGTTCATCTTCCAATTGCCGACGATCATCTTCACGGATTGTTTCATGGTCGCCTGTCTAGGGGGCGCAAACCGCGAAGCCAAGAGGCGCGCCGCAATCTGGACATCATGCCATCCTTGCGGGGGCGTGCCCGGCGCGACTATACGCGACAGCTGACGCCAATATCGGCCTGTCCCGGGTTTTCGAATGCTCACCGCCTTCCGCGCCTTCTCTCGATCCAAATGGGCGGCCGCCCTGCTTGTTCTGATCGCGATCAGTTTCGTCATCGTCGGCGCGCGCATGGACGTGTTCTCGAACCTGGGGCCGAAACACGTGATCGACGCCGGCGAGCGTTCGATGAACGAGGCGGAGTTCAAGACGGCCTTCGATCAGGTGCGCGAGCGGCTGCAGCAGCAGGTCGGCCGCCCCCTGACCAATCAGGACCTGGTCGCCGAGAACATCCACACCCGTTTCCTGGCGGAACAAACCGAACAGCTGGGCTTCCTGAACTGGGCCTGGAAGGCGGGCATCCGCCCGGGCCAGGAGCTGGTCGTCAAACAGATCCGCAAGATCCCGGCCTTCTTCAACTCGGTCACCGGCCAGTTCGACCAGCAGGCCTATCAGGCCGCCCTGGCCCAGCAGAACCTGACCCCGGCCATGCTGGAGCAGGATCTGCGCGACCAATACGCCACCGAGCATTTCGGCGCCGCCGTCTTCGCCGGCGCCCGCGTGCCCCGCATCTACGGCGCCCTGCTGGCCGGTTCGGCGCTGGAAACGCGCGATGGTCGCTGGTTCGAAGTGACCTCGGCCATAGCGGGCCAGGTTCCCGCCCCGACCGACGCCCAGCTGAACGCCTTCATCCAGGAAAACGCCGAACGTCTGCGCGCGCCCGAGTTCCGCATGGTTTCGGTCGTGCTGTTCACGCCCGATAACGCGGGCAATGCGCCCATCTCTGAAGATCGCATCCGCGAGCGTTTCGAGTTCAAGAAGGACACGCTGGGCAAGCCCGAGACCCGCACCTTCGTCACCCTGACGGCCCCGAACCGCGAGACGGCCCAGAAGATCGCCGCCGCCCTGCGCGCCGGTCAGTCGCCGGCCGACGTGGGTCGCGCCAACAACATCGCCCCCGCCAGCTTCGACGCCACGCCGCGCGCCGCCATCGGCGACGCCGCCACGGCCGGCGCCGTCTTCGGCCTGCAGGCCAATCAGGTGTCGGACCCGGTCCAGGCCGGCGTCGGTTTCGCCGTCGCCAAGGTGACGGCCATCCAGCCCGCCGCCCCAGCCTCGCTGGAAAGCGCCCGCCAGGAACTGGTGCAGGAACTGCGCGCCGAGGACGTCAAGACCCAGACCTACGCCAAGGTCGAGAAGTATGAAGCCGCCCGCACGGCCGGCAAATCCCTGGCCGACGCCGCGCGCGAAGCCGGGGGCCGTGTGGTCGACCTGCCGCCCTTCACCAAGGACGGCAAGCTGCCGAACGGTCAGGCGCTGAACGCCCCGCCGCAGATCTTCGAGACGGCCTGGAGCCTGACCAAGGGCGGCGAAAGCGACGTGGTCGACGCCGGCCAGGGCCAATATTTCGCCATCCGCGTCAACGACATCCGCCCTTCGGCCCTGCCGACCCTGGCCGAAGTTCGCGCGCCGTTGGCTGAACAGTGGATCCAGCGCGAGACGATGCGCCGCCTGTCCACCAAGGCGGAAGAGCTGACCGGCCGCGTTCGCAACGGCGAGGACATCGCCGTCGTGGCCCGCTCGGTGAACGCGCCCCTGACCGTCCGCACCGGCGTCGTGCGCAATCAGGAAACCCAGCAGTCGCTGGGACAGGGCGTGCTCCAGGGTCTGTTTGGCCAGTCCAAGGGTCAGGCCTTCTCGCAGCCGGCGTCTCAGACCGCCTATGTGGTCGGCCGCGTGGACAACATCCACGCCGCCAATCCGGCCGCCGCCGGCCCGCTGGCCGAACAGGTTCGCCCGCGTCTGACACAGGAACTGGTGCAGGCCATGGTGCAATCGTCCTTCGCCGCCGGCGCCCAGCGCTCCAAGGCCAAGAACGACCCGGCCCAGGCGCTGTCTGCGCTGGGCCTGTCGGCCGACGCCAAGCCCGCCGCACCGGCGCAATGACGACGGCGACGCCCGCCGCCGCCGATTTCGACGCCTTCGCCGCCGGTCTTCGGGCCGGTCGGCCGCAGGTGATCGTGCGCCGGATCATCGATGATCTGGAAACGCCGGTCTCGGCCTATCTGAAGCTGGGCCTGAACCGGCCCTACGCCTGCCTGCTGGAATCGGTGGAAGGCGGCGCGGTCAACGGCCGCTATTCGATCCTGACGCTGGACCCCGACGTGGTCTGGCGCTGCCGGGGGCACGCGGCCGAGTTGGCGCGCGGTCCCGCCATCGCCCAGGGCGTCTTCACGCCCGAAGGCCAGCCGGCGCTTCAGTCGCTGCGCGCCCTGATCGCGGCCTCACGGTTCGATCTGCCCGACGACCTTCCGCCCATGGCGGCGGGCCTGTTCGGCGTGTTCGGCTATGACATGGTGCGGCTGCTGGAGCCCTTGGGCGCGCCCAACCCCGATCCGCTGGACCTGCCGGATGCGGTCCTGACCCGGCCGTCCCTGGTCGCAATCTTCGATTCAGTGCGTCATGAGATCGTCCTGATCTCCGCCGCCTATCCGGACGCGGGACGTGATGCGGAGCCGGCGCATGACGCGGCGGTCGCGCGGCTAGACGCCTTCGAAGCCGCCTTGCGCGATCCCCTGCCGGTCCGCGCCGCGCCTCAAGAAGCGGCGGCGCCGGCCTTCGCCTCTCCGGTGAACGAAGCCGGATTCGGCGAGATGGTGGCCCGCGCCAAGGACTATATCGCCGCCGGCGATATCTTCCAGGTGGTGCTGAGCCACCGATTCTCCGCGCCATGGTCGGCCGATCCCTTCGCCTTCTATCGGTCCCTGCGTCGCCAGAACCCGTCGCCCTATCTGTTCTATCTGAACTTCGACGGCTTCCAGTTGGCGGGATCCAGCCCGGAAATCCTGGTTCGGCTGAAGGACGGCGAAGTGACCATTCGGCCCTTGGCCGGCACCCGCAAGCGCGGCGAGACGCCAGAGGCGGACAAGGCGCTGGAAGTCGAACTTCTGGCCGACCCGAAGGAGCGGGCCGAGCATCTGATGCTGCTGGATCTGGGCCGCAACGACGTGGGTCGCGTGGCGGCGCCCGGCACGGTGGAAGTGACGGAAAGCTTCGTCGTCGAACGCTACAGCCAGGTCATGCACATCGTCTCGAACGTGCGGGGCAAGGCCGATCCCCGTCTGGACGCGGTCGACACCCTGCTGGCGGCCCTGCCCGCAGGCACCCTGTCGGGCGCGCCCAAGGTTCGCGCGATGGAGATCATCGACGAGTTGGAGAGCGAGAAGCGCGGCATCGGATACGGCGGGGGCGTCGGCTATATCTCGGCGGGCGGCGAGGCGGACATCTGCATCACCCTGCGCACCGCCCTGTTCGCGGACGACCGCATCTTCGTCCAGGCGGGGGCCGGCGTGGTCGCCGACAGCGATCCGGTCGCCGAATACGCCGAAACCCAGCACAAGGCGCGTGCGCCGATGCGGGCGGCCGAGGAAGCCTGGCGCTTTCGCACCGGCAATCGCTAACGGGTCATTGTCGTCGTCGCATCGTTGAACTGGACGCCCGGCCCGACGATGACCACCCCGGCCATCAGCAGCGCCGCCATCGCCGCCAGGGCGGCGGCGCCCAGGGCGGCGGCCGCGCTGGGGCGGGTTTCGACCATGACCAGCCGCGCCTTTGCAGCGGCGATCTTGGCGGCAATGTCTTTTTCGGCGGTCAGTTTCACGCCCGCATCCTGCGTTCGCACGGGTTAAAATGCGCTTTACCGCCGCGCTGGCTTGGCGTGGACGCGCGTCGCGCCTAGAAGCCAGAACATGATCCTCGTCGTCGATAACTACGACAGCTTCACCTACAACCTCGTCCACTACCTCGCGGAGTTGGGCGCGCCGACGCATGTGGTGCGCAACGACGACCTGAGCGTGGACCAGGCGTGGGCGCTGAACCCCGCCGCCGTCCTGCTGTCGCCCGGCCCCTGCGCGCCGGATCAGGCCGGCATCTGCCTGTCCTTGATCGAGACAGCGCCGGCCTCCATGCCGATTTTGGGCGTCTGCCTGGGCCATCAGGCCATCGGCCAGGCATTCGGCGGCGAAGTGATCCGCGCCAAGACCCTGATGCACGGCAAGACCTCGCCCATCCTACATGACGGCCAGAGCGTCTTCGCCGGTCTGCCGTCGCCCTTCACCGCCACCCGTTATCATTCGCTGGCCGTCAGGCGCGAAACCCTGCCTGATGAGCTGGAGATCACCGCCTGGACCGCCGACGGCGAGATCATGGGTCTGCGGCACCGCAGCCGCCCAATCCACGGCGTACAGTTCCACCCGGAATCGATCGCCACTGAACACGGCCACGACATGCTGGCCAACTTCCTCGACATCGCCGGCGTGAAGCGCCTCGCGGCCGCCTGATCGTGGCGGACTGAATCATGGCGGAAGGGTTCAAGCCGATCCTGGCCCGGCTCGTCGAGGGCCGGCCGCTGACGTCCGAACAGGCGCATGATTTCTTCGCCGCCTGCCTTCGCGGCGAGCCGACCCCGTCTCAGGTGGCGGCCGCCGTTACCGCCATGCGTATGCGCGGCGAAACCGTGGACGAGATCGCCGCCTTCGCCGCCGCCATGCGTGAGGCGGCCCTGACGCTGGATCACCCGTATGAGGTCATCGACACCTGCGGCACGGGCGGCGACGGCCAGCATACCTATAATATCTCCACCGCCGCCGCCCTGGTGTTGGCCGGCGCGGGCTTGAAGGTCGCCAAGCATGGCAACCGGGCGATGTCTTCCAAATCAGGCTCTTCCGACGTTCTGTCGATCTTGGGTGTGAACCTGATGGCCGATCAGGCGCAGCAGAGGAAGGCGCTGGACGAGGCGGGCATCTGTTTCCTGTTCGCCCCCGCCTATCACGGGGCCATGCGTCACGTCGGACCTGTCCGGGCCGAGATTGGTTTCCGCACCGTATTCAATCTTCTGGGACCGCTTTCGAACCCTGCGTCTGCAAAACGCCAGGTCATGGGCGTCTATGATCCGCGCCTGCTGGAACCGCTGGCCGAAGTGCTGGGAAGGCTGGGCGCCACGCGCGCCTGGACGGTCCACGGCCAGGGTCTGGACGAACTGGCGACCTCCGGCCCGACCGAAGTGGCCGAGTGGAAGAACGGCGCCGTTCGACGGTTCCAGGTTACGCCCGAAGACGCCGGTCTGCCGCGCAGCCCCATCGCCGCCATTCGCGGCGGCGACGCGGAAGAGAACGCCGAGGCTCTGCGCGCCTTACTTGCGGGCCAGACCGGGGCCTATCGGGACATCGTCCTGCTGAACGCCGCCGCGGCCTTGGTCGTGGCGGACAAGGCGGTCGATCTGGCTCAGGGCGCCGCCGTGGCCGCCGCCGCCATCGACGATGGCCGGGCCGCCGAGGCGTTGGAGCGTCTGGCCCGCATCACCACGACACCGCTGGACCCAGAAGCCGACGCATGACCGACGTTCTCGACCGCATCGCCGCCTATAAGCGCGAGGACGTCGCCGCCCGAAAGACGGCTGCGTCCCAGGACGCGATCGAGGCCCTGGCCAAGACCGCCTCGGCGCCGCGCGGCTTTCGCGCCGCTTTGGAGCTTGTCGGCGAGGAAACCGGCCGCCCGGCCCTGATCGCCGAGATCAAGAAGGCCAGTCCGTCCAAGGGTTTGATTCGCCCCGACTTCGATCCGCCCGCCCTGGCCCGCGCTTATCAGGCGGGGGGCGCGGCCTGTCTTTCGGTGTTGACCGACGGTCCCAGCTTCCAGGGCGATGACGCCTATCTGGCGGCCGCGCGCGACGCCGTCGCCCTGCCCTGCCTGCGCAAGGATTTCCTGGTCGATCCGTGGCAGGTGGCCGAAAGCCGCGCCCTGGGGGCCGACTGCATCCTGATCATCCTGGCCATGATCGACGACAGGCTTGCCGCCGAACTGCTGGCGGAGGCCGAACGGTTCGGCATGGACGCCTTGATCGAAACGCACGACGAAACCGAAATGGCCCGGGCCTGCGCCCTGGGCGGCGACCTAGTGGGCGTCAACAACCGTTCGCTGCGGACCTTCGAGGTCGACCTGGAGGTCACCGAACGGCTGTCGATGCTCAGTCCCGTTCGCGCGCTTCTGGTCGCGGAAAGCGGCATCTTCACGCCGGACGATGTCGCGCGCGTCTCCGCCGCCCACGCCCAGGCCATACTGGTCGGCGAAAGCCTGATGCGGCAGGCCGATGTCGAGGCTGCGACGCGGGCCTTGCTGGCGGCCTGAACCCCAGCCTTCCCGATCAAACGACGGCGGAGCGCGGCCGTTAAGTTGACATTAGGAAGGAACACTTACAGAACATCGTCAATGTTCACGGCCCGTTCCGATTCTGTGGAGGGGGCGCTTGAGGGCTTGGCGATGCTCACGCGCAAACAGCACGAACTGCTGATGTTCATCCACGAACGGATTCAGGAGACGGGCGTCTCCCCCTCGTTCGACGAGATGAAGGAGGCGCTGGACCTTGCCTCTAAATCCGGCATCCACCGGCTGATCACGGCGCTGGAGGAGCGCGGCTTCATCCGCCGCCTGGCCCATCGGGCGCGCGCCCTGGAAGTGACGAAGCTGCCGGAACAAGCCACCGCCGGTGCGCCGCGCGGTCGGGCGGGGTTCAAGCCCGACGTGATCGAAGGCGGCGCCCCCGTCCGGCAGGCCGTATCTACGGCCGCCAACGACACGCGCGAACTGCCGCTGCTGGGCAAGATCGCCGCCGGCACGCCCATCGCCGCCATTCAGCACGAGCAGGACCGCCTGCCCGTGCCGGAATCCATGCTCGGCAAGGGCGACCATTATGTTCTCGAGATCGAAGGCGATTCGATGATCGAGGCGGGCATTTTGAACGGCGATCTGGTCGTGATCCGGCGCGGCGACACCGCAACCAACGGCGAGATCGTCGTGGCCCTGGTCGAGGGCGAGGAAGCCACCTTGAAACGCTTTCGCCGCAAGGGCGGCTCCATTGCGCTGGAGCCGGCCAATCGCAACTATGAGACCCGCATTTTCGGCCCCGACCAGGTCGAGGTCCAAGGCAAGCTGGTCGGCCTCATGCGCCGCTATCACTGACGTCGGGGTCGGGCTGGCGCGTCCAGGGACGGTTTCCGCGCACCTCGGTCGTCCAGACCGCGCGCCAGCCAGCGTCATCGCGCCATAGTTCGACCGCCCCGCCCCGGGCGAAATCCACGCCGTCCAGAACCAGACGGCCGCTGCAAGACGCGGGCAGGTTGGTGACGACGGCCCGGACGCCCACGACCTCGGCCGTGTCGCACAGGGATGCCAGGTGCTCCAAATCCGGAGCCCTCCTTCCCCACCACAGGGCGATCGGTCCTGCAGCCGGACTTTCTGGTCGGCACGAGAAGCGGTCGTAGGTCCAGCCGTCCACGTCGCGCGCGGTCAGGACCAGCCCCCTTCGTCGGGACCACAGGTCGGCCGCGAACTCTCGTACGCCCGGGCGGACCACGACCGCCTCGCCCTGCCGGTTGAAGGCCGCATTCGTTCCCCCATCCCCGATCCAGAGATCCGGCGCCGGCGGACGGGGCCAGATCATCACCGCCGCCGCCAGAGGCAGGCCCAGCCAGCGTAACCGTCCGCGCCAGAGGCAAATGAACACCACGCCCACAAAGGCGATGGGCAGAATGAAATCGGGCGCGCTGGGTATGGTTTGGACGGCGCCGGGCAAGCCGGCCGTCCACGCTCCGATCGCCAGCATCAGATCCACGCCCCATCCCGCCACGGCCAGGAAAGGTCCCCCAAGCCCCAAGGGCTCCATCGCCGCGCCCAGCGCCAGGGCCGGCATCAGGATGAAGTCCGCCACCGGCGATGTCCCCAGATTGGCCAGCAGGCCATACATGGCGGTGCGGTTGAAATGCTGCATCGAGAAGGGACCGGTCGCCAGGCCTGCGACCAGGCTGGCGGCCGCAGCCGCCGTGACCCAACCCGCGAACCGCTGGATCGCCAGGATCGGCCAGGGCGCGGAAATCTCGCGCGGCGTCTTGGGCCATGCTTCGACGAGGGCCACCAGCGCCGCCGTCGCCGCGAACGACATCTGGAAACCGGGCGTCACGACGGCCTCTGGCTGGATGGCCAGCACGACGAAGGCGGCCACCGCCAGGCCATGCATGGTCACCGCCTGTCGATCCAGCAGGATGGCGAGAAAGGCGATGGAGGCGGTGATGGCCGCTCGTTCGGCCGGCGGCGGCGCGCCGGACACCACCAGATAGACCCCGACGGCGACCAGGCCCGCCATCGCCGCGACTTTCTTTCCCGGAACGCGCAGCGCCAGCCAGGGCCATGCGGCGACGCCCAGCCGCACGGCGAAGAACACGAACCCGCCGACGATCGCCATGTGCAGCCCAGAGACCGACAGAATGTGCGCCAGGCCCGAATCGCGCATCACGTCCAGGTCCGCCTGGCTGATCCAGGTCTCGTGACTGGTGGTCATGGCGGCCGCGATCCCGCCCGTCCGTTCGCCCAGTCGCGCCACGATCCGCTTCGCCAGGGCATAGCGCGCGCCGTTGACCGCCATCTCCAGCCGCAACCGCCACGGCGCGCGCGGCAAGTCAGCGGCGCGCGTCTCGCCCAGCGCGAAGGCCACCCCGCCCATGCCTTGAAAGAAGGCGTTGCGTCCGAAGTCATAGGCGCCGGGACTGGCCGGCGCGGGCGGCGGATTGAGTATGGCGAACAGCCGGATCGCCTGGCCGGGTTCAGGCGGATCGCCCCGAAGCGTGGCGCGAAGTCGAACCGGCGTCTGATCCGGGGTCAGGCCGCGAATCCACACCGGCGCGATCATCACGCGCGCGCCGCGCTGGCCGGGACTGTCCACATCGACCACCCAGGCCTCGATCACGGTGGGCGCGCTGAGTGTCGGGGCGATGGGGGCGGCGACGAAGAGGGTGCGCGCCTTGGCCGACGCCAGACCCGCCGCCAGGCAGGCGATCATCAGCAGGGGCCATGTGATGCGGCGGGTCCGCCCGCGCGTCTTGGCCAGGCCCCAGACCGCAAAGCCTGTGATCGCCGCCAGTCCCAGCGGCCAGAAGGCCGGTTCGAACTGCAAGGCGAAATAGAGGGCGCAACCGCAGCCGAACGCCACCGGTCCCCACAGCCGCCATCGCAAGGCCTGGGCCGCGACCTGATCGGCCAGCCAGGCTCGCAATCGCGCGCCGGGGGTAGGCTTTGCCGCATCGGGGCGTATAAGGGCGTCGCCTACGGACCCCTCCCCCATGACCTTGCCTTCCTCGACTGTCGTCACCCGCTTCGCCCCCTCGCCGACAGGCTATCTGCATATCGGCGGGGCGAGAACCGCCTTGTTCAACTGGCTGTACGCCAAAAGACACGCAGGACGTTTCCTGATCCGCGTCGAAGACACGGATCGCGAACGCTCCACCGACGCCGCGGTCAAGGCGATCTTCGATGGCCTGAGCTGGCTGGAGCTGTTCGCAGACGAGGAGCCGGTGTTCCAGTTCAGCCGCGCCGACCGGCACCGTGAGGTGGTCGATCAGTTGCTCGAAACAGGTCATGCCTATCGCGACTTCACCTCGGCCGAGGAAACCGGCCGTCTGCGCGATGCGGCCAAGGCCGAGAAACGCAGTTTCGAATCGCCGTGGCGCGACCGCGAACCCTCCGTGGACGATCTGGCCCTGCCCCACGTCGTGCGTTTCCGCCGGCCGCAATCGACCACGGTGACGGTGCCCGATGAGGTTCAGGGCGCGGTCAGCTGGTCGACCGACGATCTGGACGACCTTGTCCTGCTGCGTTCGGACGGGGCGCCGACCTATAATCTGGCCGTCGTGGTGGACGACCACGACATGGGCGTGACCCACGTCATTCGCGGCGACGACCATCTGAACAACGCCGCGCGTCAGAGCCTGATCTACGACGCCCTGGGCTGGACCCGCCCCGTCTTCGCCCACATCCCGCTGATCCACGGACCGGACGGCGCGAAACTGTCCAAGCGGCACGGCGCTCAGGCGGTGCACGAATACGCCGAGATGGGCTATCTGCCCGAGGCGATGCGCAATTATCTGGCCCGGTTGGGCTGGGCGCATGGCGACGACGAACTGTTCAGCGACGCCCAGGCCATCGAGTGGTTCGATCTGGCCGGCATCGGCAAGGCGCCGGCGCGGCTGGATTTCGATAAGCTGGCCCACGTCAACGCCCACTGGCTGCGCCTGGCCGACGACGAACGCCTGGCCAAGCTGGCGCTGGACGCCCACCTGCAGAAGGGCCACGCCCTGGCCGAGGCGGACGAGGCGCGGCTTCAGCGCGCCATGCCCTTCGTCAAGGATCGCGCCAAGACGGTGCTGGACCTGGCCGATCAAACCGCCTTCGTGCTGAAGAACCGCCCCCTGACGCTGGACGACAAGGGCCGCGCCCTGTTGTCGGGCGAGACGCTGGACCGCCTGTCGCGCCTGCGCGACCGTCTGGCCCTGTTTCAGTCCTGGGACGTCTTCGCCCTTGAGGCGGAGCTGAAGGCCTTCGCCGAATCCGAGGGCGTGGGCTTCGGCAAGATCGGCCCGCCGATGCGCGCGGCGCTTACCGCAGGGTCAGCTTCGCCCGACATCGCACGAACTTTATCCGCTCTGGGGCGCGACGAAAGCCTCGGGCGCTTGGATGATGCGCTGCAACAGACTAAGTGATCACCCACAAACCGAAAAGCGCCCGACGCCTCCCTGCGCCTGGACGTATGATTCAAAGGGGCATTCATGACTGAACAAGCCAAAACCGCCGGCTCGGCGACCCTGTCCTTCGAGGACAAGACCATCGAGTTGCCGGTCCTTTCGGGCTCCACCGGCCCGGACGTCATCGACATCCGCAAACTCTATGCGGGAACGGGCGCCTTCACCTTCGATCCCGGCTTCACCTCCACGGCGGCCTGTGAATCGGCCCTGACCTATATCGACGGCGACGCGGGCGTGCTTCTGCACCGCGGCTATCCGATCGACCAGCTGGCGTCGAAATCGAACTTCCTCGAAGTCTGCCACCTGCTGCTGCACGGCGAACTGCCGACCGCCGCCGAGTTCGAGAAGTTCGAAGAGAACGTGACGCGGCACACCATGCTGCACGCCCAGTTCGATCGTTTCTTCGAAGGCTTCCGCCGCGACGCCCATCCGATGTCGATCATGGTCGGCACCGTCGGCGCCCTGTCGGCCTTCTATCACGACAGCCTGGACATCCATGATCCGGTGCAGCGCGACATCTCGGCCATCCGCCTGATCGCCAAGATGCCGACCATCGCGGCGCGCGCCTACAAATATCACGTCGGTCAGCCGTTCATCTCGCCGCGCAACGATCTGTCCTACGCCGAGAACTTCCTGCGCATGTGCTTCGCCGTGCCGGCCGAGGACTATCACGTCGATCCGGCCCTGGTCCGCGCCATGGACCGCATCTTCACCCTGCATGCCGACCACGAGCAGAACGCCTCGACCTCGACCGTCCGCCTGGCCGGTTCGTCGGGCGCCAATCCGTTCGCCTGTATCGCCGCCGGCATCGCCTGCCTGTGGGGCCCGTCGCACGGCGGCGCCAACGAAGAAGCGCTGAACATGCTCAAGGAGATCGGCACGCCCGACAAGATTCCTGAGTTCATTCAGGGCGTGAAGGACCGCAAGTACAAGCTGATGGGCTTCGGTCACCGCGTGTACAAGAACTACGATCCGCGCGCCAAGGTCATGCAGCAGTCGGCCTATGAAGTGCTGGCCGCCACCGGCCGCGAGAACGATCCGCTGTTCCAGGTCGCCAAGGAGCTGGAAAAGGTCGCCCTGTCGGACGAATATTTCACCTCGCGCAAGCTGTTCCCGAACGTCGACTTCTATTCGGGCATCACCCTGTCGGCGATGGGCTTCCCCACCACCATGTTCACGGTCCTGTTCGCCCTGGCCCGCACCGTCGGCTGGATCGCTCAGTGGCAGGAGATGATGTCCGATCCTTCGCAGAAGATCGGCCGTCCGCGTCAGCTGTACACCGGCCCGACCGAACGCGATTATGTATCGATCGATCAGCGCGGCTGATCGTCGGCCAGGACTCTGAAATGCAGAACGCCGGGGACCTCCCCGGCGTTTTCTTTTGGGGTTCAGACCAGCCGCAGGTCGCGGAAACGCGCGGCCAGGTCGTCCAGGTCACGATGCATATGGGCCACGCCGATGGCGGCGGCGCCCAGGGCCATGTCGTCGCCCTCGACCGCGATGGACAGGGCCAGGCTCTGGTCGATCGGCCCCATGGGATCGGCGGCCTTGCCCCGCGACAGCGCCTCGAGCCGTTCGACCGCGCGCGCGGCGTCCTCGGACCAGGGCGCCAGCCGGCCATCCGCGCCCTCGTCATGAAAACCGCGCCCCAAGATGACGATGTCGCTGCGCACCCGCCAGAAGGCGCGGGCCAGGGCGGCGCGATCGGCTGTCTCGCGCTGTAAACCGGGGAAGTCGACCACGTTCTTGGCGGTCTGGGCCAGGGCGTCCAGCCGGCGCTTAAGGTCGGCGTGACGACGGGAGATCTCGGCCGCATCCCCAGCATCGCCCTTCGCGACCAGGGCCAGCAGCACGGCCGCCTCACCGGCCGCTTCGCGCGCATTCAGGGTGAAGGCCTGGTGGGCATGGCGGGGGAACAGGGCCAGGATGGCGATCACGCCGACGCCGCTGCCGACCAGGATTTCCATCACCCGGTCCAGCGCCAGGGACGCAGGCCCTTCCGATCCCGCACCGCCCGCAATGACGATTGTCGCCGTGACCGGCGCGATCTTCAACCATGGCCGCCCGGCGCCCAGGAAGGCCAGAACCGCCGTGGAAATCGCGATGCTCAAGGCCAGGCTTTCCATCCCCGGCGACCGGATGAACGCAACCCCCGCCCCCACAAGCGCGCCGGTCATGGTCCCGATGGCGCGGTCACGGGCGATGGCGACCACCCCGCCCGTAACGCTGGCCTGGACCACCACGATGGCCGAGATCACGCTCCAATAGGGATGGGGCAACCCCAGAAGCGTGGCCAGATACAGCGCCGCTGTCGCGGCCACCGCCATCTGCAAGGCCGCCCGCACCTCGGCCGCACGACGGGGGCTGAGGGCGCGGGCCACGGTCAGCCTGGCTCCGTGCCAGCCTTGGCGGCGATGACGCGCAAGACGGCGTCAACCGCCAGTTCTGAAGGATCGGGTCCGCCGCGCCCCATCAGGTCCAGCGCCGCCGTCTGACGCCGCGCCTGCGCCTGGGCCAGTTCGGGATCGGCCAGCAGGCGGCCGACAGCGGACGCCAGCAGGGCGGGCGTCGCCTCCTGTTGAATATATTCCGGAGCGATCCGCTCGTCGGCGGCCACGTTGAACAGGGTGATGTGCTTGGCCGTCACCATTCGCTTCATCAACGGATATGACAGGGCGTCGATTTTGTAGGCGATGACCATGGGCGCGCCGGCCAGGGCCAGCTCCGTCGAGACCGTACCGCTGGTGGCCAGGGCTGCGTCGGCGGCGCGCATGGCGTCGTATTTCTCGCCCTCGTCCACCAGATGCACGCGGAACGGCCAGGTCGCGATTCGGCCGGCCACATCGCCGGCGACCGTGCCAGCGGCGATGACGGCGATCTCCAGTGCGGGGTCGACGGCCTTAAGCTTTCGCACCGTCTCCTCATAGACGGGCGTCATGCGCGCGATCTCGCTGGGCCGGCTGCCAGGCAAAACCAGCAGCAGCTTTGCCTTCGCCGCGATGCCGCGTCGCGCGCGAAACGCGGCGCCATCCGCATGGTCCATGTCGATGTGCAGCGCGGACGAGCCGACCACGGTCGTCGCCAACCCCTCGCGTTCAAACCAGGGCGCGTCGAAGCCATACAGAGCCAGCAAGTGATCGACCGCGCCGGCCAGCGTCCTGGCCCGACCAGGGCGAGAGGCCCAGACCTGCGGGCCGACATATTTGATCAGAGGCACATCGGGCCGCGCGGCGCGGATGGCCTTGGCGACGCGGATCGTGAAGCCCCAGCTGTCGATCAGGACGACGGCGTCCGGCCTTTCGCGCTCGGCCAGCGTCGCCGTCTCGGCCACCCGGCGCTTGACCTTGCCATAGGCGCGCAAGCCTTCGATCCAGCCCAGGATCGACAATTCGGCGATGTCGAACGGGCTGACCACGCCCTCCGCCGCCATGCGCGGGCCGCCGACGCCGACGAAGGTCACGTCGTCCCCCAGCCGCGCCCTCAGCGCATTGGCCAGACCCGCGCCGAGAGCGTCGCCCGACGCCTCGGCCGCCACCAGCATGATCTTCAGCGGCCGGCTCATTGGTCTTCGCCCCAGACGAACAGACCCAGCCGGTCCGCCGCCGCAACGATAGCGTGGCGATCAATCAGGATCAGCCGACCCGCGACCCCGCCGATGCCCGCCAGTCCCGCCGCTGCCGCCATCTCGACGGTTCTGGGTCCGATCACCGGCATATCGACGCGCAAATCCTGGATCGGCTTGGGCGCCTTGGCCAGCACGCCCTTTCTGTCGGAGGGTGAGCCGCGCAGGTCGGCGGGCAGGCCCCCGACACGCCCCAGCATAGCGTCGGTGCCTTCTTGCGCCTCAACCGCCAGCACCAGGCCTTCGCAGACGACCGCCCCTTGTCCGATATCCAGTTCGCCCGATCTTTCAGCGACATGCAGCGCCTTCTTCAGGTCCGATAACTGCTCGCCGTTCGGCGTTACGGCGCCCAGAGCGCCGGCGCCCAGCGTCTCGCCGCCCAGAATGTCGTCGGCGCCCTCGACCGCGAACCCCTCGGCCTCGAACACCGACAGTATCTTTCGCAACAGGGCGTCGTCGCCCTTGGCGGCCGCCGCCACGATGCCGGGCAGAAGGGTCGCGCCCTTGAAGTCCGGCTTCAACGTCTTGAAATCCGGGCGGCTGACGATGCCCGCCAGACAGACCGCCCCACAACCTTGAGCCTTCAACGCCTTCAGGATCGCGCCGATCTGGGCCATGCCGAAGTCGCCGCCGGGCCAGCGCGCCAGATGCGGATCGGCGAACCCGTCCAGCCGCACGACATAGACCGCCCGCCCCTCGGCTTCGCAGCGCTGGGCCACCGCCTGGGGCAGGTCTCCCCCGCCCGCGATCAGGCCGAGCTTGACGCTCATTCCGCGTTCGGCAGGCACAGCGGCCGCTTGCCGCCCTCGCGGATGAAGGTCAGAATTTCGACGATCTCGGGCAGGTCGGCATAGTCGGCCTCGACCCTTTCGACCCGTCCGGCGAACTCGCCCCCGCCTTCGAACAGTTCGCGATAGGCGGCCAGCAGCCGCCGCACCTGATCCTTGCCATAGCCCTTGCGCTTCAGGCCGATCAGATTCAGCCCGCGCAGCCGCGCATGATTGCCCCAGGCCGAGCCATACGGGATGACGTCGCGCGTCACCGCCGCCAGCCCGCCGATGATGGCGCCCTGCCCCACCCGGCCGTTCTGGTGAACCGCACACAGACCGCCTAGAAACACCTTGTCCCCGACCCGGGCATGGCCGCCCAGGGTGGCGTTGTTGGCCATGACGACATTGTCGCCCACCACGCAGTCATGGCCGACGTGGGCGCCGGTCATGAACAGATTGTTCGACCCCACCACGGTTATGCCCGTTCCCTGCGGCGTGCCGCGGTTGAAGGTGCAGTGTTCGCGGATCAGATTGTTGCGCCCGATTTCCAGACGCACAGGCTCGCCCTTGTAGCCATTGTGCTGCGGGTCGCCGCCGATCACGGCGAAGGGGTGGATGGTCGTGTCCGACCCGACCGCCGTGTCCTGCTGGATCACGACGTGACTGATCAGACGCACGTTTTCGCCCAGCGTCACGTTCGGCCCGACCGTGCACCACGGCCCGACCTGCACCCCGTCGGCCAGGGTGGCGGAGGCGTCGACGATGGCGGTCGGGTGAATGCTCATCAGGCGGCCGGCTCCGGCACGGTCACCACCATGGCCATGAACTCGGCCTCGGCGGCCAGCTTGCCGTCGATAAAGGTCTCGCCCCGGAACTTGTAGGCGTCGCCGCGCGCCTTGATCACCTTGACCTCCATGCGCAGCTGGTCGCCGGGCCGGGCGGGCTTGCGGAAGCGCACGCCGTCGATGGACATGAACATGATGACCTTGTCCGCCACCGCGACATCCAGCGTCTTGGACATCAGCAGGGCGCCGGTCTGGGCCATAGCCTCGACGATCAGCACGCCCGGCATGACCGGATCGATCGGGAAATGGCCAGGGAAGAAGGGCTCGTTGTGGGTGACGTTCTTGATGCCCACGACGGAGGTGCGCGGGACGAAGTCCTCGGCCTTGTCCACCAGCAGGAAGGGATAGCGGTGCGGCAGCCGCCGCATCACCTCGGCGTAATCGATCTTGCCGTCTTCGCTCATCCCTATGATTCCTTCGGGGCCTTCTTGGATGAGGCCTGTTTGGCGAGCCAGACGGTCTCGCGCAAGAACTGTCGGATCGGACGGGCCGGATAGCCCGACCAGGTTTCGCCCGCAGGAACATCGGCCAACACCCCGGCGCCGGCCGCGACGCGCGCGCCCTCCCCGATGGTGATGTGATCGCCGATCCCCGCCTTGCCGCCGAAGATGACGTTGTCGCCGACGGTGACCGAGCCGGAAATGCCTGTGTTGGCGACCAGCAGGCAGTTGCGCCCGATGACGCAGTTATGGCCCACCATGACCAGATTATCGATCTTGGTGTTCTCGCCGATGATGGTGTCGTCATAGGCGCCGCGATCGATGCAGCTGTTGGCGCCCACCGTCACCCCGTCCTGCAGGATCACTCGGCCCAGCTGCGGAATGTCCATGACCCCAGCCTGGGTTCCGGTCGCGCCAAAACCCGCCTCGCCGATCCGCGCACCGGCGTAGAGCTTCACCCGGTCGCCGATCAGGGCGAAGCCGACGCTGACATTGGCGCCGATCACGCAGTCGCGCCCGATCTGGACGCCGGGGGCGATGACACTGTTGGCCCCGATGCGAGAACCGCGACCGATGCGGACGCCCGCTCCCAGCACGGCCCCCGGCTCGATCACCACGCTGTCGTCCTCGGCCGCCTCGTCGCGCGCGAGGGCGGCGTCCAGCAGGATGGGCCGATGCAGCAGGATCGACGCCTTGGCCCAGGCGGCCTGGGGCGTGCGGGAAACCATGACGGCGGCGTCGGCCGGAACCGCTTCCACGGCTTCGGGCGGCACGATCACACAGCTGGCGCGGGTCTGCTTCAGCGCCTCGACGAACTTGCGGTCGCCCAGAAACGCGATCGCGCCCCCGTCCGCTGAGGACAGGGGCGCGACAGAGGCGATCATGCGATCCCCGGCCCGTTCGACCTCCCCGCCGATCTTGGCCGCCAGATCGGCGACGCTTAGGGACGGCAGGGTCTCGAAGAAGCGGGGATCAGGCATGAAGACTTAGCGCGCGGCGGCCGGTTGGGCCTGCGTCTGAGCCGGCACGGTCATGCGGTTGAAGCTGAGCGTCGGCAGGGCGGTGTTCAGGCGCTGGATGGCCAGGTCGGTGACGTCCATGGCCGGGTTCATCATGAAGACGCTTTCGCGGTCCAGCAGCAGGCCGCAGCCCTTTTCCTGATACAGGGCGGTCAGGATCGGCGAGACGGCCTCGGTGATCGCCTGGCGCTGCATGGCCAGGGTGTAGCGCAGCTCGTTCTCGCGGGTGGCTTCCAGCTGCTGGGCTTCTTGCGCGCGCTGCTGCAGGGCCTGACGGCGCTGTTGCATCTGGTCAGCCGGCAGGCTGGCGCCCGAGGTCTGCAGTTGCTGGGCTTCGGTCTGAATGGCCGTGGCGTACGGTTGCAGTTCGCCCTGAACTTCCTGGGCCAGTTGCTGCATCCGGGCTTCGACCGCCTGGCCGGCCGACGATTGAGCCAGCAGACGGGCGTTATAATAGACGCAGACGCCGGGGATCACCGGGCCGGGGTTGGCCGGAGCGGCGGAAGCTTGCTGGGCCGTGGCGGCCGAAGCGGCCGAAGCGGCCGAGGCGAGAAGCGAGGCGGCGGCGGTCGCCGCGATGATAAGAGCTTTCATGGGATTCCCTCGTGCGGTCGAAAACGCCGCGATTAGAACTGGGTGGAGGTTGAGAAGCGGAACGATTCGGTCTTGTCGTAGTCTTCCTTGGACAGGACCTTGGAAATGTCGAAACGGATCGGACCCATCGGCGACTTCCAGTGGATGCTGACGCCAGCGGACGCCCGCAGCGACAGTTCGTCGGCGATGTTGGTGTTCACCGTGCCGTTTGACGTCAGCTTGTAGCGGTCATCCAGCACGCCCAGCGTGCCGACATCTGCGAACAGCGAGGTCTTGATGCCGTACTGCTCGGGCAGATAATTCGGCAATGTCAGCTCGACCGTGCCGATGGCGTAGAAGTTGCCGCCCAAGGCGTCGGTCGTGTTCAGATCGCGCGGCCCCATGCCGGCGGTCTCGAAGCCGCGGAAGCTGTTGCCGCCCTTGAAGAAGCGATCGTTGATGCGGATCGGATCACCGTTCCAGCCGCTGACGTAACCGGCCGAACCCTGCACGCTGACCACCCAGGCCGGGGTGATGCCATAGTACCAGCTGGCGTCCGCCTCGGTCTTCACATAGTTCACGTCGCCGCCCAGACCGGCGAGGTCCTGACGCAACGAGCCGGCCCAGCCGCGCGTGGGGCGCACCGGATCGTTGGTGTAGTTCATCTGCAGGGTATAGCCGACGGACGAGTTGATGAAGCTGCCGACCTGATCGCACAGCGCCGACGAACCCCGGCCGACGCCGGTGCAATAGCCGGTCGGTACGATGATCTCGTCCGACTTTAGGAAGTAGCGTGTGCTGAGCAGCATATTGCCGTTCAGCGGGTAGGACAGCCTCAGGCCGCCGCCGGTCGAACGATAGTCGTACGACGAATATTTGCTGAGGTCGTAACGCGAGTGGAACAGGTCGAAGCCCGCGCGCAGGTCGCGGCCCAGGAACTTCGGCTCGGTGAACCGGAAATCGACCTGCTGACGCAGCGAGCCCCATTCCAGACGCGCCACCACGTTCTGGCCGCGGCCGCGGAAGTTCCGCTCGGAAATGCCCAGGTTGACGGTGAAGGAGTCGACCGAGCTGAAGCCCGCGCCGACCGACAGTTCGCCGGTGGGCTGCTCCTGAACATTGACGTTGATGATCGAACGGTCCGGCGCGCTGCCGCGCGTTTCCTCGACCTTCACGTCCTTGAAGAAGCCCAGGGCGCGCAGGTTGTTGCGCGACCGCTCCATCAGGGCGCGGTTGAAGGCGTCGCCTTCCGTCAGCATCAGTTCGCGGCGGATCACCGGGTCGATGGTGCGGGTGTTGCCGACCACATTGATGCGGTCGATATAGACGCGCTGGCCCTCGGAAACGTTGAAGGTGACGTCCACCGTGTCGGTGTCGGGATTGGCCCGATAGGTCGGATTGATCTCGACGAAGGCGTAACCGGCCGACCCCGCCGCGAAGGTCAGGGCGTCGACCGCCTGTTCGATCTTGTCGCTTTCGTACAGGTCGCCCGAGCGGATCGGGATCAGGCGCTGCAGGAAGTCGGCGTTCAGACGGTCGTTCTGGGTGACGACCTTGACGTCGCCGAAGTTGTACTTGTCGCCCTCGTTCAGCGTCAGGGTCAGCTGGAAGGCCTGATCATCGGGCTGGAGTTCGGCGATCGAGGACACGACGCGGAAGTCGTAATAGCCGCGGTTGGTGTAAAACTTGCGCAACTGCTCCTGGTCATACTCCAGGCGGTTGGGATCATAGTTGTCGTTGTTGGAGAAGAACTTCCACCAGGTCGACTTCTCGGTCACCATCACGCCGCGCACATCCCGGTCGGAGAAGGCGTGGTTGCCCAGGATGTTGATCGCGCTGATGCCGGTCTGCGGACCTTCGTTGATCTCGAAGATCACGTCGACGCGGTTCTGATCCAGTTGGACCAGCTTGGGCGTGACGGTCGCGGAGATGCGGCCCTGCAGGCGGTACAGTTCGACGATGGAGCCGACGTCTTCCTGCACCTTGGCGCGGGTATAGATGCCGCGCGGAGCCAGGGTGACCTCCTTGGTCAGCTTGTCCTGGGACAGCGCCTTGTTCCCCTCGAACACCACCTGGTTGATGATCGGGTTTTCCTTGATCTGAACGATCAGGTCGCCGTTCTGCACGCCCAGTTGCACGTCGGCGAACAGGCCGGTGCGCGACAGGGTGCGCACCGCCACGTCCAGCACCGAGGCGTCCACGGCGTCGCCGGGGCGGATGGGCAGATAGGACAGGACCGTCGTCTGGTCGATCCGCTGCGCGCCCTGAACGATGATGCGGTTGATCGTGATCGTCTGCGGCGCGGCGATCTCGACGTGCGGGGTCTGCTCGGCGGCGGCGCCCCCGGCGGCGGGCGCAGGCGTCGGAGCGGGCGTTGCGGGCGTGGTTTGCGCCGGCGCGGTCTGGGCCAGGGCGGGCGCGCCCAGGCCGGCGGCGACGGCCAGCGCCAGCAGGCTGGAACGGGCGCTCAGTCGGACGGCGGCGCGAGAGGTCATGTCATTCATTCGGGAAACCATCGGGGGCTGGCGTCGGCTCACGAGACGAGCCCGCCGAGGAATTGGAAGAGGTTGAGCTTCTGTAGGTCGTTCCACGTCGCGAACAACATAAATCCCGCCAAAAGCGCAAGACCTGCGCGATAGCCCATCTCCTGGAACCGCGCCGACACAGGTCGCCTGGCCACGGCTTCATAGCCGTAGAAAAGCAGATGCCCGCCGTCGAGGATCGGAATGGGAAGCAGATTTAGAAAGCCGATTCCGATCGAAAGTATGGCGGCCAAGGTCGTCAGCGTCAGGACCAGATTGATCGCCATCTGACCGGGCGCCGGGCTGGCCTCGACCGCAGCGGTCGTCAGCGAGCCGGTGGCCTTGGCGATGCCCAGCGGGCCGCTGAACTGATCGCCAGACTCGCGGCCTGTCGCCAGCCGCCCCAGATAGGTCAGAGTCGAGCCGATCACGTCGCCGGTCTGGCGCACGCCCTCGACCACGGCGCCCACCGGCCCGTATCGCACGTGACGGACGTCGGCGGCGGTCGACCCCAGGCCCAGGCCGATGCGGCCGACCTTGACGCGACCGGCGACGGGATCGTTCTCCTCGCGCCGCTCGGGAACCGCCGTCAAATTCAACGTCTGCGCCCCGCGCTCGACCGTGAACTGGACCGGATCGCCGGTCGACAGCATGACGGTGCGCGTCACCGCGCCGCCGTCCTTGATCGCCTTGCCGTTCACGCCGGTGATCAGATCGCCGACCTGGAAGCCGGCGGCGGCGGCGGGTGAGCCCGCCTGAACCTGGGCCACGCGCGCCGGGCGCAGTTCCACGCCGACCGCCATGAAGACCACGGCGAAGATGGTGATGGCCAGAATGAAGTTGGCGATCGGTCCCGCGGCCACCACAAGGGCGCGCTGCCACACCGGCTTGAAATGGAAATAGTCGCGCTCGGCGCCCGGACCGCGCTCGGCGACGACGCGCTGACGCAGCTTGTCCAGCCCTGCCTGGTCCGGCACGCTGGACGCATCCAGATCGCCGGAGAACTTCACATAGCCCCCCAGCGGCAGCCAACCCAGCCGCCATTCGATGCCGTGGCGGTCCGTGCGGCTGAACACGGCCTTGCCGAAGCCGACCGCGAAGCGATCCACCTTCACGCCAAAGGCGCGCGCGACCAGAAAGTGACCCAGTTCATGGATGGTGACGATGAAGGTCAGCACCAGCAGGAACGAGGCGATGGAGATCAGGACCTGACCCAGGACGCCCAGCATTCGAAAATCGTCTCCCCTGGCCTGCTATTCAGGCCGCGTTCGCAAGACCGGCGATGACGGATCCAGCCATTCGACGCGTTTCGGCGTCGACCGACAAGGCCGCGCCGCAGGCGTCTCCAGAACCGAAAACCATCCCCGCTTTCGTCGCACGCTCAAGGGTTTCGGCGACGACTGCGGCAATATTGAGAAAGGCCAGCTTGCGGTCAAGGAAGGCGAAGGCGGCGACCTCGTTCGCGGCGTTGAACACGGCCGGCGCGGCCCCCCCGCTCTTCAGCGCCTGACGCGCCAGATTCAAGGCGGGGAAGCGCGCCAGATCAGGCGTCTCGAACGTCAGTCGGCCCAACACAGCCAAATCCAGCCGGGGCGCGGGCCAGGCGATGCGGTCCGGCCAGGCCAGGGCGCAGGCGATCGGCGTGCGCATGTCCGGCGGCCCCATCTGCGCCAGGGTCGATCCGTCCACATATTCCACAAGGCTGTGGATGATCGATTCGGGGTGGACGACCACGTCGATCCGATCCTCGGGCATATCGAACAGATAGGCCGCCTCGATCATCTCCAGACCCTTGTTGGCCATAGTGGCGCTGTCGACCGAAATCTTGGCGCCCATGCTCCAGTTCGGGTGGGCCACGGCCTGCTCCGGGGTGATCGCGCCCATCCGCTCTCGCGGCGTCTGGCGGAACGGCCCGCCGGAGGCGGTCAGGATCAGCTTCGACACCCGCTCGGGCGCCTCGGCCGGGAAAACCTGGAAGATGGCGGAATGTTCGGAATCAACCGGTATCAGCCGCCCCCCTGCCCGTCTGACCCGCTCGATCAGGGCGGGGCCGCAGCAGACCAGGCTTTCCTTGTTGGCCAGGGCCAGGGTCGCGCCCGTTCCCGCTGCCGCCCAGGCCGACTTCAGCCCCGCGGCCCCCACGATCGACGCCATGATCCAGTCGGCGGGACGGGTCGCCGCCTCGACGATCGCGGCCTCGCCCGCCGCCGCCGCGATCCCCGATCCAACCAGAGCAGCCCGTAAATCGTCCAGGCGCGTCGGATCGGCGGTGACCGCCACGCGCGGCTTCCAGCGTCGGGCCTGTTCGGCCAATTTGGCGATATTGGCGCCGCCCGTCAGGGCCTCGACCTCGAACGTCCCGGTTCCCGAAGCCTCAGCCTGAGCCATCAGGTCAAGGGTTGACGAGCCGACCGATCCGGTCGAGCCCAGCACGGTGACGCGGCGACGGATCATGCGCCGCGCTCCAGAATCAGAACCAGCAATCGCCCGGCCGCCACCACGACCACGGCGAACATCAGCCCGTCGACCCGATCCAGCAGGCCGCCGTGACCCGGTATGGTGTTGCCGGCGTCCTTGACGCCGAACCGCCGCTTCAACGCCGATTCCCACAGGTCGCCCGCCATCGTCGCCGACGCCGCCGCCAGCCCCAGGAACGCGCCCCAGATCACGGTCAGGGCGCCCATGTCGACCCAGGCCGTCATCAGGGCCCCGGCCGCCGCGCCCGCGACGATGCCGCCGATAAAGCCCGACCAGGTCTTGTTGGGCGAAAAGCGGGGCCAGAGCTTTGGCCCGCCGAACGTCGATCCCGCCAGATAGGCGACGATATCGGCCGACCAGGCCACGGCGAAGACCAGCACGGTCCAGTGCAATCCGATGGGGCTGTCCACCCCGCGCAACCAGATCAGCAGGACCGCGGGCCAGCCCAGATAAAGAACGCCATAGGCGGCATCCAGCGCCTCCTGCCCCCGGCCGCGGGCATAGACGCCGGCGGCGGCGGCGCCGAACACCAGCATGATGAAGGACACCGACATCACGCCGAAATGGGCGCTGATCACGGCCGCCACGACGCCGAAGCCGACGGCCCCGCCGATCACGCGTCGGGCGTGCGGCGCGCTCATCGCCGCCCATTCGAACGCCAGAACGATGCTGGCCGCCACCATCAGCGCCAGGAACCAGACGCCCCCCGCCCAGGTCGCGGCGACGGCGGCCGGCGCCAGAACGACGGCGGATGCGGCGCGCAGCGCGATGTCGCGGGCCTTGACCGCCATCAGGCTGTTTCGCGCACGGACGCGGCGTCGCGACCGCCGTAACGTCGGTCGCGCCGGCCAAAGGCGTCGACCGCTTCGGCCAGGGCCTTGGGTCCGTAGTCGGGCCACAGGATGTCCTGGAACACCAGTTCGGCGTAGGCGGCTTCCCACAACAGGAAGTTCGACAGCCGCTGCTCGCCGGACGTCCGCACGATCAGATCCAGCGGCGGCGACCCGGCTGTGGCCAGTCCGGCCTCGAACGTCCGTTCGGTCAACGGTTCAGTCGTCTCGCCCGACGCCAGGCGCGCCATGTGCCGACGCGCCGCGTCCACCAGATCGGCCCGGCCGCCATAGTTGAAGGCGACCTGCAACAGGAAACGGGCGTTGTGGGCCGTCTGCGCCTCGGCCTTGTCGATGATGGCGGCGATGTCGGCGGGCAGACCCTCGCGACGGCCCAGTATTCTCAGACGGACGCCCGCCTTCTCCAGCCGCGCCAGATCGCTGGCGACATAGGTCCGCACCAGACCCATCAGGTCCGACACCTCGTCCTCCGGCCGGCTCCAGTTCTCGGTCGAGAAGCCGAAGACAGTCAGGCATTCGATGCCCAGGTCGGGCGCCGCCTGGATGGTCCGTTTCAGGGCCTGAACGCCCTCGCGGTGGCCCAGGGCGCGCGGCAGCCCGCGAGCCTTCGCCCAGCGGCCGTTGCCGTCCATGATGATGGCGACATGGCGCGGCCCATCGGAACGTGGGCCATGGCCCGAAGGCGCGGCGCGGTCTGCCGTCATATGTCGTGCGATCCCTTCGGGCCCAAGCCGTTTCGCCTCAGACCTGCATGATCTCTTGTTCCTTGGTCTTCAAGGCCTCGTCGATGCGCTTGATGGCCGCGTCCGTGTCCTTCTGGACCTCGGTTTCCATCTTCTTCTGCTCGTCCTGGCTGATCTCTCCAGCCTTTTCGGCCTTCTTCAGATCATCATTGGCGTCGCGACGGACGTTGCGGACCGAAATCTTCTGCTGTTCGGCGTATTTCCCGGCCAGCTTGACCAGATCCTTACGGCGTTCCTCGGTCAGCGGCGGCACGGGAATGCGCAGGGTCTGACCGTCGACGATGGGGTTCAGCCCAAGGTTGGCGTTGCGGATGGCCTTTTCGACCGCCGTGACCATGCCCTTGTCCCAGACGCTGACGCTGATCATGCGCGGTTCGGGCACGCTGATGGCGGCGACGGCGGTCAGCGGCGAGGCCGCGCCATAGGCCTCGACCCGCACCGGCTCCAGAAGCCCGGCATTGGCGCGTCCGGTGCGCAGGCCGCTGAACTCTTCCTTCAGGGCGGCGACGGAACGGTCCATCCGGTCGCGATAGGTCTTCAGCTCGGGTTTTGCCATGATCTTGGTCTCTCTTCGTTTTTCCTGGTCGCGCGAACGACTATGCGACGTCCTGAATGACCGTGAACGTGCCTTCGCCGGTCAGGGTCCGGCGCAGCGAATTGTCTTCCCGGATCGAGAAGACCACGATGGGGATGCCCGTGTCGCGCATCATGGCGATGGCCGAGGCGTCCATGACCCGCAGATCCTTGGCCAGCACGTCCTGATAGGTCAGGGTCTCGTAGCGGGTCGCGGTCGGGTCTTTCTTGGGGTCGGCGGTATAGACGCCGTCGACGCTGGTGCCCTTCAGCAGGGCGTCGCACCCCATTTCGGCGGCGCGCAGGGCGGCGCCCGAGTCCGTCGTGAAGAAGGGCGCGCCGACGCCGGCGGCGAAGATCACCACCCGCCCCTTTTCCAGATGACGCAGGGCGCGGCGGCGGATGTAGGGTTCGGCGATGGCGGCCATCGGAATGGCGCTCTGCACGCGGGTCGAGACCCCGATCTTCTCCAGGGCCGACTGCATGGCCAGGGCGTTCATGATGGTGGCCAGCATGCCCATATAGTCGGCCTGGGCACGCTCCATGCCCGCCGCCGCCTTGGACAGACCACGGAAGATGTTGCCGCCGCCGATGACCAGGCAGATTTCGATCCCTTCGGCGGCCACGTCGGCGACGGCCTTGGCGACCGTGTCGACCGTCTTCATGTCCACGCCGAACGACTGATCCCCCATCAGCACCTCGCCGGAGACCTTCAGCAGGACGCGTTTGTAGCGGAAGGTTGTGGGGGCGTCGGGCATGGGCGGAGGGTCCGTTGGCTGCTGCGCCCTTGAATCAGGCGGCTTATTATAGACGAAGGGCGCGCCGGCCATCAAAGCCGAACGCGCCCTTCTGATACAAAACCCTCACGAATGAGGGGATAGGGGCTTAGGCGCCGCCCATCATGGAGGCGACTTCCGACGCGAAGTCGGGGCCTTCCACCTTCTCGACGCCTTCACCCAGCGCCAGGCGGACGAAGCCGGCCAGGTGCAGGTTGGAGGAGCCCAGTTCCTTGGCCGAGTTGGCGACCAGCTGTTCGATGGTCACGTCCGGGTCCATGACGAACGGCTGCTTGGACAGCACCACGTCCTTCTGGAACTTGTTGATCTGACCTTCCACGATCTTGGCGATCATGTTTTCCGGGCGGCCTTCTTCCTTGGCCTTTTCGGTCAGAACGGCGCGTTCCTTTTCGATGGCGGCGGGGTCCAGGTCGTCGGTGTTCAGCGACAGCGGCGCGGTGGCGGCGACGTGCATGGCGATCTTGCGGCCCAGTTCGCGCAGTGCGGTCTTGTCGCCCTCGCCTTCCAGAGCCACCAGCACGCCGATGCGGCCCACGCCCGGCGAGACCGCATTGTGGACGTAGGTCGAGACGACGCCTTCCGACACCGACAGGCGGGCGGCGCGGCGCAGCTGCATGTTCTCGCCGATGGTGGCGATCATGTTGGTCACTTCATCCTGGACCGTCTTGCCGGATTCCAGCTCGGCGCCGTGCAGCGCCTCGACCGTATGGTGTTCCAGGCCCAGTTGGGCGAACGACTTGGCGGCGTTCTGGAACAGGTCGTTACGGGCGACGAAGTCGGTTTCCGCGTTGAACTCGATGGCGGCGGCGACTTCGCCCTTGCCGTCTTCCTTGGACGCCACGGCGACCAGGCCTTCGGCGGCGACGCGGTCAGCCTTCTTGGCGGCCTTGGACAGGCCCTTGGCGCGCAGCCAGTCGATGGCGGCGTCGATGTTGCCGTCGTTTTCCTGCAAGGCCTTCTTGCAGTCCATCATGCCGACGCCCGAACGCTCGCGAAGCTCCTTCACGAGGGCGGCAGTGATCTCGGCCATGTTCTTCTCCTTGGGGGATTCGTATGTGGGAACGGCCGGACTGACTTAGCCCGGCCGTGTGTCAGTTCGTCAGGCGGCGTTCACGATCGCGAACACCGCCGTCCGGGCGATCAGCCCGCAGCCTTCTCGGTTTCAACCGCGTCGTTGGCTTCCGACGTGGCGGCCTGAGCGGCTTCATCGGCGACGGCCGGTTGAGCAGCGGCTTCCAGTTCGGCGGCGGCGCCTTCCGTGCCGGCCGGAGCGGCGTCAGCGGCGACCGGAGCCGAGGCTTCGCGCAGCATCGGCTCGACCGGGGCTTCCGAAGCGCCCAGATCGATGCCCGAGGCCGAAGCGCCCGCAGCCAGACCGTCCAGAACGGCGTCGGCGACCAGGTCGCAGTAGGTCTGGATGGCGCGGGCGGCGTCGTCGTTCCCGGGGACCGGATAGGTGATGCCGTCCGGGTCCGAGTTGGTGTCCAGGATGGCGATGATCGGGATGTTCAGCTTGCGGGCTTCCTGGATCGCGATCGCTTCCTTGTTGGTGTCGATCACGAACATGATGTCCGGGATCGAACCCATGTCCTTGATGCCGCCCAGCGACAGTTCCAGCTTGTCCTTCTCGCGTTGCAGCGTCAGCAGCTCCTTCTTGACGCGGCCTTCGCCGCCGTTCTCGAGGATGCCTTCCAGTTCGCGCAGACGGGCGATCGAGCCCGAGACGGTGCGCCAGTTGGTCAGCGTGCCGCCGAGCCAACGGTTGTTCATATAGTACTGGGCGCAGCGCTTGGCCGCTTCGGCGACCGGCTCCGAGGCCTGGCGCTTGGTGCCGACGAACAGGACGCGACCGCCCTTGGCGGCGACGTCGCGCACGGCCACCAGAGCCTGGTGGAACAGCGGCATCGTCTGCGACAGGTCGATGATGTGGATGTTCGAGCGCGAACCGAAGATGTAGCGGTCCATCTTCGGGTTCCAGCGGTGCGTCTGGTGGCCGAAGTGGGCGCCCGCTTCCAGCAGGGTGCGCATCGAGAATTCAGGCAGAGCCATGATCGTTCGTTCCTTTTTCCGATCAACGTGGCGCGGGGGATTAAAGGTCGAATGACCCTCGGAATGGTGCGAACCGGGATTTCTCCCCGAATCGCGCCTCACCCGCGTTGCGAAATGCGGGGGCCATGTAGGCGCAACGGCCCCAAATAGCAAGCGTGTGCGTCACACAGCAGAAAGGCGGCCTCTTTCGAGACCGCCTTTGCATTCATGCCTTTGGCGGGAATCTACTTCATCGCGTCCAGCAGCGCCTGGGCGCGGTCGCGGTGCGCGGTCACGGGGGCGACCAGTTCGCGGGCCAGGGTCGACAGGGCCGGCGCATCGGTATTGCCAGCGAAGCCGTTCAGCAGGGTCAGGGTCTCGTTATGGGCGGCCACCTGCTGGTTCAGATAGACCTTGTCGAAATCGCCCGGCGTCGCGGCGTTCAGATTGTCGATCAGCCCCTTGCGGCGTTCATCCAGCGCGGTCGGCACGGTCACGTTCGGACCAGCGGTCGCGACGGCCGCGCCCAGCTTCTCACCCGCGGCGGTGTGATCCTTGGTGATCATGGCGGCCAGCGCCTTCACGTCGGCGTTGGTCGATTTGGCGGCGGCGATCCTGGCGGATTCCAGCTCGTACATATTGCCTGTGCCAAGACCCGTGACGAAACCGTCGACGGTATTGGCGCCCATGGTCATGGCCGAGGTCTGGCCGACGACACCCGAGGTCGCGTCCTGGGTGGCGTTGACGGCTTCGCTGGCGTTCTTGGCCGCGCTGTCGCCGCCCTGGTTACAGGCAGCGAGCAGAGCCAGCGAGGCGACGCTGGCGATGGCGAGATATTTCATTGGAACAGTCTCCCTATGGACTGACCAAACCCATCACGCGGCCGTGAGGTTCCGAAAAATCAAAAGCTTAGCTATAAGGTTGCAGGGATCGAAGCCAGACGAGCCGAACCCGATGGTCGCCACACCGGCTCATGAGGCAAGGTCGGGAAGGCTGTATTCCAGATCGTAGCGGTGTTCGCCCTTGTCGATCGTCAGGTGGAAGACGCCGCCTATGCCCGCCAGATCGCCGGTGCCTGAACCGGGAACGATGGTGATCAGCAACTCCTGTCCCTCCGCAGTCATGACGCCGCGATGGACAAGCGCGAAACTGCCGTTGCGACCGTTCACCACGCCCGTCACCCGCTCCATGGCGACATAGGCGCCGGACTGACCTTCGCGAACGGCCAGCATCTCCCCCGCGCCGATCCCCTCGATCCCGCCGTGAAAGGTCTTGGCCAGGATCATGCGGCCCGGCAGGTCGGGAGCGGCTTCCGAGGCCGGAGGCGCGGGCGTTATGGAGACCTGGAAGGTTCCGGCGGCGTGCGACATGACGACTTTCTCCTGAATGAGGGGCGGCGCAGGATAGACGGCAAGGGCCCCATTAAGGCCAAGGCTCAAAACGAGAAGAGCGCCGAGCATCAGGCGTCCTCCAACATCACGACGCCGGGCGCGGACTTCAGCGCGCCGCGCAAGGCGCCGTCCAGGCGATAGCGGCCGGGCAGTTTGATCTCGACCTCCCGCCCCTGCTCCAGCCCGGCGATCATCAGCGAAATCTCGCCCCCCTTGCCGATGGCGCCGGAGCGGGCGCGCTCCAGCCGGCCCTTCAGCGCCTCGGCTTCAGCCGTTCGGGCCGATACGTGGATGCGCAGGCCGATGTTGGCGTCGTCCAGCAGATTGTCCATGCGCGACGCGTCATCGCCGAAGAACCGCACCTCGCCCTCGGACGCCTTGGCGCGGACCCGCACCATGACCGACGCGCCCGGCTCCAGCACCTCCCGGCATTTGCGCAGTTGTTCGGGCGGGAACAGGCATTCGAACTCGCCCGTCGGGTCCGAGAAGGTGACGAAGGCGAACTTCTCGCCCGTGCGCGCGCTGGCGCGCTCCTGCTTGCGGCGGACCACCCCGGCCATCTGGAACGCCTCGTGCCCGCCTTCGGCCAGGGGAATGGCCTCGGCGACGAAGGTGACGCGTTTGCGTTTCAGGGCCGAGGTCATCTCGTCCAGCGGGTGGCCCGACAGATAGAAACCGACGGCGGCCAGTTCGTGATCCAGCCGTTCCGGCCCGACCCAGGGATCGACCGTCTTCAGGCGCGGGCGGGCCGCATGGGCCTGGTCGCCCCCGAACAGCGACACCTGCGACGAGGCGCGTTCGGCCGCCACACTCTGGCAATAGGCCATCAGCACATCGGCCTGTTCGACCAGTTGGCGACGGTTGGGATGGATGCTGTCGAAGGCCCCGGCCTTGGCCAGTCCCTCCAGCGCGCGCTTGTTGACGCTGCGCGGATCGACCCGCTCCAGAAAGTCGAAGATGTCGGCGAACCGGCCGCCGGTCTCGCGCACCTCGATGACGTGTTTCATCGCCTCCAGGCCCACGTTGCGGATGGCGCCCAAGGCGTAGAGGACTGCGCCCTTCGCATCGTCCCACGCCACGTCGAAGTCGGCGGACGAGCGGTTGATGTCGGGCGAGAGCACGGGCACCTCGAACCGGCGCGCATCCTGATAGAAGACCGCCAGCTTGTCGGTGTTCGACAGGTCCAGGCTCATGGACGCGGCGAAGAACTCGACCGGCTGATTGGCCTTCAGCCACCCCGTCTGGAACGAGATCAGGGCGTAGGCGGCGGCGTGGGACTTGTTGAACCCATAGCCCGCGAACTTGGCCACCAGGTCGAAGATGGAGCCTGACTGGCTTTCCGGCACGGTCTTTTCCAGGGCGCCCTTGACGAAGCGCGCCCGCTGGAAATCCATCTCCTCCTTCTTCTTCTTGCCCATGGCGCGACGCAGCAGGTCGGCCTCGCCCAGGCTGTAGCCCGCCAGGATCTGGGCGATCTTCATCACCTGTTCCTGGTAGATGATGACCCCATAGGTCTCGGTCAGCACCTCCTTCAGGCTGGGGTGCAGATAGTCGACCTCGGCCCGGCCGAACTTGCGGTCGATATAGGTGTCGATCATCTCCATCGGCCCCGGCCGATAGAGAGAGATCAGGGCGGTTATCTCCTCGATGGAGCCGCAACGCATCTTGCGCAGGGTGTCGCGCATCCCTTGCGATTCCAGCTGGAACACCCCGACCGTCTGGCCCGATGCCATCAATTCATAGGTGCGCGCATCATCCAGCGGCAGCTGGTTCCATTCCGGCGCCGCGCCGCGCCGCTCCAGATAGCCCCGCGCCCGGTCCAGCACGGTCAGGGTCTTCAGGCCCAGGAAGTCGAACTTCACCAGACCCGCCGGTTCGACCCACTTCATGTTGAACTGGCTGGCCGGGATGGTCGAGCGCGGGTCCTGATACAGCGGCACCAGCTCGGTCAGCGGACGGTCGCCGATGACGATGCCCGCCGCGTGGGTCGAGGCGTTGCGGTAAAGCCCCTCCAGCTCCAGCGCCGTCTCCAGCAGGGTCTTGACCGCCGGCTCGGCGTCCCTGGCCTCTTTCAGGCGCGGTTCCAGCTCGATGGCCTGGGCCAGGGTGACGGGATTGGCCGGATTGTTCGGCACCATCTTGCAGAGCCGGTCCACCTGGCCCAGCGGCATCTGCAGCACCCGCCCCACGTCGCGCAGAACCGCCCGCGCCTGCAGGGTGCCGAAGGTGATGATCTGGGCCACCCGGTCCTTGCCGTAGTGGGCCTGAACATAGTCGATGACCTCTTCGCGCCGCTCCTGG
Source organism: Candidatus Brevundimonas colombiensis (assembly GCA_029202665.1). NCBI lineage: Bacteria > Pseudomonadati > Pseudomonadota > Alphaproteobacteria > Caulobacterales > Caulobacteraceae > Brevundimonas > Candidatus Brevundimonas colombiensis. Next base: position 2,633,923 of record CP119326.1, read on the forward strand.
CAGAAGTCGATGTCGAAGTCGGGCATGGAGACCCGTTCTGGGTTCAGGAACCGCTCGAACAGCAGGCCGAACCGCAGCGGGTCCAGATCGGTGATGGTCAAGGACCAGGCGACCAGCGACCCGGCGCCGGACCCCCGCCCCGGCCCGACCGGAATGCCATGTTCCTTGGCCCATTTGATGAAGTCGGAAACGATCAGGAAATAGCCCGGGAACCCCATCTGCTGGATGATCCCGACCTCCCATTCCAGCCGGGTCCAATAGTCGGCCTCCGGCACGGCGGGGTCGACCTGGGTCAGGCGGACCTTCAGCCCCTCGCGCGCCTGGTGGGCCAGTTCGTCGGCCTCGGAGCGCCCGGCCCCGGTGTCGAAACGCGGCAGGATCGGCGCATGGGTCTGCACCAGGAAGGCGCAGCGTCGGGCGATATCGATGGTGTTGTCGCAGGCCTCGGGCAGGTCGGCGAACAGGTCCCGCATCGCCTCGGCGGATTTGAACCAGTGTTCGCCGGTGATGCGACGACGATCCTCCTGGCCGGTGAAGGCGCCGTCGGCGATGCACAGCAGGGCGTCGTGCGACTTCGCCTGGGCCGCCTTGGCGTAATAGACGTCGTTGGTCGCCACCAGCGGGACGTCATTGGCATAGGCCCATTCGACCAGCCCCGGCTCGGCCCGCCGCTCGTCGTCCAGGCCGTGACGCTGAAGCTCGACATAGAAGCGGTCGCCGAACGCCCCCTTCATCTCGGCCAAAGTCTTGACGCCCTCTGCCGTCTTGCCCTGGGCGAACAGCGGATCGACCGGGCCGTCGGGACCGCCAGACAGCAGGATCAAGCCTTCGGAGCGCGCCACGACCTGCTCCCAGGCCACGCCCGGCTCGGCCATTTCGCCCGCGTCCAGATAGGCCGAGGACGATAGCGCGCACAGGTTCAGCCAGCCCTTCGCATCCTGGGCCAGCAGCACCACGGTCGGCGTCTTGGCCCAGCGCGTATTGATCTGCCCCCCGATCCCCACAACCGGCAGGGCGCAGGCGACGATAGGCTGGACGCCCGCATCCTTGGCCGTCTGACTGAACTCCAGCGCCCCGAACAGATTGGCGCGGTCCGCCACGGCGACGGCGGGCATTCCGGCGTCCGCGGCCAGCTTGCCGACCTTGCTGGCCTTGATCGCGCCTTCCAGCAGCGAATAGGCTGAACGAACCCGCAGATGGACGAAACCCTGACTGGTCATCGGCTGGCTCACTGGATCTCCGTCTCGGGCGACGCAGACTCTGCGCCGCATCACCCTGTTGCGAGTCTCACATCTTGCTCCGGGCCAGCATCCCAAACCAGAGGCCCGGCTTCATCATCCCCAGAAGACCGGCGAAACGACGATCGCCGGATTGCAAAAAAAGGGTCTGAATAGTCTGAACTTCGCCTAGAGGCTTGATTTCCCTACGCAGATTTCAGACGGTGTCGGTCCAAGTCTGAAATCTCAGACGGCGGTGACGCTTAACGCCACGGTCCAAACCATCCAGACGAAGCCGCCGCAGCTGGCCAACGACAACATATCCCTCATCAAACGCGGCATGGATTTCCTGACCTCGTAAATGTTCTTCGTCTGTTCTATGTTCTGCTTGCGTTCTCGTCAAGCCTCGCCCGTCGCGACGCTGGGGCGGGGCATGGCCGAGGTTGATGCTGAAGCGCACGTCTGAAACCGAACGGCTTCGGCCGACGTATTCCTGACCAGACAATAGAGGGTCATGGCGATGCGGTTCGGGGTTTCCATTGTGACGGCGGCGGCCTTGCTGACCGCGCCGGCTGTTTACGCCCAGGCGCGTGCTCCGGCGCTGCAAACCGCCGTTTTCGCAGGCGGCTGTTTCTGGTCCGAGGAGAAGGCGTTCGACGATGTGCCCGGGGTGCGGTCCGCCATTTCAGGCTTCGTCGGCGGACACACGGCCAACCCGACCTATGAGCAGGTCGTGCGCGGCGGAACCGGCCATATGGAGGCGGTCCAGGTCACGTTCGATCCGCGCGTGGTCAGCTATCGCGCCTTGGTCGATCGCTATTGGCGCACCATCGATCCGACCGATCCGAACGGCCAGTTCTGCGATCAGGGTCCGTCCTATCGGTCGGCCGTGTTCGCCACGGGCGAGCAGCGGGCCGACGCCGTCGCCTCACGCGACGCAGCCATGCGGGTGCTGAGAAAGAGCTTCACCACCCCGGTCGTCGGCGTCCAGCGCTTCTGGCCGGCGGGCGCGGAGCATCAGGATTACGCCAAGCGGCACGCCGCCAGCTATCAGGCCTATCGGCTGGGCTGTCGGCGGCCGGAACGGCTGCGCGCCATCTGGGGCGACGCCGCCGTCAGTTGATCAATAGGCGTGGCTTTCGGCCGCGCGTTCTTCCAGATGCCCATCGCGCAGGGCGAAGACCCGGTCCATATGGCCGGCCAACTCCATGTTGTGCGTGGCGATCAGGGCGGCGACGCCCGTGGTCTTGGCCAGATCGCGCAGGGATTCGAACACCGACTGGCTGGTGGCCGGGTCCAGATTGCCGGTCGGTTCGTCGGCCAGCAGCAGACGCGGACCATTGGCCAGGGCGCGGGCGATGGCGACGCGCTGCTGCTCCCCGCCCGACAGTTGCGCCGGCTGGTGGCTCAGTCGCTGGCCCAGACCCAGGGCCGTCAGGGTGACTTCGGCGCGTTTGCGGGCCTCGTCCTGGCCCACGCCGGCGATCCGCATCGGCAGGGCCACGTTGTCGCGGGCATCGAACTCGGCCAGCAGATGGTGGAATTGATAGACGAAGCCGATCCGTCCCAGACGCAGCCGGGTGCGGGCGCGTTCGTCCAGGTTTCCGACCTGTTCGCCGTCGATGGCCACCGTCCCGCCGGTCGGCTTTTCCAACAGGCCGGCGGCGTGTAGCAGCGACGACTTGCCCGAGCCCGACGGGCCGATCAGACCGACCAGTTCGCCCGGATAGACGTCCAGATCCACGCCCCTCAGCACGGTCAGGCCGCCCTGGGCGGTGTCATAGGTGCGGGTCAGACCGCGCACCGACAGGATGGGAGCCTTACTCATAGCGGAGCGCCTCCACGGGATCGATGCGCGACGCATTCCACGACGGCGGCAGGCTGGCGATGCAGCTCATCAGCAACGACCAGAAGGCGACCCAGGTCACGTCGACCGGATCGACCAAGGCCGGGATGGCGTCCAGCATATAGACGTCGGAATCGAACAGCTTGGTCTGCAGCACCCATTCCAGGAAATGCTGGATCGCGCCGATGTTCCAGCAGAACAACAGGCCCAGCAGCAGACCCGCCAAGGTGCCCGCCACGCCGATCATGGCGCCGGCCATGAAGAAGACGCGAAGGATCGCCGAGGGGCTGGCGCCGATGGTGCGCAGGATGGCGATGTCGCGGCCCTTGTTCTTCACCAGCATGACGATGCCCGAGATGATGTTCATGGCGGCGATGGCCACAACCAGGCCCAGGATGATGCTCATGGCCACCCGCTCGACCTTCAGCGCGCCATAGAA